>NZ_JBEZFL010000002.1:1108825-1135900 GCF_040649415.1 Actinoplanes sp. NPDC048967
GGCGGCAAGCCCGGCCGACCCGACCTGGCGCAAGCCGGCGGGAAGACGCCGGCCTACCTGACGCCGATCTCGCCGAGGGCGCGCAGCGCGTTGCCCTCGGCGATCTCCCGCATGAACTCCGCATGCGGAAAGTCGCCCTCAATGAGTTGCAGCGGCCCGGCCACCAGCGACAAGTAGTGCACAAGCCGGTAAAGCGCCAGCCTGGCCGCATCCAGCTCCACCGTGCGCAGCGCGGGATAGAGCGGACCGAAACGCAGCTCCAGGAACGCGTGCTCCCACTCCACGTCGAAGAACATCGTCGCCTCGATGTCGATCAGTACCGGCTCCCCGCCGGGACCGATCAAAACATGGTCGGGGCCCAGTTCGCCGTGGATCAGCCCGTACCCGGATCGGGGTCGCACGGCCGCGAGCCGCGTGTGCAGCTCTTCCTCCAGCCGGCCGCGCACCGCCGCGATCCGCGGGTCCCGGGCCGCCGCCTCGACCAGTGAGTTGAGGCCGCGTTGCCAGGCGAAGCCGGCCGGGGTCGCTCCGGGGAAGCCGAAGGTCGGCGCTTGATGGCTGTGCATCGTCCGGAGCATCTCGGCCAACCGGCCGAGAGCCTCGCGCCCGGCCGCCGGGTCGCGCTCCAGCAGCGCTTCCAGCGTGCCGCCGCGGACGTCCTCGACCAGCGCGCGGTCCGGACCCATCAGCACGATTTCCGGTACCCGCACCCCGAGGTCCCGCAGCAGCTGGTGGCACCGGACAAACCCGTCACGCCCCGCGTCGGCCTGGAACGGTCCGACGTCCAGCCCGGTCTGCGCGGGCCAGAAGTTCTCCTCCGCCGCCCAGCGGTACAGCAGCACGGTCGACCCGTCGTCGAGGGTGAGCCGGTAAACGCCCTTGGTGGTGCCGCCGGCGAGCCGGGTCAGGTCGCGGAGCCGGCGGTCGGTGCCGTAGGTGTCGCGTACGAGATCTTGCAGGTCTTCTCGGGTGACGAAAGCGCGCACCCGGTCATTGTGGAAGACGGGTTACGCGCGGTGCGAGCGGAGCCGGCCGACCTCGCCCACGATCGTGTTGATCAGCAGGGTGTTGAGCAGGACGCCGGCCGCCACGCTCAGCCACAGCATGGCGATGGCCAGCCAGCCGTCGCCGAGCAGGAAGACCGGCGCGAAGATGATCGAGACCGGCGCGGTGAGGCCGATCAGGTAGACGGCGGCCGACGACGGCTCGTGGTTGCCGGTGGCGAGGTTTCCGCCGAGCAGGATGACCGCGGTGACCGCGACGGCGAACAGGTAGACGCGAGTGGTCCAGGTGCCGAGGAAGAAATTGGTCATGCGGTCCATCGTGGTGAGGCCGCCGGGCGCCCTCCTGAGTAGCGCTACTCAGGAGAGCCCGGTACTCAGCTCAGATCCGCGCCGGTGAGCAGCCCACGGATGTTCAGCTCGGCGGCGACCGCCGGCTCGCACTCGTCCACGATGACCGCCGTACCGGTGATCGTCGCGCCCAGCGCCGCGATCAGGTCCCGCAGACCGCGGGCCTGGGCGCCGGTCACCGCCCAGTCGTCGACCACCAGCACCCGGTCGGCCGGGCCGATCAATCTGGTACGCACGCCGAGCTGCTGGCCGGCACCGCGGTGATCGGCCGGCACCCGCGCCCACGTCATCGGCTCGGCGATCGGCAGCCGCGCCCCCGCCCGGTACGCCTCCACGAAGCCCACCCCCAGCGCACGGGCCACCAGCGGGCCGACGAGGAAGCCGGTCACCTCCGGGGAGACCACCACCGTGGGCCTGGCGTCCGGGAAAAGCCCGGCCAGTCCGGGGCCGAGCTCGTCGAGCACCAACGGGTCGCGCCACCAGCCGGAACGGTCGCTGACGAGCAGATCGGTGCCCGGACCGGGGTCGGTCCAACGGAATCCGGCGCGAAGCCGGTCACGCAGGTCGGATGCCACAGCGCCATGGTGTCACCGCGGGCGCGGTACCCCGGCGCCGAGTGGGCAGAACCCGCTCAGACTAGGGGTCAAGTTGATGCAGCCGCCCAGGTGCATCAGGCATGCTGTTCGGCGTACCCATGCCGATTCTCCCGGCGGGCCGCCGCCCGCTCAGCCCAGCATCCCGCGCCGGCCTCGGCGCGGCCCTCGTGCTGCTCGTTGTCGTGTCGGGCGTGGAGATCGCGGACGGCCCGCAGGCCAACTTCGTCGGGCTCTACGCCGCCGTGCCGTTCCTGGCCGCCGTGTTCGCCTACTGGCAGACCGTGCTCGCCGTCGGCGCGATCGCGACGATCGTCGGGATGGTCTTCGCCGGCACCGACGGGCGTTTCGACACCGTCGGGATGGTCAACGTGGTCGGCATCACACTGGCCACCGGGATCGCCGCCGCGGTCGCGACCATCCGGCAGCGCAAGGACAACCGGATCGCCGAGCTCCTGCGCCTGGCGGCGGTCGCCCAGCAGGCGGTGCTGCGCCCGCTCGGCCCGCAGGTCGGCAACCTCGCGGTGGCTGGCCGCTACATCTCGGCGTCGGCCGCGGCGGACATCGGCGGAGACCTCTACGAAGCCCTGGACACCCCGTACGGCGTACGGATCATCATCGGCGACGTGCGGGGCAAGGGCCTGGACGCGGTACGGCTGGCCAGTATCGTGCTCGGCTCGTACCGGCACGTGGCGTTCGAGCGGGCCGACCTGCGGTCCATCGTCACGGACCTGGACCGGGCGGTGGCCCGTAGCGTGGGCGACGAGGACTTCGTGA
This sequence comes from Actinoplanes sp. NPDC048967, assembly GCF_040649415.1. Taxonomy (NCBI): domain Bacteria; kingdom Bacillati; phylum Actinomycetota; class Actinomycetes; order Micromonosporales; family Micromonosporaceae; genus Actinoplanes; species Actinoplanes sp. NPDC048967. The sequence goes on from NZ_JBEZFL010000002.1 coordinate 1,111,548, forward strand.
CCGCCGCGCTGGTCGAGGAGCGGGGTGGCACGCTGACCATCGTCAACTGTGGACACCCGGCTCCGCTGCTGCTGCGGCGCGGGCAGGTCATCGCGCTCGATCCGCCGGCGCCGGCGCCGCCCCTGGGGTTCATGCCGGTGGCCCGGCCCCGGGTCGAGCGGCTGGAGCCGGGGGACCGGCTGCTGCTGTTCACCGACGGCCTGGGCGAGGCGCGCCGGGACGGCGAGTTCTTCCCGACCGCGGACCGGGCCTGGCGGCTGCTGGGCCACGGCACGGTCGGGGACGGCCTGGCGTCGCTCGAGACCGCCCTGGTCGACTGGGTGCACGGCCAGCTGGACGACGACATCGCCCTGGTGCTGCTGGAGTACACGGGCCCGGACGGCAGTGCGTCCGTGGCCATGCCGAGCTGGGAGGTCGGCGCCGCGGGGAGCTAGTCCTCGGTCTGGTCCGGCACGGCCGGCGCGGTCTCAGGCGTCTGCGCCTCGGTCGCCGGCGCAGAAACCACGGCAACCGAGGCGCGTGCGGCGATCGTCTCCGGCTGACGGTGCCGCCCCACGTAGTGGCGCGGCTGGTCGGCCTGGCGGGGCTCCGGAATCAGACTCTTGATCGTGGCGAACATGCTGACCTCCCCGGGTCGGGCGTACGGTGCGTCGCGTACATCCGGAGCAACGACGGGCTGGGCCCGTCGATACGTCCCGGCGGCGCGGCGACTTGCAAATGACCGAACGGTTGCCCCGGTTGCCACCTGATCGGAGACGTTTGACCCCCAACCCGACGGACAGGTAATGATCGAAGCGGACTTGTCGGGCCCTACCCATGGGTAATACAGTGTTGGTTACTGACGGGTAACTCGCGTCCGGAGAGCGGGGCCAAGAACACATGAGTCACTACAAGAGCAACCTGCGCGACCTCGAGTTCAACCTCTTCGAGGTCTTCGGGGCGGATCGTGCTTTCGGCCAGGCGCCGTTCGACGGCATCGACGCCGAGACCGCACGCGACGTGCTCGCGGAGGTCAACCGCCTCGCTCGCGAGGACCTCGCGGCCAGCTACACCGAGGCCGACCGCAACCCGCCCCGTTTCGACCCGGCGACCAACACCGCGGATCTGCCCGAGGCCTTCAAGAAGTCGTACGCCGCGTTCATGGCGTCCGAGTTCTGGCGCCTCGACCTGCCCGAGGCGCTGGGCGGCACGCTCGCCCCGCGCGCGCTGTGGTGGGCGATCGCCGAGCAGATCCTGGGCGCCAACGCCCCGGTCTGGATGTACTCGTCCGGTCCTTCCTTCGCGCACGTCGTGCACGTCGAGGGCACCGAGGAGCAGAAGAAGTGGGCGAAGCTCTTCGTCGACAAGCAGTGGGGCTCGACGATGGTGCTCACCGAGCCCGACGCCGGCTCCGACGTCGGCGCCGGCCGCACCCGGGCCATCCCGCAGCCCGACGGCTCGTGGCACATCGAGGGCGTCAAGCGCTTCATCACCTCGGGTGAGCACGACCTGAGCGACAACATCATCCACTACGTGCTGGCCCGCCCGGTCGGCGTCGAGGGTGCCGGCGGCCCGGGCACCAAGGGCCTGTCGCTGTTCATCGTGCCGAAGTTCCACTTCGACCCCGAGACCGGCGAGCTGGGCGAGCGCAACGGCGTCTACGCCACCAACGTCGAGCACAAGATGGGCCTGAAGGTCTCCAACACCTGCGAGATGACCTTCGGCGAGGGCGCGCCCGCCCAGGGCTGGCTGCTCGGCGACGTGCACCAGGGCATCCGGCAGATGTTCATGATCATCGAGTACGCCCGGATGATGGTCGGCACCAAGGCGATCGCCACCCTCTCCACCGGCTACCTGAACGCGCTGGAGTACGCCAAGAACCGCGTCCAGGGCGCCGACCTGGTGCAGAACACCAACAAGGCCGCCCCGCGGGTCACGATCACCCACCACCCGGACGTACGCCGCTCGCTGATGCTGCAGAAGGCGTACGCCGAGGGTCTGCGCTCGCTGGTCATCTACACAGCCACCTGGCAGGACAAGGTCTACATCGCGCAGGCCGCCGGGGACAAGGACGGCGCCGAGCGGGCCGAGCGGATCAACGACCTGCTGCTCCCGCTGGTCAAGGGCGTCGGCTCGGAGCGGGCGTACGAGCTGCTCGGCCACGAGTCGCTGCAGACCTTCGGTGGTTCCGGCTTCCTGCAGGACTACCCGCTGGAGCAGTACGTCCGCGACGCCAAGATCGACACCCTGTACGAGGGCACCACGGCGATCCAGAGCCTGGACCTGATCTTCCGCAAAATCGTCAAGGACCAGGGTCAGGCCCTCGCCGCGCTCGCCACCGAGATGCAGGAGTTCATCGAGAGCGAGGCCGGCAACGGTCAGCTCAAGGTCGAGCGCGCGTCGCTCGGCAAGGCGCTCGGCGAGCTCCAGGCCATCCTCGGCATCCAGATGGGCTGGCTGCAGGCGGTGCAGGGCGGCGACACCCGCGAGCTGTACAAGGTCGGCCTCACGTCCCGCCGGGTGCTGCTCGCCCTGGGTGACGTGGTCGTCTCGTGGCTGCTGCTGCGCGGCGCCGAGGCTTCCCTCAAGGCGCTGGGTGCCGAGGTGAGCCCGGCCGACAAGACCTTCTACGAGGGCAAGATCGCCGCCGCCCGGTTCTTCGCCCGCGAGGTGCTGCCCCGCATCGGCTCGGACCGCCGGATCATCGAGAACACCACCCTCGACGTGATGGACCTGCCCGAAGAGGCGTTCTGATCTGCACCCTCTGCTGAGATGACGGAAGCCGGCGGACAATGACGTCCGCCGGCTTCCGGCTATCCGCGGGCGGTGTGCTCGCCGATCAGGGGCATCGTGAACGGCTCGGTCTGCGACCAGAGCCCCTCGGCCCGGTGCACGGCCAGCCCGGCGGTCCGCATCGCCGTCAGCTGCGCCTCCCCGTCGTACGGGCGCAGCAGGATCGACACATCGGACATGGTGGGGTTGTGCCCGATGACCAGCACCGTGCGTACCGCGTCGGGCACGGCCCGGAGCAGATCGATGACCTCCGTGCGGCCGCCGTCGTAGAGCCGCTGCTCGTAGTGCACCTCGGGACTGGGCGACTCGGGATCGGCCTGCGCGAGCGCCACCGAAACGCCCTGCCAGGTCTGTCTCGTCCGGCGCGCCGACGAGCACAGCACCAGGTCCGGGCGCAGCCGTTTGTCGGCCAGCCAGGCGCCGACCGCGTCGGCATCGGCGTCGCCCTTCTCGGTGAGCCGGCGCTCGAAATCGGGCAGCTCACCGGGGGTCTCGGCCTTGGCGTGCCGCAGCAGGACCAACGTCCGCACAGTCATGTGTCCAGCTTGCCTGATTGAGGAATCCGCCGCCTGGGTAGACACCCCCATCGACGTATTGCCGCGGCTCGGTGCGGCAGCCACGAGCCATGGGAGGCCATCTATGGGCATCGGCGGAAGTATTTTCCTACTCGCGCTGGGAGCGATCCTGGCGTTCGCTGTCAACGCGGACATCAGCGGTCTGGACATCAACGTCGTCGGCTACGTACTCATGCTGGCGGGCCTCATCGGCCTGGCCATCACGCTCTGGTACTGGAACAGCCGCCGCCGTCCCGCCGCCGCCGTGCAGCAGCGGCCGGTCGTCACCAACGACCCGGCCTACCGTGACGGTGAGGTCGTGCAGGAGTACCGCGAGACCACCCGTCGCGAGCCCCCGCCCCCGCCGCCGTACGGCGCCTGACCGCAGGCGACAGGGAGTGCCACCGCACCGGTGGCACTCCCTTCGTCGTACCCGGGGGCCGGATCAGGCCAGCTGCGCGCGGACCCCGTCGGCCAGCGGGGTGGCCGGGCGGCCGAGCAGCTGGGCCAGGTCCTCGGTGCCGGTGTAGAGGGCACCGGAAGCGGCGTGGTGATCCGAGTCGGCCAGGACGGCGGCGAAGCCCTCCGGCAGGCCGACGCCGACCAGGAACTCGACGTACTTGTCCTGCGGCAGGTTGGTGTAGGTGACCTCGCGGCCGGACTGGCGGGAGACCTCGGCGGCGAGCTCGGCCAGCGTGACGCCTTCGCCGCCCAGCTCGTACACCTGCTTGTCGTGCTTGTCCGCGAGCACCGCCGCGGCCGCCGCCTCGGCCAGGTCCGCCCGGGTGGCCAGGCTGAGCTTGCCGTCGCCGGCGGCACCGACCAGGCCGTGCTCCAGGGCACCGCGCAGGTCGTAGTTCTCCAGGTACCAACCGTTGCGCAGGATCACCGACGGGATGCCGGACGCGGCGAGGGCCCGCTCGGTGGCGAGGTGCTCGGTGGCCAGGATCATGCCGGACGAATCGGCGTGCGGTGCGCTGGTGTAGACGATCAGGCCGATGCCGGCGTCCTTGGCCGCGTCGACCACGTTCTGGTGCTGCGGGATGCGCTTGCCGGGCTCGCTGGCCGAGACGAAGAGCAGCTTGTCGGCGCCCGCGAAGACCTTGCGCAGGGAGTCCGGCTCGTCGTACGAGGCGTACTGGACGCGTACGCCACGGTCGGCGAGGTCCTGGATCTTCTCGATGCTGCGGCCGATCGCCACGATCTGATCGGCGGGCACACCGCGCGAGAGCAGGGACTCGACGGCGTGGCGGCCGAAATGCCCGGTGGCGCCGGTGACGACGATGGTCATGCGAACTCCTCAACAAGCGTTTCCGACGGCCGGTCGACCGTCCCCTGGCACAACTGCGCAGCTCGAGGCTTACTTCCCATGAGATAGAGAGCACCTTGAAGTGCAGTACACACCTGAGGGATAGTTCCCTGGTGGAAGCCGACGTGTACGCCAAGAACTGCCCCAGCCGTCAGCTGCTGGACCGCATCGGTGACGCCTGGAGCGTGCTGATCGTCGCATCGCTGGCCGACGGCGCGATGCGCTACACCGAACTCAGTCACCGCATCTCCGGCATCAGCCCCAAGATGCTGACCCAGACCCTGCGCGCCCTGGAGCGCGACGGCCTGGTCACCCGTACGGTCTACCCCGTCGTCCCGCCCCGCGTCGACTACGCCCTGACCTCACTCGGGCGCAGCCTGCTGAGCCTGGTCGACGCGCTGCAGGAGTGGGCGGAGAAGCACATCGCGGACGTGATCGAGGCCCGTCACGCCTACGACGCGCGGGACTGAAGCCACTCCAGCGCCGCTTTCGCGGAGCTCAGGATCGAGATGTGCCCGTCCTCGGGGCACAGCCACAGCTCGGCGGTGGGACAGTGCCCGGCCAGCCAGACGCCGTGCGAGCTCGGCACCATCAGATCCGCGCCGCCGTGCACGACCAGCAGTGGAGCGGTGATGGTGGCCGGGTCGAAGCCCCACGGCGCGACGTAGGCCAGATCGTCGTCGATCAGCGCGGCCGGGCCGGCGGCCAGCGCCGGGCGCACCACGTCCAGGAGCCAGGACCACTCGCCGGTGAACATGGCCTGATCACGATCGGTGAAGCCGGGCTCGGCAGCGGTGACCGTGGCCTCGTGGTGCTCCTTGACGGCCCGGCCCTGGGCCGCCGCGCGCAGGGAGGCGAGGCTGGAAGGGGCCATCCCGGCGAACCAGTCCAGCCCTTCGGCGCCGTAGGGAGCAAGCCCGGAGAGTGTCGCCACTGCGGTGACGCGGTCCGGCAGGAGGGCGGCGCAGGCCATGGCGTGCGGGCCGCCACCGGAGTGACCCATGGCGGCGAAGCGGTCCAAGCCGAGCTCGTCCGCGATTGCCGCGACATCCCCGGCGGCGGACGCGATGTCCCGGCCCGGGCGCGGGGTGGAGCCGCCGTAACCCGGCCGGTCGTACGCGAGCCAGCGGATCCCGTCGCGCCTCAGCGGTACCGGCGGCGCACCGAGATTCGGGGTGCCGTGGAACCAGAAGACCGGCGTGCCGTCCCCACCCGTGTCGTACGCGTGCAGGGCGCGGCCGTCGCCGAGCTCGAGGTCGAACTCCATGGGGTCCCTATGCGTAGAGCGCGAAGTAGATCGCGATGTGGTGGCAGAGGGCGGCCAGCAGCGTGCAGGCGTGGAAGAACTCGTGGTGGCCGAAGACGTCCGGCCACGGGTTCGGGCGGCGCATGGCGTAGAAGACCGCGCCGGCGCTGTAGATGACCCCGCCGGCCGCCAGCAGCACCAGGTCGGCCACGCCGCCGTTGTGCAGGATGTCCGGCAGGATGGCCACCGCGCCCCAGCCCAGCGCCAGATAGAGCGGCGCGCCCACCCAGCGGGGCAGGTGCGGCCAGATGCTCTTGAGGGCCACGCCACCGACGGCGCCGGTCCAGATCAGGATGAGCAGCAGGGTGGCCTTGTCGCGCTCCAGCAGCAGGACGCAGAACGGCGTGTAGGTGCCCGCGATGAAGATGAAGATCATCGAATGGTCCAGGCGCCGCATGACCTGGTATCCGCGCTCACCCCATTTGCGGCGGTGGTAGAGCGCGCTGATGCCGAAGAGACCGCACACCGTGATGCTGTAGATCAGGGTGCTCACGAAGGGTGCGATGCCGGGACGGGTCGCGGCGATCGAACAGAGCACAACGCCGCAGATCAACGCGACGAAGAACGCGTACTGGTGCAGCCGGCCGCGCAAACGCGGCTTGCCGATGTCGGCAGGCTTCATCTGGAACGGGGCTTCGGTCGTCACGGCTCCAGGCTACGGCACCGTAGGTTACTGGCGGGTAGTGAAGCGGCTCACCTCAGCTGTCGAGGCCGCGAAGGATCAGCGGCAGCCGGACCGCCGCACCCGGCTCCACCAGCACCGGAACACCCCAGTCCTGCCTGGTGAGGTGGCAGGCGGCATGCTCCACGTCCGCGTCACAGGTGGCGGCCTGGGCGACCACCTGCAAGATCCCCTTGGGGACCGCCGGGTTGAGCACGAGCCGGCGGGACAGGTCGGTGGACGTGCCCTCACCCTCCAGCAGCAACTCCGGCGGCGAGGCGGAAACCACCAGGCGGGTCGACGGGCCGAACGACGTGTCCAGTTTCTGCCCCGGGGCCGGGGTGAAGACCACATCCAAGGTCACCTCGCCCGGCGCCAGCGAGGACGGCGGGCGCTCGGTGCGGTGTCGCTCGCCGGCGACCGTACGGACGGCGCCCGGCGCGAGCCGCACCAGGCGGTGGGCGCCGGACTCGACCACGAACACCTCACCTGTCCGGGTGAGCAGAACGTCGCTCGGCTCGCTCAGACCGGAATCCACCGTGGACACCTCGCCGGTGGCCGGATCGAAACGCCGGACCGCGCCGTTGTAGGTGTCGGCGACCAGCACCGAACCGTCCGGCAACCCGCACACCCCCAGCGGATGCTGCAACAACGCCTCGGCGGCCGGCCCGTCCACGTGGCCGAAGTCGAACAGGCCCTGCCCAACCGCGGTGTGCAGCTCACCGGCCTCGACCCAGCGCAGCGCCGACGTCTCGCTGTCGGCGATCCAGAGCCGGTCGCCGGCCGCGGACAGGCCCGAGGGCTGCGCCATCCACACGTCGGGGAGTTTGCCGTCGCGGAGGGCTTCGACGGTGGTGCCCGCGTACACGCCGGTGGCGCCGGTGGCCGGGTCGAACCACCAGAGCTGGTGGATGCCGGCCATCGCGACGATCACCTGACCCTCGAACCAGGCCACGTCCCAAGGCGAGGAGAGCGCCACCCCGTCGTCGTCCGCGGACCGCCACGGCCGGCCGGTGCCGGCCACAGTGATGACCTCGCCGGTCTCCAGCCGCAGGCCGCGCAGCAGATGGTTGACCGTGTCGGCGACCACCACGTCGTAGTCGGCGGTGCCGGCGGGCAGCAGGCAGAGGCCCTGCGGCTCGGAGAAGCTCGCGACCTCGGCCGGGCCGTCGGTGCGGCCACGCTCACCCGTGCCGAACCGGCGCACCAAGGACTCGCCGTCCGCGGTCAGCTCGACCAGCGAGTGGCGGGCCGAGTCGGAGACGAGCAGGTTGCCGTTCGGCAGCTCGACGGCCTTGCCGGGGAAACGCAACAGGGTGTCGGGGGCGGCCGGCGGCACGTACGGGCCGTCGCCGCGGTGCAGCGTGCCCTTCGCCTCGTGAGTGGCGATGAGTTCGTCCAGCAGGCGCGTCAGGCCCTCGGCGTGACCCTCGCCGGCCATCGAGGCGACGACGTAACCCTCGGGGTCGATCACCGAGAGGGTGGGCCAGGCCTTGGCGGCGTACTGCTGCCACATGTGCATGTCGGCGTCGTCCAGGACGGGGTGGTGCACGCCGTACCGTTCGACGGCCGCGGCCAGGGCGGCCGGGTCCCGCTCGTGCTCGAACTTCGGCGAGTGGACGCCGATGATGACGAGGACGTCGCCGTACTTCTCCTCGAGGGGGCGCAGCTCGTCCAGGACGTGCAGGCAGTTGATGCAGCAGAACGTCCAGAAATCGAGGATCGCCACCTTGCCGCGCAGGTCGGCCGGGGTCAGCGAGCGGCCACCGGTGTTCAGCCAGCCCCGGCCCCGTAGCTCGGGGGCCCGTACGCGCGCGGTCATGAACCCATCGTGCCCGACGCGCGGGCCACCCCAGGTCCGGGGTGGCCGCGCTTCGCGCACGTCACATCATCAGGGCCGTGGTTTGAGGCAGAGCACCTGGCTGCGGCCGTTGTCGGTCGGGTTGACCACGTACGGCTGGTTCGGGTCCGGGCACTGCTCCTTGGTGTCGACGATCGCCGTCACCTCGAACGACCCGGCATCGCTGCAGTTGGCAGTGACCGCCTCGTTGCCGTTGCGCTTGACGCAGTCACCGGCACTCACCGAGAAGCCGGCGTTGCCCCCGTCATGCGAACCCCGGGCGATCAGCCAGGTCACGCCCAGCGTCAGACCGACGATCAGGCCGGCGCCGAGAATGACGCCGAGAATCACCGGCAGCATCCGGACGTGCGGCGTCTCCGGCTTGGCCACCTCGGTCGGCACGATCTCCGGCGCATCCGCCTTGAACGAGTCGAACCGGCCCTGGTCAGCGTCCCCTTCGGGCCGTCCGGGCCAGGAAGCGGTCTGCTCCGGGCCGGGCGGCGTCACCGTGGCCCGGCTGGCCGGCCCCGGGAAGACACCACCCATCCGCGGCCGGTCCCCGAACGGCTGGGTGGCGTCCGGTGCCGGCGCGGGCGGGAAGCCGTTCTCCAGCGGCGGGGCGGCGTGCATCGACGGCAGCGCGGGAGCCGGAACGTACGGCTGCTCCGAACCTTGCCCGCGGCCCGACACGTCCGTGGTGTTCTCGCTGTAGTGGTCCGGCGGCGTGGTGCGGGCGGCCGGGTTGCCGGGCACCGCGCCCGGCTGATCCGGCTGACCGGGCCGGCCGCGACCGGCGATGTCCGTGGTGAACTCGGTGAACTGGGCCGCGGCGGCGCGCGGGTCCGGCACCTGGCCGGGAGCGGGCGAGGCCGGCGCGAACGGCTGGCCGGGCGGGCTGACCCGGGCGCTGGCCGAAGCCCGGCCCGAGGCGCGACCGGGCGGCTGGGCGCCGCCGGAGGTGGGCGCCGCGCCGAACGCACCGGAGGTCGGTGCGGCGCCGAAGGCTCCGGAGGTCGGTGCGGCCTCGGGGGCGCCGGAATCCGTTGAGGGGCCGCCGTGCTCCGGGGGTGCGCCGAACGCGCCCGAGGACGGGCGGACAGCGAACGGGTCGTCCTGGCCGGGCCGGTCCTCCTGACCGCCGGGCCAGCTTCCCTGGCTGTCGGGGCGGTCGCTCTGACCGCCGGGGCGGTCGCTCAGGCTTCCGGGCCATTCTCCCTGGTTGCCGGGCCGGTCGTCCTGGCCGCCGGGCCGGTCGCTCAGGCTTCCGGGCCAGCTTCCCTGGTTGCCTGGCCGGTCGTCGTCCTGGGCGCCGGGCCGGTCGCTCGCGCTGCCGGGCCGGTCGCTCTGGCCGTCTCCGAACGGGGACGCGCCGGACGACGGCCGGGTGCCGAACGGGGCCTCGGACGGGCGCCCGTAGGTGCCGTCGGTGGGCGCCGGCGTGCCGTACGTGCCGTCTGCGGTCGCCGGCTTCCCATAGGTGCCGTCGGCAGATGCCGGTGCGCCGTAGGTGCCGTCCGCGGGGGCCGGCTTGGCGTACGGATTGTCTGCGGGGGCCGGCTTGGCGTAGGGGTTGTCGGCCGGCGGGGCGAACGGGCTCGCGGGCGGCGTGCCGTAGCCGCCGTCGGTCTGCGGCGCGAAGGGGCTCGCCGGTGGCTTGCCGTAAGTGCCGTCCGCCGGGCGGGCGTAAGGATTCTCCGGGGGCTGGCCGTAGGCGCCGGAGGTCGGCGCGGACTCGCGGGCCCCCGAGGTGGGTGCCGCGCCGAACGCGCCGCTGACCGGCTGATCCTCGTCCTGGTACGGCGACTGTGGCGCGGGCTCGTCAACCGGGGCCGGACGACCGTAGACGCGCGGCTGCGGGCTCGCTGCGGCCGGCGGGGGCACCTCCTCGGCGTCCGCGGGGGGAGCCACCCGGCTCGCCACGGGCACAGAGGCACTGGCCGACACCGGACGTGCGGTGCCCTTGGCCGGACCGGCCGCGGGCGGCTCGCCGGACTCAGGACGCTCGGCGGGGTCGCGCGGCTGCGGGACGGCTGCGGCGCTGCGGGGCTCGGCGGCCACCGGCGAACCGATGCTGCCGAGCGAGGCGCCGGGAACCCGCTGGGGATATCCGCCGCTGGCGCTGTCGGGGCGGACGGCGTCGGGCGAACCGGCCGCCGCGAAGGACGCGCCGGGAACGCGCTGGGCGTAGCCGTTGCCGCCAGGCCCGTCCGGCTGCTGGTCGGCGTCGAAGCGGCCGGCCTCGGGACGGGCGAACGGCGACTGGTCGTCACCGTCGCCCGGGCGGTCGGCAGCGCTGCGGATCGGTGCGGGGAAGTCGCCGTCGGCACCTTCGCGGCGGAACGAGCCGTCGCGGAAGGGATTGCTGTCGGGGCGGCTTCCGCCGGGGAAGCCTTCGCTGTCCACGTCGTGGTCTCCACCTGCGGGGAAGGCGCCACCACGGTTCGGCGGCGTGCCGTTGTCGGCGGCGTTACGTGCGGAGAAAGCGCCGCTGCCGGGGCCGAAGCCACCGTTGTCGGCGGCGCCGCGTGCGGGGAAGGAACCGTCGGACTCGCCGCGGGCCGGGAAGGCGCCGCTGTCAGCGTCACCTCGAGAACCGAAAGAGCCGTTGTCGGCGTTGCGAGCGGAGAATGCGCCGCCGCTGTTCGCGGGCAAGGCGATGTCCTCGGCGTCGTTGCGGGCTGCGAAAGAGTCGCCGCGGGCGGAGAAAGCACCGTCACTGCGGGCGGGGCTGTCGCCACCGCGCGCGCCGGCACCCCGGATCGGGAAGCTGTCGTTGCCCGAGCCGCCGCGAGTCGGGAAGCCGCCGCTTTCGCTGCCACCCCGAGTGGGGAAGCCGCCGCTCTCACTGCCGCTGCTCTCGCCGCCGCTACGCGCGGGGAAAGCGTCGCTGTCCCCGCCGGCGGGCGGTGCGTCCGGCAGGCCGGTCAGAGTCGCGCCGGGAACGCGGACCCGCTGGTCACCGAAGGCCGACATCCCCGCGGGACGCTCGCGGGACTGCTGGTCGTCGTCGGAACGGGCGGCGCCGAAGGCCTCGCCGGCCGGGGAGCCACCGAAAGGCTCCCGGGGCGGGGGCGCGAACGACGACCGTTCAGCCGGACCGGACGGGGACTGGTCGGCCGGGGCCGATTCCGGTCGGTCGAAGGGCGAGCCACCGGGGCGGCGCGCCGCGTCCGGCGCCGAATCGGCCGGCTGGCGGGTCGGGGTGAAGCCGTTGAACTCGCCGACCGGGCCGTCCAGCGGTCCACCGGCGATGCCGGGCGAACGCTGAGGGAGCTCGCCACCGCCGCGGTACGGGTGCGGCTCGGCGGCGCGGGCGAACGGGTTGTCCTGGGCCGCGCCGGCCGGCTGGGCCGACGGCGGGGGAGCCCATGCGGACTCCGGCGCGGCGAACGAGTCGGGATTGCCCTGGGCCGCGGCCGGCGGGCGCTGAGGCAGGGCGGCGGGCTCGGGTACGCGGGCGGAGCCGCTGGAGCTTGACGCGAACTGGGCCGCGCCCGGGCCGAAGGCCGGGCCCGGCGACTGCGCCGGATCCGATCCGGGCCGGCCGGTGGACGGCGGCGGGAAGTCAGGTGCCGCGGGAGAACCGGGCCCGCGTTGCGACAGCGGGAAGGCGGCCGGTGAACCGGGCTGCTGCGGTCCGCGCTGGGAGAGCGGCGGCGGGAAGCCGGGCGACCCGGACTGAGGCTCGCGCTGCGAGAGCGGCGGCGGGAAGGACGGCGACCCGGGCTGGGGCTCCCGCTGGGAGAGCGGGGACGGCGACCCGGGCTGGGGCTCGCGCTGGGAGAGCGGCGGCGGGAAGCCGGGCGATGAAGATCCGGCCGCGGGCGGCTGGGACCCGCGCTGCGCGAGCGGAATGGCGGCGCCGGGCGTCGAGGGTCCGGAAGGGGACCCCGGCTGCTGAGATCCGCGCTGCGTGAGCGGCGGCGGGAAGCCGGGCGGCGGCGACCCGGGAGATTGCGAGCCGGGCGACTGCGGACCGGGCGACTGGGCGCCGGGTTGAGAGCCGGGCGACTGGGGGCCGGGCGGTGGGAAGCCGGCGGGCGGAAAACCGGGTGGCTGCTGCTGGCCGGCCGGCGGCACCGCGGGCACCACGAACGGCGAGCCGCCGTTGGGGGTGGCGTGCGGCGGTGGGGCGTACGCGCTCGGGAAGGATTCCTGGGCGTGCGGGTACGACGGGGCCCGGTCGGCGGTCTTGTGACCGTCGGAGTCCGGTGGGAAGGCGTCCGGCGGGAAGCCGCCGTCGGTGCCGAACGGGTCGGCTCCGCTGCCCGACGTGGCCCCCGGCTGGTGGCCGGCGTGCTGGCCCTCGGACGTCATACGCGCCTCCTCCATGACTGTCGGCCGTGCCAGCTTGCCACGGACGCGGCCGACCCTGCAGAGCTGGGCGTCGCCCGGTCACTGCCCCGCCCGGCCGGCCGAGCCGGGCAGGTGACCGTCGCCAACCGTACCGGGCGTCGCGGGCGGAAGAAATCCCGGTGTACGCCGTGGAGAGCGTGGCGGTGCGTCGTAAATCACGGAGGAGGGCGACCTTTAGGAGTCAATTGCCCTTTTTGGAAGGACGGCGGCCCGCTCGGAGAACCGGGCGGGCCGTCGGGTGCCGTGTTGCTCAGCAGGTGATCAGAACATGCGCTGCTGGCTGAGGATCGCGATCTCGTCCCGCATCGACTGCGTCGGCGCCGACTTCCACGCGCGGTCGATCGCGCGGGCGTTGCGCTTGGCGATGCGGCGGTTGCGGATGCGCTCGATGGTGCTCATGCGGTGCTCACTCCCTTGGGCCATCGCTGGCCTCGTTGCTGTGGTGCCGTGTTCCGGCGCTGGTTCCATTGAACCGCGCCGGAACACGTACCGCCAACGATTTGAGGGGTGATCCCGCTTACCTGCCTAAGGATCGAAGGCTGGGAAAACCGGTTGCCGACGAAAATCAGGTCCAGGAGAGCATTGCCGCCTCTGGGTCCGCCAGGAAGCCACCGATGTCGCGGAGGAACTTCGAGCCCAGTTCGCCGTCGATGATCCGGTGGTCGAAGGAGAGCCCGAGGGTGGTGACCTGGCGAATCTTGATCTTCCTCTTGTGGACCCACGGCGTCGGCCGGATCGCACCGAAGGCCAGGATGGCTGCCTCGCCCGGGGGCAGGATCGGCGTTCCCGTGTCGATGCCGAAGACGCCCACGTTGGTGATCGAGAACGTTCCGCCGGACATGTCGGACGGCGGGGTCTTGCCCGACTTGGCCGTTTGCACGAGGGCAGTCAGGGTGTCCGCCAGCTCACGCAACGTCAGCCGGCCCGCGTCCTTGATGTTCGGCACGATCAGGCCGCGCGGGGTCGCGGCCGCGATGCCCAGGTTGACGTAGTCCTTGACGACGATCTCGTTCGTCGCCGCGGACCAGGTCGAGTTGACCATCGGGTGCCGCTTGACCGCCAGCAGCACGGCCTTGGCCACGAACAGCAGCGGCGAGATCCGCACGTCCCGGAACTCCGGCCGGGCCTTGAGCCGCTCCAGCGACTTCATCGTCCGGGTCACGTCCACGGTCAGGAACTCGGTCACGTGCGGCGCGGTGAACGCCGACGCGACCATGTTCTCGGCCGTCAGTTTGCGGACGCCCTTGATCGGAATGCGCTGCTCCCGCGAGGCGTCGAACACCGCGGCCGACGCGGGCGCCGAGTGGGTGATGAGCGACTCAGTGACGTCCGTCTCTGTGAGAGTCGGGGAGGACGCCGACGGGGACGCTGCCGCCTGCTGGACGTCGTCGCGGGTGATCGAGCCGAGCGGGCCCGTGCCGGCGATCGTGGTCAGGTCGACCCCGAGGTCGCGGGCCAGCTTGCGCACCGGCGGCTTGGCGAGCACCGGCCCGGCGGGCCGGGCTGTCACTCCTGCGGCCGGCTGAGCCGGTGCCACGGGAGCGGGCTGGGTTGGTGTGAGGGCTGCGGCCGCTGGGGGCTGGGAGGTAGCCGGGGTCGGCTGGGCCACGGGCGCCGGTGCAGTTGCCGGAGGTGCGGTGGGTGGTGCTGCGGTTGTCGACGCTGTGGGCGTACCGATGCGGGGTCGGCGTTTGGCAGTTGCGGTTTTCGGGCCGTAACCGACCAGCACGGCCGTGCGGCCGCCCGGAGCCGGGCCACCGATCATGCCGGGCTCGACCGAGCCCTCCTCGGGGGCGAGCTCGACCGCCGCGAGGGACTCCGCGGACGGCACCGGGCCGGCCCCCGGATCGGTGTCGATCGAGATGATCGGCGCACCGACCTCGACCGTCGTGCCGGCCTCGTGGAAGATCTGCGTGACGACCCCGCCCCACTTGGCCGGGATCTCCACGGCCGCCTTGGCCGTCTCGACCTCGACGATCGGCTGGTTCAGCTCGATCGTGTCGCCGACCTTGACCAGCCAGGCCAGGATCTCGCCCTCGGTCAGGCCCTCGCCCAGGTCGGGCAGCGTGAACTCCTTGATCCGGGACATCGGCGTCACCAGCCGAACGAACGGTCGACGGCGTCCAGCACCCGGTCCAAATCGGGCAGGTACTCCTCCTCGACGCGGGCGGCCGGATAGGGCACGTCGAAGCCCGTCACCCGCAGCACCGGCGCCTCCAGGGAGTAGAAGCACTCCTCGGTGATCCGGGCGGCGATCTCGGCGCCCAGGCCGAGGTTGCCGGGGGCCTCGTGCACGACCACGGCCCGGCCGGTCCGCCGGACGGACTCGAAGACCGGGCCCAGGTCCAGCGGGGAGAGCGTGCGCAGGTCGACGACCTCCAGGTTGCGGCCGTCCTCGGCCGCGGCCTGCGCCGCGTCCAGGGCGGTCCGGACCATCGGCCCGTACGCGATCAGAGTGGCGTCCGAACCGTCCCGCACGATCCGCGACGCGTGCAGCGGGAAGTCGCTGGGCGCGTCGAGGTCGACCACGCCCTTCTCCCAGTAGCGGCGCTTCGGCTCGAAGAACACGATCGGGTCGTCGGAGATGATCGACTGCTGGATCATCGCGTACGCGTCGGCCGGGTTCGAGCAGGTCACGACCTTGAGACCGGGGGTGTGCGCGAAGTACGCCTCGGGCGACTCGGAGTGGTGCTCGACCGCGCCGATTCCACCGCCGTACGGGATCCGGATGACGATCGGCACCCGGACCTTGCCCAGCGACCGGTAGTACATCTTCGCCACCTGGGCGACGATCTGGTTGTAGGCCGGGAAGACGAATCCGTCGAACTGGATCTCGCAGACCGGCCGGTAACCGCGGATGGCCAGGCCGACCGCGGTGCCCACGATGCCGGCCTCGGCCAGCGGGGTGTCGATGACCCGGTCCTCGCCGAAGTCCTTCTGCAGGCCGTCGGTGATCCGGAAGACGCCGCCGAGCTTGCCGACGTCCTCGCCCATGATGACGACCTTGGGGTCGTTCTCGAGCGCGCGGCGCAGGCCGTGGTTCAGGGCCTTGCCAAGGGTGATCGTCTCGCTCATCAGTGGGTGCTCCCCTCGAACGACGCCTCGTAGGCGGCGAACTGCGCGCGCTGCTGGTCGAGCTCGGGCGAGCCGTTCGGGTAGACGTGGTCGAACATGGTGACCGGTTGCGGGTCGGGCATGGCCAGCACCCGCTCGCGCAGGTCCAGGGCCAGCTTGCGGGCCGACTCGTCGACCTCGGCGAAGAACGTGTCGTCGGCGACCTGCTGCTTGGTCAGGAACGCCTTGAGCCGGCTGATCGGGTCCTTGGCCTTCCAGGACTCGACCTCGCTGGCGATGCGGTAGCGGGTCGGGTCGTCCGAGCTGGTGTGCGCACCCATCCGGTACGTGTACGCCTCGATGAGCGTCGGACCCTGACCGTTGCGGGCCTGGTCGAGCGCCGCCCGGGTCACCGCGAACGAGGCCAGCACGTCGTTGCCGTCGATCCGGACACCGGGGAAGCCGAAGCCCGCCGCGCGCCGGTACAGCGGGATGCGGGTCTGCCGCTCGAGCGGCTCGGAGATGGCGTACTGGTTGTTCTGGCAGAAGAACACCATCGGGGCGTGGAACACGCCGGCCCAGACGAACGCCTCGTTGACCTCGCCCTGGCTGGTGGCGCCGTCGCCGAAGTACGCGATGACGGCCTCCCCGTCCGGGGTGCCGGTCTTGCCGTCCATGGTGACGCCCATGGCGTAGCCGGTGGCGTGCAGCGTCTGCGAGCCGATCACGATCGTGTAGCCGTTGAACTTGTACTTGTTCGCGTCCCAGCCGCCCTGGTCGACGCCCCGGAACAGGCCGAACGGCATGATCGGGTCGATCCCGCGGGTGTAGAGCACGCCGTGCTCACGGTAGGTCGGGAACGCCATGTCCTGCGGGCGCAGGGCTCGGCCGGAGCCCACCTGAGCGGCCTCCTGGCCCAGCAGGCTGGCCCAGATCCCCAGCTCACCCTGCCGCTGCAGGGCGGTCGCCTCGGCGTCCAGGCGGCGGACCGTCACGAGGTCCTGGTACAGCTCTCGGTACTCGCTGTCGGTGAAGTCGACCGAGTAGGTAACGCCCTCCGCCGTGGTGACGCTGTCGATGCGCTCACCGTCGGGCGTCAGTAGCTGAACGAAGCCGCCGGCCGGAGCGTCTGCCCCGACTTCGCTTTCGCCGTTCGCCATCCGTGTCTCCCTGTTTCATCTCTGCGCCCACGGCGGGTGTTGCCCGTCCGCGCGGCTGACCGCTGGGGTTCGCCGCGCCTGGCCCGGGTGAGGTTGCCGCGCGGCTGGTCGGCGGAATCACAGACCCCGCCGGGGAGTGACGGCTCCCACCGCGTCCCGCTGCTTGGTCCAGCCGCGACGGCGGCGGTGCCGTCGCCCCCATCCTCGCAGAGAACGTGAGTGGCGCCACAGGTCAGGTCGATCACAGATCCGAAATCTTGCGGAGTCATTGGTGCCCGTATTTGTCCGGTTAAGTGGTTTTCGTGCCATCACTTCTGTCGGAACGGACAACTTTCACCGCTGCCCGAACGGCCATGCGTCGTTCACCCCGATAGCCGAGACAGATCTAAGTTGATCTTTACGCAGGGGGTGCTGGCCGTGCCGGAGCAACCGGACGACGACGGGCTCGTGCCGCCGATCAAGGTGATGCGCAAGCGGCTCAACGGCGTCTACAGCGCCGAGGGCTTCTCCGGCCCGACCCGGCGCTACGTGCTCATCGTGGCGATGCTGGTCGGGCTCGCGTCGCTGCCCACCCTGGCCGCGATCACCGCCGGCTCCCGCGAACTCGGCGACGACCGGACCGGCGCGATGGACGTCCCGTTCATCCCGCCGGCCTCGACCGGACCGGTCCGGCCGGCGCCGACGGCATCGGCGGGCACCGGCTCGCCGAGCGGGTCCGGCCCGGTGCAGGGCCAGGCCCAGAGGCGCAAGACCAAGCCGCGGCCGGCCGCCCCGATCAAAACCAGCCAGGGGTACGGCCAGAGCACGCGCAACGGGTCCTCGGCGGCGCCGTCGGGTGGCTCGGATTCTTCTGGATCTTCCAGTCCTTCGGGTGATCGTGGGGAGTCCTGGCGGCCTGGGTCGCCGGGGTCCGGCTCGGGTTCCGGGTTCGGCTCCGGCTCTGGTTCCGGCTCCGGCTCGGCTGGCTCCGGCTCGTCTGGCTCCGGCCCCGGCTCGGCCGGCTCCGGCTCGTCTGGCTCCGGCCCCGGCTCGGCCGGCTCTGGCTCTGGCTCGTCCGGCTCGTCCGGTGGCGGGAAGCCGGCTCCGGTTCGTCCGCCTTTGCTGCCGTCCGTGCCGGTCGAGCCGCAGCCGGGGGACTCGGACGGCTCGCCGGGTGGGCAGACGCCGGATCCGCCGCAGAAGCCGGTTCGGCCGCCTTGGTGCTGGGATCGGACGGACTGCTCTTGGCGGCCTTCGCACCACCAGCGCCCCGACCGGCCCCATCACCACGATCATGCGGGTCACCAGAACGACCCGGACCGCCCGCACGACCGCGACGACTCAGATCAGGCCGGCGACCGGGACGACTCGGATCACGGGCGAGATCGAGACGACTCGGATCAGGGGCGTGATCGAGACGACTCAGATCAGGCCGGCGACCGGGACGACTCGGATCACGGGCGTGATCAGGACGACTCGGATCACGGGCGTGATCAGGATGACGCTGATCGGGCGGGCGACCGGGATGACCCCGGCCGAGCGCGTGATCGGGCTTGTGACGACGACGACCGCCGGGTGTCCGCCGACCGGGGTCGGTCCGCTGACCGCCGTCGGTCCGCCGACCGCGAGGGCGCTGATCGCCGGATCACCGTCCACATCGCAGCAGCACGTGACCACGATGACGACCCGGCGGCCGACAACCAGGGCCGGACCGGCCGGACGGCCGCTCACCGTGACAAGAGCAGCCGGGCAACCGAGCGCACCCGCCCGTCGAAGGGCCACGACAAGCGCTCGTCGACCGAGCACGAACAGCTCATCCGTTCCATCAGCAGCCGGACGGCCGAGGCCGCCGGATCCAACTCCCGCCGGAGGTCAGAAGTGACCGAACGCCCGCAGAACGCCCGGCCCGCCCGCAACGCGGACCGCACCCACAACAGCCACCGCTACCAGCCGTCCGCCGCCGACCGTGGCGAAGGCAGCACCCAGACCACCACCGCGACCCGCGCCTACCGCGGTTCCCACCGCTCCGAACGCATGCACCGCGTCGACGACCGCTCGGGCGCGCACCACCGCAGCTCCCGGATGGGCCGTCACCACTTGGAGCAGCAGCAGGAGAACCAGGACCACCAGCAGAACGGCTGGTGAAAGGCCCGCCCTCACCCGGCGACGTGGAGGTTCGCCGGGCGAGGCGGGCCGAACAGCGGCCCGGGCTCAGGAGTCGTCGGTGAGGCGATGGCGGTTGGTTTCGATCCAGGCGTCGATGGCTTCCGCGTCGTTCGGGTCGACGCCCTCCGAGATCAGCTGCGCCACCGCCGCCGTTGCCGGGCTGCGTTTCTCGCCCGTTGCGTACAGGCGGGCGAACTCCGGGATCATTTCCTCGACCACCGTGTCCGTCTGCTCCGCCGCTGCCGCCGGGAGGCCGCGTTTGCGGGTCGCGTACGCCGACCAGGCTCGGGTCACCCGGGGGAGCATCGCCGCGTCGTCCATGTCGAGGACCGCGCGCCGGTGCACCCAGTCGAGCAGGAACAGGCCGGCCACCGCCGGGCTCCAGCGCAGCGGGTTCGGCTCCGGGAGGCTGGCCGCGTGGTCCAGCAGCAGGCTCAGGCAGAAGTGCAGCGACGCCAGCTCGTCGTCGGCTGACACGTCGCCGAGGGCGAAGCGGGCCGCCTCCGGTGCGGACAGGAAGTCGCGGAGCAGGCGTTCGCGGTCCGGTGCGCTCAGCTCCGGCGGCTCGGCCAGGGGCGGGACCGTCGCGGCCGGCAGCAGGGCCAGCCGGGCCGTGGCCAATGCCCGGTCGGTGGCCAGGTTGCCGTCCGCCGGCAGGTCGCTGAGCCCGTCGGTGATCTCCAGGTGCTTGCCGACCTCGCCGCGGAGCCGGCCCGGGTCCTCCTCGCGGAACCAGGTCAGCTCGTCGCCCGCGCACATCTCCCGGACCTGGCCCAGGATGCGTTCGGCCGGGCCGCCGACGAAGACGTCCTTGGTGATGCCGATGTTGTGGTCGACCAGGGCGACGACCGCGTGCTCCGGGCCACCGAGCTCGGCGTCGTCGTAGGCGAAGGTGACCAGATAGGACGTCTGGTCGCCGTACACGTCGCCGTACGCGTAGCAGCCGGTCGGGCGCACCTTGCCGAGCTGTTCCGTCCAGGCCGGGGCCTGGGCGCCGGGGCGCACGCCGGCCGCTCCCTCCGCGTCCGGCACCAGGGCCGCGAAGACCTCGCGGATCGTCGTCGCCGACGCCGTGCGTCGCCGGGTGGTGGCGCCGAGGAACTGGCCGACGAACTCCCGGACCGCCGCGGCGCGGTCGGTGACCGCCACGGCGTACACGCTGCCCAGGAGTGCGGTGCCCAGCATCTCGGCGTCCAGGGCGCAGTCGAGCTTCGCCACGTCGCGGGCCGCGTGCAGGACCGCGTCGTATGGAGTCTGGGGTGCCGCCATGCCGCCGAGCCTACCCGTCCGGGCGCTCGCCGGACCTATTCCGAACGGACGACCGTCAGGGCTTCACGTGCCTGTGCGTACCCGTTCAGCACCTCGCGGACCGGCGCGACGACGTATTCGCGGGCCACCTCGGTGACCGACCCCCGCAGGCGTTGCTCGGCGCGCCGGCCGGCGCGTCTCGCGCCCAGGTTGACGATCGGCCGGATCAGCACGGCCAGCAGGGCACCGAGCAGGAGGCCGCCGAGCAGCAGCAACGTCGGCAGCGGCACTTCGCCGACCTTCGGGTTGTCGAACGCGGGAAGGCCGAGGACGCGGACGGCGTACCCGGCGATGAGCCAGCCGAGGCCGACCACCGCCGCGATGGTGAACAGCCATTGCAGGAGGCCGACCACGGTCCACCAGATCGGCTTGCGGCTCATCCCGAGGTCGGTCCTGGCCACCGCCCGGTCCAGCGCGTCGGGCAGGTCGCCCAGCCGGGACCGGGAAGCCGTGCTCAGCGCCGGGGCCCACACCTGCGGGATCGGTGCTGCGGCCCGGGCAGCGACGGCACGGACGGACAGGCCGACCGCTGACTTCTGGGCCGCGTCGGCCTCCGGCAGGGAGGTCCGGGACACCGGCGCCGCCTCGACCGCGGTGTCCGCGGCGTCCGGCTTGTCGGTGGACAGGTGCAGGCGCTTGAGCGGGTCTGGGCGCAGCTTGCGGGCGCCGCGCACCAGCGGCCAGCCGGTGCTGGCGATCGCCCGGTGGCGGTAGGCGCCGGCGGTCGCGGCGGCCACGGCGGGGACGCCGGCGGACGCGGCGAGGGCGTCACTGAGCTGGCGTACGGTCGCCCGGTCCACCTCGTCCTCGGCAGCCGGCGGGCCGATCGTCGTGGCCAGCTGCTCGGCCACCACGTCCAGGTCACCGGCGAGTCGGCGCAGCGCCGCCTGCCGTTCGGCGACCGTCTTCTCCAGAGCCTCGCGCAGCTCGGTCAGCATGCCGGGCTGCTTGGCCGAGGTGGCCAGCACCGGTACGCCGGTCAGCCCGTCCTCGTCGAGCAGCCGCTTGAGGTCGGTGACGACGATCTCGGTGTCCGACGGGGAGAGCCGGTCCGCCTGGTTCAGCACCACGATGGTGATGTCGCTGTGCTGCTTGAACTGTCGCAGGTAGGCGTTGTGCAGGACGCGGTCGCCGTACTTCTGCGGGTCGACCACCCAGACCACCTGGTCGACCAGGCCGAGCAGCCGGTCCACCTCGAGCCGGTGGCCGCGCTCGACGGAGTCGAAGTCGGGCAGGTCGAGCAGCACGAGCCCGCGCAGGGCGGCCTCGTCGTCGCCGTCGAGGGCGCTCTCCCGGATGAAGCGCTGCCGGGGCAGCACGCCGACCCAGTCCAGCAGCCTGTTCGCCGGCTCGAGCGGACCCCAGACACAGGCGTGCGCGACACCGGTCGTCGGCCGGCGTACGCCCACCGGCGAGAGCTTGAGCCGGGCCAGGGCGTTGAACAGGCTGGACTTGCCGCTGCCGGTGCTGCCGGCCAGCGCCACCACGGTGTGGTCCTGTGACAGGGCGAGCCGGCTGCCGGCCCGCTCGACCAGGGTGTGCGCGGCGACCAGGTCGTTGTCGGGCAGGTACGGGTCGGTGACCCGCAGGAAACGCTGCAGGGCGTCCAACCGGGCGACGAGCTGCTCGGCGTCCACCCGGTCGTCGCCGGTCAGCGCGTGCTTGACCCGCTCCACGAGGCTCATGACGGCGACCCGGTCAACGCGACTTCCTCCCTGGACCGCTCCACATCGGCCGCGGCCTGCCGCAGCGTGGCCCCCGGTTGCAGCTCGAGGCCCACGGCGGCGGTGCGGTCCGTGAACCGGGCCGCTTCCGCGTCGAGCAGCACGTTAACGCGCTTGATGAGTTCCTCGCGGGCCCGGGTGGCCAGATTGCGGATCGCCTGGTCCCCGAAGATCGCTTCCAGCACCTTCTGCGCCGCGACCGTGGTGCCCGCGCCGACGGCCAGCTCGGCGCCGGTCGGGATGAAGGCGGTCGAGGTGAACACCGCGATCATCACGGTCAGGCCGACGCCGTTGACCGCGTACGCCGCGCCGCGCGCCACGATCCGCTTGTCGCCGGCCTCGCTGCGGACCAGCTCGAGCACGAACTGCTGCCAGTCGCGGATCACCCGCTCAGCCCGTTGCGGCAGGTCGGGCGAGGGCTTCTGCAGGCCCGGCTCGAGCAGCGCGACTCCGGCCGGGTGCGCCTGCCAGGCCGCGTACGCCTGCTCGGCCGCATCCGAAGCGACCCCGCGCAGCAGCAGGGCGAGCTGCGACTCCAGCGCCGCCTGCAGGTTGCGTCCGGGCGCCGGGCGGCCGGTGACCGCCGCGACGATCTTGTCGCGGAGCTGGCCGACCCGCGACTCCAGCGTGCGCAGCAGCTCACCGGTGCCGACGAACTCCTGCCAGCGGGCCAGCACCTCGCCGCGCAGCAGCCGGCCGTCCTGCAGGCCGTCCTCCATGGTCCGGCGGGCCGTGCGGTAAGCCGCGGTGACCCGCTCGTCCAGCGCCTTCGCGGCGGTCGCCTGCTCGTCGGCCGCCTCGGCCAGGCCGGCCACCGCCGGTCCCAGCGCGGCCAGCGCACCGTCCAGCGTCTGCTTGACCACGGCCGCCCGCGCGTTGGCGTCGGCCGCGAGCTGCGCGAACCAGTCGTGCAACGGCCGGGTGACGTCCTCCGGCAGCAGCCCGCTGCCCTCCAGCGTGGACTCCGGCAGCACGAAGATCGGCGCGGCGCCCATGTCGCGGTCGGTGAGCATCTCGGCGAGGTGGGCGGAGATCTCGCCGGCCGCCTCGGCCGGCACCCGGTCCAGGACCAGGGCGATCACGGTGCCGCGCAGCCGGGCGGTGGTCAGCAGCTCCCACGGTACGGCGTCAGCGTAGCGAGCCGCCGTCGTGACGAAGAGCCACAAGTCAGCGGCGGCCAGCAGTTGCGCGGCGAGCTGCCGGTTCCGGTCGACCACCGAGTCGATGTCGGGAGCGTCCAGAAAAGCCAGACCAGGACCGAGCGCCGTCGCGGAGACCAGCTGCAGCGTCTGCGGATCCGTCGAGCTCTCCGCGGTACGCGTGAGCCCCGGCAGCAGATCGCCGTTCCGGAACCACGGCGAATCGGACGGATGGCTGACCAGCACCGGCGAACGGGTCGTCGGGCGCAGCACCCCGGCCTTGGTGACGGGTGCCCGGACCAGGCTGTTGACCAGGGTGGACTTGCCGGCGCCGGTGGAACCGCCGACCACGACCAGCAGCGGCGCGTCGAGCCGCGCCAGGCGCGGCAACAGGTAGTCGTCGAGCTGGGCGACCAGCGCGGCGCCGATCCGCTTGGCCTCCTCGGCGGAAGGCATGACCAAGGGGTACGGCGTCCCGCCGATCGCCGCGCGCAGCTTGGACAGGGCGACGGCAAGATCCCCGACGGCGGGCGGCGGCTCGACGGGCGGAACGGGCGCGAGCACCGCGGCAAGGTCCTTGGGCCGGGAGCGCGGGATCGGCACATCGTCCTTGACCGCGGGGCCGGCCGGAACCGGCTCGGTGACCGCGGCGGCCTTGTCCTTGCCGGCCGTCTTGTCGATCGCCGGAGATCTGTCGGTGCCGGCCGCTTCGTTGACCAGCGTCGGCTCGTCCTTGGCGGGGGTATCGATCAGGGTGGGCTCTTCGGCGCCGGCCGGGCGGGCGGCGACGGTCGGCTCCTCGTCGGCCGGGCGCGACGTCGGCAGCGCCTCGGTGTCGGCCGTGGGCTCTTCGACCAGGGTGGGCTCGTCGCCGGTGGTCGGCTTCTTGACCAGCGTCGGGTCGTCGCCGGCGTCGGGCTTGGCGATCAGGGTGGGCTCGTCGCCGGTGGTCGGCTCCTCGACCAGCGTCGGCTCGTCGCCGGCGTCGGGCTTGGCGATCAGGGTGGGCTCGTCGCCGGTGGCGG
>NZ_JBEZFL010000002.1:1135996-1226502 GCF_040649415.1 Actinoplanes sp. NPDC048967
GTCGGCTCCTCGACCAGCGTCGGCTCGTCGCCGGCGGTCGGCTCCGTGGCGAGGGTCGCCCCGCTCGCGTCGGGCTTTCTGACCGGCGTGGTTTTGTCGTTGGCGGCGGCCGGCTCTTCACCGGCGGACTTCATGCTCGGGGGCGGCTCGGTGGCCGCCACGGGCTCGGCGTCAGCGGCCGCCTCGGACTCGATGTCGGCTGTGGACTTCGGCTTGGCCGACGGGCCGGCAGCGGACCGGCCAGATGCGGGCGGGCCGGATGCGGGCGGGCCGGGTGCGCCGGAATCCGCTTCCGCCGCGTCGGTGGACTTCGGTTTGTCGGCCGACGCGGAACCGACGGCCTCCCCGCTCTGGACCGTGGCGCCGGGCGCGGTCGCCGCGGGAGCGCTCTCCGGCGTACCGGGAGGTGCGGTGCCGGCTGGTGTGGTCGGCTCGTCGGGGAGCTGCTCCCCGGCCGGCTGCTTTGACTTCGTCGTCACGACGTTTCCCGTGGTCGCGGCCGTGGTGGGCGGCCATTCCGGCTTCGGTGGCGTGGTGGCGGCAGGCTCCGGCTGCGCGCCGCTGTCGGCCTCGTCGGCCTGGGCGGACGGACCTGCGGTTGTCGCGTCTGCGACCGTACCGGATGATTTGTCGGGTTTGCTGGCGCCCGCAGCTGCGGGCGCGCCGTTGGACTGGGCTTTTGTGGGGGGTGGGTCGGCTACGGCGGGAGTGGCCGACGGACCGACCGCGTCACCGTGCGTCGTCACGGGTAAAGCGTGCCTGATCTATGCATTCCCCACAACAGGTACCCCGTCGCCGTGACCGGACAGGTACCTGCTGACAGTGACTTGCGCCGCCTTGACTCAACTCTGGCTTGCGGAGTTGGATCGTCGTGGCATCATTGAGTCCGGTCCACTCAACTTGAGTACCGAGACTTGCAACCGGCAATGAAGCGAGGAAGCGAACATGGCACGAGCGGTCGGCATCGACCTCGGCACCACGAACTCCTGCGTCAGCGTTCTCGAGGGCGGTGAGCCCACCGTCGTCGCGAACGCCGAAGGCTCCCGGACGACGCCGTCCATCGTCGCCTTCGCGCGCAACGGCGAGGTGCTCGTCGGCGAGGTCGCCAAGCGTCAGGCGGTGACCAACCCCGACCGGACGATCCGTTCGGTCAAGCGGGAGGTCGGCACCAACTGGTCCGTCGACATCGACGGCAAGAAGTACACCCCGCAGGAGATCTCGGCGCGGGTGCTCATGAAGCTCAAGCGCGACTCCGAGGCGTACCTCGGCGAGTCGGTCACGGACGCGGTCATCACCGTCCCGGCCTACTTCAACGACGCGCAGCGCCAGGCCACCAAGGAGGCCGGTGAGATCGCGGGCTTCAACGTCCTGCGCATCGTCAACGAGCCCACCGCGGCCGCGCTGGCGTACGGCCTGGACAAGGGCTCCAAGGAGCAGACCGTCCTGGTCTTCGACCTCGGCGGCGGCACCTTCGACGTCTCCCTGCTGGAGCTGGGCGAGGGCGTCATCGAGGTCAAGTCGACCTCCGGTGACAACCACCTCGGCGGCGACGACTGGGACCAGCGCGTCATCGACCACCTGGTCAAGACCTTCCGCGGCGAGCACGGCATCGACCTCTCCACCGACAAGATGGCCCTGCAGCGTCTGCGTGAGGCCGCCGAGAAGGCGAAGATCGAGCTCTCGGCCGCGTCGACCACCAGCATCAACCTGCCGTACATCACCGCCGGCCCGGCCGGTCCGCTGCACCTGGACACGACCCTGAGCCGGTCGGAGTTCCAGCGCATGACCCAGGACCTGCTGGACCGCTGCAAGGGCCCGTTCGAGCAGGCCATCAAGGACGCCGGCATCAAGATCCAGGACGTCGACCACGTCATCCTGGTCGGCGGCTCCACCCGCATGCCCGCGGTGTCCGACCTGGTCAAGTCGATGACCGGCCGCGACCCCAACAAGGGTGTCAACCCGGACGAGGTCGTCGCCGTCGGCGCCGCCCTGCAGGCCGGTGTGCTCAAGGGTGAGGTCAAGGACGTCCTGCTGCTCGACGTGACCCCGCTGTCGCTGGGCATCGAGACCAAGGGCGGCATCTTCACCAAGCTCATCGAGCGCAACACCACCATCCCGACCAAGCGCTCCGAGGTCTTCACCACGGCCGACGACAACCAGCCGTCCGTGCTGATCCAGGTCTTCCAGGGCGAGCGCGAGATCGCGGCGTACAACAAGAAGCTCGGCACCTTCGAGCTGACCGGCCTGCCCCCGGCGCCCCGCAACGTGCCGCAGATCGAGGTCACCTTCGACATCGACGCGAACGGCATCGTGCACGTGGCCGCCAAGGACATGGGCACCGGCAAGGAGCAGAAGATGACGATCACCGGCGGCTCCGCGCTGCCGAAGGACGACATCGAGCGCATGATGCGCGACGCCCAGGACCACGCCGACGAGGACAAGCAGCGCAAGGAGGACGCGGAGACGCGCAACCTGGCCGAGCAGCTGCAGTGGCAGACCGAGAAGTTCCTGGCCGAGAGCGGCGACAAGCTGCCCGAGGACTCGCGCAACCAGATCAGCGAGGCGCTGGGCGACCTGCGCGGCGCGCTGGGTGGCAGCGACATCGAGAAGATCAAGACCGCGCACGAGAAGCTGGCCTCGGTCTCCCAGCAGGCCGGTTCCCTGCTGTACGCGCAGCAGAACCAGGACGGCACGCAGGGCGCTCCCGGCCCCGACGGCACGCAGGACGCCCCGGGTGGCGCGGGTGCCGGTGCGGCGGGCGCGAGCGCGGGCCCGAACGCCGGCGCTGACGACGTCGTGGACGCCGAGATCGTCGAGGACGACAAGAAGTGAGCCGGTCCGACGACGGGAACGACGGTGAGGCAACCGAGCGCGTCGTCATCCGGGACCGGCGCAAGATCGACGTGAAAGGTAAGGACACCAAGGTGGCCAAGCAGGCCGAGGAGGAGTCCACGGGAGGCGCGCACCGCGCTGCCGAGGAGCCGGAGGAGGGCGTGGTAGTCGACACGCCCGCCCTCGGCGCCGAACTGGAGGCGTTGCGCACCGAGCTCGAAGAGCGCACCCGGGACCTGCAGCGAGTGACGGCTGAGTACGCCAACTACCGCAAGCGCGTCGACCGTGACCGCAGCGTGGCGGCCGAGCAGACCACCGGCTCGGTGCTCACCGCGCTGCTGCCGGTGCTGGACGACATCGACCGGGCCCGCGAGCACGGTGACCTGAACGGTCCGTTCGCCACCGTGGCCGAGGCGCTCGGCACGTCGGTCGGCAAGCTCGGGCTCGTGGCGTTCGGCGAGAAGGGTGACCCCTTCGACCCGACCCGGCACGAGGCCGTCGCGCACCTGACGTCGGCCGACGTCACGGAGCCGACCTGCGTCGAGGTGATGCGCCGCGGTTACACCCTGGGCGAGCGGCTGCTGCGGCCCGCCCTGGTCGCGGTCGCCGACCCCGAGTGACGAGCACCTGTCCCGCCCACCGCACGGTGGGCGGGACCTCGGCCCCTATGACGACGAGCCGGTGGAGGAGGTGGGCTGGATGAGTTCGAAGGACTGGCTGGAGAAGGACTTCTACGCCGTTCTCGGGGTGGGCAAGTCCGCCTCCGCCGACGAGATCAAGAAGGCGTACCGCAAGCTGGCCCGGGAGAACCACCCGGACCACAACCCGGGCAACAAGGACGCCGAGGACCGGTTCAAGGCCGCGTCCGAGGCGTACGACGTGCTCTCCGACGACAAGAAGCGCCGCGAGTACGACGAGATGCGCTCCCTGTTCGGCTCGGGCGCGTTCCGCCGGGGCGCCCGTCCGGGCGGTTCCCAGTTCGACCCGTCCGACCTGTTCGGCGGCGGGTTCAGCGGGGCCGGTCAGGGCGGCGGGTCCGGTGACCGCCGGTTCGGCGGCGCGGGCTTCTCCGACATCTTCAGCTCCATCTTCTCCGGCGGTGGCGCCGGCGGAGCGGGAGCGGGCGCCCGCCGGGGACCCCAGCGTGGCCGGGACGTCGAGGCCGAGGTCACGCTCGACTTCGCGCACGCGGTCAAGGGCACGACGCTGCCGCTGACGCTGCGGTCGCCGGGGGTCTGCGACACCTGCCACGGCAACGGCGCCAAGCCCGGCACGGTGCCGCGCACGTGTCCGCAGTGCCACGGCTCCGGGCTGATCTCCCGCAACCAGGGGTCGTTCAGCTTCTCCGAGCCGTGCCGCGAGTGCCAGGGCGCGGGCAGCATCGTCGACGAGAAGTGCCCCGAGTGCCGGGGCACCGGCGGCGTCACCAAGAACCGCACCATCAATGTCCGCTTCCCCGCCGGGGTCGCCGACGGCCAGCGCATCCGGCTCTCCGGCCGAGGCGAGCCGGGCGACAAGGGCGGCCCCGCCGGCGACCTGTACGTGCAGGTCAAGGTGAGGCCGGACGAGATCTTCGGGCGGACCGGCGACGACATCACGCTGACCGTGCCGATCACGTTCGCGGAGGCGGTGCTCGGCACCGATCTGCGCGTCCCCACGCTGGACACGCCCGTGACACTGCGGGTGCCGGCCGGCACGCCGAGCGGCCGCACGCTGCGGGCGCGCGGCAAAGGTGTGCAGCGGCGCGACGGCCAGGCCGGCGATCTGCTGGTCACCGTCGAGGTGCAGGTCCCGTCCCCGGCCGCGGTGCCCACCGAGGCCCGGGACGCGCTCGAGCAGTTCGCCAAGCTCACGCCCAACGCCGAGCGGGAGCGCATCGAGGCCCGGCTGCGCCGCGGCTAGGTCAGGACCCTTGTCAGGAGGTGGCACATGTATGAAGAGATCAGCATCTCGTGGGAGCAGGCCTCCGACGCCAAGGTCCTGATCATCTCCGTCGCGGCGCGGCTGGCCGGGATGCACCCGCAGACGCTGCGCCAGTACGACCGGCTCGGCCTGGTGCAGCCCGGCCGGGCCGGTGGCGGCGGTCGCCGCTACAGCGAGCGTGACGTCGCACTGCTGCGTGAGGTGCAGAAGCTGAGCCAGGAAGAGGGCGTCAACCTGGCCGGCATCAAGCGGATCATCGGGCTCGAGCAGCTCGTGGGCGAGCTGCAGGAACGCGTGGCCGAGCTGGAACAGCAGCTCGGCGAGGCGTACCAGCGGATCGCGCAGCTGGAGTCGGTCGGGCCGTACCCGGGGCGTGACCTGGTGCGACAGGAACGGCCGTCGACCGCGCTTGTGGTGTGGCGCCCGCGGCGCTCCGGCGAGCGGTAGGAGCCCCTCAGCGGCGGCCGAAGGCGGCGAGGCGTCGGGGGTGGCGCACCAGGCCACCCTCGATCCAGTCCTCGTACTCGAACAGCTCGGGGCGGGTCATCAGCACCCGGCAGTTGTGCGCCCACATCGCCATCGGCTCGTCGCCGACCTCTTCCGCGCGCTCCACGTACTTCTTCAGGCGGCGCTTGCGCTGCGACGTCGCGTTGGGCCGGACACCGTCGGCCGCGTAGATGTACATGCAGTGCAGCGCGAAGCGCCGGGCCGGGCACTGCCGGTCCATCGCCAGCTCGAACAGGGTCGGCGCGAGCACGTCACCGGCGATGAGCAGGTCCCAGTCGGACGGCATGGCGTCCAGCGGCACGGCCTCGGGGTGGTAGGCCCAGGCCTGCAGCTCTTCCGGCCGTGGATCGACCGGGTTCACGAACCCGAAGAAAGCCGACTCACGCACGGTCACGACGCCGCCTCGTTTAGCTCACTCATGCCGCCGTCCTCCCCGGCAGAGGGCCGTGCTGACCCGCTGGGAAGGCATCCCCCTGCATCCGGCGAGTCGCTGGTCACCCGATAACACGTTGTTGTCGCGGCGACACGTTAGCGCGAGGTGAGTGTTCTACGGAAGTCGTCAGAGATCACTTTCGGATACTGGTCAGTAGCTTAGCGCTCGCTGAGCGCGGAAAAGGTCATTCAACAGCGGGAACGGCTTCCACCGGCCGGTGCACAGTCGTCCTTTTCCGGATCATTGCCTTGAACCAGGCGTAGTCCGACAGGCGGGCCAGCATCGGCCCGGTCACCACGGTGATGAGCACGTAGGCGGTCGCGAGCGGCGCCAGCTCGGGTTCGACGCCGGAGGCCACGGCCAGCCCGGCGATGACGATCGAGAACTCACCGCGCGGCATCAGGGCCAGCCCGGCGCGTACCTGGCCGGGAAGCGCGATGCCGGCCCGCCGGGCAGCGACAACGCCGGTCAGCACCTTGGTCAACATGGTCAGGACGGCCAGCCCCAGCGCGGGCAGCAGCACCGGCGGCATCGCGGCGGGATCGGTGGAGAGCCCGAAGAACACGAAGAAGACCGCCGCGAACAGGTCGCGCAACGGCGACAGGATCTGCGTCGCGTGGTGAGCGACCGGCCCCGAGAGCGCGATTCCCACCAGGAAGGCGCCCACAGCAGCGGACACCTTCAGCTCGGCGGCCACCCCGGCGACGAACAGCGTCAGCCCCAGCACGCTGAGCAGCAGCGCCTCGGCGTCCTTGACCGAGATGAAGCTGGAGATCGCGTGGCCGTACCGGATCGCCACGACCAGCACCGCGACCACCGTGAGCACCGCGACGGCCAGCGCCTTGAGCCCGCCGATCAGCCCCACCCCGGCCAGCACGGCGGTGACCAGCGGCAGGTAGAACGCCATCGCCAGGTCCTCGATGACCAGCACCGACAGGATCACCGGGGTCTCGCGGTTACCGATGCGGCCCAGGTCGCCGAGCACCTTGGCGATCACCCCGGACGACGACACCCAGGTGATCCCGGCCAGCACCAGCGCGGCCTCCCAGCCCCAGCCGAGCAGGAACGCGAAACCGGCCCCGGGCAGGGCGTTGAGCACAGCGTCGACCACGCCGGCGGGCGCGGCCGAGCGCAGGTTGCCGACGAGCTCGCTGGCCGAATACTCCAGGCCCAGCATGACCAGCAGCAGGATGACGCCGATCTCGGCGCCGACCTCGATGAACTCCTGGCTGGCCGACAGCGGCAGGAAACCGCCGTGCCCGAAGGCGAGCCCGGCGAGCAGGTAGAGCGGGATGGGTGAGAGCCCGAAGCGGCGGCCGATCCGCCCGAGCATGCCGAGCGCGAAGAGAAGCGCGCCGACCTCGATCAAGAGGATCGTCGTGCTGTGCACCGGCGGTGCCTCAGTCGCCGGTGTCGCCGGCCAGGATGGCAGTGACGCCGTCCAGACCTTCGCGGGTGCCGACGGCGACGACGACGTCGTTCGCCTCGAAACCGAAGGACGGGCCGGGGGAGGCGATCACCTCGCGGTCGCGCAGGACGGCCACGATGGACGCGCCGGTGCGGGTGCGGGTGCGGGTGTCACCCAGGCGGCGGCCGACGAACGGCGAGCCGGCGGGCAGGGCGATCTGCTCGGTGAGCAGACCCGCGGCCTGCTGCCGCAGACCGGCGAGCTGGCCGAGCATGAGGGACGCGCCGAGGACGTCGGCGAGCGCCTCCGCCTCGTCGTCGGTGAGCGGTATCGACGCCAGGCAGGCGTCGGGGTCGTCCACGTCGTAGAGCACCAGGTCGCGGCGGCCGTTGCGGTGTGAGACCACCCCGACCGTACGGCCCGACGAGGTCACCAGGTCGTGCCGGACACCGATCCCCGGCAGTGGAGTCTGCTCTACCCGTACGCGCACGCCCTCAACGGTAACGGATCAGTCAGGCCGGCTGCGGTACGCGCTCGTTACGTACCACGATCAGGAGCAGCAGCCCGGCCCCGCACAGCCCGGTGCACAGCCAGTACGCGAGCCGGTAGTCGAAGTGCTGGGCGACGCCGAACAGCGGTCCGGCCAGCATCGCGCCGAGCGGGAACGAGTTCGTGAACAGGGTCGTGGCCCGTCCGGGCTGCCGGGGCAGCATGTTCTGCATGTAGGAGATGCCCAGCCCGGAGACCGCGGCGATGAACAACGCGTTGAGCACCTGCCCGCCGATGAGCAGCCAGAGGTCGGTGGCCACGGCGACCAGCGCGTAGTACGCGACACCGCAGGCGGCCCCGCCGAACAGCAGCCCGCGCAGCGGCAGCCGGGTGGCCAGCACGCCCAGGCCCAGCATCAGCGGGATCTCCAGCGCGGCGCAGAGCCCGAGCAGCAGCCCGGCGTCGCCGACGTCGCCGCCGATGTCGGCGCTGATGAACAGCGGCAGGGCCTGCACCGCGAGGGTCAGCGGCGTCTGGAGCAGGGTGAAGGCGGCGGCGGTGAGCCACAGCGTCCACCTCGGCGCGTCCAGGCGGTCGTCGACGGGCGCATCCGGGGTGTCGGGGGTGGCGGCCGCGGGCGCCGGGACCTCGTCCAGCCAGAAGATCGCGACGACGGCGGCGAGGGCGTACATCAGGGCGGCGGTGCCGTAGACCCAGACGAAGCTGCCGGCGTCGAGCAGGAACGCGGCCAGCGGCGGGCCGGCCACCCAGGCGAGCGAGAAGACCGTGCGCAGGGCGCTGATGCCGAGCGCGGCGCGGGCCGGGTCGTCGCGTTCGAGGACCTGCCGGGCGTACGCGAAGGATTGCGGGAACAGCGACCCGGCCAGCGCGAAGGCGGTGACCGCCAGGGCGAGCAGCACCCAGTAGTCACGGACGACCGCGGTCAGGCCGGTGCCGATCAGGCCGGCCACCGCGCCGGCGATCAGCAGCCGGCGCCGGATCGGCCGCCGGTCGGAGAGCCGGCCGACGAGCACCGAGCCGAGCACACCGCCGAGCGGCGCGACGATCAGGAAGAACGTGATCTTCACGGGCCCGGCGTCCACGTCCGTGCTGAGGAACAGCGACAGGAACGGGTTGAACAGGGCGGTTGAGATGCCGACGGCCAGGAAGAGGAATCCGAGCGGGAGCAGAGCCCGACCGATGCGTGACCCGAGCTGAGACGATGTTTCCTGGGCCATTACGGCCACGCTACGGCCATCGTGGGGCATTGCCCATGGTGATGCCGATTACCCCCGGGTTCGGGTGAGTGGCCGACGTAGAGTTGAGTGGAATACGCTCAAGTCTCGGATTGCTGCACTACTGGGGAAGATCCGATCCAGGGGAGCTCATGAACGCCGAACGCCTGACCACCAAGAGCCGCGACGTCATCACCGGTGCGGTAGCCGACGCGAATCAGCGGGGCCACGCCACCGTCGAGCCGTGGCATCTGCTCCTTTCGCTGCTCGACACCGGTGGCTCCACCGCGTCGGCGCTGCTGCGCGCGGTCGGCGCCAATCCGGCCGACGTCCGGCGCGCGGCCGTACGCGCCGTCGAGCAGCAGCCCTCCGCCCGCGGCTCCTCCACCGCCGAGCCCAGCCTGTCGCGCGAGTTCGTCAACGCGATCGGTGAGGCCGAGCTGATCGCCAAGCCGCTCGGCGACGAGTACGTCTCCACCGAGCACCTGCTGGCCGGCCTGGCCCGCGTCGGCGGCGCGGTGGGCAAGACCCTGCGCGACGCCGGAGCCACCGAGGAGACCCTGGTCGGCGCCTTCCCGGCGGTCCGGGGCGGCGACCGGCGGGTCACCACCGCCGAGCCCGAGCAGACGTACCAGGCGCTGGAGAAGTACAGCGTGGACCTGACCGCGCTGGCCCGCGAGGGCAAGATCGACCCGGTGATCGGCCGCGACGCCGAGATCCGCCGGGTGGTCCAGGTGCTCTCCCGGCGCACCAAGAACAACCCGGTGCTGATCGGTGAGCCGGGCGTCGGCAAGACCGCCATCGTCGAGGGCCTGGCCCAGCGGATCGTGGCCGGCGACGTCCCGGAGACCCTGCGCGACAAGAAGCTGGTCTCGCTCGACCTCGGCGCGATGGTCGCCGGCGCGCAGTACCGCGGCCAGTTCGAGGAGCGCCTCAAGAGCGTGCTCGAGGAGATCCGCAACTCCAACGGCCAGGTCGTCACCTTCCTCGACGAGCTGCACACCGTCGTCGGCGCCGGCAAGGGCGAGGGCTCGATGGACGCCGGCAACATGCTCAAGCCGATGCTGGCCCGCGGTGAGCTGCGGATGGTCGGCGCGACCACGCTGGACGAGTACCGCGAGCACATCGAGAAGGACCCCGCCCTGGAGCGGCGCTTCCAGCCCGTCGTGGTCGGCGAGCCCACGGTCGAGGACACGATCGGCATCCTGCGCGGGCTGAAGGGCCGCTACGAGGCGCACCACCGGGTGCAGATCACCGATGCCGCGCTCGTCGCCGCCGCGGCGCTCTCGGACCGCTACATCAGCGACCGGTTCCTGCCGGACAAGGCCATCGACCTGATCGACGAGGCCGCCTCCCGGCTGCGCATGGAGATCGACTCCCGCCCGGTGGAGCTGGACCAGCTGCAGCGGCAGGTCGACCGGATGCGGGTCGAGAAGCTCGCGCTGGCCAAGGAGACCGACCCCGCCTCGGTCGCCCGGCTGGAGCGGCTGGAGCGTGACCTCGCCGACCGCGAGGAGGAGCTGACCGCCCTGAACGCCCGCTGGGAGCGCGAGCGCGGCGGCCTGAACAGGGTCGGTGAGCTGAAGAAGAAGCTCGACGAGGCCCAGGCGGAGCTGGAGCGCGCGCAGCGCGACGCGGAGTGGGAGAAGGCGTCCCGCCTGCAGTACCAGGAGATCCCCGCGCTGATGGCCGAGATCGAGAGCGCGTCCGCGGCGGAGGAGGAGAAGACCGAGCCGCCGATGGTCAAGGAGGAGGTCGGCGCCGACGACATCGCCGAGGTCATCGCCTCGTGGACCGGCATCCCGGCCGGCCGGATGATGGAGGGCGAGACCGCCAAGCTGCTCCGCATGGAGGAGTCACTGCAGGCCCGGGTGGTCGGCCAGACCGAGGCCGTGGCCGCCGTCTCCGGAGCCGTACGCCGGGCCCGGGCCGGAGTGGCCGACCCGGACCGCCCGACCGGCAGCTTCCTGTTCCTCGGCCCCACCGGCGTCGGCAAGACCGAGCTGGCCAAGGCGCTGGCCGGCTTCCTCTTCGACGACGAGCGGGCCATGGTCCGCATCGACATGAGCGAGTACGGCGAGAAGCACTCCGTGGCCCGGCTGCTGGGCGCCCCGCCCGGATACGTCGGCTACGAGGAGGGCGGCCAGCTCACCGAGGCCGTGCGGCGCCGGCCGTACTCGGTGGTGCTGCTGGACGAGGTCGAGAAGGCCCACCCGGACGTCTTCGACGTGCTGCTGCAGGTGCTCGACGACGGCCGGCTCACCGACGGTCAGGGCCGTACGGTCGACTTCCGCAACGCCATCCTGGTGCTGACCTCCAACCTGGGCTCGTCGGTCATCTCCGACTTCACCCTGGGCGAGGAGGAACGGCGCGAGGAGGTGATGGCCACCGTCCGGGCCCACTTCAAGCCCGAGTTCCTCAACCGGCTCGACGACATCGTGGTGTTCAAGGCGCTGACCTCGCAGGATCTGGCGGCCATCGTGGACATTCAGCTGGACCGGCTGCGGCACCGGCTCGCCGACCGCCGGCTCGCCCTCGAGGTGGGTGAGGCCGCGGTGCAGTGGCTGGGTGAGCGCGGCTTCGACCCGATCTACGGTGCGCGTCCGCTGCGCCGGCTGGTCCAGTCCTCGATCGGCGACTCGCTGGCCCGGGCGCTGCTCGCGGGCGAGATCGTCGACGGGGACACGGTCCGGGTCGACCTCAGTGAGGGCAAGGACGGTCTGTCCGTACGCCGGGCATGAAAAAACCGGGGCACCCGATCGGGTGCCCCGGTTCTCGTCTGTCAGCTGGCCCGCGCCTCCCGTTGCCGGTAGGCGTGGGTCATCAAGATGTCCGTGATGGCGTGCTCGCCGTCGGACGACCAGATCCTGATGCCGTCGCGGTGCAACTGGTACCGGACGTCGGTGTAGCTGGTTCTCGTGTCGTCATGGTGCACGACGGTCAGGGTGTCTGCGTGGGGCATGGGACTCACCGGTCCTTGTCGAGTCTGGGACGGCCGCGGCAACCTCACGCGGCCGGCGCAATCGGGAAGGTGCCCGTATCCGGTCTGCCTGGCCCCCGGCGTGCGTTGGGCGGGGGCGGCGACTCGGCCGGGCAGGGGGCGTCACCGCTGGACTCTGGTGCCTGCGGCGCGCCACGGATGGAAGTGTAGGGGTCACGTTCGACCTGTGTCGTCCCCCTGAACGAGCGACCTGTTTCAGGCGATTTCGTCGTACATCGGGCGATGTTGCCACAGCTGGGGGCTTGATGTCGGCCGGTCGACGGATCTGGCAGCCGCCCGATACCGTGGTGGATCTAGGAGGTAACGCCGTGTCTGATCCGATGTACCCGGGAACGCCCCCCACCCGGGCCCGCCCGACGGTCGTCTCCGTCTCGTCGTACCTGCTCTACTTCAGCGCGGCCGCTTCGATCATCTCCGCGGTGCTGTCGCTGACCACGATCGGCACGATCCGGCGCGTCTACTCCGACCTCTACTCCGACACCGCGGGAGCCGGCACCGAGAGCGTCATCGTGGCGGCCAGCGTGGTCGGCGTGGTGATCAACATTCTCTTCGCCGCCGGCCTGGCCATCCTGGCGATCTACAACAACCGCGGCAAGCAGGGCGCCCGCATCACGACCTGGGTGGTCGGCGGCATCTTCCTCTGCTGCAACGGCTTCGGCCTGCTCGGCAACGCCGCGACCAGCGGGATGAACCTGGACGCCGGGAACACCTCGGGGCCCAGCGCCAGCGAGGTCGAGGCCCGGCTCTCCGACGAGCTGCCCGGCTGGTTCACCCCGATCTCCACACTGCTGACCGTGCTGGTCGTGCTGGCGCTGCTGGGTGCGGTGATTTTGCTGGCGCTGCCGGCCGCGAACACTTTCTTCCGCAAGCCGCAGGCCGCGTGGGACCCGCTGAACCCGTACCCGGGTTATCCGGGCCAGCCGGCGGCGTACCCGGGATACCCGAGCCAGTCGCCGTACCCGACCTACCCCGGCCAGCCCGGGCCGGGTCAGCCCGGCCAGGGCTACCCCGGGCCGGCGTACCCGGGTCAGCCCGGCCAGCCGCCGTATCCGGGCCCGGGTGGTCAGCCGCCGTATCCGCAGAGCTCACCGCCCGGCGGTGCCGGCGACGCGACCCCGCCGCCCGCTTCCGGCGCCGGCGCGGTTTCCGCCCAGGACCCGACCGGCGGCGACCCGCACACGGGCAGCGTGCCGCCCACCGATCCGTGGAGTCCGCCGTCGCCGCCCGCGTCGCCGCCGCCGTCGGACGACAAGCCGGGCCGGTCGCCGACCGATCCCGCCTGACCCTCGCTCGTCTCGCGCCGCCGGGTATCCCGGCGGCGCGTCGCGCGTCCAGGTAGGTTCGTCCGCAACGGATCACCCGGGAGACGTCCATGTCGTACGCAATGCAGCCGCCGGCAGCCGCACCGGCCCCCACCACCGCGCCCCGCCGGCCGGCATCGGTGGCGTCGGCATCGGTCCTGCTGATCGTCATGGCGGTGGCCGGCCTGGCGTACGCGATCGCCACGCTGGCCGTCGCCCCCGGCACGGTCGACCGGTTCCGCGCCGCGGCCGGCGGAGCGAACAGCGTGGACGTCGACGGCTTCGTCACGGTGGTCTGGATCGGTGCCGCGCTCGGTGCCGTGCTCGCCGTGATCCTCTTCGCGCTCTACGTCGTCCTGGCGCTGGGTCTGCGCCGGGGCAGCAACGCCGCCCGGATCGCCACCTGGGTCGTCGCCGGGCTGGGGCTGCTGGCCGGCTGCGCCTCGACCGCCACAGTGGCCGTGGAGCGCGCCGGCGACCCGGTGCCGGGCTCGCTGTCCGCCGCGCTCTCCGACGCGTATCCGGGGTCGTGGATTCCCTTGAACGTGGCCCTGGGGATCGCTCAGATGCTCGGTTACGTCATCGTCGGGGTGCTGCTGCTGGCGAGCCCGGGCACGTTCTTCGGCCGCGCGCCCAAGCCGTTGCCGCCGGATCCCTTCGCCGCCCCGCAGCCGGGCGCCCCGAACTACGGCGCACCCACCTATGGTGTCCCCGGCTACGGGCCGCCCGGCAGCACCCCGGCCTACGGCCCGCCCGGCGGATATCCGCCGCCGCCGGCCGGTTACGGCCCGCCACCAACGGGTGGTTACTCGGCGCCACCATCGGGGGTTTACGGCTCTCCGCCCCCCGCCGCCGGGCCCGCCGGGCCATCCGTGCCGGGTGAGTCGCCGGCCGGACCGGGCCCCGATGATGAGTACTGGTCACGTCCGTCCAGCTGACGGGCCTACCGGCATCGACGGATGTGCGTCACCCGAACGGGTACCGTTGACGGACGAGGATGTGCCGGCCACCGCTGTCCGGACGCTTTCGTCTTGCCGCTCGGTGCGGGTTTTTCGCTGGACGGGCAGACGTGGCGCGATGACAACGGTGTCGGTGCGTACTCGTTCGATGACCGTCGTTGGGTGCCGCCCCGGGCGGGGTGCGGCGGAAAGGTGCTTTGAGCTGCGTCTATACCTGTCGGAAACGGGGTGCGCGGGGCCTCTCAGTTAACAATATTTACTGTTGAGGCCGGGCTTTGCCGTGGGTCAATAGTTCCTTTCCGCCCTGGCGGGGCAGAACGTTCCAGTTTTGCGGCAGCCAGTACGCTCGATGTGATGGAAGCCCATCACGACCTGCGTAAATTCATCACTGAATTGCCCGTCGCGCAGCGTTGTGTCGTGCTTTCATCGGGTCGTGAAGTTGACTGTGTTGTCGACCCACGCCGTGTGACCGTGCAGTACCAGGACAGTTCCGACGACCGGGCGGGCGTCGGACGGCCGCGGAACGGATCGTGAATCAACAATGTGGGGCGGCTCACTCCGGGGGCGGGGATCGAGAGCTCGACGACGTTGACCAGCGACCTGACGGCGACTGAGGCGTTGCAGGAGGCAGAGACCGAAGTCGGTGTCGCGGAATGGTTCGATCGGAGTGCGGACGCTGCCCGTGCGGGGTGCCGGACAGACGTACCGATCGGCCTACCGTTCGACCGATCTCGGCCTTACGGCCTGAAAGTTAGCCGGTTCGTTCCTGCGCACATGCAGGAGAATCGATGCAGTTGGTGGAAGGATGGAGATCGTGGGAACTGCGTTGGCGGAAATGACAATGCCTCAGATCTCGCCGCTTGCCGGCGAGCCAATTGAACGTGCCGATGCCGAGCGACTGGCGGGAGTGCTCAAGGCACTCGCCGACCCGGCTCGGTTGCGGCTGCTCAGCCTCATCCAGTCCGCTACGGACGGTGAAGCCTGCGTCTGCGACCTGACGGCCCCGCTGGGGTTGTCGCAGCCGACGGTGAGTCACCACCTGCGGATCCTGACGGAGGCCGGCCTGCTCGAGCGTGAGAAGCGCGGCGTGTGGGCGTACTACCGGCTGGTCCCCAGCGCGATCGCGACGATCGCGGACCTGCTGACCCCGCCGCGCAAGCGGGCCACCAAAAAGGCCCGCTGAGCAGACCCGACAAAGCCTGGCGTCACCGTTCATGGGGCGTGACGCCAGGCGGGCCACCTCCATCAGGATCCACCCCCCGGACCCGAGGAGTTGACGGGTTGAACTACGTGCCCGGCGATCTGCGCGACCAGCTCGCGCACGTGGGCTACGACGTGGTCCAGGCCGGACTGGTCTGTGGCTCCGGCGGCAATCTGTCCGCCCGGATCCCCGACGAGGACGCCTGCTGGGTCACCGCGAGCGGTGCCTGGCTGGACAGACTCAGCCGGACCAGCTTCGCACCGGTACGCATCTCCGACGGCGCGCCCGCGACCGTCGGCCCGCTGCCGTCACCACGGCTGGCCCCGACCAGCGAAATCGCCCTCCACCTGGCGTTGTACCGCGCCCGCCCGGACGTGAACGCGGTGGTCCACCTGCACCCGCAGACGGCGCTGCTCCTGGATGCGCTCGGTGAGCACATCCGCATCGTGACGACCGACCACGCCTTCTACCTGAAGCGTGTCTCCACTGTGCCGTTCCGCCTGCCGGGCAGCACCGAGGTGGCAGCGCTGACGGCGGCGATGGCGGCCGACGGCACAGACTGTCTGGTGCTCAGCCAGCACGGCTCTGTGGTCATGGCCGACTCCGTCGAGCTGGCCCACAAACGGGCCCGCAACCTGGAGGAAGCCGCGGCGCTGACCTATCGGGCGCTGACCCTGGGCCGGCTGGACAACCTCCGCGAAGTGCCGGAGGAGTTCCTGGACCGGCTGGCCGCGTCACCTTCGGCCGTCTCCGTCTGACCACGGAAAGCCCTGCGGCCGGTTCCGACCGAGCCGGTCGCGGGGCGTTCTGTGTCCATCTCAGCGCAGGCGGGTGAGGTGAGCGACAGCGGCGTGCCCGGCGGCCGCCTGGTCGGCCTCCATCTGGACGTCGACGCCTCCACCACGTACGCACTGGTCTCGCTGCTGCCGGACGACCCGCCGCTGACCTCTATGGCGCGGACGGGGTTGCCGCCGGAGGAGACGATCGCGGGCTGGCCCGCCTTTCTCGGCTCGGCATTACTGATGTTGTTGAGGCCGAGCGCCGCCTCCGCCGCCGACGTCAGCTCCTTGAGACCAGCCCTCGGAGAGCGGCGGCCGGGCGGACGACGGGCCGGGTACGGCCGCTGGTGAGGCTGCCCGGTCGGTGTCGACCACGGACAGCACCGTGGCGGTGCTCACTATGGCGATCCCCACCGGCGGCTACCGCGAGGACACCGGCACGGCGGCGACGACGGGGAAGATCGGCCAGATAGCGCAGCACCATCGCCCGCCGCTGCGCGGCCGGCAGGGTGGCCAGGGCCTCGATCAGCGCGAGCCGCTCGAGTCCGGGCCCGTCGACGGCCGGCTCGGCCGCTAGCGGCTGTGGAATGCACGGACCGTGCGTAATCGTCGCCAGCGGCTGGCTGCCAGGTTCCAGGAGACGCGGCGGACCCAAGGGGCCGGATCGTCGTGTCCGGAGACCTGCTGCCCGGCCGCGGGAATCTTCCTAGGCGGAGTGCCGGGGGCGGTGGTCGCGGTGGTCGCGGTGTTCGTCGTCGTCGTGATCGACGATCGCCTCGGCCATGCCGGCCACGGTCGCCGCCGCCACGACGCCGATCGCCGTTGCCGGGCCCGGGTCCGCGGCGGCGTTCTTCTTCGCCTTCCGCTCGCGGAGCATCTCGATGATGATCGGCAGCACCGAGATCAGCACGATCACGGCGACCACCGGCAGGATGTAGCGGTCGATCTTGTCGCCGATGGCGTCGAAGATCTGCTGGGCCAGCAGGTAGCCGACCAGGATGATGCCGTCGCACCACAGGATCGCGCCGACCACGTTCCACACGAAGAACTGGCGGGCCGGCATGCCGAGGGTGC
The DNA here is from genome assembly GCF_040649415.1 of Actinoplanes sp. NPDC048967. Lineage (NCBI taxonomy): Bacteria > Bacillati > Actinomycetota > Actinomycetes > Micromonosporales > Micromonosporaceae > Actinoplanes > Actinoplanes sp. NPDC048967. The sequence goes on from NZ_JBEZFL010000002.1 coordinate 1,153,139, forward strand.
CCGCCACCGGGTTGAGGAACGTGCGGACGATCGGGATGAAGCGGGCCAGCACCACGGCCTTGGCCGGGCCGAACTTCTCGAAGTAGTACTCGGCCTTCTCCACGTACTCGCGCTTGAACAGCTTGCTGTCGGGCCGTTCGAACATCCGGCGGCCGTACCTCGCGCCGAGCAGGTGGCCCAGCTGGGCGCCCGCGATGGCGCACAGCGGGGCGCCGATCAGCAGGCCGGCCAGCGAGATGCGGGTGCCGTCACCGAAGATCGAGTCGGCCACCGGGGAGGCCGCCACGCCCGCCAGGAACAGCAGCGAGTCGCCCGGGAAGAAGAAGCCGACGAGCAGACCCGTCTCCGCGAAGAGGATCACCCAGACGCCGATCAACCCGAAGGTCTGCAGGAGTTCCTTCGGGTTGGTCGGGTTCAGGGCGAGCTGCTCGGAGAGCGCATGGATGTCCACGAGGAGCCAGGGTACCGGCCCCGGCAAGCCCGGCACCTGTACGAATGCTGTGGATTACAGGCGGGGATCCACCGGCTCCGATTCCGCCGCGAGGATGGCGAAGACCAGTTCGTGGATCCGCCACAGCGCCGCACCCTCGGCCAGCCGGTCCAACGCCGCCAGCCCCAGGCCGTGCTCGCGCAGCGCGAGGCCACGCTTACGGCCCAGCGACCGCTGCCGCAGCCGTTCCAGCTGCTCGGGACGGGTGTACTCCGGTCCGTAGATGATCCGCAGGTACTCCCGGCCCCGGCACTTCACCCCCGGCTGCACCAGCCGTCCCTTGGCGTCGGTCACGCCCAGGCCGCCGTAAGGCTTCACCACCATCCCCTCGCCGCCCGCCGCGGTCAGCGCCAGCCACCAGTCGGTCGCGGCCTGTTCCGCGGCCGGATCGCCCAGCTCCACCACCATCCGCCGGGTCGGGGTGAACAGCACCGGATCCGCCGCGACGAGCTTGTCCGCGATGTCCAGGTGCCAGCCGTGATCCTTGTCCCGGTACGAGACGTTCTCCCCGGCCAGCACCGCGAACGGCGCCAGCGTCACACCGGTCAGCCCGTCGGTCGGCTGCACGTACGCCCGGTACGCCGCCGAGTAGCCCTCGATCTCCGTCGCCCGCAGCTCCAGCCGCGCCCGCAGCTCCGTGACGTCGAGGCCACGCCCCGCCACCTGCTCCAGCACCGACAGGGCAGCCGGCAGCGCGGCCCGTCCCGCGGCACCGACTCCCGCGTACCGCTCGCGGATCAGCCCGCCGGCCTTGGCCGACCACGGCAGCAGCTCGGTGTCGAGCAGCAGCCACTCGGTGTCCAGCTCGGTGAAGACCTTCCCGGCCGCCGCGCGCACGCCGGCCAGCAGCGTGGTGTTGCGCTCGGCGTCGAAGAACGGCCGCCCGGTACGGGTCCAGATGGCGTCCCCGGCCCCCGAACGCGAGACACGGACGACCGCCCGGGAGCCCATGTGCTTCTCCTCGCACACCACCGTGCCGACGCCCGCCGACCGCAGGTCCGCGAACGCCGTCGCCGGGTGCTCGAGGTAGCCCTCCTGCGTCGACGTCGAGCACGGCGCCATCGTCGGCGGCAGCCAGACCAGGGTGGCCGGGTCCAGCGCGAAGCGGCTCATCACTTCGAGCGCCGCGGCGGCGTTCTCGGCGGCGACCGTGGTGCGGCCGTACCCGTAGTCGAGGTGCCGGCGGCCGGTGACGTCGGCCAGGTCGAGACCCTCGTCGGGCTTGGTGTCGACCGGGACCAGCGGACGGGCCGGGGCGTAGTACTCCCGGGCGGCGGGGACCGACACCAGCTCGCGGGTCGGCCAGCGCAGCGCGGTCAGCTTGCCGCCGAAGACGCAGCCGGTGTCGAGGCAGATGGTGTTGTTGATCCACTCCGGTTCCGGGGTCGGCGTGTGGCCGTAGACGACCGCCGCCGAGCCGCGGTAGTCGCGGGCCCACGGGTAGCGGACCGGGAGGCCGTACTCGTCGGTCTCGCCGGTCGTCTCGCCGTACAGGGCGAAGGAGCGGACCCGGCCGGAGGCGCGACCCTGGTAGGCCTCCTTCAGGCCGGCGTGGGCCACCACCAGCTTGCCGCCGTCCAGCACGTAGTGGCTGACCAGGCCGTCGATGAAGGTGCGGACCTGGGCGGTGAACGCCTCGTCCTCGCGGCCGAGCTGCTCCAGGGTCTCCGGCAGGCCGTGGGTGAGCTGCACGTTGCGGCCGTTGAGCTTGCGGGCCAGCTTCTGCTCGTGGTTGCCCGGCACGCAGATCGCCGTGCCGGCCCCGACCATGCCCATGACCAGGCGCAGCACGCCGGGGGAGTCCGGGCCGCGGTCGACCAGGTCACCGACGAAGACCGCGGTACGGCCCTCCGGGTGCACGGCATCGACCGGGCGGCCGGAGTCGTCGCGGCTCAGGGCGTACCCGAGGGTCTCCAGCAGCGTCTCCAGCTCGGCCCGGCAGCCGTGCACGTCGCCGATGATGTCGAACGGGCCGGTGACCGCGCGCTTGTCGTTGAACAGCTTCTCGTAGCGGATCGAGGCGGCGGCGATCTCCTCCACGCCGCGCAGCACGTGGATCTTGCGGAAGCCCTCCCGGGCCAGCTGCCCGAGCGAGCGGCGCAGGTCCCGGTGCATGCGGTTGAGGACCTGACGGCCGAAGGTACGGTCCGCCCGGCCCTGGGTGCGTTCCCAGGCCAGCGCCTCGGGCACGTCGAGGACCACGGCCACCGGCAGCACGTCGTGCTCGCGGGCGACCTTGACCAGCCCGGCCCGGGCGTGCGGCTGCAGGTTGGTGGCGTCGACGACGGTGAGCCGTCCGGCGGCCAGCCGCTTGCCGGCCACGTAGTGCAGCACGTCGAAGGCGTCGCCGGACGCGGACTGGTCGTTCTCGTCGTCCGCGACCAGGCCGCGGAAGTAGTCGGAGGACAGCACCTGGGTGGGCAGGAAATGCTGCCCGGCGAAGGTCGACTTGCCGGATCCGGAGATGCCGACCAGCGCGACGAGCGCGAGCTCCGGGATGTCGATCTGGGTCATGCCTCCTCCTTCACGAACACGGCGAGCTGGGTCGGTGCACCGGCCTTCTGGTCCTCGTCGCCCACGCCCCGGAAGCTCACCCGGTAGCCGTGCGCGGCCGCGACGCGTGCGGCCCACTCCTGGAACTCGGCGCGGGTCCACTCGAAGCGGTGGTCCGAGTGCCGCATCCCGGTCAGGCCCTCGTACAGGCCGTTGTATTCGACGTTCGGGGTGGTCACGACGACCGTCGCCGGGCTCGCGTGGCCGAACACCGACGCCTCCAGCGCGGGCAGGCGCGGCGGGTCGACGTGCTCGATGACCTCCATCAGCACCGCCGCGTCGAAGCCGCGCAGCCGGTCGTCGCGGTAGGTCAGCGCCGACTGCCACAGCGTCACGCGATCCCGCTGGCGCTCGGGCACCCGGTCCAGCCGCAGGCGCTTGTGGGCCAGGTCGAGGGCGCGTGAGGACACGTCCGTGCCGACGATCCGCGTGTACCGGCGGTCCTTGATCAGGGCGCCGAGCAGCGCCCCCTGGCCGCAGCCGAGGTCGAGCACCCGGGTCGCGCCGGACTCGGCCAGCGCCGCCAGGACCGCGTCGCGCCGCTGCTCGGCGAGCGACTGCTTGCGGGCCACCGGCAGCTCGGCCTCCTCGTCGGTCACGGTGTCGGCCGGGGCGTCGACGGAGTCCGGGTCCAGCCGGTCGAGCTGCTCCAGCGCGCTGGCCGCCAGCGACCGCCGGTGGGCCAGGTAGCGCCGGGTGATCAGCACCTTCTCCGGGTGGGCGGCCAGCCAGCCCTCGCCCGCGCGCAGCAGCTTGTCGATCTCGTCGGGCGCCACCCAGTAGTGCTTGGCGTCGTCCAGGACGGGCAGCAGCACGTACAGGTGGTTGAGCGCGTCGGCCAGCCGCAGCGTGCCGGTCAGGGTGAGGTTCACGTACGGGCTGTCGCCGTCCAGCGGATGCCCTGAAGGCACGTCGTCCAGCGGGATGGGCGTCGCGGTGACCGTCCAGCCCAGCGGTTCGAACAGGGCGGCCGCACTGCCCCGGCAGCGCAGCACCGGCACGTGGATCTCCAGCGGGAGGGCCGCGCCGGCCAGCTCCGGGCGGTCCTTGGACTCGCCGCGCAGGGCGCTGCGGAACACCTTGGCCAGCGCGCCGGCGAGCAGGCTGGACGCCGCGTACGGGCGGTCGTTGACGTACTGGCCCAGCGCGAACGACTCCGGCGCCGACTGCTGCTTGCGACCGCCGCGCGCCGCCCCGAGCCGCTGCGGGTCGACGTCGAGCAGCAGCGCGGCGGTGCACCGGTCCTCGGCCGCGTCCGGGAACAGGACGTGGGCCGTACCGGTGGGCACGTCGAAGGAGTGCACCTTGTCGGGGTGCTTGACCAGCAGATAACCGAGGTCGGTGGCCGGCCGGTGGGTGGTCGTCACGGTGAGCAGCACCGGCTGATGATCGCAGCGCGGGGCAATCGGCAGCGACTGATTTGACGGACGGCGCAATGATTCGCGGGTCCGTGGCCGTCGTAGGAGCGGAGGTGCCCGTGACCTACGAGGAGTTCGCCGACAGCCGGCTCGGCGCCCTGCTGCGGTACGCCGTCATGCTCACCGGTGACCAGCACACGGCGCAGGACCTCGTGCAGGAGACGATGGTCCGGGTCCAGCTGAACTGGCGGCGGGTCGCCGGCAGCGACTCTCCGGACGGGTACGTCCGCAAGATGCTCACCAACCAGTTCGTCGACCTGCGCCGGGGCTCGTGGGTCCGGCGGGTGCTGTTGCGGCCCGAGCCCGATCCGGCCCGCGCGGCGCCCAGCGACCACGCCCAGGAGAGCGCCGAGCGGGACAGGGTCTGGACCATGCTGGCCCGGCTCCCGCGTCAGCAGCGCGCCGCTCTGGTGCTGCGTTACTACGAGGATCTGCCGGATGCCGAGATCGCCGAGGTGCTCGGCTGTGCCGTGGGCACGGTTCGTTCGTCCATCTCGCGAGCGCTCGTCACGCTCCGTACCGAGTTCGTGGAGGCCCGATGACCCCGATCGAGGAAGAGCTGCGGGCCACCTTCGAGCGGCACGAGGCCCTGACCCCGGCCGTCGGCCCGGTGCGGGCCGGGATCGATATCGCCTGGGTACGCGCCAAGCGCCGGCGCCTGATCCGCCGGGCGGCCGGAGCGGCCGTGGCCGTGCTGATGGCCGGAACCGCGGTTCCGGTGGTCCTGGAGAGGTGGCAGCACGCCTCGTCACCGTCGGTGCCCACCGCCGAGCTGTTCGCGGCTGAGCCGGCGCCGGCCGGCCCGCTGGACGTGCTGCTGCTGGGCAGCGACAACCGGATCCGCTGGCAGGACCGGGCGAACCGCCGGGCCGACTCGGTCATGATCATCCACGTGCCGGCCGACCGCACCCAGGCCTACCTGATCAGCCTGCCGCGCGACGGCGAGGTGAAGCTGCCGGACGGGGCCACGAGCAAGCTGAGCGAGACGCTCTTCTTCGGCGGCCCCGCGCTGACCGGCAAGGTGGTCTCCCAGCTCACCGGAGTCACCTTCGACGCGACCGTGACGGTCGACTTCCGGGCGCTGCGGGCCGTCACCGAGGCCGTCGGCGGCGTACGGGTGTGCCTGCCGCAAGCCGTCAAGTCGGTGCACAACCACAAGACGTACCCCAAGGGCTGCCAGCAGCTGACGGCTGACGACGTCGCGCCGGTCCTCCAGGCCCGCTTCGGCCTGCCGCGCGGCAGCTACGACCGTGACCGCAACGCCCAGCTCTTCCTGCGCGCGTTGGCGGGCAAGCTGGCCGCGGACGGGACCGTCACCGATCCCGCCCGCGTGCAGGCGCTGGTCAGCGCGGCCCGGGACGGCCTGGAGATCACCGGGGACCCGGCCGCGTTGCTGCGGGCGGCCGGCTCACTGGGCTCTCCCGGGTCACCGGTCGGGATCAGCGAGCGCACCTTCCACAGCATGGCCAACGGCCGGGAGCAGATCTATGCCAAGGTCGGTCCGTCGCTGTACGCCGCGCTGCGCGACGACACGCTTCCGGCGTGGATCGCAGCAAATCCGTCATACGTCGTGAAATAGGACTCAACGGTAGTCGTCATCGAGGGGAACGCTGCGTCCCTGTTCCTGGGCGTCCCATTCCGGCGCCTCCAGGGACCGGCTCACGGCCGGCTCCTCGGCGTCGTCAGCCCAGCTCGGGTCGGCCACCGTGGCCTGTTCGGCCGCGTCGCCCTCGGGCGCTTCCAGGTCACGCTCGTCCTGCGGGTAGGTCATGGCCGGCTCCCTTCACGTCGCGGGTCACTCCCTCATGCTGCACCGTCCCCGCCGCGCCCGGCCCGCAAACCGGCGCGAGGGTAACGGGGCGATTTCCGTGCCGGTCCCCCGCTGCGGAATACTGCCTGCTGGAGGACAGCGCGGTCCTGCCCTCTGCTTCGCAATCCGATATCAAGGAGCGCACCGATGCCCATCGCTTCCCCTGAGGTCTACGCCGAGATGCTCGACCGCGCCAAGTCCGGCGCGTTCGCGTACCCCGCGATCAACGTGACGTCCTCGCAGACGCTCAACGCCGCCCTGCAGGGCTTCGCCGAGGCCGGCAGCGACGGCATCGTCCAGATCTCCACCGGTGGCGCCGAGTACGCCTCCGGCCCCACGGTCAAGAACATGATCACCGGCGCGGTCGCCCTCGCCGAGTACGCGACCGAGGTCGCCAAGAACTACCCGGTCAACATCGCGCTGCACACCGACCACTGCCCGAAGAACAAGCTCGACGCGTACGTGCGCCCGCTGCTCGCCCTCTCCAAGGAGCGCGTCGCGAACGGCAAGGCGCCGCTGTTCCAGTCGCACATGTGGGACGGCTCGGCCGTACCGGTCGACGAGAACCTGCAGATCGCCGAGGAGCTGCTCGCGCAGGCCGCCGCCGCGCACATCATCCTCGAGATCGAGGTCGGCGTGGTCGGTGGCGAGGAGGACGGCGTCTCCGCCGCGATCGACGACAAGCTCTACTCGACGGTCGAGGACGGCCTGGCCACCGCCGCCGCGCTGGGCCTGGGCGAGAAGGGCCGCTACATGACGGCCCTGACGTTCGGCAACGTGCACGGCGTCTACAAGCCCGGCAACGTCAAGCTGCGCCCGGAGATCCTCAAGGAGATCCAGGAGGCCGTCGGCGCCAAGTACGGCAAGGAGAAGCCGTTCGACCTGGTCTTCCACGGCGGCTCCGGCTCGCTGCTGTCGGAGATCCACGGCGCCCTGGACTACGGCGTGGTCAAGATGAACATCGACACCGACACGCAGTACGCGTTCACCCGCCCGGTCGCGGACCACATGTTCCGCAACTACGACGGCGTGCTGAAGATCGACGGCGAGGTCGGCAACAAGAAGCAGTACGACCCTCGCGCCTGGGGCAAGCTGGCCGAGGACGGTCTGGCCAAGCGGGTCGTCGAGGCGTGTGAGCACCTGCGTTCGACGGGCACCTCGCTCCTCAAGTGATCTTGTCGAGAACGGCCGGTCCCCGTACGTGGGGACCGGCCGTTCTCGTGTTGCCGGACTACGCAGAGGCGTGGGTACGATCGTCGTCTTGTCCGGAAGAGGGCGGTGATCATGCTCGGTATCGAGGGGTATGAACCCGAGTGGCACCACGACGCCGAAGCCCTCGCCGCCGTCCACAGAGCACGGTTTTCCCGGCTCATCGGCCGTGAGCTGGTCGGCGGCTGGCTGATGTGGGACATGTCCGAGCGGGGCTGGTTCGCCGACGGCCCGGTGATCCTCGGCTTCGGTGGCGCCAACGTGGAAATCACTCACCGCAAGTTCGACGAGTGTGCAATCACCTGGAACCAGGTCGACATGAGCGCACCCATCGAGTGGTACGCCACCGGCATCCAGCTCGACTGGCGGGCCGACCCGCACGCGGCGCTGCGCAACGCCCGGGGCCGGCGGCTGCGCGAGGTCAACATCATCGAGCGCACCACGGTCAAGGAGTGGCGGCCCCGGGTGCTGCACGCCGTCGAGTTCCTCTTCGAGGGGGCGCGACTGGCGGTCTTCAACGCGATGGACGAGAACGGGCTGACCGACGTACCGGAAATGGATCTGCCGGTGCACAGCTGGCGCCGCGTGCACGTAGCCTGACCGGCCGGGGGCTGGCCCTACCCGCGGGACGCCGGGCAGCAGGATTCTGCCGGTCCGCAACCAGCCCTAGCGTCGAGAGCATGAAGATGCTCCTCGCGGGCCTCGCCGTTCTCGGCCTGGCCGCCGCGACCCTACCGGCCACTTCGGCCTCCGCCCACCGGTCCGATCGCGGTCAACTGATCACCGCGACCTCGTTGCGGACCTTGACCACCAGAGCCGACGTCGCCCACGCGCTCACCGAAGCGCAGTTCGACCCCGCACCCGCCCGGTACGGCGTCGACACGTACCAGCTGATCTACCGCACGGTCGACCCGGAGGGCCGGCCCACCGTCGCCAGTGGACTGTTGGCCCTGCCGCGGAACGGCGCCCGGCAGCTGCGCACGGTGTCCTACGCGCACGGCACCGAGCTCAACCGGCTCGACGCGCCCTCCCTGACCGCCGACGGCTGGGGTGTCGCGCCCGCTCTGACCTTCGCGTCCGCGGGCTTCGCCGCCGTCGCGCCGGACTATCTCGGCCTGGGGCTGGGACCCGGGCCGCACCCGTTCCTGGACGTGCCTTCGGAGACCACCGCGGGGGTGGACCTGCTCCGGGCCGCACGTGCTTTCGTCCCGCGTACCGGTCATGAGCTGGGCCGGGACGTGCTTGTCACCGGCTTCTCCCAGGGCGGGTCGGCCGCGACCGGGCTGGCCCAGGCCCTGCACGGTGGCGCGGACGACTGGTTCCGGCTGCGGGCGCTGGCGCCGATCTCCGGGGCGTACGACGTGCGCGGTGTCGAACTGCCCGCCCTGCTCGACGGCACGGTCGCGCCGCCGTGGAACGTGGGCTACACCGCGTACCTGATGGTTTCGTGGAACCGCCTGCACCACCTCTACGACGACCCGGCCGAGGTCTTCGACGACCAGATAGCGGACCGGGTCGAGGGGCTCTACGACGGCGTGCACGACGGCGACGACCTGGGTGAGCTTCTGCCCATGCGGCTCGACCAGCTCTACACCCGGCACGGGTGGAAGCTGCTCACCGAACCATCGGGGCCGTTCGCCGCGGCGTTGCGGGTGCACGACGCGACGTGTTCGGGCTGGCGGCCGGGCGTACCGGCGCGATTGCTCGTCTCGGCCGGCGACGAGCAGGTCCCGACCGCGAACGCCGAGCACTGCGCGGCGTCGTTCCGGACGGTGCCCGTGGTCGACGTGGGCGACCTGAAGTACGAGGGCTCGATCCACCTCGGCTCGAACATCCGCGGCACCGCCGCGGCGGCCACGTGGTTCGCCAGCTTGCGCTAGCTCCCGCCTCCTCCGCCACCACCGTCGCCTCCGCCGCCGGACCAGCCGCCACCATCTCCGCCGGACCAGCCACCGCCATCGCTGCCACCGCCGCCATCTCCGCTCTCGGAGTGGTGGCGGTGGTCGGTGTCTCCGTAGGTGTAGAGCACGCCTGAGCCGTCGAGGTGGCTGTTGCTGCCGGACGGGCGTGTCCCGGTCGTGCGACGGCTGGTCCAGACCGCGACGCCGACAGCGGCCGCGAGTCCCAGAACAAACAGGATCGTCACCATGACCGCAGTGTGGGGCATGCCTGCCACCCAGCCGTAATGGCTTTGCGGGAGCCGGCGCGGGCCGCTTCAATGCCGGTATGGATCTCCGTCGAGTGGACCTGAAGGCCCTCAACTCCCTGACCAAGTACCCGTCGATCCCGACCTACCACCTGCTCGACCCGCGCAACGGCGGTCTGCGGGACGAGGCCGTGGTCTTCTCCGGGCCGGTCGTGGGAACCGAGAAGGTCGACGGTACGAACGCCAGGATGATCCTGACCCCCGGTGGTGGCTGGCTGATCGGGTCGCGCGAGGAGTTGCTGCACGCCCGCGGTGACCTGATCTTCAACCCGTCGCAGGGCATCGTCGCCGCGCTGAAGCCGGTCGCGGAGGCGCTCGCCCCCGTTGCCGGCAACGAGATCCGGGTCGTCTACGTCGAGCTCTACGGCGGCAAGGTGGGCGCCGCCGCCAAGCAGTACACCAGCGACCCCACCCGGTACGGCTGGCGGTGCTTCGACGTGCTCGTCCTGAGCGACCCGGCCGAGCAGCTCAGCTGGCCGGCCGAGCGGATCGCCGCGTGGCGCGACGGTGGCGGGCAGACCTTCCTCGCCGAGGACGAGCTGGCCGGCGCCGCTCGCGATGCCGGGCTCGAGCTGACGCCGCGGCTGTTCACTCTGGACGCCGCGGAGCTGCCGACCGACCTGGAGAAGACCAGTGCCTGGCTGGCGGAGCAGCTGCCCGAGTCGCGGGTGCGGCTGGACGCCGGGGCGCCGGGCGGGGCCGAGGGCATCGTGCTGCGCGGCAACGATCGCAGCGTGATCGCCAAGGCCCGGTTCCAGGACTACGCCCGTACCCTCAAGCGCCGCCGTTGAGGTAGCTCTCCACCGCTGCCGACGTGCGCTCGGTGTCGCCGGTGGCGAGGAGGTCCAGCAACGCTCCGCGCAGCACCGCGAGGGTGAGGGTGGCCCGCTCGGTCCCGGGCCGCCCGGCCGTCAGCACGGCGAGCCAGTCCTGCACGGTGGCCCGGGCGAAGTCGGCCCACGGCCCGGTGGGGTCGACCAGCGAACGGACGTACGCCTCGGCCCACAGTACGAGCAGCGGCCGGTGCTCGGGGGCGGCCAGCCACCGCCAGATCTCCGCGACGGGATCGCCGGTGGCCGGCAGCCGCCCGAGCATCGCCAGCTCGTCGCTCCGGGCCCGGTCGAGCAGCGCGCGTACCAGCCCGTCCTTGCTGCCGAAGAGCAGCAACAACACCCGGGGGCTCGACCCGACGGCGGCCGCCAGCGGCCGCAGCGACATGTCCGCCAGGCCGTGCGTCAGCACGTGGTCGTAGGCGCGTTCCAGCAGCTCAGCACGTCGGGCCGACACTCCGCTATCCTCACTGAAACAGTCGTTTCAGTCAAGCGAGGAGGACGCCATGAGCTCAGCCGAGGCGGTGATCCGGCCCCTGGACCAGCCCGGGGATCTGGGCTGGGTCATCGCGGCCCACGGCGAGGTCTACGCCGACGAGTTCGGCTGGGACCGCAGCTTCGAGGCGCTGGTCGCCCGGATCGTCGCGGACTTCGCCTCCGGCCACGACACCGAGCGCGAGGCGGCCTGGCTCGCCGAGGTCGACGGCCGGCGCGTGGGCTGCGTCTTCTGCGTCGCCGGCCCGGACTCGACGGCCCAGCTGCGGCTGCTGCTGGTCCACCCCGACGGGCGCGGGCACGGCCTCGGCGGCCGCCTGGTGGACACCTGCCTGGCCTTCGCCCGCGACGCCGGCTACCGCACCATGCGGCTGTGGACCAACCACCCGCTGACCGCGGCACGCGCCATCTACCTCAGCCGCGGCTTCACCCTCGTCGACGAGGAGGCCCACCACAGCTTCGGCGTGGAACTGGTCGGGCAGACCTACCAGACGCAGCTGTCCTGATCAGTGCGTCAGCGCCGCCATCGCCTCGTCGACGGAATCGGTGACCACGATCAGATCCGACTGGTCGCCGTGCGGTGAACGGGCCAGCAGCGGCCGGAGCAGCGCCTCGACCGGCAACGCCGACCAGTGCTCGACCCCCAGGAAGACGAACGCGCCGGACGGGCCGTCGGTGCGGTAGAAGGTCTTCGTCGCCGCCTGGAACACCTCCTGGACCGTGCCGGCCCAGCCCGGAGCGAAGACGATGCCGCCGCGGGCCAGGCGCAGGATCGTGTCCTCCCGGACGGCGTTGGAGAAGTACTTGCCGATCTGGCCGGCGAAGAGGTTCGCCGGCTCGTGGCCGTACAGCCAGGTGGGCAGGGCCAGGCCGCCGTGGGTGAGCCGGCCGACCACGTCCGCCGCGGCCGGTGCCGGATACGCCGTACGCACCGCCAGCGCCGCCGCCGTGTACGGGTCGTGGTCCATGAACTTCGGCGCGGGCGCGAGCAGATCGATCGCGGCGTCCAGCTCGTCCGCGGGGCGACCGGTGAAGTAGGCGCCCAGATTGGCCGCCTCCATCACTCCGGGCCCGCCACCGGTCACGATCAACCGGCCGGCGCCGGCCAGCCGCCACGCCAGGGTCGCGGCCATCCGGTACGCGGCCGACCCCCGCGGCTCGGCGTGCCCACCCATGATCCCGACCGCACCCCGGGCGTCGTGCTGGCCGACCCACGCGGCCAGCGCCTTGCCCAGCGCGTTGTCGATGCCGGCGTCGTGCAGCCGCTGCCCGATCGCCTCGCGCAGATCGGGCGCCGCGCCGCCGTGGGCCAGGAAGTGCTCGTAGACGCGGGTGTCGTACATGCCCGCGAAGCCGTCCTGCACGAACCCGAGAGCCAGATCGTCCGGCGTGTACAGGTGGGCCGGATGCGTCGGATAGGGACGGGCCTCGAACGGCGGCACCAGGTGCGCGCCCCGGGAGATGAGATCCATCTCGACCTCGGGGCCGGCCAGCCGGCAACCGACGAACAGGGTCCCGCTCACGTCGACGCCGGTGAAGTCGGGGCACTGCTCGTCGAGCCGCAGCCCGAGCACGATCAGCCCGGCCAGCGACCGCTTGGCGAGGTGGGTGTCGAGTTCGGCACGCGACTCGATCTCGGACGCGGTGGCGTCGAACGGGGTCTCGCCGCCGAACACGGGCTGCAATGGATCACCGGGCATGACCGTAGGGTAGCCAGCGTGAAAAAGGCGTCGGGATCGCTGTTCGGGTTGGCGTACGGGGACTCACTCGGCAAGCCGACCGAGTTCCAGGACTACGAGACGATCGTGGCGGCGTACGGGCCGGGCGGGCCGCGGGAGCTGACCGGTGACCCGGCGCTGGTCACCGACGACACCCAGATGATGCTGGCGGTCGGCGAAGCCCTGGTGGCGGCCGGTCCGCTGACCCCGGCGAGCTTCGAACCGGTGCTCCGGCAGGCGTTCCTCGACTGGGCGATCAGCCCCGACAACAACCGCGCCCCCGGCATGACGTGCCTGCGCGCGTGCGGCGACCTCGCCGACGGCCGGCCCTGGCAGCGAGCCTCGCAGATTCACTCGAAGGGCTGCGGCGCCAACATGCGCGTCACCCCGGTCGGGCTGCTGCCCGGGCTCACCGACAAGCAGCTCGCGGGGGCCGCGCAGTTGCAGGCCGGTCTGACCCACGGCCACGCGACGGGGCTGGCGGCGAGCGAACTGACCGCGTACGCGGTGCGCTGGCTGAGCGACGGCCTGCCGCCGCGGGATCTGCTGCCGCGCCTGCGGGCGCATTGCGCCGAGCAGCGGCGGATCTATCACGAGGACTGGCTCGGCGACCTGTGGCAGCGACCGGCGGTGGAATCAGCCGAGGACTTCATCTCCCGCGGCTGGGACGAGAACGCCGCGGCCCTCGACCGGGTCGCGGACGCGCTGCGCCGGGGTGACACCGGCGGCGACCCCTGCCTGGTCACCGGGGCCGGCTGGATCGCCGAGGAAGCGCTGGCCACGGCCCTCTACTGCTACCTGCTCACCCCGGACGAGCCGGTCACCGTCCTGGGCCGGGGCGCGGCCTCGTCCGGCGACTCGGACTCCATCGCCTGCCTGGCCGGCGGCTTCGCGGGCGCGGCGCTGGGCCTGGCGGCCTGGCCGCCGGCCTGGCAAGAGCGCATCGAGTACGCCGACAGGCTGCACGCCCTGGGCGAAGCATGGGACATGGCAAGGTGACATTCACCAACCCACCCCCGGAAACGGGTCCCCGGCGCGGTTGAATAGGCCCATGCAAAACCTCCTTCCCGAGCCGCCGGCCACCCGCCTCCCCGCCGACACCGAGGCCGACGCGGCCCTGGCCGAAGCGAAGCAGGCCGGCACCGACGAGGCCTACAAGACCGTCGCGGCCCGCTACCCGGCATACAGCGGTGGCTGGGCGGCGCTCGCGGAGAGCGCTCTGGCCGAGAAGCAGCCGGTCACCGCGTACGCGTACGCCCGTACGGGCTACCACCGGGGACTCGACGCCCTGCGCCGCAACGGCTGGAAGGGCCACGGGCCGGTGCCGTGGTCGCACGCCCCCAACCAGGGCTTCCTGCGCTGCCTGCACGCCTTGTCGCTGGCGGCGGCGCAGATCGGCGAGTCGGACGAGGCCGCCCGGTGCGCCCAGTTCCTGCGCGACAGCGACCCGGCAGCGGCCGACGCCCTGACCTGATCGGGCCGGGCCAGGCCGGAACCCCGGCCTGGCCCCGACCGCTACAGACCCTCGGCCACCGCGGCGGCGATCTTCAGCCAGGAGTCGCGCGTGCCGTTCGACAGGTGGCCATAGCGAAGCGGCTCACCCGAGTCGATCAACTTCTCGTACGGCGCCAGCAGAACCGCCCGGGTCCGGGCCGCGAAGTGCCGCTGAATCGCCGGCAGGTCGATGTCCTTGCGGGTGGGCGGCATCGTGACCACGCTGACCGCCTGCCGGACCAGCCGCTGCCGCCCGCTCTGCTCCAAGTGGTCCAGCATGCGCGCGGCCGTCTCGGCCGAGTCGTTACGCGCCGACATCGTGATCACCAGCTGGTCGGTGGCATCCATCGCCGCCTGCCAGTTCTGCGCCCGGACGTTGTTGCCGGTGTCCACGAAGATCAGCTTGTAGAACCGGCTGACAATCTCCCGGATCTCGGCGAACGCGCTGGCCGTCAGCATCTCGCCCGCGGTCGCGGACTCGTCCGAGGCGAGCACGTCGAACATGCCCTCGCCCTGCGCCCGCACGTACTGGCTGAGGTCACCGACCCGCCCGTGCGATCCGCGGAACAGGTGCAGATCCCGCATCATGTCCCGGACCGTACGAGCATGGAAGTCCTGCTGCGCCCGCATGCCGAGGGTGCCCTGGGTCTCGTTGTTGTCCCAGGCCAGCACATAGCCGCCACGCTTCTGCCCGAACGTCATCGCGAGGAGGAGGACGGCGACTGTCTTGCCGGCGCCGCCCTTCGGGTTGACCACGGTGACCTGCCGCAGGCCGCCGAAGTTGCGCCGGACCATCTCGACGTCCTGCTTGTACTCCTGCTCACGCTTGCCCGGCGCCAGCCGGACCAGGCCCATCGTGCCCTTCTGCAGCATGGCCCGGGCGCCCATGGTGGCGGTCGGCTCGGCCGGCTTGGCCAGCCGCCGCCGGGCGAACTCCTCCGCGGTGGGCGTGCCGTCCGAGACCCAGGGAAGCTGCTGGTAGGGGTCTACGGGCGGGGGCTGCTGGTGGGGGCCGGGGGGCTGGTCGCCGTGGTGGGGTGGTTGTTGAAGCTGGGGGTGCGGGGCGGCGGCCCTGGGGTCGATGGTCGGCGGGAAGGGGCCGGGGACCGGGGGTGGTTGGGTGTTGGTCCGGGGCTGCTGCTCCACCGGCCATGGGGCCGGCTGGCCTTGGTGGGGCTGGCCTTGGTGGGCCGGGCCTGGGTGGGGTGGCAGCGGGACGGGTGGCACTGGTCCTGGTTGGTGGATGCCGGCCTGGTGGGGCCCGGCCTGGTGGGGCCCGGCCTGGTGCGGCCCGGCCTGGGGCGGCCCGGGCTGGTGGGGCCCGGCCTGGTTGGGGGTTGGCACGGCTTGGCCTGTCAGGTGCGGTCCGGGCTGGGGGCCGGGTGGGTTCGGGCCGGGCACGGCTGCACCTGTTCGGCTCGGTCCTGCCTGGTGGGGGCCGGGCTGATGCGGTCCAGGCGGGCCTCCCTGCTGGGGGCCGGTCTGATTCGGCGCCTGGTGCGGCGGCACTGACACAGGCGCTGCGCCGCTCTGTCGCGCGCCGCCGGCCTGTCCAGTGCCGGTCTGTCCGGCACCAGCCTGGGCGGCACCGCCGGCGTGTCCGGCACCAGCGTGCGCGGCACCGCCGACCTGTCCGGCACCAGCGTGCCGAGCGGCGCTGGCCTGCGCGGCATCGCCGGCCTGCCCGGCGCCCGCGTGCCCGACGCTGCCGGCCTGTCCGGCACCGGCGGCCTGTCCGGCACCCGCGTGCCCGACGCTGCCGGCCTGTCCGGCACCGGCGGCCTGTCCGGCACCCGCGTGCCCGACGCTGCCGGCCTGTCTGGCACTGGCGGCCTGTCCAGCGCCCGCGTGCCCGACGTTGCTGGCCTGTCCGGCACCGGCGGCCTGTCCGGCACCGGCGGCCTGTCCGGCGCCGGTTTGTCCGGAACCCAGCTGCGGGCCGACCGGTCCGGGCCGGTAGACCGCTCCCGCGTGCTGCTCGTCCCCGTTCTCGGGGCTCTGCCGCGGCGTCACCGTCGGGAAGTGCGCCGGACCGGCGCTGGACACAGCACCGTTCCGCTGCGCCGCCCCGGCTGCATCCGTCCCGCTTCGGGGCCCGGGCATCGGACCTCCGTCGGTCTGGGCCGGCCGCTGCGGTGGCTGTGACCAGGGCGAATCTGCCGCTGACGGCCCGTCAGGGCGTGGTCCACCACTGACCGGCGCGCTCAGGTCCGGCCGGGGAGCCGTCGAGGGCCCGTCGGGCCGTGGCCCTCCGCTGACCGGCGCGCTGTGGGCCGGACCGTGGGCGGCGGCCGACGGTCCGCCGCTGACCGGCGCGCTGGGCGTCGGTCCGGAGACCGGTGCCGCGCTGCCCGTACCGTGCGGCGCGGCGTCCGAAGTGGTCGGCGGCGGCGAAACATGGGCAGAAGCGGAGAAGTGCCCCGCCGCCGTAGATCCCGTGCGGGGTGGGATGTTCGGCCAGGGCTGTGCTCCGCCGCCATCCGGGCCGGGCGCGGGCCGCGGCTGGGGAATCTGGGGCTGGGGCGGCTGCTGGTGGTACATCGGTGGGGCGGGCGGTGGTGTCACCACGCGGTCCATCGGCCGGTAGACGCTCGGGTCGCCCTGTTGCGGGGCAGGCACCGGCGGGGTGGTCACCGGCGGGGCCGGCGGGAGCGGGAAAGCCTGCGGTGCGTCCCGGGGCACCGGCTTGCCACCGTGCACCGGAGCGTTCAACTCCTCCGGCGGCCAGAACGGCTCGACGTCCCGGTCGGGTTGCGTGCCGTTCGTACCCGGGACGTAGACGCGGTCGGCGTTCTCGTCCTCCACGGATGCGACCTCCCCGTATTTCCAAAGATTCGTACCTGAGTGCTAGTTCAGACTCGCACAAAGGGTCATCCCGCGTACACCGCCCAGGCGCCGGGCTCGGTCCACCACGAGCGTTTGCGGTTCATCGTCCCGGCCACGCCGTCGTCGAGGAACTGCAGCTCGCCGTCGCGGGGTAGGACCGACACGGCTCGGCCCCGGGCCCGGCGCACCTCCACGCGTACCCTCGGCTTTTTGAACAGCTGCTTGACCAGCACCGGGACCGCCACCGCGACCTCGACCCGGCCGTCGGCCGGGTCCGGCGTGCCGAGCAGCGGCAGGCCGTCGAACTCGGCGTAGGCCCCCGCGTTGCCGATCGCGCAGGCGATGATCTGGTCGGTGCCGTCGGAGAGCACAGCGTCATCGACCTCGATGCGACCGCGCCACGGCACCGCCTTTCCGGCGTCGTCGGCGCCGCCGACCAGCGCGCCGTCCACCGTCACGGAGCCGCCGTCGTTGCGCAACAGATCAAGGCGGCGGACCGTGGTCCCGAGCACCGCGGCGGCGACCGCGGCCGGGTCGCGGGGCAGGCCCAGCTGAACGGCGAGGTCGGTGCTGTTGGTCGGGTCGAGCGGCAGGATCGCCACCGGCGGCAGGTCCGGCACGGTGCGGTTCTCGACGAGGTCGGCGGGGCGTTTGCTCGGCGGCGGCGCGTACCGCCGGACCAGCCGGCGCATCACCGCCCTGAGCTGGCCGTCCGTCGCCGTCGCGACGACCAGCCGCAGCTTGCTCTCCTGATCGGGCCAGGTGAGGCCGTCCGGCCGCGCCGGCGCGTCGAAGCGGGCGATCACCGCGTCGATCTCCGCATCCGAGGATGCGGTCACGGTCTCGACCCGCGCGCCGGCCGCGGTGAGGGCATCCACGCACTTCAGCACCGGTACGCGCGGAGTGTCGCAAACCTCCTGCTCGGCGGAGCCGCAGCCGCCGCACGCCGAACCGCAGGCACCCGCGGCCGAGCCGCCACCCTCGGCCAGGCTGAGCACGATGACGTCGTACACGGCTCAGGCCCCGCTCAGCACCGAGTGCCGCTCGATGACTTCCTCGCGGCCCGGGCCGACGCCGACCACGGAGACCCGCGCGCCGATCCGTTCCTCGACGAACTCGACGAAGCGCTGGGCGTTGTCGGGCAGCTCGGCGAAGCTGCGGGCGCCGCTGATGTCCTTCTTCCAGCCTGGCAGCGTCTCGTAGATCGGGGTGGCGTGGTGGAAGTCGCTCTGGCTGTACGGCATCTCGTCGTGCCGCACCCCGTTCACGTCGTACGCCACGCAGACCGGGATCTCGTCCAGCCCGTCGTAATTGTCCAGTTTGGTCAGGGCGAAGTCGGTCACGCCGTTGATCCGCTGGGCGTAGCGGCCCATCACCAGGTCGAGCCAGCCGATGCGGCGGGGGCGGCCGGTCGTGGTGCCGTACTCGTGACCGACCTTACGCAGATAGTCGCCGACCTCGTCGTGCAGCTCGGTGGGGAACGGACCCTCACCGACCCGGCTGGTGAACGCCTTGAGCACCGCGACGACCCGGTCGACCCGGGTGGGCGGGATGCCGGAGCCGGTGCAGGCGCCGCCGGCGGTCGCGTTGGAGCTGGTGACGAACGGGTACGTGCCGTGATCGACGTCCAGCAAAGTGGCCTGGCCGGCCTCGCAGAGCACGACCTTGCCGTGGTCCAGCGCCTGGGCGAGCTCCAGCGCGGTGTCGGCGACCATCGGGCGCAGCCGCTCGGTGTAGGAGAGCAGCTCGGCGATGACCTCGTCGGGCTTGATCGCGCTGCGGTTGTAGATCTTCGAGAGCACCTGGTTCTTGAAACTGAGGGCGGCTTCGACCTTCTGCCGCAGGATCGACTCGTCGAAGAGGTCCTGGATGCGGACGCCGAGCCGGTTCATCTTGTCGGCGTACGTCGGGCCGATGCCGCGACCGGTGGTGCCGATCCGCCGGGCGCCCAGGTAGCGCTCGCTGACCTTGTCCAGCGTCCGGTTGTACGACGCGATGACGTGGGCGTTCGCGCTGATCCGCAGGCGGGAGGTGTCGATGCCGCGCGCCTCCAGGCCGTCGATCTCCTCGAACAGCACCGCCAGGTCGACCACCACGCCGTTGCCGATCACCGGGGTGACGCCGGGGGTGAGGATGCCGCTGGGCAGCAGGTGCAGGGCGTATTTCTCGCCCTTGATCACGACGGTGTGGCCGGCGTTGTTACCGCCGTTGAACTTGACCACGTAGTCGATCCGGTCGCCCAGGAGGTCCGTGGCCTTGCCCTTGCCCTCGTCGCCCCACTGGGCGCCGACCAACACGATCACCGGCACTTGACTGACGCCTTCCGTTGACACACGTCGTACGCGGAGAGGCCCGGGTACTGCCGAAGTTTACGCGACGCGGCGATCCGCCGCCCGCCGGTTATCCACAGCGTTGTCCACAGGACGATATCGGTGCTTTGTGGACTTGCGGACGAGCGCGCGGGAGATCAACCCTGGCCCGTAGGATCTGCGGCGTGCGTGTACTTCTGATCGGATCCGGCGGCCGCGAGCACGCCCTTGCCGTCGGCCTCGCCGCGGACCCCTCGGTGGAGCGACTGATCGCTGCCCCCGGCAACCCCGGCATCGCCGCGGTCGCCGAGCTGCGTGACGTCACCGCCACCGACCCGACCGCGGTGGCCGCCCTCGCTGTCGAGGTCGCCGCCGACCTGGTGGTGATCGGCCCCGAGGCGCCGCTGGTGGCCGGCGTTGCCGACGCCGTGCGAGCCAAGGGCATCGCCTGCTTCGGCCCGAGCGGGGCGGCGGCCCGGTTGGAAGGCTCGAAGGCGTTCGCCAAGGACGTGATGGCCGCCGCGGGCGTGCCCACCGGCCGGTCCTACGAGTGCACCACCGACGCCGAGGTGGCGGCCGCGCTCGACGACTTCGGCCCGCCGTACGTGGTGAAGAACGACGGTCTCGCCGCAGGCAAGGGTGTGGTGGTGACCGACGACCGCACCGTCGCCGAGGAGCACGCGCGCGACTGCGGCCGGGTGGTCATCGAGGAGTTCCTCGACGGGCCCGAGGTGTCGCTGTTCGTGGTGACCGACGGCACAGCCGCGGTGCCGCTGATGCCGGCCCAGGACTTCAAGCGCGCCCTCGACGGCGACGCCGGGCCGAACACGGGTGGGATGGGGGCGTACGCGCCGCTGGCCTGGGCGCCGGACGACCTCGTCGAGCGGGTGATGGCCGAGACCGTCATGCCGACGCTGGCCGAGATGCGGGAGCGGGGCACGCCGTTCGCCGGGCTGCTCTACGTGGGGCTGGCGCTGACCGGCAAGGGCCCGAAGGTCATCGAGTTCAACGCGCGCTTCGGGGACCCGGAGACGCAGGTGGTGCTGGCTCTGCTGGCGACGCCGCTGGGCGAGCTGCTGCACGCGGCGGCGACGAGCACGCTGGCCGACCTCCCCGCGCTGCGCTGGCACGAGGGCGCGGCGGTGACGGTCGTCGTGGCGAGCCACAACTACCCCGGCACGCCGCGCACCGGCGACGTGATCACCGGCGGCGAGCAGCCGGGAGTGATCCACGCGGGCACGGCCCGCCGCGAGGACGGTGCGCTGGTGTCGGCCGGTGGGCGGGTGCTCAGCGCGACCGCTACCGGGGCCGATCTGGCTGCGGCCCGGGCGGCGGCCTATGCGCTGGTGGAGGGCATCACGCTGGAGGGCTCTCACCACCGGACTGACATCGCCCTGGGCGCCGTCGAAGGCCGCATCACCGCCTGACCCGGCGGCGCCGGCCCACCGCCTGACCCGGCGGCGCCGGCCCGCCACCTGGGCGCGCGGCGCCGGGCCGCCACCTGGGCGCGCGGCGCCGGCCCGCCGCCTGACCAGCGGTGGGAGGGCCGCCTACCTGGGCTGGAGTGCCGACCTGGGGGATATCCCCCAGGTGAAGACGGCCGTCAGCCGGGTCCTCATCAAGCGGCCGGATGCATAGCGTGACTTTCCGTAGGCACCGACTACGGAAGGAGTCCGGATGATCGAGGCCCGGAATCTCACCAGGCGATATGGCCGGACGCTCGCCGTCGACGCGCTCAGCTTCGACGTGCGGCCGGGCAGTGTCACCGGTTTTCTCGGCCCCAACGGGTCGGGCAAGTCCACCACCATGCGGCTGATCCTCGGGTTGGACCGGCCCGACGCCGGCCAGGCGCGGATCGGCGGCCGCCGTTACCGCGAGCTGCGCTGGCCGCTCCGCGAGGTCGGCGCGCTGCTCGAAGCCAGGGCGTTCCACCCGGGTCGTACCGCCCGCAACCACCTGCTCGCGCTGGCCGCCGGCAACGCGATCCCGCGGGCCCGCGTCGACGAGGTGCTCGACCTCGTCGGGCTGACCGGCGCGGCCGGGCGGCGGGCCGGGAAGTTCTCTCTCGGCATGGGGCAGCGCCTGGGCGTCGCCGCGGCGCTGCTGGGCGATCCGGCCGTGCTGCTGCTGGACGAGCCGGTCAACGGGCTGGATCCCGAGGGGGTCCGCTGGATCCGTGACCTGCTGAAGTCGCTGGCCGCACAGGGCCGCACCGTTTTTGTGTCCAGCCATCTGATCAGCGAGATGGCGTTGACCGCCGAGCGGCTGGTGGTGATCGGCCGGGGGCGGCTGCTCGCGGATACGACCGTCGCCGAGCTGTCGGCCGGTTCGGCGTCGCTGGAGGACGCGTTCTTCCGGCTCACCAGCGCAGAGGTCGAATACCAGGGGACCATGACGACGGAGGCGACAGCATGACGACGCCCGCGATGACCCGTGTGCCGAGTGGCCGTTACGGGCCGGCGCAGGTGGCCCGGATGGAATGGATCAAGCTGCGCAGCCTGCGCTCCACGTGGTGGACGCTGGCCATCACGATCGCCGCAACCGTCGGGATCGGCGTCGCTGTGGGTCTGAACAGCCGGGACGCCTCTGTCGATCTGACCAACAACGCGCTGGCCGGCGTGGTCCCCGGCCTGCTGCTGGCCGGGGCGCTCGGCGTACTGACCATGACCGGCGAGTACAGCTCGGGGACGATCCGGGTCACGCTGGCCGCTGTGCCGCGGCGCCCGCTGGTCCTCGCGGCCAAGGCAGCCGTGTTCGGGGCCGTGACCCTGATCGTTGGGGAGCTCGCTTCCTTCATCGCGTTCTTCGCCGCCGCCGGCACCCTGCGCCACGGCATCACGGCACCCACGCTGGCCGACCCCGGCGTGCTGCGTGCTGTCGTGCTCACCGGGGCTGCCTCCTGCCTGGTCGGACTGCTCGGCCTGGGGCTGGGCGCGATCATCCGGCACAGCGCGGCCGCGGTCGGGGTCCTGGTGGCCGGCGTGTACGTGGTCGTACAGGTCATCGGGTTCATCGCGCACGGTGCGGCGCCGTACATGCCGATTTTGATCCTGGCCAACTCGCTGAGCACGACCAGGCCGGTGACCTGTGGCACCGACGCGGCGTCCTGTCCGGACTTCCTGTCTGCCTGGGCCGGGCTCGGCATGCTCTCCCTGTACGCCGCGATCGCCTTGGCGCTCGGCGGCTGGCTGCTGGCCCGGCGGGACGCATAGGCCGCCGGGGCCGAGGGAGGAGGATGGCGGCATGGGCATGACCGTGGTGGTGGCCCCGTTCACCCGGCGTCAGGGCCGTGAGCTGTTGTTCTGCCTGGCCGCGCAGCCGTTCGCCCTGCTCAACCCGCTGGTGTTCTTCGTGCTCGCCGTGGACCTGATCTGGTTGGCGGCTGACGGCGGCCGGGGCAACCCGACCCCGGCCCAGATGGCCCTCGCCGGCCTCTGCGTGGGACTGCTGCTCGTGCTGCTGGTGTCGACCGGTGCGGCCCGCTGGCTGGGCTCGCTGCAACGCAAGCTCGCCGACCGGCTGCTCAAGGTGCAGGTCGCACCGCCGCCGCCGGTGCGGCGACGCAGCGGGCCCGGTCCAGGCCTTCGCGACGGCGCCGGCTGGCGGGTCGTGGCCTACCAGCTGGTCAAGCTGCCGGTCGGCCTGATCGAGCTGTACGCCGTGTTCTTCTGGATCGGTGGCCTGGTCAACCTGAGTTACCCGTTGCTGTGGGGCGGGTTCCGCAACCATCCGCCGGGAGCCCAGCTCAGCCCGCTGCCGGTGTTCACGCCGTTCGGGCTGTTCGGTGACGGCACGTTCCAGGTCACGACTCTCCTCGGCACATTCGCCGCCGCCGCTGCGGGAGCGGCGATGCTGCTGGCCGCTCCGTGGGTCACCCGGGCCGTCACCGCCGTCGATGCCTGGCTGATCCGAGGGTTGCTCGGGCCTGGACGGCTGGCCCAGCGGGTCCACGACCTGGAGCAGAGCCGGGCGCTGGCCGTGGACGACTCCGCCGCCCTGCTGCGGCGGCTCGAACGCGATCTGCACGACGGCGCCCAGATCCGGCTGGCCACGCTGGCCATGAATCTCGGCATGGCCCGGGAGA
Organism: Actinoplanes sp. NPDC048967; assembly: GCF_040649415.1. NCBI lineage: Bacteria > Bacillati > Actinomycetota > Actinomycetes > Micromonosporales > Micromonosporaceae > Actinoplanes > Actinoplanes sp. NPDC048967. The sequence goes on from NZ_JBEZFL010000002.1 coordinate 1,176,581, forward strand.
AACTTGGCGACAACGGCCCGGTCCCGGACGCCGCAGCCGCCCGGGAGCTGGTCGACGCCGCGCTGCGGGGGGCCAAGGACGCGCTCGGCGAGCTGCGCAGTCTGGTGCGCGGCATCCACCCGCCGGTGCTCGACAACGGGCTGGCCGACGCGCTCGCCTCGCTGACCGCCGACCGGGCGATCCCGGTCGAGCTGGAGGTCAGCATCCCGGTCCGGCCCACCCCCGCGATCGAGACCATCGCGTACTTCTGCGCCGCCGAGCTGCTGACCAACGCGGCCAAGCACAGCTTGGCCGACAAGCTCGCGGTCCGGGCGGCCGGTCAGCACGACGTGCTGCTGCTCAGCGTCGCCGACGACGGTACGGGCGGCGCCGACCCGACCAGGGGCAGCGGCCTGGCCGGACTGGCACAGCGGGTCGCCGTGGTGGACGGCCGCCTCACGATCGTCAGCCCACCCGGCGGCCCCACGACGATCACCGTCGAGCTTCCGTTGCACGCATGAAGGCGCGGATCGTGATCGCCGAGGACTCGGTGCTGTTCCGGGCGGGGCTCGCCCGGCTGATCGAGGACCGCGGCCACCAGGTCTGCGCGGCCGTGGGCGACGGCGGTGCGCTGCTCGAGGCGGTGGCCGAGCATCAGCCCGACGTGGTGGTGGCCGACATCCGGATGCCGCCGACACACACCGACGAAGGGCTGCGGGCCGCGCTCGAGATCCGCCGCCGGCATCCGCGGACCGGGGTGCTGGTGCTGTCGCAGTACATCGAGACCAAGTACACGGCCCGGCTGCTGGAAGGCAACGCGGCGGGCGCCGGTTATCTGCTGAAGGAACGGGTGGCCGACGTCGCCGATTTCGCCGACGCGCTGGAACGGGTCGCCGCGGGCGGGACGGCGCTCGACCCCGAGGTCGTCGGCCAGTTGCTGCGCGCGAGCCGCCGGGCCGACGGTCTGGCGGCGCTCACCGCGCGGGAGCGGAACGTGCTGGCGCTGATGGCGGAGGGCCGTTCGAACGCCGGCATCGCCGACGCGCTCGTGGTCACCGGCGGAACCGTGGAGAAGCACGTCGCGGGCATCTTCGACAAGCTCGGGCTGCCGCCGGACGAGGCCGACAACCGGCGCGTCCTCGCGGTGCTGCGCTATCTGAGCTCATGAGTGACGCCCCGCCGGAAGGGGCTCCGGCGGGGCGTTCAACAAGTAGCGGTCAGTTCTTCGGGATGTCGAAGAGCTTGGCGACCTGGGCCGCCAGGCCGAGGTCACCCTTCGCCTTGATCTTGCCGGTCATGAACATCATCATCGGGTTTCCGTCGCCGGAGACCACCTTGAGGAAGGTCACCGGGTCCATCGTCATCGCCAGCTTGGGCTCGCGGACCGGCTGGTTGGTGACGGTGCAGGCGCCGTTCTCGATCACGGTCTCGTAGGTGTCCGTGCTGCCGCCGGGGCCGCCCGTGATGTTCCAGTGGATGACGGCCTGGGTCGCGCCGGCCCGGTCCGCGCGGAACAGCGTCGGCATCCGGTTGAACACCTCGTCCAGGATCTTGGTGCGGCTCTCGGAGCCCATGACCTCGGCGATCTTCGAGTCCGGAGTGGACTTGACGAGCTGCGCGAACTCCTTCGGGCCGATCGTGGCGAGAGACTCGGGGCTGAATTCAGTCATCGGTGGACCTTTCGGGATGAGCGCCAGACCTACTCGCGAGTAACCCTAGCGATAACCGCGTAGTCCTGCAGTGTCGCAACCCCCCAACGTCTGTTGGACAGTGAGCCCCGTCTCTCCTAGACTCCCCAACATGTCTTTGGGAGATGCGCGTCGTCAGGCCCGGCTGCGGGCCATGGCCCACCCGGTCCGGCTGCGGATGCTGTCGTTGCTCACCGGTGCGTCGCTCACCGCCGCCGACGTCGCCCGCGAGCTCGGTCTCACCCACGCCAACGCCAGCTACCACCTGCGCAACCTGCTCAGTGCCGGACTGATCGTGCAGACCGGCGAGGAACGCATCCGCGGCGGCGTCGCCAAGCGCTACCGCTACGACGCCGAGCGCGACCGGGAGCGTGACCGCGAGACGACGGCCGGCCCGCAGCACGCCGACACGCAGCGGGCGCTGTTCGAGGCCGTGGCCCATGAGCTGGTGCGGCGTACCGCCGAGGCCGACTGGTCGGTGGGCGGCTCGATGACCGACGCCGAGCTCTGGGTCGACCCTGAGGTCTTCCGCGAGATCCGCGACCGCATCGCCCAGGCCAGCCGTGACCTGCACGACGCGGCCAAGCCCCCGCGCACTCCGGGCACCATCCGCACCAGCGCGACCATCGCGATGTTCCGCATGGAGGAGCCGTGAACGCTCTCGCCCCGCTGCGCCATGCCCCGTTCCGGTTCCTGCTCGCCGGCCGCACGATCAACTCGATCGGCAACGCGGTCGCGCCGGTCGCCCTGGCCTTCGCCGTCCTCGACCTGACCGGCTCGCCCAGCGACCTCGGTCTGGTCGTCGGCACGCGGGTGTCTGTCAACGTGCTGTTCGTGCTGTTCGGCGGGGCGCTGGCCGACCGGATGCCGAAACATCACCTGATGGTGGGCGCCAGCGTCGCGGCCGCCGTCACCCAGGCGGCGGTGGCCGCGCTGGTGCTCTCCGGCGCGGCGACGATCCCGTGGCTGATCGTCCTGTCCGCGGTCAACGGCATGGTGAGCGCGCTGGCCCTGCCGGCCTCGTCGTCGATCGTGCCGCAGCTCATCCCGGCGGAGATCCGCCAGCAGGCGAACGCGCTGAACCGGCTCTTCTTCAACGGTGCCTCCATCGTCGGCGCGCCGCTGGGCGGGATCCTCGTGGCGGGCGTCGGTCCGGGATGGGGGATCGCGGTGGACGCGGCGGCGTTCGCCGTGTCGGCGATCGCCTTCGCCCTGCTCCGCATCCCGACACCCGCGCAAGTCGCGCCCGCGCAAGTCGCGCCCGGGCAAGCCGTGCCCGCGCAAGCCGTGCCCGCGCCCGCGCAAGCCGCGCCCGCGCAAGCCGCCTCCGCACAGGCCGTGCCCGCGCCCGGGAAAGCCGCGCCTGCGGCGGCCGGCGGTGGTCGGCAGTCGGCCCAGGCGCCGAAGGAGGCCGCAGCACCGGCTCGGAGCAGCCTTGTCGCGGATCTGCGGGGCGGCTGGACCGAGTTCCGCAGCCGCACCTGGCTGTGGGTTGTGGTCGCCGGCTTCGGCGTGATCAATGCCTGCCTCAGCGGCGGCATGTCCGTCCTCGGACCGGTGGTCGCTGACGCCACCGTCGGCCGCCGCGCCTGGGGGTTCGTGCTCGCCGCGCAGACCGTCGGCATGGTGCTCGGCGCCGTCGTCGCCCTGCGCATCAACGTGTCCCGGCTGCTGCTGTTCGGCGTCGTCTGCACCATCTTCGAGGTGCTGCCCATGCTCACCCTCGGCGTCGCTCCGCATCTCGGGCTGCTGCTGGCGGCGGCGTTCCTCGCCGGCCTCGGCATCGAGCAGTTCGCCGTGGCATGGGAGACGACCATGCAGGAGCACGTCCCCGCTGACAAGCTCGCGCGCGTCTACTCGTACGACATGGTCGGGTCCTTTGTCGCGATCCCCGTCGGCCAGGTCCTGGCCGGGCCGATCGCCGGAGCCGTCGGCGTCGAGCCGACGCTGGTCGGCGCGGCCGCCCTGATCGGGCTCGCGGTCGTCGGCATGCTGGCCGGCCGGGACGTGCGTAACCTGCGGCACCACCGGCCGACGAGCCCGGAGCCCGTCGCGGCCGACATGGAAGAATCGGCCCGGTGAGCATTCCGAACGTCCTCGCCAGCCGCTACGCGTCCGCCGACCTCGTCGACCTCTGGTCGCCGGAGGAGAAGATCCGGATGGAGCGCCGGCTGTGGCTCGCGGTCCTGCGGGCCCAGCGCGATCTGGGCGTCGCGCTTCCGTACGGGGTCGTCGAGGCGTACGAGGCAGTGGTCGACGATGTCGATCTCGCGAGCATCGCGGCGCGGGAGCGGGTCACCCGGCACGACGTCAAGGCCCGCATCGAGGAGTTCAGCGCGCTCGCCGGGCACGAGCACATCCACAAGGGCATGACCTCGCGCGACCTCACCGAGAACGTCGAGCAGTTGCAGATCCGGGCCTCGCTGGAGCTGGTGCGCAGCCGGATCGTCACCACGCTGGCCCGGCTGACCGAGCGCGCCCTGGAACACAGCGACCTCGTGCTCACCGGACGGTCGCACAACGTCGCGGCCCAGGCGACCACGCTGGGCAAGCGGTTCGCGAGTGCGGCCGAGGAGCTGCTGATCGCGTACGAGCGCCTGGACGACCTGCTCCGCCGTTATCCCCTGCGCGGCATCAAGGGTCCGGTCGGCACCGCCGCCGACCAGCTCGACCTGCTCGACGGCGACGCGGACAAGCTGGCCGAGCTGGAGCGCAAGGTCGCCGCGCATCTCGGCTTCGAACGGGTGCTGACCAGCGTCGGCCAGGTCTACCCGCGGTCGCTCGACTTCGACGTGGTGTCCGCCCTGGCCCAGGTGGTGGCGGCGCCGTCGTCGCTGGCCACCACGATCCGCCTGATGGTCGGCCAGGAGCTGGTCACCGAGGGTTTCAAGGCCGGCCAGGTCGGCTCGTCGGCGATGCCGCACAAGATGAACACGCGTTCGTCGGAGCGGGTCAACGGCCTCGCGGTGATCGTCCGCGGCTATCTGTCGATGGTCGGGGAGCTGGCCGGCGACCAGTGGAACGAGGGTGACGTCTCCTGCTCGGTCGTGCGCCGGGTGGCCCTGCCGGATGCGTTCTTCGCCACCGACGGCCTGTTCCAGACGTTCCTGACCGTGCTCGACGAGTTCGGTGCGTACCCGGCGGTCATCGCCCGTGAGCTGGACCGCTTCCTGCCTTTCCTCACCACCACCAAGCTGCTGGTCGCTGCCGTGCGCAAGGGCGTCGGCCGGGAGGTGGCGCACGAGGTGATCAAGGAACACGCGGTGGCGGTGGCGCTGGCGATGCGGGAGGGCATCGCGGAGAACGATTTGTTCGACCGGCTGGTGGCCGACGGTCGGCTGCAGCTGTCGCGGGCCGAGATCGACGCCCTGGTGGGGGACCGGGCGGCCTTCGTGGGCGCGGCTCCGGCTCAGGTCCGGGCGGTGGCGGAACGGGTGGCGGCGATAGTCGCCCAGCACCCGGAGGCGGCCAAGTACACGCCTGCGGCCATTCTCTAGAACGTGATGCCGTCAGGGGGCGGCGGAGCTGGTCTCACCGCCCCCCGACGGAATTCTCAGACGCCCGCGACCGAGGTGATCCACGCCCGGTTGTAGGCGACGCTGCCGTAGTACTGCCGGCTCTGGCCGTCCGCTGTCGAGGCGACGCCGACCTGCGCGCCGTTGTAGACCTGCGGGCCGCCGGAGTCGCCGCGCCACGCGTTGCCGTTGATCGCGGTGGAGCCGATCGCCCGGCCGCCGTACGCGTCGGTCTGGTTGGTCGAGGTGACCCGGACCGAGGCGGTCTTCAGCGTCGTCGAGGCGCCGCAGCCGCTGTAGCAGGTCTGGCCCCAGCCGTAGAGCGAGTTGGTCGAGCCCACCGGCGGGTATGCGCTGGACAGCGGCATGTACGTGGTGGAGACCGAACTGCTCAGCCGCATCAGGGCGAGGTCGTTCTGGGTGGTGGTGGAGCTCACCGTACGGGTGACCCCGCCGGACGTGCGGCTGACACTGCCGACGCGCACCGACATCGAGCCGCTGATGCAGTGCCGGGCGGTCAGCACGTAGTTGGCCGAGATGATCGTGCCGGAGCAGGTGAAGCTGCCGTTGCTGAAGACCGCGGCGGCCCAGGGCGCCGACGCGACGGTGCTGCCGCCGATGATGAGGTCCGGTCCGGGCTCCACGGCACTGGCGGCGGCGGGGGAGGCCAGGATGCCGGTCAGGGCGGTGGCCAGAGAGGCGACGACGATGCGGATGCGCACGCCGGGCTCCTTCCGAAGGTCTGTCGATGGGGGGATGCATCGAACTTGATCGACTGAACGCTATGACCTGCGCCACCCGGGGACAAGACTCCAATTGACACCTATCACCGTGTGATGGGGGTGGTCGCGGACGGTGAGCCGGTGACACCGTTGGGTGATCTTGTCGTGGCGGAGATCACGGTCGAGATTCGCTGCTCAGCGGCCCTCGCGTCGGCCTGCCGACACCGGCCGATGGGTCGATCGGGAGTCGTACAAGGTAGGCTTTGGCCGCTCGCCCCTTAGAGGGCCACCCAACTGCGCACCTACACAGTCAGGAGTGCCCGTGGCTCGCGTCGTCGTCGACGTCATGCTCAAGCCGGAGATCCTCGATCCGCAGGGCCAGGCAGTCGCCAACGCGCTGCCACGGCTCGGGGTCAGCTCCATCTCCTCCGTACGCATCGGGCGCCGCATCGAGATTGAGTTCGACGGTGAACCCGATCTCGAGACGGCCCGCGAGATCGCCGACAAGCTGCTCGCCAACCCGGTCATCGAGGACTTCTCGATCCGGGTCGACGAGCCCGCCGGTGACGCCGCTCTCGAGAGCGCGTGACCATGCGGATCGGAGTCGTCACCTTCCCCGGTTCGCTCGACGACGGGGACGCGGCCCGCGCCGCGCGCATCGCCGGCGCCGAGGCCGTCCGTCTCTGGCACGGGGACCCGGACCTGCACGGCGTCGACGCCGTGGTCCTGCCCGGCGGTTTCTCCTACGGCGACGCCCTGCGCTGCGGCGCGATCGCCCGGTTCGCCCCGGTCATGGAGACCATCGCCGACGCCGCCCGCGGCGGCCTGCCGGTGCTCGGCATCTGCAACGGCTTCCAGATCCTCTGCGAGGCCCACCTGCTGCCCGGCGCGCTCACCCGCAACCAGCACCTGCACTTCCGCAACCGCGACCAGCACCTGCGCGTCACCAGCACGTCGACGGCCTGGACCAACGGCTTCACCGAGGGGAGCGAGATCCTGATCCCGGTGAAGAACGGCGAGGGCTGTTACGTCGCGGACGAGCGCACCCTGGACGAGCTCGAGGCCGAGGGCCGGATCGTCGCCCGCTACACGCGCGGCAACCCGAACGGCTCACAGCGCGACATCGCCGCGATCACCAACGCGGCCGGCAACGTGGTCGGCATCATGCCGCACCCGGAACACGCGGTGGAGGCGCTGACCGGTCCGTCGCTCGACGGCCTCGGCTTCTTCACCTCAGCCCTGCGGTACCTGGCCGGGTCGGCCGCGGGCGGGCAGCTCACAGGGGGAGCCCAGCGATGACCACCCAGCACGACACGGCGACCAGCGGCGCGACAGCGCCCCCGGAGGTGCCGCAGCAGCCGGCCAGCGCCAAGCCGAGTGGCTTCGCCGCCACCGACGTGCTGATCAACCAGTTCGACGGGGGACCTGACACCGTCGAGCGGGCGCTCAACACCGGCGACGAGCTCCAGCCGCACACCGAGCTCGGCCTCAAGGACGACGAGTACGACCGGATCCGGCAGATCCTCGGTCGCCGTCCGACCGCGTCCGAGCTGGCGATGTATTCGATCATGTGGAGCGAGCACTGCTCCTACAAGTCGAGCAAGGTGCACCTGCGCCAGTTCGGCGAGAAGGCCCCGAAGAACACCAGGATGCTGGCGGGCATCGGGGAGAACGCGGGCGTCGTGCAGATCTCCGACGAGATCGCCGTCACCTTCAAGGTCGAGTCGCACAACCACCCGAGCTTCGTGGAGCCGTACCAGGGTGCGGCCACCGGCGTCGGCGGCATCGTCCGCGACATCCTCGCCATGGGTGCCCGCCCGATCGCGGTGATGGACCCGCTGCGCTTCGGCGCCGCGGACCACCCGGACACCGCGCGGGTGCTGCCCGGCGTGGTCGCCGGCATCGGCGGCTACGGCAACTGCCTGGGCCTGCCCAACATCGGCGGCGAGATCGTCTTCGACCCCTGCTACCAGGGCAACCCGCTGATCAACGCGCTGAGCATCGGCGTCATGCCGGTCGAGCGCCTGCAGCGCAAGGAGGCGGCCGGCGTCGGCAACGTCGTCGTGCTGCTCGGCGCCCGCACCGGGCGCGACGGCATCGGCGGTGTCTCCGTGCTGGCCTCGGCGACCTTCGACGAGGGGGCCGAGCAGCGCCGCCCGTCGGTGCAGGTCGGCGACCCCTTCATGGAGAAGCTGCTGATCGAGAGCTGCCTCGAGCTGTACGACGCCGGCCTGGTCGTCGGCATCCAGGACCTCGGCGGCGCGGGCCTGACCTGCGCGCTCACCGAGACCGCGGCGGCGGCCGGCACCGGCATGCGGGTCTACCTGGAGCGGGTGCCGCTGCGCGAGGCCTCGATGTCGCCGACCGAGATCCTGGCCAGCGAGTCGCAGGAGCGGATGCTGCTGATCGTCGCGCCGGAGAAGCTCGACGAGGTGCTCAAGGTCGCCGAGAAGTGGGGCGTCTGGGCCACCAACATCGGCGAGGTCACCCCCAGCGATACCGACGGCCAGCCCGGTCGCCTGGTGATCAGCTGGAACGACCACATCGTGGTGGACGTGCCGCCCGGCTCGCTCGCCGACGACGGCCCGGTCTACGCCCGGCCGATCCGCGAGCCCGCCGACCTGATCCTGTTGCAGGCCGACCGGGCCGAGACGCTGCCGCGTCCGTCCACCCCGGACGAGCTGCGCGAGACGCTGCTGCGCATGATCGCGTCGCCGAACCTGTGCGACAAGAGCTGGGTCACCGAGCAGTACGACCGGTACGTGCTCGGCAACACTGTGCTCGCCCAGCCCGAGGACGCCGGGGTGCTGCGCATCGACGAGCGCACCGGGCTCGGTGTGGCGCTGTCGGTCGACGGCAACGGCCGTTACACCCGGCTCGACCCGTACGAGGGTGCGCGGCTCGCGCTGGCTGAGGCGTATCGCAATGTCGCCGTCACCGGCGCCGAGCCGATCGCCGTCACCGACTGCCTGAACTTCGGTTCCCCCGAGGACCCGGCCGTCATGTGGCAGTTCGCCGAGGCCGTCCGGGGCCTGGCGGACGGCTGCCAGCAGCTCGGCATCCCGGTCACCGGCGGCAACGTCAGCTTCTACAACCAGACCGGTGCCGCCGCGATCCACCCGACCCCGGTGGTCGGCGTGCTCGGCATCCTCAACGACGTCGCCCGCCGCACGCCGATGGGCTTCCCGCCGCCGCCGACCGCGGAGGGCGACCTGCTCTTCCTGCTCGGCGACACCGAGTGCGAGCTGTCCGGCTCCGAGTGGGCGTGGGTCACCCACGGCCACCTGGGCGGCCGCCCGCCGAAGGTGGACCTGGCGCACGAGCAGGCGCTGGGCCGGCTGATGGCGCAGGCCTCGGAACGCGAGCACATCGTCGCGGCGCACGACCTCTCCGACGGCGGTCTGGCCCAGGTGCTGGTCGAGTCCTGCCTGCGGCGCAACGTCGGCGCGCGGATCAAGCTGCCGGAGCACGACACCTCCGTCACACCGTTCGTCTGGCTGTTCAGCGAGTCGGCCGGACGGGCGCTGGTCGCGGTGCCGCGCGGTCACGACAAGGCCTTCGTGGCGCTGGCCGCGGAGCACAACGTGTCCTGCGTCCAGATCGGCGTCACCGCGGAGGAGCCGGTCCTCGACCTCCAGGACCAGTTCAGCGTCAAGCTCGACGAGCTGCGGGCGGCCTTCACCGCCACGATGCGCAACCTGTTCGGCGGACCGGCCGAGGGCGTCACCCGGCAGATCGCCGCCGTGGTGGAAGCCGCCGAGCTCTCCGCGAAAGAGCAGGTCGAGCCGGCCGGGGACGACCAGGGTGCGGGACCGTCGGTCACGCTGGAGATCAGCGAGCCGGCCCACCCCGCCTCCGGCCCGGCCGACGAGGTCGCGGACCTGCCGAGCCGTTCCGACACGGACGCCGCGGCGGCGGCACCGGGCGGTCCGATCGACGCTGAGCCGGCTGCGGCCGAGCCGTCGAAGCAGGACGACAAGCCGGAGTCCAAGGCCTGACAACGCGCGGCAACCGCCGCACCGAGCAAAGATCAGCGCGCCACGGCTGGGCACCCGCCCGGACGTGGCGCGCTGTCGTGACCGGCTCTATATCCTGCTGCGGTGCTGCTACCCCTGCCGGCCGGTGATTTCCGGGCCTACCTGTTCGACTGCGACGGGACCATCGCGGACTCCATGCCCGTGCACTACCTCGCCTGGCAACAGGCGCTCAAGGAGTGGGGCGCGGTGCTGCCCGAGGACCTCTTCTACGCCTGGGGCGGGCGACCCGTCGCCGAGATCATCGCCGACCTCAACGAGCAGCAGGGGCTGAGCATGCCGGTAGAGGTCGTCGCCGCCCGCCGGGAGGTCCTCTTCCAGGAGCTGCTGCCGACCGTCAGCGCCGTTCCCGGGGTCCTGGAGCACATCGACGAGGCGCACCGGCGGATCCCGTTCGCGGTGGTGTCCGGCAGCACCCGCGAGTCCGTCACCGCCTCGCTGAGCGCGCTGGGCCTGCTGGAGAAGTTCGACGTGCTGGTCTGCGCCGGTGACTACCCGCGGGCCAAGCCGGACCCGGGGGCGTTCCTGCTGGCCGCCGAGTTGGTACGGGTGCCGCCCGGCGACTGCCTCGTCTTCGAGGACACCGACCTCGGCATCCAGGCGGCCACGGCGGCGGGCATGGCGGCCGTCCGGGTGCCGCCGCCCTGGGAACGCTGAGCGTCAGGCCAGGACGGCCGGCCGCAGCACGTCCTCGCACCACTGCCGGAAGGCGGTCGGCGTGGTGGCCTGCGGCGTACGGGGCTCGGCGTTGTCCAGGCCGGCGTCCTTGGCCTGCCACATCTCCAGCGTGGCCTGCGCCATCGGCTCGGACATCCCGCGTCCGAGCAGGCCGGCCCGCAGGTCCTCGCCGGGGATCCGCTGGAACCGGATCGGGCGGGCCAGCACCTCGGACATGACTGCGGCCATGTCCTCGTACGACAGGTCCTCGGGGCCGAGCACCGGCACGCTGCCCGGGCCGCTCCACGAGTCGTCGAGCAGCAGGTCGGTGGCCACCGCGGCGATGTCCCGGGTGGCGCAGGACGGGAACTTGCGGTCGCCGGCGATCGGTGCGACGAACACGCCGTGGTTCCTGAGGGCGTCGACCTGCCGCAGGATGTTGTCCATGAACGAGGGCATCGTCAGCGCGCGGTAGCTCACACCCGTACCGGCGATCAGGTCGTCCATCGCCAGCGACGCGGTGACCAGCCCGGCCTGCCCGGCCACCGCTGTGCCGCGGCCGAGGGCCGAGACGCCGACCACGCGGTTGACGCCCTGGCTGGTGAAGGCCGCGCCCGCGGGCCGGGTGAAGTCCACATAGGCGGCGGTCACGCTGCCGGCCCGAGGGTCCGGCGGGACCAGCCAGAAGACTGCGTCGGCGCCGGCGAAGGCCTTGGCGACGACGTCGGCGTCCGCGTGCGATCCGGGTACGACGTCCAGGCGGTCCCGGCTCTCCGGGGTCAACCGGGACGGGTCCCGGGCGATGACGCGGACCGGGGCGCCCCGGTCGAGCAGGTTCCGCACGACCTGGCGGCCGATGTGGCCCGTAGGTGCTGTCACAACGATCATGAATCCAGTGAACGGTGATCGTCCGCGCAGCTGAAGGACCGATCCGGTCGCCATTGATACTCTGCTGGTATGAATAAGCTGCGGAGATGAATGACCTGGAGGTGCGGCAACTCCGGTACTTCGTGGCGGTGGCCGAGGAGTTGCACTTCGGGCGGGCAGCTGAGCGGCTGGGCATGGCCCAACCGCCACTGTCCCGCGCCATCCGCGAGCTGGAACGCCAGCTCGACGTGCGGCTGCTGGAGCGGACGACGCGGCAGGTGGCCCTGACCGCGGCCGGGGAGGTGCTGCTCCGCGATGCCCGTATGGCGCTCGACGCGGTGACCGCGGCCGGCCGCCGAGCCCGGCACGCCGGCCGGGTGGCGCCGGGGCTGCGGCTGGCGTTCAAGGCCGACTACGACTCCGGTCTGCTGCCGCAGATCCTCGCGGCCTATCAGCGGGAGGCGGCCGCGCTCCCGGTGGAGCTCGTGCTGGGCGGTCCCTGGGAGCAGGCCCCAGCCGTACGCGACGGGCGGGCCGATGTGGCGCTGCTGCTCGCGCCGTACCTGGACCCGGACCTCGACGTCGAGCCACTGCTGACCGAGCCGCGCCTCGTCGCCCTGGCCGCCACCGATCCGCTGGCCGACCGGCCGTCGTTGACCCTGGCCGATCTCGCCGGCCGGAAACTCCCGGACGGGTCACCGGCCGACCGCGGCGGCTTCACCAGACCGCCGGTCGAGGCCAGCGGGGCGGGGCTGGACCTCGCGCAGATCTTCAACCTGGTCGAGCTGGGCAGCATCGTGTGGTTCCCGCCGCGCTCGGTCGCCCGGCGCCATCCGCGACCGGGCCTGGTCTATCGCAGCGTCGACGACTTGCTGCCGGTCACGCTGGCTGTCGCGTGGTTACCGGAGTCCCATTCGCCGGCCGTGGCGGCCTTCGTCCGCGCCGCCGTCGAGGTCGCGGCCACCGTCACGTAAAGGCAGAAGGCCGGCCCGTCGGAACGGGCCGGCCTTCTCACTGCTTTGCTGTGGTGCGTCAGTCCTCGGGCCACTCGTTCGGCCGGCGCTGCGCGGGACGGCCACCGTCCCGCGGCGGCCCGCCGTGCCGGCCACCCTGCTCCGGACCGTAGTAACCGGTCTGGTCGGCAGCCCCACCGGCGTAACCGCCCTGATCGCCGTAGCCACCCTGCGGCGGCTGCTGGCCCCGGCCCGGGGCCGGCTGCTCGTAGCCTTCCGGCCGGCCGTACGTCGCCCGCGGGTCGTAGCCCGGGTCGCCGCCGTAGCCGCCGCCACCACCGGCCGGAGCTCCGTAGGCGCCACCGGGCGCACCGCCGTACGTGCCACCGCCCTGGGCGCCGCCATAGGTGCCACCACCAGCGGGCGGACCGTACGCGTTGCCGCTGTCGATCCCACCGGCCGCGCCACCCCAGCCGCCGTAGCCGGCCTGGTCAGCCGGCTCAGCAGCAGCGCCGTAGGAGCCACCCTGGTAGCCGTTGCCGCCCTGGTAGGGCGCCGCTTGACCCGGGTCGGCGTACTCGTCGCCGCCCTGCGGGTAGCCGGCGTTCTGGCCGTAGCCCGGCTCCGCGCCGCCGTAACCGCCCTGGTCGGCGTAGCCGGCCTCCGCCGGGTAGCCGCCTGCCGGTTCCGGCCTGTACATACCGGTCGGCTCGTCGTAGCGCTGGGCGGGCGGCTCGTAGCCACCCTGGGCGCCGTAGCCGGCCTCGTCATAGCCGGCCTGGTCGGCGTAGCCCGCGGGCTGACCCGGGCCGTAGCCGTTGCCGGCGTACCCGTGGTCGTCCTGGTCGGCGTAGCCACCCGGCTGCGCCGGAGCCGGGGCGCCGCCGTACTGGTTGGCGGCGCCGTACCCCGGAGCAGCTTGCGCGGCACCGTAAGCGCCGGCGGCACCGGCCGCACCGGCTGCACCCGCGGCACCGGCCGTGCCCCAGCCGCCGGGTGCGTTGTATCCGCCGCCCTGAGGCATCGGCGCACCGTACGGGTCCGGGAACTCGTCGACCGGCGGAGCCGCCTGGTGGATCATCGTCGGGGCGTCGGCCATGGACGGTGCGCCCGAGCGGGGCGCGATCATCGTGGCGTCGCTGGCCCGGCCACCCACCGGAGCGGCGAGACGGGTCTCGTCGGCGCCGCCGTACCGTCCGGCCGGGGCCGCGGCCGGGACCGCACCGCCGGCTCCCGCGCCGTCCAGCTCGTCGGGGTCCTCGTTGGACTTGCGGCGCATCAGCACCAGCACGATCGCGCCGATGCCGGCCGCCACCAGCAGGCCGCCGAGGATGATGAACAGCAGCGACCCGGAACCCTCGTCGGATCCGGACTTGGGCGCGGCGTCGAGAACCCCCGCGGACTCGTCGGTCGCCGGCTCGGACGCCTCGTCGGTGGCCTCGTCGGTCGGATCCGCGGTGGCGCTGGGCGACGGGGACGGGCTCGACGGCGTCGGCGCGGTCTTCGACTTGAGCGTCAGCGGCACGGTGATCGACTTGCCGGCTGCGCCCTGGGCGTTCTTCGAGGTGAGCTCGTAGCCGTCCTTGGTCGCGCCGACCGCCATGGCTCCCACCGAGATGGGCTTGCTGTCCGATGACGTGAACGAGTAGCCGCCGTCACCGTTGGTATTGGTCTGGTACTGGTGCCCCTGGCTGTCGCGCAGGCCGACCAGCGCGCCGGAGACGGCCTTGCCGTCCTGGTCCTTGACCCGGCCGCTGACCTGACGCACCGTCTGCGGCTTGTCGGGGCCGCGCACGGTGACCTCTCTGCTGTCACTGTCGCTGGCACCGCCGACGGTCGCCGTGACGGTGACCGTGATCTTCTTGGTCTCACCCGGGGCGACGTTGCCGGCGATCAGCTTGGTCGAGAAGGTTCTCGGCGCGCCGACCGTCACCTCCTCCTCGAAGGTGCAACCCGGGTCGCATCGCAAGCCGTCGCCGCTGACCTGCACGCTGACGTTGGTGTCGCCGGGTTTGTTCTCGATCCGGTAACCGATGGTGGTCGTGCCACCGGACGTGATGTCCGCAGGCCGCAGACTCACGACGGATACCGTCGGGTCGTCGGCCTGGGCGGCTGAAGGTGCGGCGACGAGAACGCCACCGACCAGCGCCAGGAACGCACCGGCCTGGAGAGCCCTGGCTCGTAGGTGCGTTGTCACGTCCACCGCCTTCCGGGTCGCACGGGCCTCGGGCTGCCTTCGAAATGCCCTATGGATCCCGCGACGAGTACACACCGTCGGCCACTATGCCCTGTCGTAGGTCCTCCGCGCGACCCAGGGCCGCCGGGTTCTCGTTCAATCCGGGGTCGTATTGTCCCGACGTGTCTCCTGCGCACAATAAATCCGAGTCCGTCGGCGCCGCGCTGGACGCGCTGGACCGAGGCGCCGAACCGGAGCGAGCGGTGCTGCGTGACGCCGTGCGCGCGCTCCTGAGCGAGCTGGCGCGGACCGCGCCGGGCCGATCGGTGGAGGTCCGTATTCCACCTTTCGGTGCGATTCAGTGTGTCGCCGGGCCGCGGCACACCCGCGGCACACCGCCCAATGTGGTGGAGACCGATCCGATGACCTGGCTGCTGGTCGCCACCGGACGGCTGACCTGGGTCGATGCGGTGGCCTCGGGACGGGTACGGGCCAGCGGGATACGCACAGATCTCACTCCGTACCTCCCTGTGCACCCGAGTTGAGTGGTCTCCGTCTCGCGTACACTGGGCCGTCGGAACAGACCAGCAAGTCCAGCAGATCAGCATGAGGGAGCAAGCGCGTGCCCCGAGGCGACGGCCGGTTGACCGACGATCTCGACCCCCAGGACCGCGGACCCCAGGATGCCTGCGGCGTCTTCGGTGTCTGGGCCCCGGAGGAAGAGGTCGCGAAACTCACCTATTTCGGGCTCTTCGCACTGCAGCACCGAGGGCAGGAAGCCGCGGGCATCGCCGTCAGTGACGGCTCGGGCGTGGTGGTCTACAAGGACCTCGGTCTGGTCTCGCAGGTCTTCGACGAGCCCACCCTGGCGAGCCTGCGCGGGCACCTGGCCATCGGCCACACCCGCTACTCGACCACCGGCGGCTCGAACTGGGAGAACGCCCAGCCGACGATCCGGGCCACCACCGCGGGCACGACGATCGCGCTGGCCCACAACGGCAACCTGGTCAACACCTCCGAGCTCGCCCGGGAGGTCGCCGAGCGCGGTCTCGAGGCCGACATGGGCACCTCCGACACCGCGCTCGTGACCACCCTGCTGGCCAGCCGCCCGGACCTGTCGGTCGAGGCCGCGGCGCTCGAGGTGCTCCCGCGGCTGCGGGGCGCGTTCAGCTTCGTTTTCATGGACGAGAGCACCCTGTACGCCGCCCGCGACGCCCAGGGCGTACGCCCGCTGGTGCTCGGCCGGATGGAACGCGGCTGGGCCGTGGCCAGCGAGACCGCCGCCCTCGACATCGTCGGGGCCAGCTTCGTCCGCGAGGTGGAGCCCGGCGAGATCATCGCGATCGACGAGCACGGCCTGCGCTCCACCCGGTTCGCCGCGCCGGAGCCGAAGGGCTGCCTCTTCGAGTACGTCTACCTTGCCCGCCCGGACACCACGATCGCCGGCCGCAACATCTACTCGGCGCGCGTCGAGGTGGGCCGCAAGCTCGCCAAGGAGCACCCGGTCGAGGCCGACCTGGTCATCGGCGTCCCGGAGTCCGGCATCCCGGCCGCGATCGGCTACGCCGAGGCCTCCGGCATCCCGTACAGCGCCGGCTTCATGAAGAACGCCTACGTCGGCCGCACCTTCATCCAGCCCTCGCAGACCATCCGCCAGCTCGGTATCCGGCTCAAGCTCAACCCGCTGCGCGAGGTCGTGCGGGGCAAGCGGATCGTGGTGATCGACGACTCGATCGTGCGGGGCAACACCCAGCGGGCCCAGATCCGGATGCTGCGCGAGGCCGGCGCCCTCGAGGTGCACGTCCGCATCTCCTCGCCGCCGGTGAAGTGGCCGTGTTTCTACGGGATCGACTTCGCCACCCGGGCCGAGCTGATCGCCAACGGCCTGGAGATCGACGGCATCCGCCGCTCGATCGGCGCCGACTCGCTCGGCTACGTTTCGCTGGACGGCCTGGTCCAGGCGACCGAGCAGCCGAAGACACGCCTGTGCATGGCCTGTTTCGATGGTCAGTACCCGATCGAGCTGCCGGCCGGCCACCTGATCGGCAAGCACGTGCTCGAGGGTGTGGGCAAGCGGGCGGCGCTGCCCGCCACCTCCGTCCAGGCCACCAACGCTGCGGTTGCCGGCCTGGAGCGGGAGTATGAGGACGAGCAGTACGCCGAGGGCGAGCGGGAATCCGCGGAACCCCTGGTGGGGAGCCCGGGCGGCGTCGACGCCCTGCGTCGCCCGTAACCGCAGGACCGCTGGAACCTCAGCATCACCACAACAGTCGTAGTCAGCGGCACCGTCAGC
Source organism: Actinoplanes sp. NPDC048967 (assembly GCF_040649415.1). Classification (NCBI taxonomy): domain Bacteria; kingdom Bacillati; phylum Actinomycetota; class Actinomycetes; order Micromonosporales; family Micromonosporaceae; genus Actinoplanes; species Actinoplanes sp. NPDC048967. The sequence goes on from NZ_JBEZFL010000002.1 coordinate 1,193,465, forward strand.
TGCAACCGCGCGGAGAGCCGCGCACTAAGGGGAGAACCGTGACGCACGTGTCCGAGCGCAACAGTGCCGGCTCCAACGGCGCTGAAGGCGCCGACCACCAGCCGTGGTCGGCGGGTGCCGGCCGGCCCGGCCGCAAGCGCACGGTGACGTATGCGGACGCCGGCGTCTCGATCCACGCCGGCGAGCGCGCGGTGGAGCTGCTGAAGTCGAAGGTCAAGAAGACCACCCGCCCCGAGGTCATGGGTGACCTGGGCGGCTTCGCGGGCCTGTTCAAGCTCAACACCCAGAAGTACAAGAGCCCGATCCTGGCCTCGTCCACGGACGGCGTCGGCACCAAGCTGGTCATCGCCCAGCAGCTCGACATTCACGACACGATCGGCATCGACCTGGTCGCCATGGTCGTCGACGACCTGGTCGCCTGCGGCGCCGAGCCGCTGTTCCTGCTCGACTACATCGCCTGCGGCGAGGTCGTGCCGGACAAGGTGGCCGAGATCGGCGCGGGCATCGCGGACGGCTGCCGGTACGCCGGTTGCGCCCTGCTGGGTGGCGAGACCGCCGAGCACCCGGGCGTGCTGCGCCCGGACGAGTACGACGTCTCGGCGACCGGCGTCGGCGTGGTCGAGGAGAGCGAGATCCTCGGCGCGCACCGGGTCGAGATCGGTGACGCGGTCATCGCGATGCGCTCGTCGGGCCTGCACTCCAACGGCTACTCGCTGGTGCGGCACGTGCTGCTGGGCGCCGGCCGGATGCGGCTGGACACGGTGGTGGAGGACTTCGGCAAGCAGCGCACCCTCGGCGAGGAGCTGCTGACCCCGACCAAGATCTACGCCAAGGACTGCCTGGGCCTGATCGAGGAGACCGACGTCCGCGCGTTCTCCCACGTCACCGGCGGTGGCATCCCGGGCAACCTGGTCCGGGTGCTGCCCGAGCACGTCGACGCGGTCGTGGACCGTTCGTCGTGGCGCCCGCAGTCGATCTTCGACCTGATCCAGGCCAAGGGCCGGATCGAGGACGTCGAGATGGAGGCCACGTTCAACATGGGCGTGGGCATGTTCGCGGTCGTCTCGGCCGACGACGCCGACCGGGCGATGGCCTACCTGACCGGTCGCGGTGTCGAGGCGTGGCAGGTCGGCGAGATCATCGAGGGCACCGGCCAGGTGCAGATGATGGGCCAGTACACCCGCGGCTGAGCCCGCCCGGGCCCGGCCCGTCCGCGGTGGAGGCAATCTGCCGCGAGTGGGGTATGGCCCGCCCTTGGTATGAAATGATCCGCGTGTGTCGATACGTCGGCACCGCGGATCTTTTTTCGGCCGGGAAGGTGGACGACGCCGCATAGCCTGACGAGGGACGGGGGTGGATGCGCCGGTGGCACAGCTGTGGAGCGGGATGCGGGGCATCTCGACGGTTCCCACCTACGTCGTCATGCAGCCCACCACGCTCTGCAACCTCGACTGTTCCTACTGCTACCTCCCGTTCCGCAAGATCGACCGGAAGATGTCCGTCGAGGTCGCGCAGGCGGTCGCCGGGTCGGTGAATCCCTGGTCGCGGACCGGCCGCTTCTCGGTCGTCTGGCACGGCGGCGAGCCACTCGCGGCCGGGCGGGAGCACTTCGCCGCGCTGCTGGAGCCGTTCGCGGCGGACGTCGAGCATCACGTGCAGACCAACGCGACGCTGATCGACGATGCCTGGTGCGAGTTCTTCGTCGAGCACGGCATCCGGGTCAGCGTGAGCGTGGACGGGCCCGAGGCCCGCAACGGTGACCGGGTCACCCGGGGCGACAAGCCCGCCTACGACCGGATCATGCGCGGGATCGACGCGCTGCGCCGGCACGGCATCGCGTTCTCCGCGCTCTGCGTCGTGGCCCGTCCCGAGCCGGGCCTGGCCACGGAGCTGTACGAATACTTCCTCGACCTGGGCTGCGACGTGCTCGGCATCAACATCGAGGAGCTCGAGGGCGTCAACCTGCGGGACAACCGGCATCCCGAGGCGGATGTCACGGCCTTCTGGGCCGAGCTGGTCGGGGCCTGGCGCCGCGATCCCCGCATCCACCTGCGCGAGATCGAGTGGTCTCTGCGGTACGCGGCCGCGGTCCTGGACGGCACGGCCGACACCGTGCTGCCGCGCCGGCTCGACCCGATCCCCACGGTGGCCGAGGACGGCTCGGTCGTGCTGCTCTCCCCGGAGCTGGCCGGCTTCTCCGATCCCCGGTACGGCGACTTCTCCAGCGGTAACGTGCTGACGACCCCGCTGGCCGAGATCCTGGAACGGGCCACCGAGACGCCCTGGATCCGTGAGTTCCTCGACGGTGTGGAGGGCTGCCGGGCCCAGTGCCCCTACTTCGGCTTCTGTGGCGGCGCGCATGCGGCGAACCGTTACTTCGAGTACGGCAGGTTCGACGTCACGGCGACGGAGCACTGCCGGAACAGCAAGATTCGCCTACTGGAGGGAGTGCTGGACCATGCCCGAGATCACGAGCCCACGGCCGTCTGACCGCGTGGAGACGGATCCCGTGACGGCACGGGTGCAGGAGACCCGGTCCGGGCTGGCCGCCCTCATCGAGGAGGCGGCGGAGGCGCGGGAACGGCGCTCGGAGAGCACGACGAAGGAGGGCTCGGCGGTGTGCGCCTGGAACCACTTCGAGAACATCCCGACGTTCTACAACTGGAACAACCGCCCCCGTTGAGAGGCGGCTCTGAAGCCCACGCGGTGTTCAGCCCGCGTGGGCATCATTGCCGTCGGAATGACTACGGAACGACCACGACACACGGAAGCACGCGGTAAGCCGCGTGCTCTGTGCAATCCTCGATCGGGTCAGCGCCTTGTCGGCGACCAGGGATCCTGGTCGTCGTCCGCGTCGTCCTCGTCATCGTCGTCGACGAACTGATCGTCGTCGTCGACAAACTGATGGTCGGACTTACCACCGGCACCCGCCAGTTCGCGCTGCAAGGCGGTGAGGTCGGTGTTCGGGGAGTGGTACTTCAACTCCCGGGCCACCTTCGTCTGCTTGGCCTTAGCACGGCCGCGCCCCATGGCTCGACCCCCTCGCACAGAATTCGGGGCAGCCCGAAGGCGGGCCCCGATGACGTCAGGCATCTCTCGTGGGTCTTACGGTACATGGGCGATGCCCGCTTCGGCACCTCGGGTTGCGTGTACCACCATCGCGCGTCGTCCCTTGTCATCGACCCGACGCGCGATGGCCTACAAAACGCTCAACTCAGGTAGATACTGCGCAAACGGCCCACCTCGGCCATCCGGCGCTCGGCGAGCCGGTCGGCGGCGACCGCCGGCGGCACCCCCTCGGCGTCGGCCAGGCGCAGGATCTGCCCCGTGGTCTCGAAGATCCGGGTCGCCCGCAGCTTGGCCCGCTCGAAGTTGAAGCCCTCGATCTCGTCGGCCACCTGGATCACGCCACCGGCGTTGACCACGTAGTCCGGCGTGTAGAGGATGCCCCGCTCCTCGAGCAGCTTCTCGATGCCCGGGTGCGCCAGCTGGTTGTTGGCGCCCCCGGTGACGACCTTGGCCCGCAGGGCGGTGACGGTGTCGTCGTCCAGCGCGCCACCGAGCGCGCAGGGGGCGTACACGTCGATGTCGGCGGTGATCAGGGCCTGCGTGTCGGCCACCAGGTCGATCTGCGGGTACGTGGTCCGGGCCCACTCCCGCGCGGCCTCGCTGACGTCCGTCGCGACGACCGCCGCGCCGTCCTCGATCAGGTGACCCGCCAGATACTTGCCGACCTTGCCCAGCCCGGCGATGCCCACCCGGCGCCCGGCCAGGGTGGGGCTGCCCCAGGTGTGCTCGGCCGCGGCCCGCATGCCCTGGAAGACACCCCAGGCGGTCAGGATGGAGGAGTCGCCGGCGCCACCGTGCTCGACGCTGCGGCCGGTCACATAGCGCGTCTCGCGGGCGATGACGTCCATGTCGGGGACGTAGGTGCCGACGTCACAGGCGGTGTAGTAGCGGCCGTGCAGCGATTCGACGAACCGCCCGTACGCGCGCAGCAGCCCTTCGCTCTTGATCTTGTTGGGATCGCCCCAGATCACGGCCTTGCCGCCGCCGAGGTCCAGCCCGGCCAGCGCGTTCTTGTAAGCCATCCCGCGGGAGAGGTTCAGCGCGTCGGTGATCGCCGCTTCCTCGTTCTCGTACGGGTAGAACCGGGTGCCACCCAGCGCGGGCCCGAGGGCCGTCGAGTAGATACCGATGATCGCCTTGAGGCCGGTCTGCCGGTCCTGGCAGAAGACGACCTGTTCGTGTCCGGCGGCGTCGCTGCCTTCGGTGTCGAACACACTCATCTGCGATTTCTCCTGGTCGTGACGGGGCCCTCGTGAGGCCTGCGGGCCGGCGGGGTGGGCCGGATACGACGAGCCTAGACCGACCGCAGCGTCCTTCCGAGCGGACAATGACACTCCCGTGGACCCCGTTCGCCCGGTGTCACGCAGGCGGACGACCAGGCCCCGCCGCCAATGTGGAGCCGGCGTCCGCGGCGGTGGTGCGGGTTCGGCAGCGCGGGAGACGGCGATTGCCGCCGATATCGTGAAAGGATCGGCGGCGTGCCGTCACTGTTCGCGTCGTACCTGCGGATCTACGAACCGCTGACCGCCTTCGACCGGGACCGTCAGATCTTCTGGCGCCGGTATGCGCGGGAGGGCCGGGCGCTCGGCCCCGTCGAGGGTCCCGTCCGGCAGCGCACCGCCGTCCTGGAGGCGCTGGGTGCGGGCTGGACCCGGCTGCCCGACCTGCCCGACGAGGCGTACGTGCTGGAGTGGGGCGAGACGCTGCTGGTCTGCCCGTGGAATCTGCGCCTGCGCGTCGCCGAGGCCGCGTTGAACGCGCGTGACGGTGTGCCCAGCGTGCTGGCGGACGCCTTCGTGCCGCCGGTGCTGGCCGGGCAGGCCAAGGCGATCGTGGAGGACTGGCGCAGCGGGGCCAAGGTGCTCGAGCGCGGGGTGCCCCGGGTGCACGAGCAGATCGCGACGTGGGGCGTACCGCTGCGCTGGTTCGTCTTCGTCGACCTGGACGAGCGTGAGATCAGCCTGGCCGACGGACGGCGCACGCTGCGCTACCGCACGGAGATCTCCAAGGCCCGCCGGCGCGCGCACCGGGCTGTCTCGGTGCTGCGCAAGTCGCTGGGCGATGCCCCGATCACCGAGGCGGTGGAGGAGGGCACCCGATGGCTGGAGGAGTTCCATCCCCGCTCGATCGTCGAGCTGGACTACGGCGGCCTGACCGGTCTGCTGGGCGCGGACGCCCTGGCCGAGGACGACTCTCCGGGCCTGGTGGCGGCCGGTGTCTCGGCGCTGTCCCGGGGTGACGCGGACGCCGCGACGGACGCCTACGAGAAGCTCGTGGCCCGGTGGCGCGCGGTGCAGCTGCTCGAACGCTGCAACTGATCGACGTTTATGACCGTCTGACCAGGGAATATGGGACGAACGGGCACGGAACACCGGGTTGGGAAGCGCTCTCTAGGCGAACACTCTTCGTGATCGCCGTCCCGCGAAGCGTGATAATCGGTCCAAACAAGACACTTTCTGGCGTAGAAAACAGGTAAAAATCGGGCATGCTTCAACCGTCTATCTAGGGACGTTCGGCCGTTCGGCCCATGTCGGACATCGGGGACTAGCCGGACCATGAGAGACGCACCGGCCGGCGGGACCCCGGCCGATGTCTTTAGGTACCTGTGGAGGAGTGACCGATGGCATCGCGTACGCATGATCCTGAGCCGCTACTCACGCCGGCCGAGGTGGCGTCGATGTTCCGTGTCGACCCGAAAACCGTCACCCGGTGGGCCAAGGCGGGCAAGCTCAGCGCAATTCGCACCCTGGGCGGGCACCGTCGCTACCGTGAGTCGGAGGTTCGCGCCCTGCTGCAGGGGCAGATCCCCACGCAGCGTCAGGGCGACTGAAACCGCAGTCGACCGAGAGATCGATAAAGGGGCGAATGCCAGGTCGGCAGTCGCCCCTTCTTCGTCTCAGGAGACGAGGACGGCCAGCGTGCCGTCCGCGCCCCGGCGCAGCTTGCTGCCCAGCAGCGTGAGCCGGCCCATCAGGCCGTACTTGCGCTTGAGCCCCTCGGCAACCCGGCGCAGGTCGGCCGCGTCGCCGATGCGCGCCTGGGCCTCGATCGCCCCACCCCGCACGTTGCCGCGCACATCGCACGCGGCCACGGTCACCCGGCCGCTGTTGCGGATCCGCTTGACCTTGCCCGTGCCGGCCGGCGTCCAGAACGCCAGCCCGGAGCCGTCGGGCACCACCCACAGCGGGGTCGGCACAGCCCGGCCGTCCCGGCGGAACGTCGTCAGAAGGACGTACTTCTCCGCGCCGAGTTGCTCCAGCGTCGCCATGGACCAAGAGTAGTGGCAATGGATCAACCTGCGATCGGCGACGTGTTCGGCGAGATGATTCGGGACGCCTACGCGGTGCACACCGGGATCGGGCCCCGGCCACTGGCCGGCGGGCGGGTGCCGCGGCCGGTCATCGAGATCATCGAACGCGACGACGGGCTGGTCAACGGCGCGCCCGCCGACCATTACCTGGCCGCACCGGGCGACTGGCAACCCCACGACCACCGCGCACTGCGGCTCGCGCGGGGCGCGGTGCTGGACATCGGGGCCGGGGCCGGGCGTACGGCGCTGGAGTTGCAGCACCGCGGCATGGCGGTCACCGGGTTGGACACCTCCGCGGGAGCGATCGAGGTGGCCCGCAAGCGGGGGCTGCGGGACACCGTGCTCAACACCGTCGACGCGTACGCCCGCTCGGCGGCCCGTTACGACACGTTCCTGCTGCTCGGCAACAACCTGGGTCTGATCGAGGGGCCGGAGCGGGCCCCTGGCTTCCTCGCCGCGCTGGCCGAGCTGGCCCGCCCGGGAGCCCGGATCATCGCGCAGGGCACCGACCCGTACGGCACCACGGATCCCGTGCACGTCGCGTACCACCAGCGCAACCGGGAGCGGGGACGGCTCGGCGGCCAGCTGCGCCTGCGGCTGCGGTACCGCCTGCTGGCCACGGAGTGGTTCGACTACCTCAATTGCTCGGTCGAGGAGCTTGACGGGCTGCTGACCGGCAGCCGGTGGCGGCTCAAATCCGTCGACACCGAGGACCGGCCTTACTACCTTGCGGTCATGGAGCTACGACCGTGAGCACGGTGCTGACCAGGGAGCAGGTGCGGCTCAGCAAACGGCTGTCGCTCGTGCTGCGGCACCGGCCCGAGACGGCCGGCCTGACCCTGGACGCGAACGGCTGGGTGCCGGTCGCCGACCTGCTCGCCGCGCTGCGGATCTCCCGGGCCGAGCTCGACGTCGTGGTGGAGCACAACGACAAGTCCCGCTTCGCGGTGCGGACGGGCGCCGACGGTGTCGAGCGCATCCGGGCCAACCAGGGGCACTCCCGGCGGGTGCAGGTTGATCTCGATCTGCCGCCGGCCCAGCCGCCCGCCGTCCTCTTCCACGGCACTCCCCGGGCGAACCTCGGCGCGATCCGGCGGGAGGGCCTGCGCCCGCGCGGCCGTCAGCACGTGCACCTGTCACCGGACGTGGCGAGTGCCCTGGCGGTCGGTCAGCGCCGTACCGCAGACGTGGTCGTTCTTGCGGTGGAGGCGGGTGCCATGGCCGCGGCCGGGCACGTGTTCCACCGCAGCCAGAACGGGGTGTGGCTGACCGCCGCGGTGCCGCCCGGGAGCCTTCGCGAACATTCGGAGTAAACAGACAAAACACGCTCCTCCGGGAGACGGTGCGGGAGGCCGGTTAGCGTATTGAGATGGGGTGGGTTACTCGGCGTCAGCTGATGAACCTCCTCGGTGCGCTCAGCCTCGTCCTGGCCCTCGCCGGGCTCGGGGTCGGCCTGCCCGCCCTGGACCGGGCGCTGCCCGCCGACCGCCCGGTGCCGACCGACCGCCCGTACGCCATCGGCGGGGGTGTCACGGTCGTCCCGCCGCCCGGATCGCGGATCGACGTCACCGAGACCCGGCCCACCGACGACGCCGGCACGGCCCTGTTCCGGCTCGGCCCGGTGCGCTACCTGATCACGGTCCGCCGCTTCGAGGGTGACCTGGCGGCCGCCGCCAACGGGTTGCGCCGGCGGATCACCGGCAACCCGGGCTATCAGGTCACCGGCACCGAGCTGACCGTCGCCACCGGCTCGGGCCTGGCCGGATTGCAGGGCGGCTACACCGCTCCGGGCCGAGGCGGCCGGTACGCCGTCTTCGTCGCGGACGGGCGCACCATCGAGGTCACCGTCAGCGGCGCCGACCTGGACCTGGGCCGCACCCTGCCGGCGATCGACGCCAGCACCCGGACGTTGCGCTACGACCCGGCGGACACCGGATGACGGCGGAGTCCCGTTTGCGCAGCGACCGCACCGCGCCCGTGCAGCCCGGCGCCCACTACGGCCCCGGGCTGATCCGGCTGCCCGCCTTCTGGATCGTGCTCACGCTGGTGGTCGCCGGGGGCGTGCGGATGACGCTGATCGCGGGACGCTTCGTGGGCACGTACCCGCTGGCCACGTTGACCGCGATCGGGTTGTTCGCGCTGCTCGCCGTACCGTTCTGGTTCATCGTCAGTGAGCTGGATTTCCTCGAGCGGGAGCCGCCCGCCCTGCTCGCGCTGGCCTTCGCCTGGGGTGGCCTGGTGGCCACGACCGTGTCGATCCCCGGCAGCGCGGCCCTCGACGACCTCATCGCCAAGCTGGGCTCGCCGCACCTGGCCGCCGACTGGGGCGCCGCGCTGGCCGGCCCGACGGTCGAGGAGATCGCCAAGACGCTCGGCGTCGTGGCGATCGTGCTGGTGGCCCGCGCGCAGGTCAACAGCGTGCTCGACGGCGTGGTCTACGGCGCGATGGTGGGGCTGGGCTTTCAGATCATCGAGGACATCGTGTACGCGCTCGGCGCCGTCGCATTGGCCGGGCGCGGCGACCACGTCGAGCCGGTGATCACCACGTTCCTGCTGCGCGGTTTTCTCTCCGGGGTGTGGAGTCACACGCTGTTCGGCGCACTGGCCGGGGCCGGCATCGGCTATCTGGTCGTGCGCGCGGACCGGCCCTGGCGGATCCGGATCGGCGTCGCCATGCTGGCCCTCCTCGGCGCGTGGGCCTCACACTTCCTGTGGAACTCGCCGCTGCTGCGCGACGGTCTCGGCAACGGCGCCCTGGCCCTGCTCGTGGTGCTGGTCTGCAAGGGGCTGCCGCCGTTGCTGCTGGTCCTGCTGCTGGTGCGCGCCGCCCACGACCGCGAGGCCGACTACTACGCCGTGCAGCTCGACAAGCTCGACGACCACGAGCTGATCACCCCGGGCGAGCGGGAGGCCCTCAAATCTTCCTCGCGGCGGGCCACCGCCCGCTGGCACGCGCGGACCCGGGCGGGCCTGCGAGCCCGGGCAGCGGTACGGCGGTTGCAACGCGCGCAGGCCCGGCTGGCCGTCGAGCTGAGCCGCGGCACCATCGACCTGAGCCGGTGGCAGCACGAGGTGCGCCGGCAGCGCCGCACCCTCACCGCCCTCGGGCACCCCGAGGCGATCGCGCCCGAGGGCAAGGGGCCGTGGCGGCGTACCGCCTCGGCGGTCTTCACCACGGCCCTCGCCGTCGCCGTGATCTGGGCCGCCATCAGCACACTCGGCGGCGGCTGACGGCCCAGGGCGTCAGGTGATCAGGCGGTCGGCGGGTGACCGCCGTCGCCGTCGACGATCGTGTCCGGGGTGCCGTCCTGGTCGAGGTCGGCCATCGTGATGTCGACCTTGCCGTCGCCGTCGGTGTCGAACTGGAACAGGTCGGCCTTGCCGTCGCCGTCGGTGTCGGCCACCCACACGTCCGGCTTGCCGTCGCCGTTGGTGTCCGTCGCCAGCAGGTCGACGCGGTCGTCGCCGCGGGTCTCGACGATCTCCTTGGGCTCGCTCATGGTGTCTCCTCAGGTGATGCGTCGCAGCGGATCTGACCAACGTAGGGCTCGGGTCGCCCCCTCGCGACCCGAACCGACCTCGAAGATAAGGATCGGGCGCCAGGGGTGTGACCGATGTCGCTGGCTCCGCCGGAACTCACCGGTAACGTAGCCGGGCGTGACTACAGCGGCGGACGGCATGCAGCAGCTCTTCGGCAGCGGGGGCGGGGGTGCCCTGGGCGAGCGCATGGGCATCCAGATCACCGAGGCGACCCCCGAGCGAGTGGTCGCCACGATGCCGGTCGAGGGCAACACCCAGCCGTACGGGCTGCTGCACGGCGGGGCGTCCTGCGTGCTGGCGGAGACGCTCGGCTCGGTCGGGGCGGTGTTGCACGGCGCGACGGTCGACCGGCCGTTCGCGGTGGGCGTCGACATCAACGCCACGCACCACAAGGGTGTGCGCTCCGGGACCATCACCGGGGTGGCCACGCCGGTGCACCGCGGCCGGACGGCGGTGACCTACGAGATCGTCATCACCGACGGCGACGGCGACCGGGTCTGCACCGCGCGTCTCACCTGCCTGCTGCGCGGCGCCTGATCCGCACCGGGGGCGGAAAACCCCAGCAGGATCGCTGCCTGAGCGGCAATTCTTGACGCATCCGCGTACCTTTTCCCACGTGACGGACATACCACAGCACGCCCTGGACGACGCGACGCAGGTGTTGCACTGCGCGCTCAGTGGCGACAGCGACGCTGTGGTGGGCACCTTCGACGCGGTGGTCGACCGGTCGGGCGTCGTGGGGGCGTACGACGTGGCGTGGTGTCTCGCTGCGACCATGGTCGGACAGAACGTGCCCAGAGGCGCCTGGACGCTCGACTTCCCCGGGATCGACGACGCGCGGTACGACAAGCGCTGGGTCGCCCGCTTCGTCAGCGCGTACGTGAACGGCGACATCTCCACCGGCGAGGCCCTGTTCGGCGCGGCCATCGCCGACGGTCAGCTCCCGGACTGCCTGCTCGCTCTGGCCGGCTCCACCGTGGCGACCCTGCGCCACCGGGCGGCATGAGCTCGCAGCGCCTCAGCCGTCGTCGTGTTTGAGGTAGAGCGCCTTGGCGTACTGGGCGGCAGCGGCCTCGTTGTACATCGTGGCCTGAGACATGTACCAGGCGTTGTCGCCCAGGGCTTTTTTCGCCGCGGTCATGCCCGACCAGCGGATGTCGGCGTCGACCTCGGACAGGCCGCGGGCTTTGAAATTGCGCCGCATCTGCATCTTGCCCGACCGGAAATTCTCCGCGGCCTCCTCCGCCTCACGCATGCAGGAGAAGCCCTTCTCGCTCAGCGCCTCCGCCATCGTCCAGGCTGCCCGTTCCTCCGCGCTGTTGAATTTCGGCACGTCGTTCCTCCCGTGAACTTTGTTCCCGGTTAGCTGTACGGAACGCGCGCCCGCGGCGCTAGGCCCCCACGCAGACTGCAAGAAAGGTCAAACTGGGCGATGCCGCCCGGTCGGGGCCAGTCGCCGAGGGGTGAAATCACACATGATCGCCGCCCGGGCTGGGCAACATTCACTCATGCCCTTCTTGAGCGCACAGTCGCCGCCCGCCATGACCGAGCTGCACAAGTGGGTGCTGGACAGCCCGGTGCAGCTACGCAGCCTGCGAGCTTCCCTGCACGAGGCGATCACCGGCCAGCCGATGCCCGCCGGCGCCGAGCTGGACGAGATCCCGGAGAAGGTCGTGCTCGTCGCCACCGAGCTGGCCACCAACGCCCTGCGGCACGGTCTGCCGCCGACCATTGTGCGGCTCGGCCGGCACGACCTGATCTTCGTGCTGGACGTCGCCGACCACAGCCCCGACACGGTGCCGCAGTACGCCGACGACCGGCCGCCCGGGGCCGGCGGGCTGGGCCTGTACCTGGCCAAGAAATTCGCCCTGGACCTCGGCTGGTACATCGAGGATCACACCAAGCATGTGTGGGCGGAGTTCCCCGTTCCGAGCTGACTTATGATCACGGGATTCGTAGACCGTCAGAGGTGTCCGTGACCCAGCCGACTTACCAGATCGTCCGTGAGGCCGCCGTCGTCCGGCTGGCCGGCGACTTCGACATCAACGCCCGCGACGAGATGCGCACCGCCCTTCTCGAGGCCGTGCGGTCAGCTCCCGCCGAGGTCGTCGTCGACTTCGACGCGGCGGTGTTCCTGGACAGCGAGGCGATGGGCGCGCTGATCGAGGGCCTCAACGCCGGTCGCGAGGCGGGCGTGCCGCTGCGCATCGTCAACGCGCACGGCCTGGTGCACCGCGTCCTCGACGTGTCCGGCGTGCTGGCCCTCTTCAACGGTTAGAGGGTCGACAGGTTGCCCGGGCCGGTCCACCTGCTGACCAGCCGCGTACGGGTGCGCACCTTGCCGGCGACCCGGACCCGGTAGGCCTGCTTGACCGTGCGCAGCGTCTGCCACGTGCGGACCCGGCGGGTCGCACCGTTGATCTCCGCCGTGACGGTCCGCAACTTCCACGTCCGGCACTCGGTGCGGTGCCGCACCTTCCCGTCCTCCACGACCTGGGCGGCCAGGCAGCGGTACGTCGACTGCAGCGCGTACGGGTTCGGACCGGTGTCGCCCGAGGTCCGGAACACCCTGGCCATCGCCCGGTAGAAGTTCCAGGCCATCTTCGAGTAGCCGAAGTCGTTCGGGTGGTGCAGGTCGTGCAGGTCGATGCCGCCGACGGTGGACTGGTCGACCACGGTGATCAGCGGGTCCTGCTTGGCGGCGACCATACCCGGGATGAGCCGGTTGTAGACCCGGTCGTCGGCGAGCTCCCACGGCACCCGCGAGCCGATGATCTGCGCGACGAAGATGTACGCCTCCGGCCGAGCGGCCCGGATCTGGTCGATCAGCCCGGACAGCTTGCGGTTCGTCTCGTACGGTCCGTCGCCCTTGGTGATGTTGTTGGTGCCGGCGTGCAGCAGGACGATGTCCGGCTGGGCGTCGGCCAGCCAGCCGTCGACCTCGGCGGCCATCTCGTCGATGTCCCAGCCGCCGTGGCCCTCGTGCTGGTTGTCGCCGCCGGAGCCGTTGCTCTGCGAACCGACGTAGTTGATCTGCATGCCACCGCGGAGCAGCCGCTGGGCCAGGCCCATCCGGTACGAGCTGCGGGTCGGCGATCCGGTGCCGAGCGTGATCGAGTCGCCCAGCGGCAGCACGCGCATCGCGCCGGAGCCGGCGATGTGGGCCTCGGCGGGGGCGTCTCCGGCGACCCGGGCGGCGAGCTGGGCCCGCGCGGCTCCCGGAGTGCCGAGGCCCGCGACCAGCCCGGCCGCCAGGAACCCGGTCATGACCTTGATGCCCAGACGCCGCGCGCCCGTGTTACGCCCCGCAGATCCCACGACCAGCTCCCCCGTTCCGCCAGCAAAGACTCCCGACAGATCGGGTGCCGGCGGGGCCATTCGAGACCCGGCTGGTAGCCGTGGGTTGTGATCAAGGTGCAGGCGGGCAGTTCAGTCGGCGAAGACGCCCGGGTCGTACGGCTGGGTGCCCTCCTCGACGGTCCAGACGGCGCCCAGCGGCATCAGGTCGCGGATCCGGACGCTGCGGACGCCCTCGCCGGTCGGCAGGATCACCCGGATCCGCGGGTGGTAGTCGAAGAGGACCTGCCGGTCCCGGCCGCACGGTCCCACCGGACCACGGCCGAAGTTGCCCACCGCCACGATCGTGGTCAGCTCGCGCGCCCCGGACGCCCGGGCGTGCCCGAGCGCCACGAGCTCCGCGCACGGCCCGCCGGTGAAGTGGTACAGATTGATGCCGCCGTACATCCGGCCGTCCACGCCGCGGACCGCCGCGCCCATGGTGTGCACGCCGTCCTCGCCGTCGGTGTTGGCGTCGACGATGCCGCGGGCGAACTCCACCAGTTCGAGGTCCTCGGCGGTGAGCTCACGAAGATCGATGGTCATCGGCTGACCCTAACGCGGCCGCCCGGGCCAGGAGGTACCGCTGCTCAGGGGCGCTCAGGGTCAGTCGGGCCGCCTCCAGGTAGGCGGCGTGCGCGGCGGTCAGGTCACCGCACTTCTCCAGCAGGTGGGCGCGGACCGCCGCCAGCCGGTGATGCCCGCGCAGCGCCGGATCGTCCTCGGCGACGTCGAGCCGGGCCAGCGCCAGTACCGGCCCGTGCACCTCGGCCAGGGCGACGATCCGGTTGAGCTGCACCATCGGGCCGGGGGCGAGGGCGTGCAGCATCCCGTACAGCTCGAGGATCTGCGGCCAGTCGGTGTCCCCGGGCCGCGCCGCCTCGTCGTGCACCGCCGCGATCGCGGCCTGCAGTTGATAGGGGCCGATCGGCGCGCTCGCCAGCGTCGCGGTGATCAGCGCGACGCCCTCGGCGATCGCCGCCGCGTCCCACCGCGATCGGTCCTGCTCGGCCAACGGCACGAGGGATCCGTCAGGCAGCGTGCGGGCCGGCCGCCGCGCGTCCGTGAGCAGCATCAACGCGAGCAGCCCGGCCACCTCGCCGTCGTCGGGCAGCTGCGCCCGCAGCAGCCGGGTGAGCCGGATGGCCTCGGCGCTGAGCTCGGTGCGGTGCAGCCGCGCCCCGGAACTCGCGGTGTAACCCTCATTGAAGATCAAATACAACACCTGGCGTACGGCGGTCAGCCGCGCTTCGCGCTCACCCGGCGGCGGCAGGCTGAACGTGGCCCCGGAGTCGCGGATCTTCTGCTTCGCCCGGCTGATCCGCTGCCCGACGGTGGCCTCGGGCACGAGCAGCCCCCGGGCGATCTCGGCGGTGCTGAGACCACCGACCGCGCGCAGGGTCAGCGCCACCTGCGACCCGGTGCTGAGGGCGGGATGGGCGCAGAGCAGCAGCAGGGTGAGCGAGTCGTCAACCGCGGAGGCGGGCGCGTGCTCCGGCTCGTACCGGATGGCCTCCTCGCGCCGGCGCCGGGCGGTCTCGTTGCGCAGCAGCTCGATCCGGCGCCGCGAGGCGACGGTGATCAACCATCCCCGCGGGTTGGCCGGCACCCCCTCGACGGGCCACTGCTGAGCCGCGGCCAGCAGCGCCTCCTGCACCGCGTCCTCGCAGGTGTCGAAGTCGCCGAAACGCCGCACGACCGCGCCGAGAACCTGCGGCGCACTCTCGCGCAGCAGGTCCTCCAGGGCGGCCGGCGGGTTCAGAACTCCCAGCCGCTCATGTCGAGCACCGGTCGCACCTCGACCTGGGTGAACGCGGCGTCGGGCACCTTGGCCGCCCAGCTGATCGCCTCGTCGGAATCCTCGACGTCGATCAGATAGAACCCGGCCAGGTGCTCCTTGACCTCGGCGAACGGTCCGTCCGAGGCGACGGTACGGCCGTCGCGCACGGAGACCCAGCGGGCCAGCGAGGGGTCGGCGAGGCCCTCCGAGGCGACGCAGACACCGGCCTTGGTCATCTCCTCGGTGAGCTGCAGGTGCCCGCGACCGAACTCCATGCGCTGCTCGTCGCTGAGCGTCTCCCAGACGGCCAGCGAACGCTCGTTGGACTGGATCAGGATCAGGTACTTCATCGGAGCCTCCACACGTCCCGGAAATTCTTTCACCGGAGACGTCGAAACCGGCGGAGCTGCTTCTACCTCTCGGCGTAAGGCTCTTCTCAACGAGTTCCTCGAAAGGCGTGAACGATGGACACGACCGAGATCCGCCGGGTGGTGCGGGAGCGGGCGGCAGCGGTGGCCGCCAAGGACGCGAAGGCGATGGTGGCGCACAACGCGCCGGACCTGATCGAGTACAACCTGGCGCCGCCGCTGCGCCAGCCGTCGGCCGGTGACGACGTGGCCCCGGTGGAGAAGTGGCTGGCGACCTTCGAGGGCCCGATGAGCATGGAGGTCCACGACCTGGAGGTGACTGCGGACGGGTCGGTGGCTTTCTGCACCAGCCTGAACCGGCTGACCGCGACGCCTCTCGGGCAGCCGGAGAGCTTCAGTCTGTGGTTCCGGGCCACCCTGGGCCTGCGGAAGGTCGACGGGAGGTGGCTGGTCGTGCACGAGCACGAGTCGGTCCCGTTCGAGATGGACGGCAGCCTGCGGGCATCCGTCTCCCTGCAGCCCTGACGGGAGACTCGCGGCGGCCGGCCGGGTCAGCGCCCCGGCCGGCCGCGCGTCGGTGGAATGGCGGCCTCAGCCCAGAACGGCGACGTTCACCTCGGCCCGGTCATTGGTGTAGTCCTCGTCGATCGCCCCGTCGAGGTCGGCGGACACCACCCCGGCGTCGTACGAAGGACCGGTGACGAGCAGACCGAAGGTGCGCAGGAACGTGGCGCCGCGGTCGAAGTACAGCGACGGCAGCTGGCACACGTACGTCACGGCCTGAGCCTCGTCGTCGAGCCGGCAGTCGGCGGGAACCTCGGTGGCCTCCGTACCCCCGGGAAGCTGGAACCGGAACCGCCCGGCGCTGCTGCCGGTGCGGGTGAAGTCGATGGCCCCGCCGACGTTGCGCGAGCCGACCTCGACCCGCACGGTCTCGCCGACCGAGCCGGAAGCGGAGGCGCCGACGGCCGCGACGTCCGAGAGGTTGTCGACGTCGAACCCCCAGTACCGGTAGTCATTGGCGTGATCAACGTCGGCGGCCCGGCTGACCTTGGCCCGCTTCGGCGCCGAGGTGACCGTGACCAGCGGCAGCCGCGACCCGCCGCGCCCGGAAAGAACCACATCCTCCGGCAGGCCGGCTCCGGCCAGCGGCGCGATCGTGTACTCGACGACCTCGTGATCAACGGCAGCGTCGGTGACGAGGGCCCCGAAGCCGCGGCTGAGCTTGAACACGGCCCCTGGGTCGATCCGCTGCGCGAAATCACAAACAGCGACGGTGCCGCGCTCGGGGAAGGTGGTGCGGTGGCCGTACCGGCAGTTGGCGTACGGGGTGGGGTTGAGGGGTTTGCTGAACTCGACGGTGACCCGGATGCCCTTGACGGCCCGGTTGCCGAAGTTGGTCACGGCCATGGGCGCGTAGATCCGGTCGCCGACCTTGGCGTCCGGGATCAGCCCGTTCTCGAGACCAGCCAGATCGGGCCCGTCCCCGGAGACGGTGATGACCGCGTCGGAGTTCATGAGGTCGTTGCCGTCGCCGGGGTTGTCGGCGTCGCCCCGGACCCGGATCGTCCCGTGCCCACCGGCCGGGGCACCGGCCACCGCGGTGACCGGGATGAACAGCGGCGCGTTGTTGTCGACCGAACCGGGCGGAGCGGGGCAGGTGGCGACCGTGCCCTGAGTGGTGCAGCCGGCCGGCCAGGCGAAGGAGACGAGGCCGGTCAGGTCGCTCACGTCGATCACGACGCGCGGGTTGACGGCCTCGCTGGTGATCACCTCGAGTCGGAAATCCTTGGCCGGGGCGCCGGCGGGGGCGACGGTCATGTCCTCGATGAAGGCCCAGACTCGCGCGTTCGTGCTGGACTCTTCGGCCGCGGCCACGGAAGGGGCGGTGCCGAGGGAGAGGGTGACGGCGGCGGTGGCGGTTGCCGTCAGGGCTAGGCGGGCCAGGTGCCGCCCGGCGGGAGCCAGGTTCATGCAACATCCTTTGTGAGGGGTGGGCGCACGGATCTTAAAGAGAGTGGGAATGGCTGCGCTGCCCCGTCCGTCCGTCCTCACTCACCTACGGAGCAGTCCTGCTCCGAAGACGAGGCCCCGACGACTACTGTCCGCGAGCTTCCCTTGCCCGGGCTTTGATCGCGACGATGACGTCGGTCTTGGCCTTGGCGTAGTCGTTCATGTCGTCCCAGCGCCGGCTGAGCAAGGTCCTCTTGGTGCTCTCGTAGAGGGTGCGGTCGTCCGCGTCGGAGCGCAGACGATCGCGAAAGAGGAGGTATTCGTCCACGGCAGGATCGCCCTTCTCGAAGACGTGCACGTGGACGTCGTGTGCTGGTGTACGCACCAGGCGATGCCCCGGCTCGCGGACCCGCAGTTCGTACCCGGCGGCCAGGAGCGCAGGGAGGTAGTCCTCTTCGGCGGTGATGTCGTCGACCGCGACCACGATGTCGACGATCGGCTTGGCGGCCAGCCCGGGAACGGACGTGGAACCGATGTGTTCGATCTCGATGTCCGCTGCCGTGAGGGCGTCTCGGATCCGTCCCCGATGGTCGAGATAGATGTCGGCCCACCGAGCGTCGTGGTCGCGCAGCTCGAGTGCGTGTGAGGCGCGCCCCACGAACTCGACCGTAGTGACGTCGGGGCGGCGCGGCTTACGGCTCTTGTTCACATGGCCATCCTCGCAAGCCGCAATCCGCGAGAGTCCGAGTGCAACGGCTGCTCAAGGTGATCGACCGACGTGGGCAGCGGGACCCTGCCGGCGCTGCTGTAGGGCCGGAGTGCCCCTACAAGCTGCTCACCTGGCGCCACCATGCGCTGAAGTCAGCCGCCGAGATCCGTCATTGACGGGTCCACGAGGCCTCAGTTCGGTTTTGGAGGGCTCCCGGTGGAGACGAATGACGTGGGTCTCTGCGGAGGCCGCACCAGGCGGCGATGAGAATGGCGGTTGAACCATGTACGGGCCGCTCGCTCGGCTAGCAGGAGTCTGCGTCTACGGACGAGAGCTGCGGCGATCTTCGCTATCAAGCAGACGTACGGGTTCTGCTCGCCCTGAACGTCGCCAGCGGCGACCGGCGTTGTCAACGAAGGTAACGTCGAGCGGCGTCCAGTAAGGCGTCCCCGGGCATCCCGCGCTGACATGGGTGATGTACCAGTCCCGGGGCGCATCGAGCCAGCCATTGCCCTCGACACCGTGCGGCGGAACCTGCTCGATGAGCAGGGGCCGCCCTTCTCGGCCAGGAACCTCTACTTCGATGTCCCACACGGGCGCGTCGCTGTGGTTGAAGACCTTCACGTGCACCTCGGAACGAGGTTCAAATGGCTCGTCCTTGAGCTCCGACACGGGTTCCGTTGGCTGGTCGCCGTCAAGCGTCGCGTACACGAGTCGAGCTTGCCGGCGCTCCTCGTCATGTCGCTCGTCCCTGCGCGCCTCTAGATCAGCACGGTGCTTGCCCATCTCTCGGACGAGCACGGCCAGCGCTACGGCGAACGCTGCAGCACCGAAGACGCCCCCTAGAAGCGAACCGAGCGCGTCGAGTTCGTTCCAGCCGAAGCTCAGCAGCATGCGGAGTCCTCCTCCGTGTCGTGCGATACATGTGCGACAACGGTCGGTAATCGACGGCTCTTTACCGGTCAACGGCGGTGCGCTGGATCAAGTGACAGATGCTCCGGAAAGCAAAACGCCCACCATGCGTTTCCGCAGGTGGGCGGTGCTCAAAGCCCGGCGAGAGGCTTGGTGGCCAGGGGCGGGGTCGAACCGCCGACCTTCCGATTTTCAGTCGGACGCTCGTACCAACTGAGCTACCTGGCCCTGCCGCGCCGTGGTGCGCGCGGACTCGGCTGTTGCGGTCCTGACGGGACTTGAACCCGCGACCTCCGCCTTGACAGGGCGGCGAGCACTCCAACTGCTCCACAGGACCTTGCTCGTGCTGCGTACTTTCTACCACTTACCCCGACCGAGGTCGGTTCGTACCCCCAACGGGATTCGAACCCGTGCTACCGCCTTGAAAGGGCGGCGTCCTGGGCCACTAGACGATGAGGGCAACCCCGCCATCATTGCATATTCCAACTCCGGCGGCGTGGGCCCCAACCGAGCCCCGCTTGAGGCTTGGAAAGCATACGTGATCCCCCGCCCCTCATCCAAACCGGTATCCCTCGCGCCGCCGGCACCTCGCTGACCTGCACTAATGCGACCGGCTCGTGGGGAGAGCGACCGCCGACACCAGCTGGACCGCCTCGGTGAGATTGCCGAGAAGAGTGACTCCCGCGGGCAGTTGCTCCGGTAGCCAACCCGGTCCGGCCGCCGCGGCGAGCAGCGGCCGATGCCGGCCGGCCAACACCAGGTGCCATTGCTCGGGGTCGGCGCTGCCCGCCAACTGTGACCACAGCACCAGAACGTCCGGCCCGGTCCGGGCGACGGCGTCCGCGACGGCCTGTGCGGGCACACGAGCGCCCAGCAGCCTGCTGGACACCCCCGCCTGTGCCAGCGCGGCAGCGAGCGCCTCCAGGGGCAGCGTGTGCTGCTCCTCGTCGGCGGCAGCCAGCAGAACGCGGGGAATCTGACTGCTCGGCGGGCGTGTGACGGAACCGAGCACTTCGGTGACCACCCGGGACAGGATGTGCTCGACCTCGATGAAGCGTTTGGTGGCCGCGTAGCGCTCGCCGACGCCGATCAGCACCGGCATGATCACTTCTTCCCAGGCCGCGACCACGCCACGGTCCGTGACGGTCATCTCCAGGATGTCGCGCAGGGCCGGACCGTCGAGACGCATGGCGGCGCGGGCCAGCCCGCGAGCAAGGGGCCCGGCCCTTCCGGTACGGATGGCATGCCCCCCACCGTCCCGGGCGACGAACATCTGGCCGAGCTGCTCGGGCCACACCGCGTCAACGGTCGGCGGCTGCTCCCTGACCCGGAAGGTGTCGCCCTCGTCCGGGGCTCCTCCAGCCGGGTCGAAGCGGTCGCTCGTGGAGTGCTGATCCAGCACCGGTTGAGCAGCATCCGGCGGCCAGGCGTCGGGGCGTGCTCCGCCGCGCCGCTGATGCGTTGATCGGGTCGGACCGTTCTCCGCGGCACCGGACGTGCCCTCGTGGACCGGCTGAATCGCATCTCGGGCTGTCTGGGCGGCCGGGAGTGGGTCGGGTCGCTCCACGGCGGCGCCGTGCCACGGCGATTCGGATTGCTCGCCTGCGGAGGAAAAGAGGTCTCCGGAGTCGACGGCTCGCCGATCTGACGGCGCGCTCTCGGCGCCCGGATTTTGAGCGATCCTGCCCGGCTTTTCAAGAGCAAGCCCGTCGCTGCCCTGAGCTGCCTCTGGACGCGTCGAGCGAGGATCGGCGTCCTGGCTTGTCGGCCCCGGTGGTGAGGAGGCCTCGGAGCTTCGGTCCGACGACGAATCGTCGAGAGGGCCCTCCCGAGGCTGATGCTCCCGGACCTCCGGGCGAGCGTTCGGCCCGACCGGCGCGGAAACGTCCAGCGGCACCGGAATGCGCCGAGCCCACGCCGCCGCCTCCGCCGGCGCCACCCCCTGGGCGGTGAGCCTGCGCATCACCTGCAGACGGTCCATGTCTTCCGGGGTGTAGCGCCGGTGCTGGCCCGGCACATGGTGGCTCGGCCCCAGCCCGTACCGCTGGTGCCAAGTGCGCAAGGTGGTCACGGCGACGCCCAGACGGCGGGCAACCGCCCCGGCCGTCAGGGCCTCATCGGCCACCCGACCGCTCCGGTGCATCGTCGGTCGGCCGCGGTACGCCCGCCGGGTCGACCTGAGGCCCGAGGGCCAAGTGGCGGATGAGTCGCTCAGTGACCCCCGGAAGCCACGGCGCGTACGACCGCAGATCCTCGCGCAGGCCTTCGTTCAGCTCCTCGACGGACGTCCAGCGCACATCCGCGACCTCGTCCGGGTCGACGAGCAGCCGGGCGTCCGCCGGCACATCGCCCAGCAGCACGTGGTCGTACTCATATTCGACCAGCCCGGTGGTCGGATCCTCGGCGTAGTACGAGTACACGCCGACCTCGGTCAGCGTCACGTCCTCAACGCCGATCTCCTCGACGAGACGACGGGCGGCAGCTGTCGCGGGTGTCTCCCCGGGCAGGGGATGACCGCAGCAAGTGTTGGCCCAGCGCAACGGGAAGCGGGTCTTGACCGCAGCGCGCTGCTGCAGCAGCACCCGGCCTGCCGGGTCGCGCAGGAACACCGAGAAAGCCCGGTGCAGCCGGCCAGGGGCACGGTGCGCGTCGCTCACCGTGGCGGCGCCGGCCGGCACCCCATCGGTGTCGACGAGCTCGACGAGGTGCGTCTCGCGGGACGCGGTCACAGGGCCCTCCCCACGAGGTCCGCCGCCGTTCCGGTGATCCGGGAGGCGGCCAGTTTGCCGGAGATCAAGACCATTGGTACGCCGACGCCGGGCTGCGTGCCGGAGCCGGTGAAGACGACGTTGGGCAGAGTCGGGTGGAGGTTACTCGGGCGGAACGGACCGGTCTGCGCGAAGGTGTGCGAAGACGCGAACGGGGTGCCGGCGGCCATGCCCTGGGCGGCCCAGTCGTCCGGGGTGATGATGCGTTCCACCTCGATGCTGTCGCGGAAGCCCACGTAGCCGCGCTGCTCCAGCACGCCCGCGATCTCGTCGGCGTAGCGCCGGCCGAGGCCGCCCTGCCAGTCCAGCGGCGCGACGTCGAGGTTCGGCGTCGGGGCCAGAACGTAGTAGGTCTGCCGGCCGGGTGGGGCCACGCTCGGGTCGCTGTGACTCGGGTTGGTGACCAGCAGCGACGGGTCGCTCATCAGCAGGCCCTGGTGGATGACCTCGTCGAACGTGCCCTTCCAGGCCGTACCGAAGTGGATGTTGTGGTGGGCGATCTTCGAGTAGCTCTGGCTCGACCCGATGTGCAGCACGACACAGGACGGCGAATACGTCAGCTTGCGCGGGCGGCGCGACTCGGGCAGCAGATCGCGATACGCCACGGGCAGGTCAGGGTTGAGCACCACGACGTCGGCCGGGATGCGTTCGCCGCTGTCGGTGATGACCCCGGTGGCCCGGCCGTTGGCGGTCTCGACGCGCGTCACCGTCGTCTCGTACCGGAATTGAACGCCGTGCTTCTCGGCCGCGCCGGCCATCGCCTTGGGCACCGCGTGCATGCCACCCCGCGGGAAGAAGACCCCGGCGACCGAGTCGAGGTAGGCGATGACGGCGTAGATGGCGAGCGCGTCGTGCGGGGCCAGGCCGGCATACATGGCCTGGAACGAGAAGATGCGCTGCGTCCGGGGGTCGCGGAAGTACTGGTTGATCTTCGGCTGGAGCCGCCGGAAGCCGCCCATGCCGAGCAGCTTGAGCAGGCTCATGTTCATCAGGTCGAGCGGGGTGTCCAGGTTGCGGTCGATGAAGTTGTTGCGCTCCAGGCGCCACAGGTCGCGGGCGAAGTCGACGAAGCGCAGATAACCGTCGGCCTCGCGGGGACCGCAGACCCGGGAGATCTCGGCGGCCATCTGGACGGTGTCGGTCTTGACGTCCAGGGTGGAGCCGTCCGGGTAGAACGCGCGGTATGCCGGGCTCAGCGGGGTCAGCTCGAGCCAGTCGGAGAGTCGCTCCCCGACGGCGGCGAGCGGCTCGGCGATCAGCTCCGGCATCGTCAGCACGGTCGGGCCGGTGTCGAAGTCGTACCCGTCGACCGAGAGCCGGCCTGCCCTCCCGCCCGGCACCGCTTCGCGCTCGACGACGGTCACCTGCCGTCCGGCCGCTGCGAGGTGCAGCGCGCAGGCGAGCCCGCCGAGTCCCGCGCCCACCACGACTACCCGGTCCGTCGTTCCCGTCACTTTTCGCACGTCAACAGCTCCAGGGGGTCAAAAGTCCATCATGCCCGGCGGTGGCTCGCGGAAGCCGCCAGGTTGGTCAACGCCGCACGGGCGTCGTCGTGGATCGGTGCGCCGGCCAGCGCCTCGATGCCTTCCGCCACCCGCTGCTGGATCAGGGCTTCGACCTGCGCGACGGCGCCGGTCTCGGCGATGACCTCGGCGCGGCGGGCGATCGCCGCGGGGGAGTTGAGCCCGCCGGAGCCGTCGGCGGGGATGACGGCTCCGGCGGGGTCCGGGGTCAGCTCGGCCCGCTGGGCGGGCGACGCGAGCTGGTGGGCGAGCATGAGCAATGTCGTGGGCTTGCCGGTGATCAGGTCGTCGCCGGCCGGCTTGCCGGTGACCACGGGGTCGCCGTAGACCCCGAGCAGGTCGTCTCGCAGCTGGAACGCCTCGCCGACCGCTATGCCGTAGCGGTTGTAGGCCTCGTCGACGGCCGCCGCATCGGCGTCGGCAGGACCCGCCAGCGCCAGACCGAACTGCAGCGGGCGCTGCACCGTGTAGCTCGCCGTCTTGTGGCGGGCCACCAGCAGCGCGCGGTCGACGGACCAGGCGGCGGGCTCGGTCTCGCCGAGGACGTCGAGATACTGCCCCGCCACCGCCTCGATGCGCATGCGGTCGTAGCAGGCGCGGACGGCGAACAGCGTGGCGGTGGACACGGCGGCCCGGGCCAGCAACTGGTCGGCCCAGACCAGGCACAGGTCACCGACGAGGATCGCCGAGGTGGTGCCGAAATGGTCGGGGTCGCCGAGCCGGCCCGCGTTGCTGTGCTGCGCGGCGAAGATGCGGTGGGCGGTGGGGCCGCCGCGCCGGGTGGCCGAGTCGTCCATCACGTCGTCGTGGACGAGCGCGAAGGTGTGCATCAGCTCGAGCGCCGCGAGCGCCGGCAGCACCGGCTCGACGGGCTCGCGCGCGGCCACCACACCGCGCCACCCCCAGTAGGCGAACGTCGGGCGCAGTCTCTTGCCGCCGGTCAGCACGAGATCCCGTGTCGTGCGGGCGAAGCGGCCGAGCGCCGGGTCGACGTCCTCCAGCGCGGCGGTCTGGCCGCTCAGGAACTCGGAAAGAGTGCCCTCGACAGCCGTCGTCAGCCCGTCCGCTTGGACGGTCTGGCGAGGTATCCCGGTACGGGGGTTTCCCTCGAGGATGTCGTTGGCCACGGAGGCGACATTACCGTAGGCTGCGAGTTGCGTCGATTCATGCGTCGATTTATTTGGGAGGGCCCGTGGAGGTCGATCTGGCGGCGGCCTACGAGCGGTGCCGTGAGCTGCACAAACGCCATGGACGCACCTACTACCTGGCGACCCGGTTGCTGCCGAAGTGGAAGCGACGCCACGTTCACGCTCTGTACGGTTTCACCCGGTATGCGGACGAAATCGTCGATCGCACCGAGGATCTGCCGCCGGCCGAGCGCGCCGCCCGCCTCACCGCCTGGTCCGACGAGTTTCTCGCGGGTCTGGCCGGGGCGCCCACCGACGATCCGCTGCTCCCGGCGGTCCTGCACACCATCGCCGTGTTCGACCTGGACCGCGCCGACTTCGCGGCGTTCCTCCGCAGCATGGCGATGGACCTCACCGTCACGTCGTACGCGACCTATGACGACCTGCTCGACTACATGGAGGGTTCGGCCGCGGTCATCGGCACGATGATGTTGCCGATCCTCGGCTCCAGCGACCCGGCCGCCGCCCGTGAGCCGGCCCGCCAGCTGGGCCTCGCCTTCCAGCTCACCAACTTCATCCGCGACGTGTCGGAGGACCTGGACCGCGGCCGCACCTATCTGCCCGACGAGCATCTCGCCGAGTTCGGGGTGACCCGCGCCGACCTCTTCGCCGCGCAGGCCGCGGGCCGGTCCACCCCACAGATCAAGGCGCTGATCCGCGCCGAGGTCGCCCGCGCCGATGAGCACTACGCGGCCGCGGCTCCCGGCATCCCGCTGCTGCTGCCCGGGTCCCAGGCCTGCATGCGCACGGCCTATGAGCTGTACGGCGGCATCCTCGACGAGGTCGCGGCCGAGGACTACGACGTCTTCACCCGGCGCGCGACAGTGCCCAACCAACGCCGTGCCGCCGTGGTGGCCAGATCCCTGCTGACCAGGCCGGGCACCCCCACGACAGCCTTCGCCCGAAGCTGAGCCCCAGCGATCACGGAACTGAGAAGCGGAGCTGCCATGCGAACGGCCGTCGTCCTGTTCACCCGTGACCTGCGGGTGCACGACAACCCGGCGCTCGCCGCCGCCTGCGCCAACGCCGAGCAGGTCGTTCCCCTGTTCGTCCTCGACCCCAACCTGCAACGCCTCTCGCCGAACCGCGCCCTTTTCCTGCACCAGAGCCTCGCCGACCTCCGCGAGACACTCCGCGGCCTGGGTGGCGATCTCGTCATCCGCACGGGTGATCCGGTCGCCGAGGTGATCAAGGTGGCGACCGAGGTCGGCGCCGAGGGCATCGCGCTGAGCACCGACGTCAGCGGCTACGCCCGGCGCCGGGAGCAGCGGCTCGAGCAGGAGTGCGAGCAGCACCGCATCTCGCTGCGCCTGTTCCCCGGCACCACCGTCGTGCCGCCGGGTGACGTGCGGCCG
This sequence comes from Actinoplanes sp. NPDC048967, assembly GCF_040649415.1. NCBI lineage: Bacteria > Bacillati > Actinomycetota > Actinomycetes > Micromonosporales > Micromonosporaceae > Actinoplanes > Actinoplanes sp. NPDC048967. The sequence continues at coordinate 1,219,275 of NZ_JBEZFL010000002.1, forward strand.
GGTGGTGGCGGCGAGCATTACCGGGTCTTCTCCCCGTACTACCGGGCCTGGTCGGCAGCCAAGTGGCGCGACGAGGTGGCGACGCCCGCGCGCGTTGTGCTGCCACCGGAGCTGAGCGCCGGCGAGCTTCCCGAGCCGCCGGCGGGGGAGTCGCCCGCGGCCGCCACGGGTGGCGAGACGGAGGGCCGGCGTCGACTGAAGACGTGGCTCAAGCACGTCGGGCCCTACGACGATCTGCACAATGACATGCCCGCCGACGGCACTTCGCGGCTCAGCGCGTACCTCCGGTTTGGCTGTGTCTCGCCGTTGACCGTGGCGAACGCAGCGCGGGCGCTGGACGGCCCGGGCCCCGACGCCTTTGTCCGCCAGCTCGGCTGGCGCGACTTCTACTACCAGGTCACCGCGGGGTTCCCGGCCATTTCGACGCAGGCCTACCGCAAGTCGGGCGACGGTGAGTGGCGTGACGATCCGGAGGCGCTGCTGCACTGGCAGGAGGGGACGACCGGGGTGCCCGTGGTCGATGCGGGCATGCGCCAATTGCGGGCCGAGGGCTGGATGCACAACCGGGCCCGCCTGATCACCGCTTCGTTCCTGACCAAGCACCTGGGGCTCGATTGGCGCGACGGCGTGCGGTGGTTCTTCCGCTGGCTGAACGATGGTGATGTCGCCAACAATTCGGGTAATTGGCAGTGGGTGGCCGGCACCGGGAACGACACCAAGCCGTACCGGCGCTTCAACCCCATCCGGCAGGCAGAGCGGTTCGACCCTGACGGCGTGTACGTTCGGCGCTACGTACCGGAGTTGATTTCCATCCCTGGCCGAGCAGTACACCAGCCTTGGCGACTACCGGATACGGTTCGCTCAGGTCTCGACTATCCGGGCCCGCTCGAGTCGCACCGCGACGAGGCGGTGTGGCTGCGGCCATGACGGGGTGCCGATGAGTTTCCTGTCCGGTTCGCCGGACGGGATGTGGAAGCGGGTCCTGCCGACCCGTTGCGTTCGTCCGTTGAAGGCCGGCAGGACCCGCGACAAACTGCCCACCCGGCCGGCCCGGAAACCTCACGGCCGGGCGGAAACCTCAGGCCGGCAGCCTGTGCCAGGCGCCGTAGTGGTGCACGGCGATGCCTCCGAAGGCCGCTGTCTGCCGGGTCGCCTCATCAACCTTGGCCAGCTCCAGCTTCAGCGCGGCTGCGCCTTCCTCGTGGAAGGTGCAGTGCAGGCAGTCCGCCAGTGGCCCGGTCTCCGCCGCCAGCCGCACCCGCTTGCCCGCCGCCTTGCCGCGCGCCAGCCAGTCCAGGCTGACCGCCACGATGGAGTTCGGGCCGGTCGCGGTGTCGCGGTAGCTCATCACCGTCACCCCGTTGACCCGGCGCAGCACCTCGTCGGCCAGGTTCTTGCGGCCGAGCTTGTACTGCCCGAACCAGAACGGCACGTCGGCCTCCAGCGACAGCGTGCTCGCGGCCCGCATCCGGTCCAGCAGCTTGAGGTAGGCCGCCTCGGTCCCCGGCAGGTCGGTGGTCCAGCCCTCGACCAGGTACGGCTCGACATCGAGGTGGATGCCGTCGAAAAGGCCGGTCGACACGACGGTCCGCTGCCAGGCCAGCGCCGCGGCGTGGTTGGTGACCCAGTCCGGGTCGCCGCCGAGTGCCCGCAGCTTGATCCGCCGGGCGACGGCCATTTCCTTGAGCTCCTGCAGCCGGGCCAGGCCGCCGTCGGTGAGGACCGACGGTGCAACGTGGACGAAGACCTCGGAGATGTTGTGCTCGCCGGCCCAGCTGATCACGTCAGCGGCCGGATCGTCGCCCCACAGCCACATGGCTCGGGTGTTCACCGGCACCGCGGTGAGACCCGCACTGCCCGCCGACGAAGCCCCGGGCAACGCCGTGGCGGCGGCCATGAGGATGGCAGACACCAGCCCTGCCTGCCATCGCCCCCTCATGACCGCCCCCTTCGCCGTGGTGATTCCGCTTCCGCGAGGGAACAGAATCGGCGGCGGCGGCGGTCAGGTGAGAAGTCGCAACGAGGAAATCGCCGTGTCGATCGCCCCGACCCGGTCGAAGTCGCCGATCCGGCGGGTGACGTAGGCGATCGCGTGCCCGGCGGCCGGGTCCGCCCAGGCCGCGTTGCCGCCCAGGCCACCCATGCCCCAGGTTCCGTCCGGTTCGAGCTGCACGCCGAGGCCCCAGGTCGTGGACTGTTCGATGAACAGATCCGGACCGGTGAAGTGCGCCGAGACGAGGTCGGCGACGAGCGCCGCGCTGAGCAGCCGGTGCCCGTCCAGCACGCCACCGGCCAGCAATCCGGCGTAGAAGCGGGCCAGCGAGTCGGCCGTGGCGTGCAGGTTCACCGCCGGGATGACGGACCGGCGCCACAGGTCACTGTTGAGGACGGCGAGGTCCCGGGAGCCGGGCGGGTTCGCGATGGCCCGAGCGCGCACCGTGCCCGGCTCGCCGGCCAGCAGGTGCTGCCGGTCCGGCTGGTCGAACTCGAGCTCGGCGCACCGGTCCGTCTCCGCGGTGCCGAACCCGAAGTCGAGCTGCCACGGCCGGGCGATCTCCTCGGCGACGAAGCGCGCCGGCGGCCGGCCGTCGACGCGGTGGACGAGTTCGCCCAGCAGATGGCCGTAGGTCAGGGCGTGTTCGGCAGCCACCGTGCCCGGCGGCCACTCGGGGCGCGCGGCGGCCAGGTCGGCGCAGAGCAGATCCCAGTCGCTCCACGCGGACGCTTCCCGTGGCACGGGGAAGAACGGGAGGCCGGCCGTGTGTGTCAGCAGCTGCCGTACCGAAGCATCGGTCGAGAACCGCGGCCAGTGCCGCCCGATCGGATCGTCCAGGCCGACCAGGCCGCGATCTACCAGCAGCAGCACCGCCAGCGCGATCACCGGCTTGCCCACCGAATAGACGTTGACCAGGGTCTCTGCCGTCCACGGCCGGGTCCGCGCGGTGTCGGCCCAGCCCTCGCGCAGATCGACCACCAGTTCGCCGTGCCGTCGCACCGCGAGGGCCGATCCGCCGCGCGGCTCGGCTCCGAAAGCGTCCCGGACCGGTTCGTATCCGGGCGCCACGAAGCCGTCGATATTACGGTCCGCTGACATGGGCGCACAGTACCCGCGGATGGTGGAAAGCTGGTCCCATGGGCGAAGCACAGCAAGCAGATGTGGTGGTCGTCGGCCTGGGGGTCGGCGGCGAGGAGGTCGCCGGCCGGCTCGCGCAGGCCGGCCTGACGGTCATCGGCGTCGAGCACACCCTGGTCGGTGGCGAATGCCCCTATTGGGGCTGCATCCCGACCAAGATGATGATCCGCGCCGGCAATGCCCTCGCCGAGGCCCGCCGCATCCCCGGCCTGGCGGGCACGTCCCAGGTCACGCCCGACTGGGCGCCGGTCGCCCGCCGGATCCGTGAGCAGGCCACCGACACCTGGGACGACAAGGTCGCCGTCGACCGCTTCACCGGCAAGGGCGGCCACTTCGTGCGCGGCCGGGCGACCATCACCGGACCGGGCCGGGTGCGGGTCGACGATCAGGAATGGGTGGCGAGCCGCGGCATCGTCGTCGCCACCGGGACTACGGCGGTGATCCCGCCGATCGAAGGGCTCGCCGGCACGCCGTACTGGACCAACCGCGAGGCCGTCGAGGCCGAGACCCTGCCGGACACGCTGCTGGTTCTCGGCGGCGGCGCCATCGGCCTCGAGCTCTCCCAGGTCATGGCCCGCTTCGGCGTGCAGGTCACGGTCATCGAGGGCAGCGATCGACTGCTCGCGATGGAGGAGCCCGAGTCGTCCGAGACCGCGGCCGCGGCCTTGGCGGCCGACGGCATCAAAACCCGGACCGGGGTACGCGCAAAGCACGTCACCCACGCCGCCGACGGCTTCTCGGTCGAGCTGTCCGACGGCTCCACGGTCACCGGCGAACGGCTGCTCGTCGCCACCGGCCGCGCCGCCCGCCTCGGTGGCCTGGGCCTCGAAACCGTCGGACTCGACCCGTCAGCCCGCTTCCTGACCACCGACGACCGGATGCGCGCCGCCGAGGGGGTCTGGGCCGTCGGCGACGTGACGGGCAACGGCGCCTTCACCCACATGGCGATGTACGAGGCCGACGTCGCCGTCCGAGACATTCTCGGCCAGGGCGGCCCGGGCGCGGATTACCACGCCAAGCCCCGCGTCACCTTCACCGATCCCGAGATCGGCGCCGTCGGCCTGACCGAGCAGCAGGCCCGCGACGCCGGCCTCGACGTCCAGGTGGGCTACTCGAGCCTGCCGTCGTCCTCCCGCGGCTTCGTGCACGGCCCGGGCAACGAAGGGTTCATCAAGGTCATCGTCGACCGGTCCCGCGGCGTGCTGGTCGGCGCCACCTCGGCCGGCCCTTCGGGCGGCGAGGTTCTCGGAGCATTGACCGTGGCGGTGAAGGCCGAGGTGCCGGTGGCCACGCTGCAGGCCACGATCTGGGCCTACCCGACATTCCATCGGGCGATCGGTGACGCCCTGCATTCCCTCTAGAGCGGGACGGTCGCCGTGATTGTGCTGCCGGCCGGAGAGCTGACGATGAACAGCTCGGAGAGCTGCCGGGCGATCCACAGTCCGCGGCCGCCGGGCAACGAAGGCGCCGGCAGGGTGTGGCCGGCATGGGCCGGATCGTCCAGGCCCGTGCCGGCGTCGCTGACCTCGCAGTGCAAAAAGCCGTCGGCCAGCCACAGCCGCAGCCGGCCGGTGCCACCGCCGTGCCGGACGGAGTTGCTGGCCAGCTCGTGGGCGATCAGCACCATCGTGTCGACGGTTCGGGCATCCGCCACCGTGCAGACATGGGCGGCGACCGCGGCCCGGACGCTGTACAGGCTGGCTTCATCGAAGCCCTGCTCGAGCAGCACCTCGGAACTCACTCGCGGTGGTGCGGGGGTGGTGCCGCTCTGCTCAGCGTTCGCCATCGCGCACCAGCATCCGCAGCGCAGGCACGTCAGCCGCGCCCGCCACAGTCAACGTCCGTTCGATCGGCTCCGCACACACCACGATCATCCGGCGCGGTTCCGGCAGGTTGGCCGCGGTCCGCAGGATCACGGCCGCTGCGCCGGCGTCGATGAAGCGCAGGTGGTTCAGGTTGAGGTGGACGTCGTGGTCCAGGCGGACGGCCTCGGCGAGCGCGTCGCTCAGCACGTCGGCCCGGGCATAGTCGAGCTCGCCCGCCACCCGTACGCCCGGCGGCACGTGCTGCCGGCAGATCCGCAGCACCGGGTCCTCGTGGTAGACGGTCGCCGCCACTGTCCGCGGATGCACCCGGGCGGCGTAGGCGAGGGTGACCGGGTCGAAGCTGTCCCGGTTGTACTCGCAGATGGTGGTCAGTCGCCCCGCGGCGAAGAGCCGTCCCACCTCGGACTCGAAGACCAGCAGCTGCTCGGCGTTCGCCTGCGGCCGGGCGGCCCAGCACATGTCCGCGGTGATCCGCAGTCCCGTCCGGCCGTCCCGGTCGGCCTGGGCGAGCTCGCGGGCAAGGAGCTCGACCATGGTGGCGGCGTCCGGCCCCGTGCCCCCGCCCCACAGCCGGTCGCTCTCGGCCACGGTGAGCTCCTGCCCGCCGTCGAGGCCGCGTTCCAGCAGCTCAGCGCGGAGCCCGTCGACATCGGCGGCGTCCGTGAAGCAGATGACCCGCTCGCCGCGCGACTGCCCGGCGGCCACGAAGGCGGCCAGGATGTCCAGCCGCTCCTCGGGATCGGTGAAAGTCAGGCAGGCGTGGTCGCCTGGGCTGAGCCGATCCACCGGTGTCGTGGCGACCATGCGTCCTCCTCAGGAGCCCGGGGCTGGAAACGTACCCGATGACTGAAGGGCCCAAGCAAGGTTTGGCCGGACGCCGCTGGGTAACCCCATCGGCATGGTGCGGCAGACGATCTCCCGGCTGGAGCAGGCCTCGGCGCTGGACGCCGTCAGCGATCGCCTCCAGGGCGTCGTGCAGAGTGCGATCAAGCCCAGGCGCCTGCGGGACCTGCTGCACGGCACCTGGCTCGGCCATCCCCTGCACCCCGTCCTCGTCCAGCTCCCGGTCGGCGCCTTCATGAGCGCCGCGGTGATGGATGCCCTGCCGGGTCAGGACAAAGCGGCGACCACGCTGATCGCCGTGGGCACGGCCGGCGCCGCTCCCGCGATCGCCGCCGGCCTCGTCGACTGGTCCTCCCTCTCGCGGGACCAGCGCCGGGTGGGCCTGATCCATGCCGCGGCCAACACGGTGGCCCTCGGCCTCTATGCCGGGTCACTCGCGGCGCGCTTCTCCGGCCGGCGGGGGCTGGGCAAGTTCCTGGGGTACGCCGGACTGAGCATCGCCGGCGCCGGGGCTTACCTGGGTGGGCACCTCTCGTACCAGCAGGGCGCCCAGATGAACCACGGTTCTTCCGAAGTGCTGCGCCTGCCCGAGGACTGGGCCGAGATCGGCGAGGTGGCGGCGCTGCCGGAGGGCAAGCCGACGGTACGCACGATCGGCGACGTCCGGGTGCTGCTCTACCGCCTCGGCAATGAGGTCACGGCGATGGTGGAGCGCTGCGGCCACCAGGGCGGGCCGCTCGGCGAAGGCGAGATCGAGGGAACGGGCGAGAACGCGTGTGTGGTCTGCCCGTGGCACGGAAGCACGTTCCGCCTCAAGGACGGCTTGGTGGTGCACGGTCCGGCGGGCGGGGATCAGCCCACGCTGCGTACCCGCGTCCGTGACGGTGTGCTGAGTGTGGCCACGCCCTGACCGCGTTCCCGCAGGTCACCGCGTTGTGGCGTGGGACACGGGGGGCCGATTTGGAGCCCGGGAAACGAGCAGGTAATGTTTTGCGAGCCGGCAGGGAAACGGGCGAGGCAAGCAGAACGAACTGACCAAGCGTCAGGGAGATCAGCTACCGGCCGTCCTGCCAAATCCTTCGAACTTCGGGATCGTAGCAACGCTGCCCTGCGCAGTGGAGCCCCGAGCCCGGGACGAAGGGTGCGCTAGGGACGAACGGCACGAACCGGGAGATACCGGTTGACAGGGCCAGGAAGACCTAGTAAAGTTGAACGAGTGCCCCGGGAGCGGGTCGTCTGGTTGGGCGGCGGGTTTTCGGTGTGTGGTTGTTCTTTGAGAACTCAACAGGGTGCTAGATAAGCCAGTGCCATGAGTAATGCCTCGGCCCTCTTTTTGTGGGGTTGGGGGTTCTTCTGGCAGCAAGTTTTTGATTGTTGCTGGGATGATTTTCCACAGATTTTGTTGGAGAGTTTGATCCTGGCTCAG
>NZ_JBEZFL010000003.1:0-683691 GCF_040649415.1 Actinoplanes sp. NPDC048967
GACATCAGCCACGGAGACCTGGTCCGCACCAACCCGGACCAGACCAAGACCGTCGACCCCTGCAACCTGCAACTGCTCTACCAGGGCAAGGACCCGAACGCCGGCGGCGACTACAACAACCTGCCGTGGCGCCCGGGCGTACTCACCCTGCAGCGCTGACGGCACTCCGCCCCAGCTGTCGAGCCGCTGCCGGCAGGCGAACCCGCCTGCCGGCAGCGGCCACCGCCCCCAACCCGTCACTGACAGCAGAGGAGTACCACGATGCACCAGCCCGACATCGGCGAAACTCCCGTCGACGCGACCGCGCCGCCGCCACGAACCGACGCCACCCGCCGGCGTCTGCGCATGCTCCGCGCCTCGGTGGCGATCGGCGTGGTGCTGGCCGTCGCGGTGGTCGCGGCCCGGTCGGCGTCCGCTGACAGCCCGTACCAGCGCGGCCCGGACCCGACCGTGGCGAGCGTCGCGGCCACCTACGGACCCTTCGCCACCGCACAGGTCGGCGTGTCGCCCGGCAACGGCTTCAACGGGGGCACGATCTACTACCCGACCGACACGAGCCAGGGCACCTGGGGCGCGGTCGCCATCGTGCCCGGCTACACCGCCCGCTTCGCCGACGAGGAAGCGTGGATGGGCCCGCGGCTGGCCTCCTTCGGCTTTGTCGTCATCGGCGTCGAGACCAACAGCACCACCGACTGGGACACCGCCCGTGGCACCCAACTGCTGGCCGCGCTGGACTACCTGACACAGCGCAGCCCCGTACGCGACCGGGTGGACGCCAACCGGCTCTCCGTGATCGGCCACTCGATGGGCGGCGGCGGTGCCCTCTACGCGGCCACCCAGCGTCCGTCGCTGAAAGCCGCGATCGGCCTCGCCCCGTACTTCCCGTCCGGGAACCTGAACAACGACCGGGTGCCCACGCTGATCCAGGGCGGCCTGAACGACACGGTGGTGACCCCCTCGTACCTCGACGGTCTCTATCCCGGTCTGCCCGCCGCCACCCCCGGCGCGTACGTGCAGTACAGCGGCGCCGACCACCTGTTCTGGACCAAGCCGAACGACATCGAGCTGCGCACCCAGATCCCGTGGCTGAAGATCTTCGTCGACGGCGACACCCGGTACACCCCGTTCATGTGCCCGGCGTTGCAGGACAACACCCGGGTCGCCCGGTACACCGCCAAGTGCTCACTGATCCCCAGCACACCGCCGTCCTCGCCGTCGGCGACTCCGAGCGCGTCGACCCCGCCGACCTCGACCCCGCCGGCGACCACCGGCGCACTGAAGGGCCGGGCCAGCGGGCGCTGCACGGACATCACCGGCTACGGCACCGCCGACGGCACCCGGCTCCAGCTGTACGACTGCACCGGCCAGTGGAACCAGACGTGGAACTACACCAACAACACACTGGTCAACCCGCAGAGCGGCAAGTGCCTGAACACCGGCAGCGACGGCACAGCCGTGAACCTGTGGACCTGCAACGGCAGCGGCGCGCAGAAGTGGACGCTGCAGAGCAACGGCAACGTGGTCAACACCGCATCCGGCAAGTGCCTGGACGCGATCGGCCAGGCCACCGGAAACGGTACGGGTCTCCAGGTCTACAACTGCATCGCCGGTGGCCAGGGCAACCAGCAATGGTCGCTGCAGTAATCCTCGCGGACAGGTAGGGCAGGGTGCCGTCGGTTCATTCGGCGGCACCCCACCGCCCGACCGGGCGACACGGGACCGTGACGTCTTGACGACTCAACGTCACGGCTGCGCCGGCGACGGCACCATACTGCGGGCGACAACCACCTCTTTCGGGGAGTCGCCATGCCGGAGCCCATCGAAACCCTCGTCAACCGCGAACAGCAGCTCGACCCGGAGGAGCTTGCGGCGCTCACCCGCCGGCTCGACTCCCAACTCGAGGCGCTCGCCCTGACCAACGACCTCGAACGCACCGAGGAACTCGCCGACGAGGATGTGCGGGCGCGGCGCGACCTGTTCCGCGCCACCTTCGCGGACGCTCGGATCGACACCGAGAAACTCTTCGACACGATGATCGAGATTCAGCGGCGGCACCACACAGGTGTCGCGGACGCTCTGGAGCGGGCACTCGACATCAAGCGGCGCCTGATTCACGACCGGGTGCGCGACTGGAACCTGCACCTGCCGGCGCCCGAGCCGCCGGACTTCTGGTGGGCGTTCACGCAGCCGTTCGACACCAGCGGGCACACGATGGACTGGCGCAACGACGGGCTGCACATTTTCGGCGGGCCCAAAATAAACAAGTGGAACGTCTCGCGCAATGAAGTGTTCGGCGCCACCGCGCGGTTCACCATCACCGGGGACCGCTTCCCCCGGGACGCGCCGCCGTCGGGGTGGTGGGTGTCACGGCCGTTCGTCGAGCTGTTCGGCGGGGTGGTGGGCTTCGCGCCGGACTGGGACCTGTTGCAGGGGCACGGCATGGCGTCCTGCCGCCTGCACCTGCGGCACACCATCTTCCAGCTTGGCTTCGGACAGAACGGGCCGGTCCCGGTGATCCTCGGCGAGGCCGTCAGCGATCGGACCCTGCTCGACCTGGAGGACCTGGGATATTCGCGGCACGCGGGCATGCCGGGCTTCACCCCGCTGCCCGAGGTCCGCTTCCCGCATGCCGGACGGGCGGTCGCCGACACAGTCTTCGCCGAGGTGGAGGTGCGCTTCGACATCCACCTCAAGTCCGAGGGTGCGCTGGTCTGGTGCGACCCCGAGATTCTCCTGCGCAACTTCCAGTGGCCGCTGGCCCCGTCAACCTGAGCCGCCGACCGGGTACCTGTGGGGCGGACACGGGCCGAGCCCACGACGCCGGGGCATCCTTTCTCGAGCCGATCGAAAGCGCGGCGAGCCGGCTGCCGATCGGCACGGCGCCGCCGTTGCTCAGCGGACCGATCCGAAGGCGGAGGCGCGCCATGGATGCACACCTCGATCAGCGCGTCGAGTGCTCGACGTCATGGCGCCGCGTCGAACCTGACCTCGTGGGCCGCGCCGGGTTCCAGAAATGCCAACAGATCGAGCGCTTCGACCGTCGCGGCGTCCCGGTCGGCCGCGGACAGCGGAAGGAACGTCCGCACGACCACCGTGGCCTGGCCGCGGGTCTTCTCGACCGTCCACGCCGCCGCGGTGACACCGTCGACGAGCACGGGCTGAGGCACCGGCCCGTGCGGCGTCACCGCCCTGGTGCGGAACTCGTCGGTGAGGAACCGGCCGCGGTCCTTGTGCGAGAGCAGCAGGTTGTCGAAGTCGTACAGGAATCGCACGGGCGCCGGCGTGTCCGGGCCGGGACGTGGCGCGTCGGGCAGGTCGAGGTAGCCGCCGGCGAACTTCACCAGTGAAAGCCTCTCGACGACCTCGCTCAGCTTGGTGAGCCCGCACCACATCTGCATGTCCTGGACGGTCGCCGGCCCGTACGCCGCCAGGTACCGCTGCACCAACGTCTCCAACGACGCGGTGCGCACCGGTGCGTCGACCCATCCGTCCAGCGGCGCGTGCATCGGGCGGCCACTGCGCTTCCACGCCCCACGCGGCGGGGTCTGCACCACCGGCAGAAGGTTACGCACCGCGTACGCGAGCGCCGCGGGATTGTTGTCGGGCCACCGTTCCAGCAGCGCCGCGCCGAGTTCCGCCGGGGTGAGCGGCCGTTCCGCCAGGATCTCGCGGCCGGCCGCTACCACCGCGTCGGTGTCGAGGCCGCGCATCCAGCGCCCGTGGGTGTTGTTGCGGAACAGGTCCCGATCGAGCGCGGGCTGCACGAGCGGGCGCAAGGCCACCGCATCGGCCGCGCTGACGAAGTGGATCGTCGAACGCATCAACGCCATCCGCACCGCCTGGCGAGAGGTGAGCAGATCGGCCACCGCGGCCGGCCGGCATCCGGCCACACGCGCCCACAGACCCACATACCAGGTGTGCGGTGTCTGCGCCTGGAGACCGACGAGGTGCTCGGTCACCGCCAGCGGCGACAGCTCGGTTCGCTGTAGCAGGAACTGCCGCGCCAACGTTGCCCGGTTCAGCGCCCGGTGATCGAGCACACTCATCGCCACATTGTGCCTCGCCCTGAGCGAGCGGCCTCTACGGGTTCCTGGTCCTGGTCGCTTTCAGCACCCGGTCAGGACAAGGAAATGCCGTTCGAACCTGGTAACAGGTCCGGACGAACGCACCGCCCCACACGTGAGACGACGCACTAGCGTGCCGACGGGCTTTGTCGGCGGCCGATGCGCGCATCCGCGGACGGCGGACCGCCGGTTCCGGCCTGGAGCTGGCGGGCCGCCGCAATCCGGTGGAACGGTAGCTGCTCGGCGCCCGAAGCGATTCGATGAGTCGGTTCCGATAGCCCGCATGCGGAACCTGCGTGCCAGCTCCAGCGGTAGGCCCAGGTCGGTGACGGAGCCTGGCCCGGGTCCGGGTGCGCAGCGCCCGCCGCCCGCAGCGTGTTCTCCTACGGCTCGTGCTCGAGCGTCTGTCCGACCAAAGCGGTGGCTGCGGCGAAGGCGCCGATTCGACGATCCTGAGCCGGTCGCCGCGGTTGGCCGCCGAATCCGCAGACACCGCCAGCAGCGCAAGTCCCGATGGAGGCGACTGATCCCGGACTGACACGCACTACTCGCTCTGGCCCACCTGCGCAACGACGAGACCTACACCCGCACCGCTACAAGGTGATCGTGGGTCGATAGCGCAGCCGGGCCCCTCTCGTATCGTGTACGGGAACCGCAACAAGCGTGATGCGACGCGCACGGCAGCCGGCTCAGGCTCCGCCTCGGCCGACTCGCACAAGCGCTCAAACGGCACCACCCCGTCACACCGCATCACTACCTCGCCTGCATCGGTGTGTGCACCAGCCGGCAGAACCGCGGCGTCGGTACCGCCCTGCTCACCGATCACCGCCCCGGCCTGGATCACCTCCGCGCACCGACCTGTCTCGAGGGCCTATGACCGACGTACCCAGGCCTTGTGCCGGCGTCTCGGCCGGGCCAGGCGGCACCCCGTCGTGGCGGGTGCCGTACCCGGGCGGTGCGCCGCGGACATCCTCCAACCGGCGGTGCACCGCCCCGCAGTAGCCACATCCCCGATGTCGCTGAGCCCGTCGCCGAAGGTTAGTGGGAAGCTTTCGGCGTACGACCGTACGGCTGAGCGCCGCGGCGACCGGCGATCCGGCCGTGGTGCGCTGCGAGTTGACGGTGGGCCGGGCCACGCTGCGCCACAAGCCGGAATCCGTCGCGGAGATCCTGGCGGCTCTCTGCGGCTGAGGCCCTTCCGCTGAACCTGAACTTCCTTCTATTGTGGCCATACAGTCGCCGGGCCCTCGCTTAGCGTAGGCGCCGCGCCGCAGGCTGGACCTTTCACGGGAGAGGCACGGGGATGATCAGAAAACTCATGACAGTGCTCGCCGCTGCGCTGGTGTTGCTCGCCGCCGAGCCCGCGGAGGCGGCCACCGTGTTGCCACCCGGGGCCGCACACAAGATCGGCAGCACCTACCAGGAGCGCGTGAGCACCGGCGAGGTCCTGACCTTCCGGCAGGTGAACGAGGTGGAGAGCGTCGCCCTCGTCTCGCGGCGCAGCCTCGGGCAGTGCAGCTGGACCTACTTCTGCCAGTGGGACAGCACCAACTACGACGGCGAGTTCCACCGGTACAGCCTCAACGGGATCGCCGGGGCTCCCGGCCACTGCTGGAACATGGGCAGCTCGGCGAAGGACGACGGCGAGAGCTGGTGGAACGACACCAACACCGACGTACGGGTGTACGACTGGGTGAACTGCAACGCCGGCGGCTGGAACCGCACGGTCGCGGCAAGCGGCTACGCCACCTGCCAGAGCAGCGACTGGTGCGACCGCGTGACGAGCCTCTACGCCTGCGGCCGCTTCACGACTCCCGGATCACCTTGTTGACGACGTCCGGCCCGCAGTACTGAGCCGTGTCGATGTGGTTGACGCCCAGCTCAACCGGCTTGCGCAGCACGTCGACAGCGGCATCGCTATCACGGGGCGGCCCGATGGCGCCGGGGCCGGTCAGCTGCATCGCACCGAAGCCCTTTCAGGCACGCGGCGGCGACATCCAGCGCCGCGGCACTATACGGCCGCTTCGGCGGTGTCCGCCACGGCTGCCCATACGGGATCGGTACCCGCGCGCCGACCGCTCGCATGCAGCGTGAGGGTCTGTGGGAAGGCGAAACCAGCGACTTGGACGAGGACGCGGAACAACTCAGTCTGACCTCGGACCCGGCGTCAACCGCGGCGCCCGCCGGCGCCGTGGCCGGCGTGCCACAGCAGCTCAGTCTGTTTCCCTCCCCCACTCAGATGCCGCCGAGTACGCCGCCGCCGACCGGCGAGTACTACCCGATCCCGGCGGAGCGCTCTGGGTGGCTGGCCCGGGTGCTCGGACGAACAGCGGCTGCCGCCGCGCTGCTCTTCGCCGGAGAGAGCGACCATGCACGCCGATTTGTCAACGAACGGCAGAGCCACAGGTCGTTCGGAGAAGACGAGTTCCACCTCGGCACCCTCGAAACCCGCAACACCGGCGTGGGTAAGGCCGTCGGTGTCCGGCACACCGTGCGCTGGCAGGGCGATCAGCAGATGGAAGTGTTCCATGGACTCGACGCGGAGTCCTTCGCGGCGTTGCGGGATAACGGCGTAGGTCAGTACGTCTCGGGCATCCGCGGCGGTGAACCGATCATCGTCGGAAGTGGCACCGAAATACTCGTCAAGACAGGCGACGGGACAATGACGGGATTTCGCCTGCGGCCGCGAGGTCGCCGTCAACGCCGATGACGTCGAAGGTTGGCCGTGCCCCGGCGGCGGCAAGCATCCCGGACTGTGGCATTCCGGCCACCGCCGCCCACGACCCCGATCTCGATGCGCCGACGACTACGACAGCCCGAGCGAGGTATAGAGCCGACCGCGGCGACGAGGGCGCTGCTGCGCATAACGTGGGCCACGGAAACAACGGCTGAAAACCCGGCTTAAGCCGCCCGCACGGAGATGACACCATCATCCTGCACCACGGCGATCACCATGGGTGGGCACCACTGCCGGCAGTACGACCGTGGCAAGCACCGACGCTCACCGGGACGAGCGGGATCTGCGGTACCGAGCTGGAATCCGTGCATCCAGCGAGTGCCCTCGTTGTCTGCGGATCGTGTGCGGTGCCTGCGACAGCGGCTTCGTGCCCGACCTCGGATCCATCTGCCACCCGTGTCATGACAGTTCTGTCGCCACCACCCGGCCCGGACCGTTCTGGCCCCGCACGATCGAGCTGGGCGCCTTCCACGGCGTTCGCGAGAACGGCGTCCTGGTCGCCATGGCCGGCGAACGGCTGTGCCCATCCGGCTGGGCGGAGATCAGCAGCGTGTGTACGACGACGCCGGTCCGCGGCCGCGGACCGGCCGCGCACGTGCTGGGGGCCACCGTGGACCACATCCACGCGCGCGGCGAGCACCCGGGGCCGTGAGCGCCGGGCGGCAGGACGACGGGGTGCGGCGCGAGCGGGGCCCCCTATCCTGGGGTCGTGCACGGACCTTCCGGCCCTCTCCGCTCACCGCCAGACGCCGCTGGACCTTCCGTCACCGAGGGCGACGGGCCCGGCGTACGGTGGTGGCGCGAAGCGGCGGTCACGGCGACGACGTTCGCAATCTTCGTGCTCGGCGGCGTGGTGCAGGCCGACGGCACCCTCTCCCCGCCGGCTGCCGCCGTGTACCTCATGGCCGCGGCGTCCTGCGGTGTACTGGCGGCCCGGCGCCGGGCACCCCTGGCGGTCCTGCTGGCCACGGTCGCGTTCGGTGTGCTGGTCCAGCCCTTCGGACTTCCGCTGAACCCGCTCGTCGCGGCTCCCGTCGCCGTGGCGGCCTACTGCTACGCGCTGACCACGAGCACCGAGGCCCGTGCGGCGGGCGCGGCGCTGCTCGCCTCGGCGGCGCTCTTGGTCGCCTCCATCCCCTCGTGGGACGACCTTTCCTGGCAGGATGCCGGGCGGATCGGCGCGGTGGCGGCGGTCCCGCTGGTGGCCGGCGTGCTCGGCAGCTCGGTGCGCAACCGGCGGGCCTACCTGGCGGCCATGGAGGAACGGGCCCGGCGGGCCGAGGACAGCCGGGACCGCGAGGCCCGCCGCCGGGTGGCCGAGGAGCGGATCCGCATCGCCCGCGAGCTGCACGACCTCGTGGCCCACCAGATCACGCTGGCCAACGCGCAGGCCACGGTCGCCGCCCACCTGTTCGACGCCCGGCCGGAGCAGACCCGGGCCGGCCTGCACCAGGTCGTCGAGACCACCCGCCAGGCACTCGACGACCTCCGGGCGACGGTCGGGCTCCTGCGACAGTCCGGGGACCCGGCCGCGCCGGCCGAACCGGCGCCCGGGCTGGACCAGCTTCCCGCGCTCCTCGAGTCCTTCCGCCGCGCGGGCCTGCGGGTGGCGGTACACCGGGACGGCACGGCCCGGGCCCTGGCGCCCGGTGTGGACCTCAGCGCCTATCGCATCGTTCAGGAGGCCCTGACCAACGTGACGAAGCACGCCGGTACCGCCAGCGCGGACGTCCGCCTCGCCTGGCACCAGGACCACGTCACCATCACCATCGCCGACGACGGCGGGAGGAGGACACATACCGCGCCGGACCGTCCGCCCGGCTACGGGCTGATCGGGATGCGGGAACGCGCCGCCGCGGTCGGCGGAAGCCTCACCGCGGGCAGGAGCCTGGAGGGTGGCTTCCGCGTGTGCGCCCATCTCCCGCTCCAGCCCGGCGGCGCACCGGGCGACGGAGCGGACGGGGGTACGCGGTGACGCTCCGGGTGGTGCTCGCCGACGACCAGGCGCTGTTGCGCGACGCGTTCCGGTTGCTGCTCGACAGCGCGGACGACATCACGGTGGTCGGTGAGGCCGCCGACGGTCGGGAGGCGGTGCGGTTGACCCGCGAGCTGCGCCCCGACGTGGTGGTCATGGACATCCGGATGCCCGGCGTGGACGGCCTGACCGCCACGTCGGAGATCTGCGCGGACCCGGACCTGCGCGCGACCCGCATCCTCATCCTCACCACGTACGAGACCGAGGAGTACGTCGCTCAGGCGCTGCGCGCGGGGGCCGGCGGCTTCATCGGCAAGGGCATCGGGGCCGGTGAGCTGCTCCACGCGGTACGGACGATCGCCGCCGGTGACACCCTCCTGTCCCCCGCCGCGACGCGCTCCCTGGTCGCCCGTTTCCTGGCCACCCCGGACGAGATCCCGCAGCGGCACCACGAACAGCTCGACCTGCTCACCACTCGGGAACGGGAGATGGTGGCGCTGGTGGCGAGCGGCTTGTCCAATCAGGAGATCGCCGAGCGGATGTTCCTGAGCCCGTTCACCGTCCGGGCCCACGTGCAGCGCGCCATGACGAAGCTGGAGGCCCGCGACCGGGCCCAGCTGGTCGTCATCGCGTACCGGACCGGTCTGGCGCAAACCACGCCCGACGGCCCACATTGATCGCGGTGTCAGGCCGCCGCCCCTCACGGCATCTCGGGCAGGACGAGGACCGAGTGAGCCGGCCGGACCGGCGCCGCGGGCAGGGCGGCGAGTGCACGCAGCGCGGCGTTGCGTTGCTCGAGAGCCTGGGCGGTGACGGGGAAGAGCGTGGCTCCCCCGTTGTCGACCAGCGCCTGGTTGGCGGCCACGAACGGGCGCAGGGCGCGTTCGCAGGCGGCGAAGGCGGCGGTGTGGTCGTCGTGCGTGGCCAAGGCGTGGGCGAGCATGTACGCGCCGACGAGCGCGAGGCTCGAGCCCTGCCCGGTGAGGAACGACGGCGCGTACGCGGCGTCGCCGACGAGCGCGACGCGGCCGCTGGACCAGTGCGGCATGCGGATCTGGCCGGCCGTGTCGAAGAACAGGTCCTCGGCGTCGCGCATAACCGCGATGATCCCGGGCACCTCCCACCCCGCGCCGGCGTACACCGAGGCGATCAGCTCCCGCTGGACGACCGGGTCCCGCAGCGCCCGCGTCGGCGGTTCGGGCTGGTGGAAGTGCAGGAAGGCGTGCAGCTCGGGGCTGTCGCCGACGGCGTACAGTCCCGCGGCTCTGCCCGGGGTGTTCCACACCAGGAACTCGTGGGAGAGCCCAAGGGTGTTCGGCATGGTGAAGATGGCGATGCCGTAGCCGAGGTAGCGGTGGAACTGTTCCTCGGGACCGAACAGGGACCGCCGCGTTTGTGAGTGCATGCCGTCGGCGCCGACGACAAGGTCGAACGTGCGCTGCCGCCCGTCGCGGAAGGTCACGTCGACCCCCTGCCTGGTCTGGTCGAGGGTCGCGACGGAGTTGCCGAACAGGAACTCCACGTCGTCGCGGACCAGCCCGTGGAGGCTCGCGGTCAGATCGCCCCGACGCACCTCAAGATCCTGCCCCTCGACGCTTCCGGCGACGGCATGCGGGGCCAGCGAGGTCACTTCGCTACCGCCGGCGTCCAGGAAGGTGCACAGCCGCATGTCGACGTGCGCCGCGCGTAGCCGCGGCAGGATGCCCATCCGTCGCACGACCTCGATCGCTGTGCCGCGGACGTCGATCGGGTAGCCACCGGCACGCGGCGCGCCGGCCTTCTCCACGACGGTTACCGCGAATCCGGACCGGTGCAGCCAGTACGCCAGCGCGGGCCCGGCGATGCTGGCTCCCACGATGAGAACCGTGCGCTTCGGTTCGCCCGTCATGACGTGATTCCCTTCCGGGTAGCGCGGACGGCGACAAGGGACAGGGCGCTGGCGAGGCCGGCGACGACGAACCCCACGGCGAAGGCGGCCTCACTCGGCGCGCCGGACGCCGGGCCGGTCCCCGCGGCGAGGATCGTGCCGCCCACCTGGGCGCCCACGATGGTGCCGAAGAGGCGGGTCACCACGAGCAGGCTGGTGGTGATGCCGGTGTCCCTGGTTGCGACGGCGGAGGCAGTGCTGGCGAGCAGCGCCGTGGTGCCGGCGCCCGCGGCGAACGCGGTCAGCACCTTCGCGACGGCCAGCTGCCAAGCGGCGTCGTGCAGGACCGCCAGGGCGACCATGGTGACCGCCGTGACGCCGATACCCGCGACGACCACGGCACGCGGGCCGAAGCGCCGCGCCGCGATGCCGCCGACCGAGTCGCTCACCGCTCCCGCGATGGCGCCGGGCAGCAGGAGCAGTCCGATGTCGGTGGTGCTGAGCCCGAAGCCGTACCCGTCGGCGGACACCGCGAACATCTGCGGGAGCAGGATGACCACCATCCCGAAGGCGATGGACATGAGGAAGGTGAGCACGATCGAGGAGCGCATCGCCGGCCTGGCCAGCATTCGCAGATCGACCATCGGCGTGGCCGCACGGCGCTCGACGATCACCCACCCGGCGGCGAGGGCGGCCACCACCAGGACGATGGCACCGACCGCCAGCGGCGGCAGGCCACCGCCGGGCACCGCCACCAGAACCAGCATGAGCGCGAGCAATGTGGCGCTCAGCAGGGCGACGCCGGGCCAGTCGACCGGGTCGCCGGACGGCGCCGGCGGGTCGGGCGGCATCAAGCGGGCCACAGCCGTTGTCGCCGCGACGATCACGACGGTCGGCAGCACAAAGATCCACTGCCAGGACAGCCCGTGCGCGATGGGCCCGGCGACCGACATCCCGATGATGCCACCACCGGTGAACAGCGCGAGGACGACCCCCATGGCGGCCTGGGACTCGCCGGCCGTGAGATGCCGGCGTACCAGGATGAACGAGAGCGGCAGCGCACCCACCATGACGCCCTGCAGGATCTGGCCAAGCAGCAGCACCGGCAGGTTCGGCGCCAGGCCGGCCAGCAGGCCACCGGCCGAGACCGCCGCCATCAGCCAAAGCAGCACCCGCTTGCCGCCGTAGCGGTCGCCGAGCTTCCCGGCGACCGGGGCGAGCACCGCGCCGGTGATGAGCAGCGCGTTGGCGACCAGCGCCCCCTCGGCCGGGCCCACCCCCAGCTCCCGTTGCAGCAGCGGGAGCGCGGGCTCCACCACCGACTGCAGGGTGCCGAGGGCTAGTGCCAGGATGCCGAGGGCACCGATGGACCGCCTTCCTGGACGGACCGGCGCGACCGTACGCGCCGGCGAAACCGCAGCTGTGGACACGGAAGTTCCTCTCATGGGCGACCTGTGAAGTCCCTCCCACACTTCCGTCCGGCGGCCCGCGGGGCGTCGTCCCGCGCGACCGTTCCGGCCTGGTGCATCCGAACGAGCCGCCCGCGTGTCCTAGTGCGTGCGCACCAGAAGAGCGGCGTCCCTCGCCTCGAGCACCTGGTTGAGCTCGTCGTAGCGGTACGTGGTGGCGTAGTCGTCCGGCGGTCAGAGTCCCCTTGGGCCCACACCCGCGAGCCGTACGAGACGGCGCTGGACCGGGCTCGGGCGCATTGGACGGCTGAGCCACGGGTGTTCACCGGCGCCTGATGGGTGCCGTCCTGGCTCGGCGGTCGGGAGCCGCCTCGGCGGCGCTGGCCGCTGATCCTGGCCGACCGCGGCCGGTCCCGCCACGGCTCACCCCAGGCGTCGGACATCCCGCGACCGGCATAACCGCCGTGCCGGGGTGGCCCGCTGGCGGGCCTGCGCCGATCGGCCGGCCCGAGTCGGATCGGGCCAGCACCCGCTCGTGGCGGCCCCGCGGCCAGGAGCCGCCCTGCTTCCACCCACGTCAAGGTCGTGTGGCGGAGCCAGTGGGTGCTGATCTGCTGACTCGCAGCCCACGGCAGCTGCTGGCCGATCCGGACCCACAGATGGTCGTAACGCCGGTACGTACGTCATTGATTTCCGCCAGCGGGGCATCCGGAACGGCCCGGCGGGTGCTGGATAACCGGCGCGGTTTGGCTACCTTGCCGGTTCCAGCACATCCCGTACGCCTTCTTCGAGCCCGGCGTCGCCGCCGCCACCACGACCGGCACATACTCGGCGAACGTCGGCGCGAGCGGGCGCACCGGGGCCGAGGCGACCAGATCATGCGGCGAGATACCCATCCGCGACAACAACAGCCGGGCGACCTCACCGCCGCCTCATCAAGACCCGACCCGCTCATGACTGCTCACCACCGAGCACCTGGGCGTGGATGGCGTCGACCAGGGTGTCGAGCACGGCCGGGCTGTGGGCCACGAGCAGGTCCGCAGCGGGATAGGCGGCCAGCAGCACCCGATCGCCGGGTCCCAACCGGCACCAGTGCCTGACCGCCGCGGGCAGGTGCACGTAACCCCGTTTCGTGACCCGGAACAGGCCGTTGTCGTCAGCAGCGACGACAGTCAGGCCCTTGCTTTCGCGGATATCGAGCCGCTGGCCGGCAGCCCAGGCAAGCGCGCGCATGATCGTCCGGTCGGCGATCCGCCCGCTCGCGTCCAAGGTGCTCACGCCATAGCCGGCCGAACCGGCACGCTTCTCCGACAACTTCGCCAACGGCAACGACCGGCGGACGGTAGGCCGAGATGGCGGCCGCCAGCGAGGCGGATCCGACCGATCTGCCAGAGCTACCGCGGGGATCACTTGCCGCTGAGACAGCTCGCTCATGACGAACACCCCCGAGCCGGAACAGCGGCGTTCGAGGGTGTCGTGAAAGCTGAGTTCTCGTGGTCAGGCGCGCTTGACCACACGTACATCTGGTAACGCAGGGATGCTGCGTAGGAGTGTCCGAGGCTCAACACCAGGGATAGGCACACGGTGATCACGACGGGTGAGTTGGTAGTCCCGTGACCGTCAGGCTCCGAACGCCCGCCTGGCTCTCTTCCGGCTCGCTCGCCACCCCAGCAACGGCGGTCGTGCTCAGCCGCGTTCCCACACCGCGACGGCATCCCCGTCGGGTTGCGCCACCCAGCCCAAAGCCTCGGGTCGTGCAGGGGTGCCGGTGAACGTCAGGGTGAGCGCGGCGGTGCCGGCTCCGAACCGTACCGGCCTGCTCTGCTCCGCCTCATTCTCCCAGCCCTCGGCGTCGTAGAGGATGAACATCGCCGGGTCGACGATGATCGGACGGGTGGCGGTGACCTCGAGGACGGCCGTGGCGGAGTGAGCCGACCAGGTGGTCGAGGCGAGCGTCACGGTGGCGACCGGCGTGGACCTGCGGGTGACGGTGACGATACGGCCGTTCTGCGCGAACGTGAGCGACGGATCGCTGTCCTTGATCGCCGGAGATGCCGGCACGGCCACGCGCGCCATCGGGGTGGAGGCGACCACGGCCGGCACGGGCTGCTGGCCCGCCGAAGCGACCCCGATGGAGTTGAGCGACGTGGCAGCCGCCAGGGCGATGACCACGACCGCGACGCCAAGGGGCTTCTTCATGGCCCCACCCTATCCGGACCGATCGATTCCGCCGCCTCCGGTCACGAGAATTCGGCCGAGAGCTCACCGGCCGAAAGCGGGAGAACGGTTCCGTGGGCGGGTCTGCCGGCCGAACCTCGATGACGAGACCGCCGCGTGGTGCTGTCCTGCCCGGCGGGGCAGGAGCGATTCAGCGCACCTCGCCGACAGCACCCAGAGAGTTGCACACGTACTCGCCACGGTCACGCGACAATCATGATTGCAGGGAGCAGACCCATCGACGCCTCCGACACGATTGCCCTGTGGCGGCCCACCGGGCAGGCCGAGCTCGACCTTGTCGCGGCGTCCGGATGGCAGGCTTGGCCACCACGCCTGCCCGACCAGCCGATCTTCTACCCGGTGCTCAACCGCTGGTACGCCACAAAGATCGCCCGCGAGTGGAACGTCCCTGCCGGTGGCGTCGGCTACGTGACCCGGTTCCAGGTGCAGCGTTCGTACCTGGACCGCTACGAGGTTCACCAGGCCGGTGGCTGCGACGTATTGGAGTATTGGATCCCCGCCGAGGAGCTTCCAGGTGATGACGGTCCAGCTCGAGGGGCTCGCACTCTTCTCGGCACCAGTGTGCGCTGGGCTGACCCAGTTGCCGCAACACGGTGGGGCCGTCCTCCTGCCGCCGCGGGCGCACGGCGGAAGACGATGTGCCCTCGCGCAAGTCGTGGCCGCGGTCTGCGGCATGCTGATTTGGGTGCTTGCCAGCAGGACGGCGCACCGGGCCACGCGGCGGAGAACTCACCGACGGCCAGAAGGCGCACAACCGCTCGGTCAACCGCATCCGGGCAGCCGTCGAACCCGCCATCGCGCATCTGAAGTCGTAAAAGATCCTCAAGACCGGCTACCACCGGATCACGCACGACTTCCCCGACATACTACGGACCTGTCACCATGCCGGAGATCTATCGAGCCTGGGGATGACTTCTGAATGACCTTCCTGGATGAGCGGCAACGTGGGCAGGTAGCCGGCGGTTCATCCACTTGCCTTCAGCCGGAACGCGAGGCGGCGGGGCGCCTGCACGCGATAGCTGTCCATCACCAGCTCGGCAACCTCGACCCAGTCCGTCTCGTCGTCCAGCACCATTCCCACGACATTCACTGCCCAGTCGGCCCGGAAGAACGGAGGGCCGGCATGCGCCAATGCGGCCAACTCCCCGGGCGGCACCCGGAAGGTCATCAGGATGGCCGGATCGTCCAGATCGATGTACGCCGACCCCCTCCCGTCGGTGGTGTAGACGTGCAGGAACGTCCGCCGGCGAATCCGCCACCGCAGGCCGATCCACGCCTGCTCCTCGTACGCCTCGGGCAGTGCCCCGCAGATCACCCGGAGCCGGCCCACAACGGCGGGTGGAACGTCCGCGATGTCGCTCATCTGTACCTCCCGCGCCCATCCTGCCCGCCGGGTAGGACATCAGCACATGGACCGAAGGGGTCAGCGAAGGTGAGGACACGGATCCGCACCTCGCTGTCCGGGCGGCGCTCGGCCAGGGCGTCGAGTAGGGGGCGCAGGTCGTCGAGGTTCCACCCGAGGATGCCCAGGCGCAGCACGGCGGCTTCGGCCCGGGAAAGACTGCCTGGCCCGTTTCCAGCCAGTTCCGCAGGTCGCGGTAGACCTGTCGCAGGTCGTCGCGCAGCCGCACATCGACCGACGTGACGATCCTCATCGTTCACGCCATCGAGCGATCACCATCTACCGCGAACCTCGAGAACGATCCCCGAACTAATCCAACACATCGATCAACAGAGTGCGTTGCCCCGGCAGAGTCTTCGTTGGGGTCACCGCGCCAGGCGCGGCGAACCCCCATCGACTCGAAGGCAGCACACACCCGGAGACCACCGACTGCCAACAGCGCCGACTGGAACCTGGATGGCAGGCTGTGTCGCCGGCCAACGATGAACAGCCGGCCGTGCTGCGAGTCCTGTGAGCAGACGGCACGACGGGCACAGGGCGGTGACTGAGGCGTACCGGGCATACGAGCTCGGGCCGGTGAGCCGGGTAACTTCGAGCTGGGACCGACGAGGTCGGCGTCCCGGCCGCATCACTGCCCGACCTCGACCCGTGTCGACATCGTCAACCAGAAGCAAGTGCCTGCGGCAGGCGCCGCCGGAAGATCGCAGCCTGACGGTCAAAGCTCGAACATGGGTCGAGTTGTTGAATTGTCATGCGTTTGCGTTGCTGCGTACGTATCGACGGCTCATTGTGGCGGGAGGTTCGCCTATCTATCCGACGACAGAGAAGGCGCTGACATGAACGTTCGCACCGCGTGGTCCATCATCGCGTTCGTGGCCTGCGTTCTGCTCATGGCCGCCGCTATCACGACCGCGGCCGTTTTGGGTTCAGCAGCAGGAGTCGTTCTGGCGGTGGCCGTGGGTACGCTCGTCCTGTCGTACATCGTCCGGCATGAGGCTCGAATGGCCCGCATCTACCGGCGCCGCGGCTGATCTGCCGCATCACTGGTCAGTGACCGCTGTTTCGTCATGAAACTGTCACGGGTTCGCGTGATGCTCGCGCCCGAAGGTGGCAAGTCTGGGTAGGGAGCCCGGTCCGCGTGGTTGCTGGACCGCGCCGGTTGGGACGAGGGAAGGCAGTGAACGATGGCATCGCAGAGCACCACACCGCTGGTGAAGCTCAGTGACAGCAGCAAGATCCTCAGTGATCCGGCTCAGGATCTTCGGGGCCGCACCGTGTGCGATCGAACCGGTGACGAACTCGGCAAGATCGACGATCTGCTGATCGACGAGGCCGAACGAGAGGTCCGCTTCCTGCAGATCGGGCACGGCGGCATTCTCGGCTTCGGCGTGACAACGTCGCTTATTCCGGCGACAGCGGTGACCGGGATGACCGATGACACCGTGTACGTGGGTGCGTCACGTGACCAGGTAGCCGGTGCGCCAGGATACGAGCCCACCCTTGTTGACGGTACAGAGACCTTCGACAAGTTGTACGGCTACTACGGGTACTTGCCGCGATAGGCGGGTGAGCGCACTCATGCGCATGATGTTCGTCTTGTGCCTGGGCTTCATCGTCGTGACGTTGTTCTATTTTGCGGTCCTCGGTCTCCTGCACAGGTAGCCGAACACCACCACGCCGAATTCATGGCGTGGTTGAAGCGCCTCGGCCGGCGAGCATACGAACGGCGCTGTCGGCCAGATCGGCGTCTACCTGCAGATCGAAGTGCGCGGCAGTAAGTGTCGGCCCGGTCAGAAATGATCGTTGCCCGCGGGTGATCGCGTAGCCCAGCAAGGCTGCGACGGCGCCGAGGACAGCCCCCAGCAGAGCCGCGTTGGCGATGAGCCACCACGTCGCCACGGACGCGGTGACCAGGTCGAACAATCCGAGCAGCCATCCGGTCAGGCCGCCGATGGCGAAGCCTGCTGTCGCCCCGCGACCCGTCACCTCAGCCGTGGACAGCTGGCCGGTGCCTCGCTCGACGAAGGTCAGATCCCGTCCGACGATTGTCGTGCGGTCCTCGGCAAATCCGGCATCGGTGAGGGCCTTCAAGGTCCGTACGGCGCTGTCGTGGTCGGTGTGCACCGCGATCACCCGCTGCGCTACTCCCACGTGGGCCGGCTCGGCACTTGTCGTCGATGGCCGCGCCGGATGGGACACATTCTGTCGTGGCAGTTGATCATCTTTCATGTTGTCCTCCTGTCCGTCGACCATGAAGTCTCCGGCGTAACGGGTCAGAAAACCCGTCGGATTGAAACGTCATGAACTCGACAAGCTTCCGAGCATCAATCGACATGGGTTTCGCAGCGGCGGCCGGCGCCTTCTGCCGTAAGCGGGTTGGGGAATTTGATGCAGCCGGGATTCAGCCGGGTAGCGGTGGACCTGGATGGAAACCGCCGGCCGCTGCCCTCGGACACGGGAGGATCAGATGCTCGACAACGTTCGATTGCGACCACCGAAAGGCCTCGACCGGTTCGCGGTACGGTCGATCGCAGGTTTGCTGGTCCTGGTGTCCGGCAGTGTCGGGTTCCTGTTGGTGCTGGTATTGGTCCGCGAGCAGTGGACACCGTTGTACCGCGCGGATCAGCGCGTGGCCGACAGCCTCAACGATTGGGTGGCCGGCAACGACCTGCTGCTCAACGTCCTGCGTGGCCTGACCGATTTCGGCGGTCACACGATTTTGACCCGCGTGCTGGTGCTGGCTACCGCCTACCTGCTGATCAGGCGTCAGTTTCAGCTGGCCGCCTACGTCGTCATCACGGCCGTGGGCGCTCTGGTGCTGGATCCGACCCTGAAGCTGCTCGTCGGCCGGCTACGTCCGGTGGTGGACATGCCGGTGGCGTTCGCGCCGGGCATGAGCTTCCCCAGCGGACACGCCCTCGGCTCCTTCGTCTCGTACGGCGTGCTGCTGCTGGTCTTCCTGCCGGCGGTTCGACGACGCTGGCGTGTCCCAGTGATCACAACCGCGGTGTTTCTCGTGACGGCGGTCGGCTTCACCCGGATAGCCCTCGGCGTGCACCACATCAGCGACGTTGTCGCCGGGTGGTTGCTCGGAGGCGCTTGGCTGGCCGTCACGGCGAGTGCGTTCCATCGTTGGCACGGCGATTCGCCGACCGGCGTACGGGAAGTCCGCGCCGGGCTGTCGCCCGAGGCCGGCGACCATCTACGGCCGGCCACGCATGGGCAGGGCAACCCCGCTCACCCGGGGCGCGTCGCCACCGGCCTGATAGTGGCGTGGGTGATGGTCCTTGGCATGTTGTACGGGGCGGGGCTGCTCGTCGTCCGCGTGCTGGCCGGCTCGGCGCTGCTGGCGGCCGACGAGGCCGTGGTGCGGTGGTTCGCCCAGCAACGGCGGCCTTTGCTCGATCCGATCGCCACCGTCGGCAGCAAGGTCGGCAATACGCATTGGATTCTGGCGGCGACCCTGGCCGCCGTGGTCCTCATCGTTGCACTGCGCCGACGCCTACGCCCGGTGATCTTCCTCGCTACGGTGATGCTCGGCGAGGTGACGCTGTTCCTGGTCTCCTCCAGCGCGGTGAACCGGCCGCGGCCGGACGTGCCCACTCTGGGACCGGAGATTCCGCCGACCGCCAGTTTTCCCTCGGGTCATTTCGCCGCGCCGCTGTGCCTCTACGGCGCTCTGGCTTTGCTGATCTGGCATTGGTCGCAGGGCTGGCCACGGTGGGTCGCACTAGCCTGCGCGGTGGTTGTGCCGGCCTACGTCGGTGCGGCACGACTGTACTGGGGGGTGCACCATCCCCTCGACCTTGCGGGCAGCCTGCTGCTGGCGGCGGGCTGGGTCGCCGTCTGCTGGTGGTTCATGCGCCCGGCCAGCGAGGCAGTCCAGCGGCCCGCCGCGGTCACGCCGGGTGCTCGCTGAGGGGTGCGGTGGCGTAGTGAATCGTCTGGGCCACAATGCGTCCGTCGTGGACAACGTAGGAGTCAACTCCGTCATGCACCTTGGTGTCAGTGTCCGCGCAGCGGCCCGACCAGATGAGCATTGCGACCTCTCCCCTGGTCAGTACTTGGCGGTACCGGTAGTCGCCGTCGGGCAGGTACCGGCGCAGCACACCGGCGAGTGCCCGCACCGCCTCGGTGCCGTGGTGCACTCCCTCGGCGGACAGTAGCGCCACGTCCGGGTGATAGTTGTCGCGGATGTCGCCGTCGAGGTCACCGGCCTGTCGGCACTTCAGGTGAGCGTCCAAAACCTCGCGGATGCCTCGTGGCGTCCCGTGCTTGTCGTCGGCGTTCATCGTTCCTCCGATCGGTCGATAGGTGAGGTGGCGGGCCGCGGCGTCCGCGGCCCGGCACCTCGAGCGGTCAGTACATGCCCATGCCACGGGTGGCGACCATGGGGTAAGGCAGGGTGGAGGCCATGCCCGACGTGGTGTAGGGCGGGTACCCGTAGTAGCCGTACACCTGGCCGTAGAACTCGCTCTCGTCCGTCAGCTCCGGCTCATAGCGTGGCGCCTGGGCGACCTCGGCGCCGGCCCGCCGCAGATGGACGTCCTCGTCGGTGATCCGGCTGATGGCCTCCACCGGTACGAATGACGGCGTGGCTCCGAAGCCGAGCACCCCGCCGTGCTCGACGCGCAGCATCCGGACCTCGTTGGTCTCGTTGTCGATGAGCAGGTCCTCGATCTTGCCGATCTTCTCGCCGTTGACGTCCCTGGCTGTGCGCCCGCGGATGTCCTCCGCCGGATTCGCGATGATCAGATCGGTGTCACTGAGCTTCAGCAGTTGTGCTGCATGGTTGGTCACTGTCTCGATCCTCTCGTGATATCTGTGGCGGCGTCCGTGCCCGCTGGTCGGTCCTGCCGTGCTGGATCGCGGCCATGACCTCGCGGGTGGAGACCAGCAGCGCCAGGACGACCACCGCAAGCCCGGCCCAGTTCTGCTGCACGATCACGACCGGTAAGCACAGCAGCGTGAGCAGCAGCATCACCATGACGGCGAATCGCAGCCGTCCACCGCTACGCATCGGCTGTCTCCATGGGGCACGCTGGGTGAGACATGGACGTGATCATCATCTGTCGTTTCGCTGTCCGGTCATGGTTTTCCAGCCTCGGTCCGCGACATGGCGAAGCCGCCGCAGATCCATGACGATTCACCGACGATCCACCACGTCCGATCAGATGCGGTATCCGCGGCCTCTCGCGCTATGGCCCCTCATGCAACGGGGTAGGCCCCCGCCATGATGAAGATGAGAGCAGCGATCGTGGCCGTCGTCACGCTCGTCGTGACAGCCATGGCGAGCGGGTGCCAGACCGAAGATCCGCAGGCGGTCCCTGGCGATCCCCAGGCGCCGTTCCAGGAAAGCCTCATGGGCACCAACGCGCGCGTCGGTCCGATACGGCTGATCGGCGTGCATGTGGATGCCCCATCCGACGTGCGGTACCGGCCAGGGGACGAGGCCCGGCTGTGGTTCACGGTTTTCAACGAAGCACCGACGGCCGATGTGCTGCGCTCGGTGAGCAGCCCGGTCGCCGGCACGACGCAGATCCGCTGGGATGCCGACTGTGACGGCACCGGCACCGACGTTGCGGCCTTGACGCTGCGGCCGGTACAACCCAACCCGGCGACGGCGCCTCCTGGTGTTCCCCCGTTCGACGCCTATCACGTCCAGCTCATGGCGCTGAACCGGGAGATCCTCGCGGGCAGCACCATCCCGGTGACGTTCGCTTTCGACCGTGCCGGTTCCGTCACCGTGCAAGCGCTGGTACAGCCCAGCAACGCTGTCCGGCCGGAGCCGAGCAACCGGTGTTACGCCGGCCCGTCGGCGGACCCGTCCGCTAGCGCCGCCGCCGTGACGCCGTCCGCATCCTGACCTACGGGCCCGGCCCAGCGGTGCTGCGGCCATCTGAGGCTCGGTCCCGCCTACCGGAAGGACTGATCACCATGACGCCGACCAATCTCGTCACCGCCCTGGCCCTCGGGCTCGCCCTTGGTTTCGGCGGGGTGCTCGTCGTGCCGCGTGGACGTGTGCCGTTGTGGGTGACGCCGACAACGGCGATCGCTGCGGTCCTGCTCGGCACGCTAGTCGCGAGAATTGCCGGCCTCGGCATCGGCCAGTTCAGCCCGGGCGCGCTGATCGTCCAGGTTGTCTTCGGCCTCTGCGCAGTCGTTCTGGTCGCGACTGTGGCCGATCGGAAGCCATCACGGCGCCGACGTCGTGACAACACCGCCGGCGCCGAGCCGGGCAGACAGCTTTGAGGCGGGCTGTGGATCCGGTCAGCGACGGTGCCGGGTCGACACCGTACCGGCGCCTGCTGCGGGCCGGCAAGGCTGCTGCGGCCGTACTGGTCCTGGCGGTGGCGGGTTACGTGCTGATCCGGATGCTGGTGCGGGTCGCGCCGCTGACCATGGCGGTCGTCGCCGCAGTGCTGTTGACCGCACTGATCGCACCGTTGGCCGACCGGTTCAAACGGGCGGGGATGCCGCGGTCCCTGGCGGCCTTGCTGAGCGTCGCGGGTCTGCTCGCTCTGATCGGCGCCGCGTTCTACTTCCTCGGGTACCGCGCGTCAGGCCGGCTCGACAATCCGCAGGTGCAGATCGTCCAGGGCGCCGACCGGTCGCGCGAGACGCTGGTGAGTGCACTGCCAGGCCTGAACCAGAGCCGGCTCGACGCCTGGTGGCGGTCGTCGTCCTGTTCTTCTTCGTGCGCGACGGCGACCGGATGTGGTCCTGGCTGGTCGACCTCGCGCCGTCCGCCTCGTAGCGGGCTGTGGATCGTGCCCGTCATGCCGCCTGGCGGACGCTGACGTCCTACACCCACGGCATCGTCGCGGTGGCCGCAATCGATGCTCTGGGTATCGGTGCGGCGCTGTTCCTGCTTGACGTGCCCTTGGCGTTGTCCTTGGCGGTACTGACGTTTCTCGCTGCCTTCGTACCGATCATCGGCGCGACGGTGGCCGGTGCGGCGGCGGCCCTGGTGGCCTCATCACGGTGCCCGCCTGTGCGCTGGCCTTTCACGCGGTCCTCGGCTTTCAAGACCGGGATCCGGCCGGGAGCCAGCCCGGGGCCGGCCCCGACAGCGCAAGCGAGGACGACACTGCCACGGACGCGCCCGCCGACACCGATCGTCCGAGCTCTGCGCAGCGGATCAACACCGATCCGGCCGGTGATACGGCCCCGCGACAAGACACATCTTCGCCGGCTGATGTATGTCACTCCACCCGCAGGACCACGAAGGCGACGGAGTCCAACGACCGCACGACGCTGCTCAGGCACGCGAGGTCGACCGGTTTGGTGGCGTAGCCCTGCACCGGCAGGTTCTCGCGGCGCAGGATGCCCTCGGCGACAGGCGAGTCGACCAGCAGGATCACCGGTACCGTGGCCGCCGGATGATTCTTGAGGTAACGAAGAAGATGGCGGCCGTCGCGGCCGGGAAGGTTGAGGTCGAGCAGAATGACGTCCGGTACCGGGACATGCGCGTACGGGGCGTCCCGGCGCAGGAAGGCCTGCGCCTGCGACACGGTGTGAACCGCATGGACCCGGTTCAGGACCTTGTAGGTCTCGAACGTCTCGCGGGTGTAGAGCTCCTCCGCCGGATCATCCTGCACCAGGAGGAACTCGACCGTGGTGGCCCCTGTCAACGGTCTTGCCTGAGGTGGTCGGCGAGCATTCCAACGACCGTAGATTCTCTTTCACACAGCGCCTGCACGGCATCATGACAATCGGATGACGCCGAGTCCGCGGTGAGTCGTCACGAAGCTGACATGGACTTGTGTGCGCTTCGCGCAGCTGGGCTCTTACCGTTCTGCTTGAGCATCACCTGGACGTCGACAGGCAGGCAGGCAGGTCTCATGGCAGGACGGTTCGGACGCGCAGCGGCAAGGCTGTCGTCGGCACTCACTTTGCTGGCATGCGTAACCGTGTCCGGTTGCGGCGCGTTCGACAACACGGCGCAGGCGGCACCGGAGTCCTCGTCCAAACCCGCACTGGACACGATGGAAGCCAGTGACGTGGGCGACCGGCTGACGGTGACCGCCGTGGTGACCGGCGTGTCGTCGCCCCACTCTTTCACCGTGTACGACGCGGACCTGCCCGAACGGGGACTGCTGATTCTCAGCGCGACGCCTGTGCGGACACAGGATCTGGTCACGGTGACCGGATCGGTGGTCGTTTTCGCGTTCTCCCGCTTCCAGGACGGGTACGACCTCGGCGACCGGCGGGTGTACCACCGCTTCGAGAGCCGCAAGGCTTTGATCGCGGACGAGGTCCGCACCTGGGCCGGTTCCCAGCCCCCGTCGACCGGCACGGGGTAGAGGTTCCGGCTCCTGACCGGGCCCATGAAGCTCGTACTCCAGGAGGTGGCATGTCGTTGCTCGCAGGGCGCTACCGGCTGGACAGGCCGGTGGGCAGGGGCGGCATGGCGACTGTCTGGCGCGCACACGATCAGGTGCTGCGACGTACAGTCGCGGTCAAGGTGTTGGCGGCAGGGCTCAGCGAGGATCCCCCGGAGGACGCCGTTCGCCAGGAGGCGATGATCGCCGCCCGGCTGTGTCACCCGCACATCGCCGCGGTTCACGACTACGGCGAGACGCTGAGCGACGGCCGCCGGCAGCCGTTCCTGGTGATGGAGTTCGTCGACGGCCCGACGCTGGCGGCACGCATCACCGAGGCCGGCCCGCTGCCGTGGCGTGAAGCGGCCACGGTCTGCGCGCAGGTTGCCGACGCGCTGGCGGCAGCCCATGAGAACGCCTTGGTGCACCGCGACATCAAACCCAGCAACGTCATGCTGTCGCGCGCCGGGGCAAAGGTCGTCGACTTCGGGGTAGCGGCAGGAGCCGGCGACGGCGTCACCGACAGGGCCGGTCGCATCTGGGGAACGCCGGGCTATCTGCCTCCGGAGCAGCTGGGGCCAGGCCCGGTTCTGCCCGCCGGTGACGTCTTCGCCTTGGGCGTGCTGCTGTTCGAATGCCTGACGGGCCATCCGCCGTGGAGGCCGGCGAACTCCGGTGGTGTCCTGGCCGAGCGCGCCCGCGATCCGTTACCGGAGCTACCGGACCAGGACGAGGTGCCGGACGATCTCGTCCAGTTGTATCGGCGTTGCCTGGCATCCTCGCCGGACGACCGTCCGGGTGCTCGTGAGGTCGCGACCATGTTGCAGGAGCTCGTACGGCCGGCTCCGGCTCTGCGGCCCCGGCAGCGGCCCGCTCGTCCGCCGGCGCGACCCACACCCGCCACTCGGGCAGACGTCCGGATGACCCGCCCCCGGCGGGTCGCTGGACTGAGCGCGGCTCTGTTGGCCGCGCTCTGCGCCGCCCTGGCCGTGCAGCTGACCGGAGTGGGCAACCAGCAGCCCGCTGCTCAGGCGCAGCCGGTAGAGGACGGTCTCGCCACTGCGACGGCCTGCAAGGCTGAGTACGCAAGCGTGCGCCTGCCGGACGGCTCGTTCACTGCACGTCTCGCGGTCACCAACATCGGCGGCGGCGACCTGCGGGACTGGTCCGTGCGCTTCCGGCTGCCGCAGCGTCAGCGCGTCGCCGAGGTGACCGGGGCGCGATGGTCACAGCAGAGCCGCATCGTGACCCTGACGGCAGCCGACCGGCTGGCCAGCGGCGCGAAGGCGGCGATGACGGTCCGCGGCACCTTCGATGAGCAGCAAGATGGTGTACCCGGCGCGTTCTCTGTGGGCGGTGTCCCGTGTACGCAGGCCGTCACCCGGGTGCAGACGTCCTCGACGCCCGGGCCGACGGATACAGCCACCGCCGAAAACCACTCCGGTGGGCGTGGTGCTGCCGATGAGACGGTCAAGACAGATGATCCCGGTCGGAGTTCATCATCATCGACGACAGCGTCCCACACGGTGACAGACGCGCCGATCCCGGCGCCGCACCCTTCATCCGGGCAATCCTCACGACCAGTGGAGTCGTCGGCACCCGAGGACCCGTCGGGTTCCCCAAGCTGGCCGCCGGATGGCGGAGCACCCGGGTCGCCGGCGGCTCCGGAACCGTCCAGCAGCGACGATACCCCCGCGTCGCCGCACCCGACCGGCTCTGGCGACAAAGCCGAGCAGCCCGAGCCGGACGCGACGCCGCCGAGCACAGGGCTAAAGCCACGGGCACGCTGAGGTGCCCGTTCAGTGCCGCCGATGATCTCAGATCCGGGTTTGCGGTAGTGACCGGCCCGTCCCGGAGCGAGGTCCTCGGGGGCCGCGGGAGCGACGTCGACGACGGTGAACACATCGCTGAGACGCGGCGCGTCCAGCGCGCGCAACACCGGCGGCGACGGTGCCATCAGGCACAGAGCCGCACCGAGGCTGCTAGCGCGCCGATGGGCCCGGATCAGCGCGCCGAGTCCGGCGTCGTCGACCGCCGACACCGCGGACAGATCCACGAACACTGCCGTGTGATGGCGGACAGCCCAGGTCAGAGCGTCACGCAAGTTGGGCGTCAAAGCGGCGTCGACCGGACCGCGTAAGCGGACCACGGCGGTGTCCTCATGCTCCGACAGTTCGATCGCAGGCCGGCCGGCGCCCTCGGTGAACTCCACAACTTCAGTCACCACTGCTCGACCGATCGGATGCGCAGACTTCGGAACCCCAATCCTCATCCACCCACTGTCGCGCCCGGGTTTGGCGGCGGTCCGGCGCCTACGTGACGGTTGCATGACAATCGACCCGCCTGCCCTGAGACATCGGCACTCCTTGTCACCCAACCGACATCCTCCTGCCGAACGTTCGCCGGACAGCCCCCGCATCCTGAAGGCGTCCATCCGAGCAGGTTGAGGTGAACGATGAGCATCTTGGTAACTCCCACCCGCTCCTGCGCCGTCTCCACTGTCCGGCTCGCGGTGACAGGCGACCTCGACATGGCGACAGTTGCCGCGGTGTCCGCGACCTTCGACGCCGTAGCGGCGACCCGCCCCGACTGCGTCCTGGTCGAGCTGAACCGCTGCGCCTTCCTCGACGCGGCCGGGGTCAGCTGCCTGCTCAGGGCGCAGACACGCCTGCGCCACGACGGGGGCCGTCTCGTTCTGCTCGATCCCACGCCGCTGGTGCATCGGGTGCTGCAGGTGTGCCGAGCCGCACACCTCGTGGAGATGCGCGGCACCGGTCACCGGAGCTAGGTGTTGGCCCGGACCACCACCGGGCCCAGTCCGCCGACGCCTACCGGACCGCCCCCACCACCCCCAGCGTCCACCTGCCGAATTCAGGCGGCGAGAACCCCGGCAGTCGTGCAGCTGTCGTGAACTCGCTGAGATGAAACGTTGCAGAGCCGCTGACACGCCCGTGCTCTTCTCGAGTGAGGTGCTGCACCGACGGGTAGACGCGGCACGACACGGGTTGGAACCGACAGAACGGAGATAACCGTGACGACCACGACCATGCCGATGCTGAAGACGTACCCGGCAGAGATCAACTTCGATCGCGACAAGCTCGCCGCCGCCGTCGACGCGCTGCTTGGGTGCAGCGAGGCCTGCACCGCCTGCGCGGACGCATGCCTGAGCGAGGACATGGTGGCCGAGCTGACCAAGTGCATCCGTACCAACCTGGACTGCGCCGACATCTGCGCCACCACTGCCCGGGTCCTGTCCCGGCACACCGGCTACGACGCCAACGTCAGCCGTACGCTCCTGGAGGCCTGCGCGGCGGCGTGCCAGGCCTGCGGTGACGAATGCGCGAGTCACGCCGACATGCACGAGCACTGCCGGGTGTGCGCCGACGCCTGCCGTACGTGTGAGCAGGCATGCCGTGACCTGTTGGCCGGCATGAGCTGAGCCGGGCTGCTCCAGCGGTGGGTGCGCCGGCTCAGCCGGCGCACCCACCGGCGTGCTCGTCGCCTTTCGCTCTGGCGCCCGAAGCGGCGACTCTCCGCCCCGCGCTGCCGCCGGCGCGACAGGCCTCCAATTGGGCGCAGCACGCGAGGCCGGCGAACAGCGCCACGCCACCGGCATTGGCCCACAGCAGAAGGGCCACCACCCCGGTCAGTGGTCCGTAGACCTGGCTGAAGGACAATCCGCTGGTGACGTAGCCGGCGAGCAATGCGGTGACCAGGATCCACAGCAACGTCGACAGCAGAACACCGGGCAGCAGCCACCTCCACGACGGCTGACGCCGCCGCGGCGCCCAGCGGAACAGTGCGGCCACGGCGGTCACGGTCAGGATCAGCGCTACCGGTACGTGCAGCAGGGTCCAGATCCGCTCGAAGGGTGTCCCCCATCCGTACACCTGCTGCATGGCGGTTCCGAACCCACGCCCGCCTACGACAAGCAGGAAGCCGCAGAACGCCGGAGCCCCGGACGCCACCGCCAGCATGACGGCACGACCGTACTTGTGGCCTGTCGGCCGGTCGCGGCCGATGCCGTAGAGGCGATTCGCTCCCCTTTCGATCTGCGCCATCGCGACGGTCACCGCGACCCCGGCTGTGATGAGACCGGTCACCAGGGCGGCCTCGCCGGCGTCTCCGGAGTTCTCCTCCAGCAACAGACGCCGGACCAGCGCGTCACTGCGGCCGGGGGTCAGTGACAGCGTGGTGAGGGCGATGACTCTGCCGCCCTGCGCAAGGCCCACCTCGTCCGCCAACCCGGTCAGGGCGATCAGCAACGGCACCACGGCCAGACAGAGCAGCAGGGCCAGTGCGCGGGCGTGACTGAAGCCGTCGCTGTAGCGCAGCCGTGCGAACGTCTCCCGCGCGAAAGCGCGCAGCCCGTACCCGCGTACGACACTGAGTGGCGAGTCGGTGGCGGCCCGGGACGTCTCCGGCTCGGATCGGCTGCTGATCAACGGTCACCTCCAGCGCGTCCGGATCGCCGTACGGGCACCGGTCGTCCGGCGCGCCGGACGGGTCCGTGGTGCCATGGTGTGCACTCCCAGCCGCCGGTCATCAGCGTGAATGGTCGGCGTGGTGGCCCGCCACGCTCAGCCCTCGACGGTGCGCGGCGCGGGCGTACAGCCGTCGCCCCGGTGTGCCGGTCAGTCCATGAGCGAGCACACTCGCTGCCATGACCAGTGAACCGGCGGCGAGCACCGCCGGGTCCACTCGCAGCCGGTCGGCTTCCAGTGTCAGGTAGAACAGCGCGGACACTCCCACCGGGCCGAACCACCCCAGGTAGAGGCAGTCGGCCCATGCCAGCCGCAAGGGACGACGCAGCAGCACCAGAAGGGGAATTCGGCGCAGCAGCAGCACCCCGGGCACGAGCAGCGCACCGCGCCATCCCAGGTCGGCCCAGGCGGCCACCGGGAGGGCCGCCCCGAATGCCAGGAACAGGGGGATGACGACGAACCGGTTCACTCCCTCGTCCACCTTGGCCGCTCCGCTGCGTTCCCCGCCCGTGCCCGCCGCGTTGAAGGCAAGCCCGGCGACGAACACCGCCAGGATGCCGTCGGCATGCAGGAGTCCGCCGAGTCCGAGCACTCCGAGTGCCAGCAGCAGCGTCAAGAACAACACGGGCGCCCCTTCGGTTGCTCCATGGTGTTCGCCG
The DNA here is from genome assembly GCF_040649415.1 of Actinoplanes sp. NPDC048967. Taxonomy (NCBI): domain Bacteria; kingdom Bacillati; phylum Actinomycetota; class Actinomycetes; order Micromonosporales; family Micromonosporaceae; genus Actinoplanes; species Actinoplanes sp. NPDC048967. Next base: position 29,160 of record NZ_JBEZFL010000003.1, read on the forward strand.
GCCCTCAGCGCACGCCCCGCTGCCCATCCGATCAGGCTGCCGAGCAGCACGGCGGATACCACCTGCCACAACGACTCCAGCACTGCCGCGCCCAAGCTGACCGGCCCGGCAATCGAGACCGCGACCAGCACCAAGGGCAGAGCGAGGCCGTCGTTCGCACCGGACTCCAACGACAACACCTGCCGGCTGCGCTCGGCGATGTCCCGCTCGGCCGGTTCGCCGGTGACCACACCGGAGGCCAGCACCGGGTCCGTCGGGCACAGAGCGGCCCCTACCAGAAGCGCGGTGGCCAGGCCCACGCCCAAGGTCACCCCGGCCACGCCGGCGGTGGCGGCCGCCATCACCGGCATGCCGAGCACAAGGAGGACCAGGACGGTGCCCGAATGTCGCCGCACCTGCCGTAACGGGTAGCGCAGTCCCACCGCCATCACCGACACGGACAGCAGGATCCGGCCTGCCTCGTGATAAGGAGAAGGGTCCTCGATCAGGGACGGCACGGGCAACACCCCGGTGACCGCCGGGCCGAGCACCAGCCCGGTGGCCATCGCGAGCATCGGCACGGACGCGGGCAGCCGGCGGATCCGTCCGGACAACGCGGCCACGGCAACACCCAGCACCCCGCTCACCGCCAGGACCATGTCGATCACCGCGCCGCCCTTCCCGCCCGGCCGAGGGCTGTCACGACTCGGCGTTGACGTCGTCGGCCCACCCGCCGTCTCCCGGTTGGCCGTCCCAGCACGCCAAGCGGTTGCAGACGTCGAGCACACCGGGGGTCCGCCACGTCAGCTCATGCGCGAGCCGGCGCAGATCCGGCGTCGTGACAAGCCCCTCCAGCACCACGACCCGGTTCTGCACCTCGATCACGATGCGCTGGCCGGGTTGCGGCAGCGCGGCGCGTAGCCGGTCGGCGACGAGCAGGGCCAGATCCCGGTCCGCAGGCATCGGACGGCCGGCGGGCAACGGACGCGGTGCCGACGGCGTGCTCTCGGGAAAGCCGTCGAACGGCGGAAACGGCATCATCGGAGACCTCCGGGTGTCGATGCTGAGCCATGCGCATGTCCCCTTGCCGGGCTCGCCGTCTCTCAATCGCGGGGCAGTAGCTCAGTAGCTGTGTCCCGGCGCGTCCCCGACGGCTGCGCAGACCGCGTTGCCGGTCGGCGCAATGCGGCGGCGACCAGCTGCCGGACGACGATGATGACCGCCGCGGCGAGCAACTGGTCGCCGGACTGCGGCAGCGCCAGCCGCAGCAGACCCGCGGCCAGCCACAAGTCGAGGGCGATGCGCAGCCCGATCCGGATGTCCCGGGAGACGGCGACCGCCACCACACCGCTGATCAGGCCGGCCAGCACGCAGATGAGAACGGCGTACTGCACCGCGGTCGTCATCGCAGCGGCCCGGCGGTGCCGGCGCCATCGCCCTGGCGCTTGGCCAGCTCAGCGCGTTCTTCCTTGATCTCGCGGCCCAGGAAGTAGTTGAGCGCGGTACGGATCGCCGCGACAGCCGCCAGTTCGGCGATCTCCCGTAGCGTGGGGGCGATCGCGGTCCGCAGGATGTCCGAGGCGAGCTGGAATTCCAGCCTCAGCGCGAGGAACCGGCCGAGGCCCAGCCGGACCGGCACGAAACTCTCCGTACGCCGGTCGCGGATGGCAACAATGACGAACCGGATGAAGGCCACCATGGCTCCCGCAAAAATGATCAAAGCGCCGGCTGCCTCGACCAACCGCACCAGCAGGTCGACCGCCTGCGACAGCCACTCCTCGCCGAAGATCTCCGTCATCCTTTACGCACTGCCCGTTCAGACCGGCATTACGCATCGCCGGCCCGGCCAGGGCCCGCTCGGAAACCCCGCCTGCGGTGGCATCGACACCATGCCTGGCGAGTAGGTCGAAGGACCAGATCCGGATGTCCCCGCGGAGGTTGAACTGGATGCCTCTGCGTCGCGACCCGGACGGGGCGCTGTCGGTCATCTCGGGCGAGCCTCTGGGCCGTAGCCACCTGGCCGCGGTGATCGTCGCGCTGTACTCGGTGACCGTCTTCGCCGCACTCGCCGGCAGCTTCGGCGCATATTTTCCTGCGCCGCAGCGACCGGTGACTCCGCCGGTGGGGTACAGACGAACCATGTTCTTCGACAAGCTGGCCGACCTCGGGCGCATCGGTCTCATCGGCGTGCTGACCTATGTGCTGCTGATCGCCGTCCTGCGTGTGTCCGGCAAACGGACGCTGGCCAAGATGAACGCCTTCGACCTGGTCGTCACGGTGGCTCTTGGTTCCACGCTGGCGACTATTCTGCTGTCCACCGACGTGTCGTTCACCGAGGGTGCCGCCGCGCTGATCCTGCTCATCGCCCTGCAGTTCGCCGCCACCTGGCTCTCGGTACGCTGGTCGCCGCTGCGCGAAGCCCTCAAGTCGGCGCCGACGCTGCTGCTGCGCGACGGCGAGCTGCTCATCGATGCGATGCGCCGGCAACGGGTCACCGACAACGAGATCTTCCAGGCCGTGCGGTCGCAGGGCATCGGTGATCTGGCCACGGTGGCCGCGGTGGTGCTCGAGACCGACGGCACGTTCAGCGTCATCCCGGCACAGCAGGCCGGCGGCCGCACCGCACTGCGGGACGTCGACGCCGCCCACCCCCGGGGTGCGTCGACGCCGGACAGCGCGTGACCACGCATCGCGGACCGTGGCACGACGCCAGGGCGGACGGGTGCCGAGCAGGCCGCCGGCAGGTGGTCGGATGCCGGGCCGCGGACAACAGGCGCAGGGCGGCGCTGGTATCGGCCGCGTAATGCCCAGCCCACCGCACCACCGCCAAGGACCCCTCGCAGCCGTCGACACCGACGACCACCGGTAGCCCCGTTCCTGCGCTCGTCATTTCCTGCTCCTCTCAGCGCGCTGATCCACCGGCCTGGTCAGCCTCGGTTGATCCGGCCGTCATCGCCTCGGCGGTCACGAGGAAACGTTCACCGGTGAACTCTGCGTAGGTGGCAGCGTCGCCGGCCAGATGATGGTCTGCGGCGTACACGTCGTAGAGAAACTTCTGCACGTTGCCCGATATCCGCACCCGGTCTCCCGCGGATACCGCGCGGCCGGGCTCGCACAGCACCAGCAGCGAGTCATCGCCGTACTCGCGGGTGTCCAGCTCGAAGGAGGTGTCGGTGATCAGCCTCGTGACGGTGCCCGACACGGTCACCGTCCGGCCGATGAAGTCGGTGGTGCCGAAGTAGTCCGGGGCGGTGGATCCGTTGGCCGGGACGGGAACCGGAGTCGGCGCCGTCTGTTCGACGCAGCCGGCCGTCGCCACGGTCAGCAGGCACACCGCCACCGCTGCCGCGAGCCGACGCGGAACGTGGCTTGCCATGGTCATCCCCCTAGCTGTCACAGGTGTCGTTCGGATCACTGTTCGGCAGCACCGACAGTCAGCTTGACCGTCTGTTGCTTGCCGTTGCTCAGCAGCGTCAGTTCGACGCTGTCGCCCGGGTCGACGCCCCGCAAGGCACCCAGGAACGCCTCCACGGTCGGCACCGGCTCGCCGGCGAAAGCGGTGATGACATCCCCGGGATGAAGCCCCGCCTGTGCCGCCGGGTCCCCCGCGACGACGTCTCGGACCAGCACACCGCGGTCGGTGCCGGTGTTCAGCGCCTGGGCGATCTGCGGTGTGAGCCGGTCGACGGCCACCCCGAGGTACGGATGCGTGACCCGGCCGTCGTCGAGCAGATCGTCGGCGACGTCGAGCGCGGTGGCCGACGGAATGGCGAAACCGATCGACACCGCTCCGGTCGACGGCGGGAGGTAGGCGTCGTTGATGCCGACGACCCGACCGCTCGCGTCCACCAGCGCGCCACCGGAGTTTCCGGGCGAGATGGGCGCGTCGGTCTGCAACAGGTCCACCAGAGCGCGGCTCCGGCTGGCTGAGCCGGGGATCTCGCGCCCTACCCCGGAGATGATGCCGGCGGTGACGGTGTTCATCAACCCGAGCGGACTGCCCATCGCCAGCACGGTCTCCCCCGGTTGCGGCAGTTGGGTGCGGAACTGCGCGACCGGCAGTTCGGTGCGCTCGGCACGCAACACCGCGAGGTCGGTGACGACGTCGGTGCCGACGACCCGGGCGTCGACCCGGGAGCCGTCCGCCAGCGCGAGCTGCACGGTCCGCGCGTCGCCGACCACATGCTGATTGGTGAGTACCAGACCGCCGTCGCGGAAGACCACACCGGACCCGAGCCCCTTGCCGACCAGGACGGTGACCACCGACGGCTCCATCCGGGCGACGACCTCAGGCAGCGTGGCGGCGGGCGCGGCCACGGCGCTGGGCGGGGCGGCTGCGGGCTTGTCCTGGCCGGTGCATCCGGAAAGAGAGAGCGACAGCGCCAGGAGGGATGAGATGAGAACGGTGTGTAATAGGGCTTTGCGGGAAGTGGACATGTCGCGTCGCTACCCGGTAAATGCCCGCTGAGCCCGTTCCGGCCGGTATTTCGGCCCATGCAGTGCCGCCGATGCCTGGTGGTGGCGGGCCGGCACGGCGAGCCCGTGGAGCGACGCCGGCAGCCCGTGAGAGCTCGCGATGCCGCCGCCCGCACCGTCGTGCTGGTGGCGCGTGCGCAGGAACGGCGGGTGCACCCCACCGTCGCCGGATGGACGTCCGTCGCTGCCACCACCGGATCGGCCGCCGCGACGGGGGCAACCGGACTGGTCACCGACGGAGGTGTGGTGGGCGGGATCGGTCGGCAGGCGAACAGACGGTGCAGGCCAGCACGGCAGAGGAGCACGTGCAGCTGCGCCGGTACGTTCACCACGCACAGGCGTGTGCCGGTGTGCCCGCCGGCGCGGTAGGCGTCCAGGAGCGCACCTGCCACCGTAACCGCGGCGTCCCCGACATGTCGCAGGTCCACGATCAGTACCGGCGGACGGTGGGTGACCGCGAGTTCGACCAGCGCGTCCCGCATGTCGGCCACGCCCGCATCGTCGAGCGGGCCTCGCACCGCAGCGACCAGGTATCCCGGCCGGAGCCGGTGCGTTCGCACCCGCACCCGGCCGGAGTCAGGCAGGGGCTGCCGCGGTGCGGGCGTTGCCTGATCGGCCAGGAGGTTACGCAGCTTCGCGATGGTACGGCTCAGCAGCCGCGAGACGCTCATCTGGGAGGTGTGCAGTTCGTCGGCGATCTGCGCCTGGGTGCGGCCGCCGAAGAAGTAGCCCTCGATGACGCGGCGCTCCCGGCCGGGCAGCCTGTCGACGACCGCTCGTACGGTCAGCCGGCTGCACAGGTCCTCCAAGGAGACGTCCTCGCACCCGAGCAGGTCCTGCCGTTCGACCGCGTCGTCGCGCCCGCCGACCGGCCGATTCAGCGAGTCGGCCCGATACGCCGAGGCACTGGCCGCGGTGGCACGGACCTCCGCCTCCGTGACACCCATGGCCGTCGCGATCTCCGCTGCGGACGGGGCATGGTGCACTCGCTGCGCCAGGTCAGTCCTGGTCCGGGTCACCTCCAGGCACCGCTCCTGCAGCTTCCGGGGCACGTGCACGGCCCAGACCCGGTCCCGGAAGTGCCGCTTGAGCTCTCCGAGGATGGTCGGCGCGGCATAGCCGGTGAAGCTGTGCCCTCGCCCGGGGTCGTAGCCGTCAGCGGCCTTGACCAGCGCCAGCGCGGCGACCTGGAGCAGGTCGTCGAGCGTCTCACCGCGGTGCTGATAGCGCGACGCCAGGCCGCGGGCCAAGGGCAGATTCCACCGCACCACCTGCTCGCGCAGCCGTCGCCGCTCGGCGGCCGGACAGCCCGGGTCGCGCATCCGACGGATGATCTCGATGCTCTCCCGGTCCCGCTCATCGGGGTCGGCATTGCCTGGCCCGTTCATGCCCGGCGGGGCAGAGACGCGACTGGCGTGCAGGACTGAGGACATGGTGACTCCCGGAAGGACGCAGAGGGGTGAACGGCGCAGGTAGGCCTGCCGTACGCGGCGGCGATCACGTCGGATCCGCCTGCAGCAGGAGTTGCGGCGCAACGGCCTCGGGTCGCAGTGGTGGGCCGGGGTGGGCCCTTGGTGCCGTTACTTGACACCTGCGCCATCGAGGTTCGTCTGCGCTATCCCCGCGGCTGCCCGGTGGAAACGCCGAGTCCGTAGACGTCACCGAGTTGACATACAACCGTGCAGAGGCCGTCGCTGGTTCCCCGGCTTCCGGTCACGATTGCTCCGGTTCGTCGCCCGGGTGCCGGCGAAAGGCCATCCAGGGCCGTCACAGCAGAGACGTCACTGCCCTGCCTGCCGGCGCCGTTCGTCCTCCCACGTGGTCAACGGGTTGCAGAAACGGCGTCGGCAAGCAGCGGCGGGCCCTGGCGGAGGAAGAAACCACCACCCGGTAGTCCGCCGAACAAGGGATCGGGCGGGAACTGAAAACCGGTGGCGGCGCATCGGGAAACAACGCAGCCCCGATGCTCACAGCAGCGTGGTTGTCTCCGGCGACCACACGCACGCGAAGCGACAGGTCATCGACTTGGTCGAGCAACTGGGGTTCGAGCCCGTGGACGCCGGGGAGCTGGCCGCGGACAACCGTCCGGGCTCGTACACGAGTGGGGACCATGGCGACCCACGGATGCCGGCGTAAGGGACTCAGCGGCGGTTCGGCCGTCGCCGCCAGAGCCAGCTGACGACGGCCAGCATGCCCGTCAGGACGACAATGCGTACGAGGGCCCTCTCACGCGCAGGGCGTGCGCACCGCGATGTCCGCGATCTCGACGGCGGCGCCGGCGCGGCCCGTTCGAGGGGCGCTGCCGCTACCGGTGGAGGAAGGAGCAGCGATGGTGGCGGCGCGGGCGTGGCGCCCGCCGCCGGAGCCCGTTCATCGGGCGCGCCGTCGCGGCCGGAACGGCGCAGGCGGCGACCCGGCCAGCCGCTGACCGGTCCGACGAGGGTGAGCAGCGCCGGTACCAGCAGCGAGCGCACCAGGATGGCATCGAGCAGGATTCCGACGGCCATGGCGAACGCCAGCTCGCGGAACGGGCTCAGCGGCACCAGCGCCAGCAGGCCGAAACTGGCAGCGAGGGTGACGCCCGCGGCGGTGACCGTCCGGGTGGACTGGGGTATGGCCGCCAGCATCGCCGAGCGCAGTGGTCGCCGCCATGCCTCGTGCCACACCTGGCCGACGCTGAAGATGTTGTAGTCGGAGCCCAGGGCCACCAGCAGCACTGCGGCGGCGAACGGCACATAGAAGGTCAGTCCGTCGTGGCCGAGCAGGTCCTGGAACACCCAGGTGGTGAGGCCGAGGGTCGCACACAGGGCGAGCAGGTTGGCCGCCAGCAGGTACAGCGGGGCCACCACCGCGCCGAGGAAGATCACCAACAGGATCACGTTGACCATCAGGGTGGCGATGGTGATGCGTTTGAGATCATCCATGGTGGCTGTCACCACGCCCTCGGCGATGGCGGTGTCACCCGCGATGTTGGCCTGTGCACCGGGCAACCCGGCGGCTCGTAACAGGCCCGGCAGATCGTCCTGTAGGCCGGCGACGGTGTCGACGGCCGACGCACCGAGAGGCTGATCGTCGAGCACGATCAGATACCGGGCGGCATTGCCGTCGCGGGAAAGCACCAGACCCAGCTCGGTCGGCAGCGCCTGGTCACCGGGCCCGAGCACGCCGGCGACCCCGGGTCGTTGCTCGAGCAGCGCCCCGAGTTTCTCCAGGTTGACGCGCTGTCCGGTGATCCCCTTGCTCTCAACCAGCAGCACGGTGGGTGACACGATGCCCTCGGAGAAGCCGGTCCGAGCCTCGACGGCCGCCTGACGGACGGAGTTGTCCGACGGCAGGGAAGGCACAAAGGACAGGCCCAGGTCCAGGTTGCGGGCCGGCGCGGCCATGAACAGCAGCGCCCCGACGCAGCCGATCAGCACACCGGCCGCGGTGGAGCGGCGCACCAGCAACCGTGTCCACCGTGTGGAGGCGACCTCCGTCGCGCCGGACGCGACGACCGGCGCGATCCGGGGCCGGCTGGGCCAGAAGACGGCACCACCCAGGATGGCCAGCATCGCCGGGGCCAGCGTCACCGCGACGGCCATGCCGATCAGCACCGCCAGGGCCATGCCCGGACCGAATGCCTGGAACAAAGGCGAGCGCGCCACCAGCAGGGCGCCCGTACCGCACGCGACCGTGACGCCGGCGACGGTGACGATGGGGGTGAACCGGGCGGTGGCCCGCTCGGCGGCGACCAGCCTGGAGGCGCCCAGCGACAACTCACGGCGCATTCCGAACAGATAGAAGATCACGTAGTCGGTGACCACGCCGAGCAGTAAGGCGACGAGCAGAGGTTCCAGTTCGTCCGGCACCGACACCCCGAGCACGCCGGCGACCGCTCCGGCGGTACTGAGGGTGACCAAGATCGCCGTGCCGGCGGTCACGAGCGCGAGCAGAGGCGCCAGCAACGACCGGAAGGCCATCGCGACGATGAACACCACGACAGCGAGGGTGACGATCTCCACGGTGGTGAGCCACCGCTGCAGCACGGCACCCTGTTCCGTCCGGGCCGGGACCGTGCCGGTCACGCCGACGACGCTGTCCTCGGGGCCGAAGTGGTTCGCCACGAACGACCTCGCGGCGGTCGTCTGCTCGTTGAACCCGACACTCGGTGGCATGAACAGCAAAGTGATCACCGTCGTGCCGCTCTCCCGCGCCCCGGGAAAGGCACCGAAGGTGTTGGGCACCGGGATGGCCCCCAGGATCGGCCCGAGGTCGTCGTATTGACCCTGGGTGACCGCCGCGGCACGAGCGATGGACTCGGCCTGGGTGAGTGGGGAGAGGCCGCTTGCGTCGCGCTGCACCACCGCCACACGACTGAGCAGAGGAAACCCGAAGATCTGCACCGAGCGAAGCTCCGTCTGGATGGCCGGACTGTCCACGGAGACGAATCCGTCCACTCCGCCGGACCCCCCGCTCGGACCCGGCAGGACGGTCGGACCGGCCACCGCCACGGCCGCCCAGGCCACCACGATGAACCACCGCAGCCGGACGACCAGCCGAGCGTAGGCGCCGACGATCGACCGCCGCGGCCTTCCGGCCACTGTCACGAGCGGATGTCCCGGACGGTGTCGCGACGAAGCCCCAAACGGATCAGCTCCGCGTCGGCCAGTGCCTGCGGCAGCCCGTCGGTCAGGTCGCGCCACGGGTCGTCGGTCACCCGTTGCAGCCGGTGCAGCGGCACCATGTCCACCGCCCGGTGCGCCAGGTAGAAGTCGGCCATCCGGCGGCGGGCCGGGTCGCGCAGCAGGCGGGTGAGGGCGGCGACCTCCCGGCGCCGGGCGATCCTGGCCGGCAGGTAAGGAGCCAGCACCGGCACGACCGGCGCGATCCCGACCGTGACGGCGAGCAGAACCGCGAGCCTCCTGCCGTACGCCGACGCGTCATGCCCGCTGCCGACGATTTCGGCTGCAGTGGCTCGGACCTGATCGCCCAGCTGTCCGGGCCACCGGCCGACCAGAGGCAGACCGCCGGCGTCCTGCAGCACCTCCCCGGCACTGTCGAGCGTGCGCCCGGACTGCACCAGGGTGTCGCCGATTGCCGCCAGCTCCCAGAGTGAGAGCCCGACCCAGACGCCGACCGCCGTCCACAGCAGCAACCAGAAGAGCACAAGGCCATCGATCACGTTCAACGTCGCGGCGTTTGCCCGGCGGATCAGTTCAGCCATGGCGAGCCGCTACCCGAAATCGCTTCGCGTCCCTCAGCCGCGGGTAGGCGATTTTCACCTGACTTCGAAGGAGGCGCTCATGTCCCGACCCGCTCACCCATCCGACGCGTCGATCGACGCCTCCCGGTCACGTCCGTGGTTCTGGATCGTTCCCGCCTTGACGTTCGTTGTCGGGCTTCTGCTCGGGGGAACCGTCATGGCGACAGCGGGCAACACGAACGACGACATCGCCGCTGCTCCCGGACCGGTTGCGACGGCCACAGCGTCACCGGCTGCCTCCTCGGGCGACCGGACGATCACCGTGCCGGCCAGCTGCGAGCAGGGCCTCGAGCGGGCCCGCACCGCTCTGTCCACGGTCGGGGAAGCGGTCGAGGCCGCGCGCAATTTCAATTCCGGGCGGTTGCAGGAGCTGCTCGACCGTCTGCAGAAAGCTCAGCAGGAGGTGGAGCGGCTCGCCCGGCAGTGCCGGGTGGAGGTACCGGAGAAGAACTGAGCAGGCCCGGTTCACACCGTGGCGAAGCCGGCGATGTGACGGGCGGCCGCCGCCGTGGCACCCGGCGACGTCAGAGTGAACGTGACCGTCGGCATTCCCGGCCCGGAAAGGGTCAGGTGGTGCTGCGGCGCCATCAGCTCCAGCACGGCCGCGTTGGCCGACACGACAGCGCTGGTGTCGCCGGCCGCGGCTTTCGTATAGCCGTCCGGCGCCACCACGACGATAACCCGGGAACCGGACTCGACCGGCGCGTAGACCTGGACGACACCGGTGGTGAGCAGATCCGACCGTGGCCAGCACTGCGTTCCGGCGCCGCCGGAGCCTTCGTTGACCGTCAGGACACACAATCTGTTGTCAGCCGCTTCGAGGAGGAAAATCTGCCCGGTATCCCGGTCAGCGACCAATGTTCCCTCACCCGGGTGTACCAGCGCCGTGGTGTCCATGGCACCTTTGCCGGTCTCACCCAGGCGCACCCGGTGTTCGAGCGCCGACAAGCGCAACGGGACGTCGGCCACGCTGAGCTTCGTCGTCCTGTCCACCATGAGCGGTGCTACCGACGCCGTCACCACCAGCAGGACCGCCATAACCGCAAGAACCGGGCGTGGCCTCCGCCACCACCACGCGTTGCCCGCGACGCCGTCGGCGTCGGACGCATCGACCGGCTCGGGAACCCCGTGCTCTTCGGGGTCGTCAGGTTGCTGCCGCACAGCGATCTCCTGCACGGGTCGCGACGATCGACGTTGGGGCGTTGTCACGTCTGACGACGGCCTGCCACCGTCAGTATCAGTCCCACGGTGAGGCAGGTGAGTGCCACCGCGGTCCATTGAGAGCTGACCATCAACAGGGTCAGCAGTCCCCAGACGCCGGCTGCCGAGGCGGCCCATACGACCGGATGTCTTGCCGGTGCGGCGCGCCGATCGGTTGTCGGCGGATGGTCGACCCTCAGCCGGTCGATGATCTTCTGGAATTCGTCGGTGCTCTCGACGCGGGAATCGGCCTTGTCGCCGGTCACTCGTATCGCGTTGCAGATGTCCACCACGCCGGCAACATCACGCGCCGCGTCACCGACGGCCTGCTTGTGGATCTGTCTGTCGACGGTGCCGCTGAGCATCACGACGCGGTTGTGCACCCGCACGGTGACCCGTTGATGGCGAGTACGGACATCGCTGAGGAGGGTGTCCGCGACCTGGTAGGTGAGGCAGAGGTCCGGATCGTCCGTGGCAGGAGATCGGCGCCGGCCATCGGGGGACGGTCCATCCTCCGGCAAGGGCCACATCATCATGGTGTTCTCCGTTCGGCTTCACAGAGTCCGCCCGTTCAGGCTGGGGGCTGCCCTTGGCGGAAGCCGCACTGACCGATGACAGTCGGATGACAATCGGGACGGCGCACGGCCTGGGCGCCGGTTGCCTGGAGCCAGTCCCCTTCTGCGCCGTTCGCCACGGGAGCTCCGGCCAGATCGACCGTCATGGGATTGTCACGTGCTCGCGGCATTACCGTTGTAGGCCCACCGGAGAGTGGTCTGTGGTGCTGAACTCACCGAGCGGTCAGTGTGCGGGCGCACCGATGCGGGCGCCCGCACGCTCCATTTTCGGGGTGCGCCCGATTTTCCGCAGCAGTCGCCGGCATCGTCATGGACATGTCACATCGTCGTGTCGAGACCACCACCGAGGCGCGTGAGGCTGGGATCACCAATGATTCCAGGAGGCAGCTCATGCGTACTTTCATCGCGGTCATCGCCGTGCTGGGCGTGCTGACAGCCGGTCTGGGCGTGTTCCTGTCGACGGGATGGATCATCCTCGTCGGTGCCTCGTCCATTGTGGTCGCGCTCGTCATGGGGGCTCTCGCTGCTCCCGCGACACGCCGGCAACGGTGACAGCGGCTCCGGCCGGCGTCCGCAGGTCAGCCGATGGTGGCGCCGGGCTCGGTTCTTGCGCCCCCAGGCCCAGCGGTGGTGCGAGCCGCATCATCGCCTGCCGCGGATGCGGCTTGGTCCGGATGGCTGATGTCCACGTAGAAAGTACCGACATCGAGACCGACGCGGAACGCGAGGCGGACATCTGCCGCCTCGCCGGCCAGCTCGATCACGACGTCGGTGACCAGGCCGCGGTCCGGATGCTGGATGATCGCGGCCACAGCCTCAGTCTGCGGCGTCAGGCGCTGCTCGCGAGAACCTTCGACGTGGTTAATCGTCACTGTCAAAATCCGATCATCGGCTCGGTCGTCGTAGGCGACCCGGTAGCCGGGGCGGTCGCCGTCGTAGGCGAACACCACCCGGTCGTACGCGTCGTGCGGTTCAATCGACACTCCGGTCAGCGTCGCGGGCGAGGTCTGCGTCGCCGCTCCCGCGCTGCGACGCTCGTCGATCCTCCATGACGGGCCGGTGGCATCATCGGCGCCCGCCGGAGATACCGCCGGGCTGCACGCAGCCGCGGAGACGGCGACGCTCAGCGTCAGGACCGCGACAACCGTCCATCGGCGCGCCGGGTGGGCATGGTGGGTTTCACTTCTGGCGTGACGCGCCGGTGACCAACAGAGCATCGCACACGTCCCTTATCCCGATAATCGACGCTGCGGCAGCGACCGCTGCCCGGCGTGCCTGCTGCGACCCGATGTCGCCATCCAGAATGGCGATCCCGTTCTGTACGTGCAGATCGATGCAGCCGTCGGACACCGCCGGATCGTCGAGGAGCGCCCGGGCGACCTCGTGCAGGAGTCGCTGATCGACCGTGCGCCGGCGGTCCGGTCGAGCACGGACGGCGGGGTCGGCGGCGGTACCGCGCAGCGGCGTTGTCGGGTACCACTCCGGATACATCCAGAAGTACATGGGACGGCTCCCAGCTCATCGACGGTTGCCTGTCCAGACCAACCTGCCTGCTGAATGTGGCAGGAAGCCCGCGCGGACATCACAGTTGCATGACCGTCCGAGGCATTCGGCCATCGACAGTCGACACGGCTGTTCAGGGCCCAGGATGCCGATGGCGAGGACAGCCACGCCGAACAGTCGGGCGCCGGGGACCGCTGGAGAGGTAGCGCCAGGCATGCCAGATTCGGCGGTGCGTCGTGCAACTCGACTGCGGGGAGCGCTCCGACCCCCACGGCATCACCGGCACCCCGCGCTACCCTCGCTGCCGGATGGTCCCAGTACGGGAGGACTCCTCCAGCGGCACCGCCGACATCGCTTGCGGCACGGTAAGGAACGCGCGGAGCGCGTGGCCCATCCGGGCGGTCTGCAGAGCGCGGCCTACCACGGTGTGCTTCGCCACGAGCAACAGAGCCCCACCGCGTCGGCGCGCCGCAAAGCCGCTGAGGCTGGTCTGGCCGTGCTGCTCGTTCTGACTGGTGGCAACAACTGTCATCATCGGCCCATCTGTCGCCCGGTTCCGGAGGGAGTCTCCCGCGGCAACATGGCGGGGCTTACCCGGGTCTGTGACAGATTCATGACGATCCGGACCTCCCGGCATCGTCTCTCACCAAACATCGGATTCCGGGAAGAAGCCAATCGGAAAGGGGTACATCTGGAGGAGCGCCACCAATCCGAGGAGGTGTCTCATGCTCCAGGCAAGCTTGAAGCAGTTCTCCGCATCGGTCACCGTTCTGCTGATCTTCGCGATGGCCGCCTGCTCGTCACCGGGTCGATGGCACGGTACCGACCCGACCGTGCCGAGCCCTTCGGCCACGGCGACCGTGCGCACGATCGCGGACAGCGAGGTCGGCGACCGGATCACGGTGACCGCCGTGCTTGTCACCGTCATCAGCGAGCGGTCGTTCGTCGTCGAGGATGTCGATCTTCCGAATCGTGGCCTGCTCACCCTCGGCCACCTGCCGGAGCATTCCGGCCAAGGCGACCTGCTGACGATGCGAGGCGTGATCGCCACCTTCGATTTTGACCGTCTCGCCTGGACCTACGGACTGGTGCGCGACAGCCGTTACGAAAAGTTCCAGGACCACAAGATCCTGATCGCGCAAGACGTGCGTTCCTGGGCTTGATCCAAGCTGTCCGCCCCTTTGCCGCACGCTGGCGACGGTTCGGTCATGCCGGCGCGATCAACGAGATGTAATCGCTGCCGTAGAGCGGGCCTCGCGACAGAGACCCGTCAGCACGCGGAACCTCGAGCCGATCCCCGTCCCGTGACAGGAACACCGACGCAACGTCCGCCCGGGAAGTCAGCGTGCACACGATCTGGGCGTACGCGAGGGTCTCGTCGGTACGCGCGCTGCCCTCGTCCGCTTCGGTGATCTCGGCCTGAGCCGTGGCGTCATCGCCTACGCGCACTTCAACCGACAAACCGGCCAGCGCGGTCGTCATGAGGCGTTCGCGCTCTGCTTGGGTGGGACCCGCCAGTAGGTGATCGATCTGCTCCTGAGCGGTCGGCGGCGCGGCGAGTCGGCGCACGGTCTGCACGAGGCGGTCGTCTCGAACCATGCACAGCACCTCGGCAACGTCGCCGGTCGGACCCTCGGACGCCGCGTTGGAGTGGGGCTCGGTCAACGGCCGGCGCGGCAGTTCCACCGCGTGCGGTTCAGACTGCGTGGAGACCCCACACGAGCTCAGCAGTGCCGTGGCGAGCATCACGACGGCGAGCCGCCGCGATCGACTCACGGCAGACACCCCGCGAGTTCGATGCGGAAGCGGGCACCGCCGCCCGGACGGTTCCGCACGTCAACCGAGCCCTGGTGCGCGGCGGCGTGCTGAGCCACGATCGAGAGCCCCAGGCCAGTGCCGTCGGTCCCACCCCGAGCGTTCGCCGCCCGGCCCCGCACGAATCTGTCGAAGATCACGTCTCGGTCCTCCTCGGTGATGCCCGGCCCGGAGTCGTCCACCTCCAGATAGCCGCGCTGGCCTTCGACCCGGCCGATGCGGACAGCCTCGACACCGCCGCCGTAGCGCGTCGCGTTGTCGACCAGATTGCCCAGGGCCTGCTCGAGGCGCCGGCTGTCCACCTGCCAGACCATCGGGACGTCTCCTTCGATCCGCAACAGCTCTCCGGTCAGGCCCCGCGCCCGGCACACCCGCGTCACCAGCGCCGGTATGTCGGTCGGTTCACGGTTGGCCGGCCGGTCCGCACGGGCCAGTTCGAGCAGGTCCTCCACCAGAGCCTGGAAGCGGGCCACCTCGTCGGAGATCAACCCGAAAGCCGTAGCCACCTTGGGATCGAGGCCATCACGGCGACGGTCGACCACGCTGATCGCCGCTGACAGCGTCTGCAGCGGCGACCGCAACTCGTGGCTGACGTCGGCGGCGAACCGCCGGTCACGTTCCATTCTGCGGGTGAGCTGGTCGGCCATGTGATTGAAGGACTCCGACATCTGGGCCAGGTCGGGCTCGGTCTCCGGATTGAGCCGGGCATCCAGATCGCCGTCGGCGATCGTGCGGGCGGCATCAGCCACCGCGGTCAGCGGATGCAGCGCGTGCCGGGTGACGTACCACCCCACCGCCGCCCCGCCACCGGCGACCATGATCGCCACCGCGGTGAGGACCAGGGCGAGCAGTTGCAGCGTCCGGTCCAGCTCACGCAACGACACCACCTCGTAGAACACCACCGAGGACGACAAAGGCACCGCAACGACCAAAGCCGGCTCACCGGCCCGGCGGACCCGCTGAGCTCCTGCCTCGCCGCCGTGGGTCATGGCCTGCAACGCCGGGGACACCGCGGCGGTGGCAGCCGGATCGGCGGTGCGGGAGAACCATCGGCCGTCGCGCTGCAGTAGGACGTAACGGTCGGCGCCGGTGTCGAGCGAGCGCAATACCTCCAGCACGTCCGGGTTGCTCGCCTGTAGGCCCGCGTCGACCACGGCTGCGTCGAAGTACGCCGTCCTGACCGACGTACGCTCGCGCTCGCTGAACAGGGTCCGCCGGGTCAGCTCGTATGACACGAGCGTGACGCAGGCGGACAGCAGCAAAGCGCCGATCGCGAACGCCGCACTGACCCGGGTCCGCAGGCCTAGCCGGCGCATCAGGGCATCACCCGGTCGCCGTCGCCGACCACCATGGCCCCGGCGCAGGTCGCGGGCCAACCCCGATCATGCGCTCTCTGTCGCCTGATCCCCATATCCGCATGATGCCGCGAGGGGCGGGCCGGCGGCACGCCGCCGGCCTGTCCCGGCGGCATTGTCATGCAACTGTCACAGGTCCGGCGGGATTTCGCCGGGTGCCTCGGCAAGGCTGATCGGATGGACGTCGACCTGCTCGTGCCGGCAAGGACGGTGGGCGGGCCCGCGCCGTCAGGTCTCTGCTGGCCCGGTGTGGCCGGGATGCGATCGGCGTACCACCGTTCCCGCACGAAGCCGCTCGGAGGGCAGTAGGCGATGACCGTCACCAGTCTTCTCACCGCGTTGGCCATCGGCCTGGTCATCGGCGTCGTCGGACACCGGATCGGGCGCTCGACCCGGCACCTGCCGCTCTGGCTGCCCCCGGCGGTCGGGGTGGGTGCTGCCCTGCTGGGCACCATCGGCGCCCGGCTCGTCGGCATCGATTCGCTGCACGTCAGCCCGGTCGAAGTCGGGTTGCAGATCGGGCTGGCCGCGCTCGCCGTGGCGATTGTCGTCACCACCACCGACCGGCGGCAGGGTTCCGGTCGTTACGACCGCGTGGCCGGGACACGATGACGGCCGTGCCGCGGACCAGCCGGACCGCTGTGCTGATCTGTGACCAGTGCGGTTCGGAGGAGACTGCTCCGGAGGTGACCCGGGACAACGATGTGGTCTGGCCTCTGATCGCCAGTTCCGGCTGGACCGGCTCGCCTTTCGCCACCGGTGCCCACCGGTGCCCGCGGTGCAGCATCACCGTGGCCCGGCCTCCGGACACGGTGCGCGAGGCGCCGGCGCCTGCGCACGGCGCGTCGTACGACATCCGCGTCCACGACGACGCCGTGGTGATCACCCCGCTGACCGATGTCGACTCCAGCCTGGTCGAGGTGCTCCGCGACGGATTGATGACGGCCGCCGGTCGCTACGCCCACGTGGTGGTGGACATGCGGGCGGTCCACTTCATCGACTCGAGCGGTCTGGGCCTGCTGGTGCGGGCACGGCAGGAGGCTCGCAGCCACGGCGGAACGGTCTCGCTGGCGGCGCCGTCCCGCTTCGTGTTGACGGTGTTGCACACCATGCGGCTGGATGCCGCTTTCCCGCACTTTCCTGATCAGGAGACCGCACTATGTCAGATCGGTACGGCGTCTGCTCAGGCCCTATGAGGCGGGAGGCGCCTCGCGGCCGCTGGTGACCGCACACCCGCCGGGCACGGCGACGCTGACCTCGGACCGAAGCTCCGCTACCTCAGCACGTAGGGCCCGGATCTCATCCAGCAGCGCCGCCGCGTCCGCCGTACCAGTCGCGTCGCGCTGCCGATCCTCGACCGAGATCCGATCGACGATCCAGCTGGCCAGCGAACCGGTGACGAAGCCGATCAGGCCGAAGCCGCCGATCATCATCGCGAGTGCGACCAGGCGCCCCTCCACGGTCGCCGGTGAATAGTCGCCGTAACAGTCCTCGCCGCGACGTACACGGCCAGCCGTCCCCGGGTGAGCATCTCGGTAAGGCGGTTCAGGATCTTGAGCGCGACGACCAGCCGCAGCGCGCGCAGCGGCCGCAGGATCGGCAGCAACAGCACCACAAGATCGAACCAATGGGTGCGGGCGGACCGGTGCCGGTCTCGGGCGAGCGTCAGGCGCACCACATACTCGGCCCCCAGCACCGCCCAGATGACGATGTTGGCCGACGCGCAGAACTGCCGCCAGCCCGTGTCAATGCCGGGCTCCAGAATCGGCGCCGCATAGACCCCCAGGAACAGCACGGACAGGATGGTCAGCGGCAGAGCGGTCCGGTGCTCCCACCCTTTCAGCCGGTCCTCGTCTGCTACGTGTGGCACGTCTTGCCACGGCCTTCCGTCACAGGGTCACCCGATCGCCCGGGCGTTGTGCCCGCCGTCGGACCGTAACGGTTGATCAGTCCTGGTCGCGGTGCACATCGACGCTCAGCATGTTGCACACGTCGAAGACACCGGGCGTGGCCCAGGCACGCCGCCCGGCCGCTTCGCGGGTTGCCGGGGTGTCGGCGTAACCCTCGAGAATGACGACGCCGTTCTGCACTGTCACGACCATCTGGCCGCCGCTGACGTGCGGATCCTGGTTCATCTCGTCGGCGACCCGCCGGCTCAGGAAGTCCTCGGCGTCGAGCACTTCGTCGGCGACCCAGTCGTCAGACCCGTGTCCTCGAGGCTGCCAGCCGTCGTTGTCAGGCCACAGCGGCACCATGCTCAGCGCCTCACCGTCGGGACGGCCGGCTCACCGGCAGCGCGATCCTCGATGTCCAGGACCCGGTCCACCCGGGCCAGGCCCAGCATCCGCCGGACCCGTGGTGCCGCGCCACGCACCAGCAATCGCCCGTCCGCGCACACCATCGACCGGTGCGTCTGCAGCAGCATGACAACGGCAGAGGCGTCGATACTGGGGCTGTCGTGCAGGTCAATCACCAGTAGAGCCGGTTCCAGGCCCACGGCGGCCGCGATCGTATCGCCCCACAGCTGGACGGCGGTTCCCTCCAGCGCCTCGGTGACCACGACGGTGGTCTCGGGAATGGTGTGCTCCGGCATCCGGACCTCCTCAGCTGACGACGTCGTAGCCAGGCTGGCGAAACCATGTGGCGACGACCCGGCGTCCCCATGACGGTTACGTGACAGTCCGCCACGTCGCCGGCCCTGCGGTCGCCCGGAGGCCCGGCCAGGGGGATGATGCGATGATGTCCGCTGTACTGGTGATCGAGGATGACGATCGGATCCGGCTCTCACTCGTGATGGCGCTGGAGGACGAGGGCTACACCGTGACGGGTGCAGCCAACGCCGAGGAAGGTCTCGCGGCTCAGCGCAGCAGGCCCGCGGACACCGTCCTGGTGGACCTGATGCTGCCAGGCATCGACGGATTCGAGTGCATCCGGCAGATCCGCCGCACCGACGACGCACCGATCGTGGTGATCAGCGCCCGCGACGACACCCACGACATCGTGGCCGCTCTGGAGGCCGGCGCCGACGATTACCTCATCAAACCGGTGGCAGTCAAGGAACTGACCGCGCGCTTGCGAGCGCTGCGGCGCCGAGCCCGCGCCATCGGCCCCGAAACGGTGCACATCCTGCGCTTCGGCGACCTCGAGCTCGAGCCGGAGGCCGGCGAGGTCCGGCTGCACGGCGCGCCGGTGCAGGTCACCCGTACGGAATTCCAGCTGCTCTGCGAGCTCGCCGAGCACGCCGGCAAGGTCCTGTCACGCCAGCAGCTGTTGCAGCGGGTATGGCAGTACGACGGCGGCGACGAGCGCCTGGTCGACGTCCACGTCGGCAGGCTCCGGCAGAAGATCGAGGACGATCCGTCGACGCCCAAGCACCTTGTGACCGTCCGCGGGCTGGGCTACAAACTGCACCGCTGACCTATCGGCAGCGCCCGGTCGCGCCCGATGCGAGACGCCCGCCTCGTCGAGGCCTCGGCTCAGAGTGGCCGGGCCGAGGATCAAGCCTTGGTGAACGTCCACGTCACGTCGGGACCGTTGGCCTGGGTGCGCAGCCGCAGCGTCTGACCCGCGCAGTCGTAGGTCCCGCCGCGCAGAATCGGCTGAATGTCGACAGCGCCACCGGCACCGGACAACGTGTTCCGTGTGACGTCGCCGAGGTTCACCCCGTCGAGCAGGGTGACGGCGAACGGTTCGCTGAGCCGTACGGTGGCGTTCAGGTCGCTCCAGCTGATCCGCCCCTGGGGTATCCACCGTCCGGTGCCACCGCTGCCCTCGAACGAGACCGATCCCCGGAAGGACCCTTTGTACGTGACCGTGCCGTGCACGTCCGTACTAGCAGCCTCAGCGGTGAAGGTCAGCGGCTTCGCCGCCCGGAAGTCCACCTCTGTCCGTCCGTCGGGACCGACCGTCATCGCCGTTCCGGTACCGCCGGCGATGCGACCACGGGCGTCACCGATGCTGCCGGCCGACGCCACGCCCGTGGCGCGCCACCGTCCGGTGACGCAGGACGGGGCGGTACTCGCCGACGGAGTCACCGCAGCGGACGGCTCGACTCCAGGCGGGCTGGAGGCCGCCGGCGGGATCGAAGCTCGCGGTGGGGCGGCGGTCGCCGGCAGCGTGGAAGCCGCCGGCGGGGTGGGCGAACCTGCGGCGGAGGGGTCGGTTTCGTCGTCTCCGCAGGCTGCAAGACAGGTCAGCAGCACTGCGGCGAGAATCATCCGATCGATCCTCATGGTGATCACCTTCTTGTCCGGGAGAGGAATCGGTGTACTTCCCTCGCATTACCCGGGGGTAAAGCGGTTGTGTGGCTGTCCCGTGACAGTTCGTTGACCGTTTCGGCGGGCTCCGGCCGTTCCCGGGCACACCGCGTTTCCGGATACGCAACCGTCTGATTCGACAGCCAGTTGCTCCTTGGCCGGGGCCCACCGAACGCCTCAGATTCTCCCAGGTGCGTCAGATCGGAGGAACCGGGACGCGTGACGACAGCACGAGCGGCTCGTTGCTGCCGGCCGCACAAGGGGGCCGGCAGCGGCCCGGTTGCCTGGACTCAACACCAGCTGCGGGAGCTTCCAGCTCCGGATGACCGCCCCTGCATCGGCCTAGTTCCGCAACACGGATTCGTCATCAAACTGTCGCGGGTTCGTTCAGTGGCCCGCCGACACTATGTCAAGGCAGGCGCCTACTAGCTCACGTAGGCCATCTCTGAACAACAAGGACACTTGGGAGTAAGAATGCCTGGCCGTGCACGAAGGAGTACCTCCGGCGGTGAGATGGCCCGCCTCACTGCGGCCGTTCAGCGCTTGCAGGGCGAGGTGGACGGTCTACGCCGCGCCCAGCGCGGCCGAGCCGTGATCGAGCAGGCGAAAGGACTGCTCGTAGGACGGCTGGGCTGTACGCCGGACGAGGCGTTCACGCACATCTCCCAGATCTCTCAGCGCAGCAACATGAGAGTGGCCGAGGTGGCCGGCGGCCTGCTCGGCATCGCCGCACCGATGCCAGAGCCCGCGCCGGAACACGACGACGACTCCTTCAAGCCCGAGCGGTACGTGACACATCCGCACGTCGACCTCGACGAAGGCGCCGAGTCGGCACACGCCGTCTCCCTGCTCCCCGAGGACATCACTGCGCGCTACCACCTGACCTGCGCCGCGCTGGGATCGACCGAGGACACCGCGAGGCTCGCCGAGGTGGCCTGGTCAGAGGGTCTGCGCCAGCTCGGGGTCACGGCCGTCCTGATCGGCGTGCTCGAGCCCGACGGCGCGGTGCGGCTCGTCAGCACGTACGGACTGCCGCGGAACCTGGCGAGCGCATGGCAGCGGGTGCCGAGCAACCTGAACGTCGCCTTCCTGCGTGCCGTGACCGACGGGCGTCCCCTCTGGCTCGACCGTGAGCGTGCCGCCGAGCTCGGCTACGAGTTGCTCGGCGAGGGCGAGCTCCGCGCCTGCATCCCCCTGCGTGACGGCGGACGTACTTTCGGGGTCGCCTCGATCCTCTGGGCCGAGGTCGGCACACCCGAGATCGGCATCAGGGCGTATGTGGCTGCGGTCGCCCAGGCATGCGGCCGGCGGGTCTCGCAGCTGCTGCGCAACGGCGACGGGTCGCCGGTCGCCTCGCCGGCAGCGCACTGGGTCGAGGCGGTGCTGGAATCCTTGCCGGACTCCTTCGCCCTGCTGGCGCCGGTACGTGACCACGACGGCAAGATCGTCGACTTCCGCTTCGACCGCTGCAGCCCGGAGGCGACCGACGCCGCCGGGCGCGGCGCTGATCAGATCTGCGGGCGTCGCATGCTCGACCTGCACCCGCACGCGACGACGAACGGTATCCTCGACGGCTACCGGCACGCACTGCTGACCGGTGAACCGTTCCGGTTGGCACCCACGCCGACCTCCGTGCACACCAGCCGGGGACAGCTGCCGGTGGTCCTGAGCACGCGGGCCTCCCGATTCGGTGACGGGCTGCTCGCGCACTGGCAGTACCACGACGGCGAGCGACGCGTGGCCTCCCGCCTGGAGCGCCTGCAGCGCGCGACGGACGCCGGGTGGGCCGAATGGGACCTCGTCAACGGCGAGACGACTTGGTCCGCGCAGACCTACCGGGTCATGCGGCGCGATCCCGTCCGCGGACCGGTGAAGCTGTCCGCCCTGCCCCGGTACGTCATCGCAGAGGACGCCGCCGCCGTCAAAGCCGCGATCCACCGTGTGACCCGTGCCGGTGAACCGTTCGACCTGACGCCACGGCTGCATCGCGAAGGCGTCACCTCACGGGTCCGCGTCGTCGCCGACCCCGTGATGGCCGATGACGGCCGGGTGGTCGCTGTGCACGCGGCGGTGTACCGCACCAGCGACGGCGACTGCGCCTCGTCGTGACGGTGGCAGACACCGCGCATCGGCCGGTCTACGGGGACGGTGGTCAGTCCGACTGCGGCGACACGGCGAACTCGACCGTTCCCGTCCCGTCGACCACCGCGTCGAGCGCCTTGTCGTCGAGCAGCGTCGCGGCATCGGCATCGATGAACAGCCGCGCCCCGGCGGCATTGACGATCTGATCTCCCGCCTTCGGCAGCGGAGCCAGGCTCAGGCTCAACGCGCCACCCTGCGGGTCGGCGGCGATCCGCAAGCCGGCACCGTCAGGCACGGTTGGCTGACTGGTGAGGTCACGAATGGCCGCTGCGGCGTTCTCGGTGACAGCAAGCATGGGGGCTCTCCTCGTTTCTCATCGTCGTTCCGGTCGCGATGACCCCTGCGACGATTCAACGCCCGCATGGCGAAGTCCCGACGGGCGTATGACGGTTGCGTGACAGCTCGCCGGAGGCGCCGGTCCGCGCTCAGCAGAAAACTCTGCTCGGCTCAGTCGCCCGGACCGGACCGCACGCACGCCGGCACAACCCCCCGCAGCACAGCAGCGCAGAAGCGGACGCGGACCAGCTCAAGGTCGCTCGCACTGAAGGCGAGGCCCACGGCAAGGCCTTGCACGCCATGGCCGAGGAAGACGGCGCCGCCACCTGCCGCGCCGGCGACTACGTCATCGCCTTCGTCAACGAGAAGGCCGAAGGCCATAGCCTCGTCCTCACTGTACGCATCGCTGTTCCGACCTTCATGCGCCACGACCCGGTTAACGGCAAGCGCTACGCCCAGCCCGTCACCGCGCGCTTCGAGAAGGTCCGGTTCGCCTCCGAGCGCAAGCCGAGCCCCCGCACAGCCGCGCGGCACCGACTCACTGACCGCCGGCACTGACCGGCCCGCTGCCGGTGACTGAGGGCCCCGAACGAAGCGGATCGAGCCGGCTCCGCCGGCTCGATCGCCGTCGTACGCCAACCTCGGGAATCCGGACACCACCGCGTGAACGACCGACCGGAGGGGTAGGCGACGCAGCCGTTGCCCATATGGCGGCCATGCGCTGGCATCGGTCGCGGGAAGTGAGCTGAAACGGTGACGAGTCAGCAGCTTAAGCACTCAGGATCGCGGATGGAGGCGCAGTGACGGTCTGGAAGCGTCACCACGATCACACCTTCTCCTTCAATGCACTGTCGCTGTTGGTCTGTGGCGTGGTGGCGGGAGTGGTCGTGGCCGCGGCTGCCTTTCCGGCCGCTGCCATGTCCGGTCTGATCGCCAGGGACGGCAGCCGGGCCTTCGCGAGCCTGCCGAGTCAGCTCCGCGACTTCTCCTCCCCCCAGATCACCCGCATCTACGCGTCGGACAACAAGACCCAGATCGCACAGTTCTACGACGAGTTCCGCAGCGACGTGCCCTTGAAGGACATCTCGAAATACATGCGCGACGCCATCGTGGCGGCCGAGGACCGGGAGTTCTACCACCACAACGGCGTCGACCTCAAGGGAGCCGTCCGGGCCTTCGTGAACAACAACAACGGCAGATCCCGGCAGGGCGCGTCAACGATCACGATGCAGTGGGTCCGGATGTCGCTGGCGTACTCGGCGACGACGCCGCAGCAGGTGGTTGACGCGACCGAGGACACGGCCAAACGCAAGGTCACCGAAATGAAGTATGCGCTGCAGGTGGAGGAGCAACTGTCCAAGAACCAGATCCTGGAGCGCTACCTGAACATCGTCCCTTTCGGCAACCGGGCGTACGGCGTGGCGGCCGCCAGCTACCTCTACTTCCGCAAGAAGCCCAATGACCTCACGATCGGCGAGGCCGCCATGCTCGCCGGCATCGTGAAGGCACCGACCAGTATGAACCCTGTCAGCCGGGACGGTCATCAGCAGATCCGACAGCGCCGAAACAGCTATGTCATTCCCGGCATGCTCCAGATGGGCATGATCACGGCAGCCGAGGCGGCCGCCGCGAAGAAGGAAGCCATACCTCACAAGGTCAAGCAGGTCGGTAACGGCTGCGTGTCGGTGGCCAGGAACAGCTGGGGCTTCTTCTGCGACTACTTCTACCGCTGGTGGATGAGTCGCTCTGAGTTCGGAGCGAACGCGTACGACCGGGAGCGGCGCCTGAAGAGCGGCGGATACCGGATCACCACGACCCTGGACGTCGACGCCCAGAAGCACGCGCGGCACCGGATCGCCCAGCTGATCTCGCAGAAGAACAAGAACGCTCTGCTGCTTGCCGCGGTCGAGCCAGGCAACGGAAAGGTACGGCTGCTCGCGGCCAACCGCCGATACAAGCTGGACAATCCGTCCGACCCGGAGAACAGACTGAGCTCCGACCCGAAGAAGGCGGCCAAGGGCATCCGGGGTTCGTACCCGAACACGACCAATCCGCTGCTCACCGGTGGCGGCGACATCACCGGCTACCAGGCCGGCTCAGTCATGAAAATCTTTACGATCGTCGCAGCCCTGGAGGACGGCTACCCGCTCGACTACACCATCAAGGCCGAAAAGCGGGCCAGAACCCACTACATCGTCGACCGCGACAACGACTCCGCCTGCCCGGGCACCCACTTCTGGTGTCCCGGCAACGCCGGAGGCGGCGGCGAGGGTCGCTACAACATGTGGACCGGCTTCGGTAAATCCATCAACACGTACTTCGTTCCGCTGGAGGAGCGGGTTGGCGCCGAGAACGCGGTGGCGGTCGCCAAAAGGTTCGGTGTGAAGTTCCGGTCCGCGAGTGACGCCGAGTACGCGTCACCGAAGCGGGCCCACCAATGGGGCGCCTTCACCCTCGGAGTATCTTCCACGACGCCTCTGGACATGGCGAACGCGTACGCCACGCTGGCCGCGGACGGCAGACACTGCTCTCCGACCCCGGTCGAGCGGATCGTCACCCAGGACGGCGAGAAGCTGGCCGTCGGCAAATCCCGCTGCGTCCGGGCGACCGGCAAGGATGTGGCGCGCGCGGCGCTTGACGCGGCCCGCTGCCCGGTCGGCGACTCGGCTCGGCTCGGCCGATGCGACGGCAGCACCGCCGCGGCCACGAAGCGCATCGTCGGACATCCCGTGTTCGGCAAGACGGGTACCACCGACAAGGACAAGACCGCCGCTCTGATCGCGGGCACCGCGTCCCTGATCGTGGCTGGTTACCTGGTCAACCCCGACTACCCGAACCACCGTGACCGGTTGCGCCACGATCAGGTCAATCCCGCGGTCTACCGGACACTGGCCGACTACATGAAGGGCAAACGCAAGGTCCAGTTCAAGAAACCGGCGAACGAGAAGCTCGCCCACGGTAACTCCTGAGCGGCCGCCG
Source organism: Actinoplanes sp. NPDC048967 (assembly GCF_040649415.1). Classification (NCBI taxonomy): domain Bacteria; kingdom Bacillati; phylum Actinomycetota; class Actinomycetes; order Micromonosporales; family Micromonosporaceae; genus Actinoplanes; species Actinoplanes sp. NPDC048967. The sequence goes on from NZ_JBEZFL010000003.1 coordinate 54,961, forward strand.
CCCGGCCGAGGAGGCTCGGCCGGGCGGCGGCCGTGAACAGCGGTGTGCCGAGGGTCGAAGGCCACCATCCGGCCGGTTGCCTTGCGCCGACCGGATGGTGCGCCAGCCGATGGCGCCGCGGCCGACGACTGATTCGCGGGGGTCGAATGCGTCGACCGCGACAGCATTTCATGCTCGCGTGCGGATATATCGTCTTCCCCGCGCTGTCATATCAGTTGTGTGACGACCCGACCGAGGCAAAACGGCAACGCGATTCCCTCGATCTGCCACTCGATGCTCAGAACGACTCTCGTACGTCGAGCTACGAACGACTACCGCTGCCCGAACCGTCCAGAAGATCGTCGAGGCCGCCCCGCCGAAGCTGCTCCCGAACCTGCGGGTCCGGGTCGACCACCACGAGATTCGCATCTTGAGCGGCGGCATCCTCATGGCCCGACCGCAGCGCGACGATTCCGGCGTCCGACAGCGATGTCACCGAGCTGAGATCCACGACGATCCGCTGGGGACGAGTGGCGGCCAGCACCGCGATGACTCGATCGCTGAGCTTGTGGGCGTCTTCGGAGCGTATCTCGCCTTGCGGCTCGATCGCGATCGCCATCGTCGGTTCCGCCAACCGGTGAGTGCTGATCATGAGTGTCATCGGATCTCCACCAATCGTAGACAATGAACCGCGGCGTGCCGCGGCGCGGCTCTGACACGATCGAGCATTCACCTCGTCTATGACGATTATCGATCAACGATTCGCCACTCCTATGACATTCACACGACCCATCCGAACAGGGAACTCGGCAAGTGACCGTCACCGGCACCACTTGCCCGCCCGCGAGCCGGTCAGATTGAGCAACGCCGCATGCTGCCATGCTCAAGTCCCACACGCAGCAATCCTCGCTGCTGGTCACACGAAGGAAGGCCTGCGCTCGGACAGCTACCACGCATGCGTCACCGGCGATACGTGCACTACAGCACCTATTCGGCTCGCCGCGTCACCTGGTGCTCCGCCGGAGAATGCGGCGGGCCGCAACGGCCGCCACGCCGAGCATGACCACCAGAACGACCCACAGCAGGCGCGGGTCCATCGCCGGACGAATTCCCACGTTCGCCTGCGCCAGCGCAACCTGCGACGTGTCCTGCGCGGGCGGCAACGCGGCCGGCGCGAGCTTGTCGTAGCGGACCAGACCGGTGCTCTCCAGCATCTGCATGTGGTTCATCACGAAGATATTCGCTTCGTCGGCCAGCTTCCGCACGACGGGGTTGCGCGTACCGGCACGCACCGCGCCGATCACCGGGAAGATCTTGCCGTGGGCCGCCCGGAGCCGAGCCACGAAGATGTCGTCGAAGCGGTCCCCGTTCGCGTTCTGCATCTCGTTGACCCAGCCCGCCTGATCGGCTGTCGGTGCGGACGGAATCGTGGCGCCCAGCTTGTTCGCCGCGTCGACCACCAGTTGATCCAGCTCAACGTGCTGGTCCGCAATCATCGTGCCGACCTTGCGGACGATTGCTTTGCCGCCGCGTTGCGCGGCCATCTGTCCGGCCGGGATCTCCCACAGACCGGCCTGACGTACGCCGTTGAGCAGCATCATGTCGGCCGCGTTGAGCTGAGTCGGCACCGCCGGACCAGCCGATGCCGGAGACGGCACCGCGGCCCCGACGATCAGTACAGCGATCAACGGGCAGGCTGCACGCCATGCCGGCGACGGACGGTTCATCTCCACACCTCCACATGCACACGCCGGACGGCTCGACGTGTCCTCGGAGGGAGGTACGGGTGCGCCTCAAGAATCGTTCACATGTGCATCTATTTTTGAGAACCCGGATATCCGAGGGCTTCCTCACCGGCCACCGACGACGCCCATTGACTCCACCACTGGGCGTCCGGCACCTCACCGGCGGCCTCCACCAAGGCGTGTAGCACCGCGGCGAAGGCCACCGGCCGGATCAGCGACAGGTCACTGACGAGATCGGCGATCGCCGCGCGCCGGTGGCTCATGACCTCGCCGATCAGATCCCGTCCGGCAGGGGTCAGCGTCATCCAGGCGGCGCGACGGTCATCCGCGCGCTCACGGCGCACGACGAGGCCCTTACGCACCAGCCGGTTACACATTCGGGTCGCTGTCGACGACGTGACCGCGAGTTCCTGAGCCAGATCGACGACCCGCTGAGGCCCGCGCGAGACCAGCACGACCAAGGTGCGGAACTGCGCCAGCGTCACGTCCTCGCCGAGGCTTCCAAGCGAACGAGCGGCCAGTCCGACAAACACGCGGCTGGTGGCCAGGAGCGCACCGACGACCTCATCCTCCGCGGCCGCATACTGCCGCTCCACCACGCCTTCCATGGCATCACTGTGCCACGGTCGCGGCAGAGGCTGTCACACGACTGTCATCCGTCCGCCGGTAAATCTTCAAGTTTCGCGGTGCCGCGAGGTTCAGGAATCCGGCATGGCTCTGATCCAGCACGGCGCCCTCCCTGCTCGCGGCTCGAGGCGATGGGCAGCAATGCGCAACCAGCCCCTGTGGAAATGACGCCACTCCTGGCCATATCGCCGTGCCCCCGCAACAATGGCGGTGTGCGAGGACGGCATCTTGAACGGCTCCGAGTGCCGTTCGGCCCGCGCTGAGGAGGCGGCAATGAAAGATGGGGACATACTCCCGATCGACAACCCCGCCCGCCCGGGTTCACGCGGTGGTAGCGGCAACGGCCACCCGGTCTGAGCGTCACCGGCGATGCGTACGATCGAACCTCCGGGACCACCGCATGGACTTCGTCGGCTGCTGCTGAAAGCGCCGTTGGCGGTGTACCGCATCGGCTTGGGTGCCTTGTTCGGGCACCGGCTGATCCGACTGGAGCACGTGGGACGGCGGAGCGGGCGTGTTCACAACGTGGTCCTCGAAGTCGTCGACCATGACCCGGTCGCCGGAACGCTGACCGTGGCCTCCGGATTCGGCGCCCGAGCAGACTGGTATCGCAACTTGCTGGCTCATCCCCGGACCCGGATCACCGTGGGCAATCACCGGCGGACAGCGACAGCACGGCGGTTGTCGTCCGACGAGGGAGCCAGATGCATGGTGGCCTACGCGCGGCGACACCGCCGGATGGGTCGCCGGCTCGCCCGGTTCATGGGGTACGAGGTCGACGGAAGCGACCAGGACTTCGCCGCGCTGGGCCGGCGGCTGCCGTTCATCCGTCTCGAGCCGTCCGGTGATCCGGTTGCGGATCACCGGAGCTGATCGTGCCTGGCCGTGCGGGGCGCCGAGTCGTGCTGCCGGAGCCGTGAACTGTCAGGAGCGTGCACAGCCGGCGGACAAGCCACCGACCGCCCGGCGACGATCCGGGTACTGACGGAAGACTTTGTCGAGCATGGTGGCGGCCAGCGTACGCCGGATCGCGGGCTGCGGCGCCGCCAGGCACAACTGGTGGCCCCGGCGCTCAGCCAGCCGCCCGGCCTCCACGAGTGCACCCAGCGAGACGCAGTCGATCAATGTGACATCCGCGAGGTCCACCACGATGTCGGTGCCCCGCTCGACGCCGTCCTCCAGGCAGTCACGCAGCATATCGGCCGTGTCGAGGTCCAGGTCACCATGCAACTCGACGACTGTTACAGAACCGCCGGGGACCGTGCAGGGTTCATCGAGGGGTCGCTCCATTTGGCCCTCCAGCCGTCGGCCGTACGCTGACGAACTCACAATGCCGCACCAGCATGGCGGCTCTTCCGCGAATCGATGACAGATTCGTGAAGCCGCGGGGTCATGCGCACTGGCGTCCCGCGCCGCGGGTCGTTATCGCCCGCAGCCCGAGGCCGCACCACCGACCGAATCGGTCAGCTGCAGCAATCGCATGACGGTCGCATGACGATCCTCGCGATTGGGTGAAAGTCTCATGACTTCTCGGTCGGATCGGGTTGTCCGAGAGCACGGTGGGCAAGCGCGAAGAAGAAAGCTCTTTCCCGCGAGGAGGATCCACGATGGTAGCCGTAACCGAGAATGCCGCACGCGCCGTACGGCGAATGACCAACACCGAAACCTATCCGCATGCCGGATTGAGCATCAGGAAGGTCGACGACGACAAATTCGCTCTCTCGATCGTGCCGGACAACGCAGGTGGCGAGGTCGCCGTCCCCGGAACAAACGTTTACCTGGACCAGCCGGCTGCCGCCGCGCTCGAACACGCCACACTCGACGCCGACGCGAATGCTAACCGTGCCGGGCAGCTCATACTCAACTCGACCCATTTCGAAAAGCCGTGTCCGGCGGCGTCGTCCGATTCCTCCCCCGAATAGTTTCCGCCCCACGTGAAGCGTGCCGGCAAGCATATCCGGCCACCCTTTCGGGCGCTGTGCCTTTCAGGGCGATCGCAACCGCCCAGCCAAGGAGAGTGATCATGCCGAACGTTCAACAGCCCGAGATGCGTCGCAGCGGTGAAACCCGCCTGGTCCAGGACAGCGACGGCCCCAATGGCGCTACCGGCAAGAGCCCGCGCGCCGAGCACCGCAAGATCCCGGCCGATCAGCAGTCCCCGCACGACCCCGGCGCCACCGCGAACAACGGCCGGCAGGAACCCCGCGGCCGCGACGCTGAAGGGGAGTAGGGCCCGGGCGGAAGCGTCAGTCCGTCCTGAGCACTCATGAATGCCCACGATCAGTCACCGGGGCGGTGTCGGTGTTCATGGTGGTCACGCCGGGCAGCCAGGCCAGGCCGGCGGTATGAAGGCGCCGGTCTGGCCAGGGTTGCCGATCGACCGGGCAGCCGTCAGGGCGAGGGCCAATGGGGACGCGACGGCGATAAGCGGCGGCCCGTGTCGGTCCCGCCGAGCGCCAACGCGGCACGTGCCACCGTGCCCGGCGCCATCGACCCCGCCGGCGCCCGGGCCACCACCTGGCCCAGCGGGCAGGCCAAGATCTACGGCCGTACCGCGGACGATCAGGGCGGCGTCGTGGCGTTTGCCTGGGGCGCGGTCGCGGTCGTAGAAGGCGCGGCTGACCGGGTCGGCCAGGGCCGCGAACGCCGCTGCTGGCGAAGAGTCAGTATCCGTCAGCTGCGCTATTCCGCCGGGCCAGGCGCCGGGTGAGTCTAAGCTGGAGGTGATGACCTGGTGACCGCGGTCGTCGAACGCTTTCTTCATCTATCCCGATCCGCGGGCACCCGGTGCCGTCGGACGCTGCCGATACAGCCCATTTCGGCAGGAGATTCCGGAGGGTGGGCGCGGTCATGAGACACCGCCGAAGCGCCCGTAAGGCTGGATGGGTGATGGACTTGCGAACTGCCTGTTTCGTTGGTTGACCGCTTTCGACTGGTGCCCAGGAGGAAAGGCACGACGACGGCCGCGACGGCGATGTGCATCAGGCCCAAAGCGACGCGGGTGCCGGCGTGGATGCCGGACCCGGCCAACGGCAGCAGCGATACCAGGAGTACAACGGCTGCTGCGATCGTCCAGACTGGGCTTGCTTTGGATGTCAGTCGCTCCAGCGCCGCCATGACCGTCCACGCCGCGACAGCCGCGATGACGGCGACGAGGACGACGGCGATCAAGCCGATCTCCTGCGGACGCTGACCGTCGCGGACGGGAACCTGTAACTGATGACCAAGGATCGGGACTGTGGCGATCCAAATCAGGGCGGGTGCCAAAGCGGCTGCAGCTGTGCCCAGCATGCGGAGTCGTCGTCGCGCGGTCTTGTCTCGGCGGTCTCTGGCCGGCCGGGACCTCATGCCGGTTCCTTGGTGGTAAGAGCGCCGTGCAGGAACAGGTCGACGAGTTGCTCGGCGGGGACTCGCGGCGGTTGCTGATCACGACCTCGTTCGCGACCGAAGAACAGAGCGAGGAAGGCGTTCGCGAGCGTCTCGGCCGGCAGACGCAGGTGCCGCTGGTCGGGTTCGAACAGTTCGCTAAGGGCTTGCCGGGTGGCGGCCCGGGAGGCGTCGCGACCGGAGGATCGGGTGTCTGGTTGGTCGTCGTTGGTGGGCGTGGCCCGTGGCCGACGATGGGGGGTGCCGGAGGCGTGGAGTGCGCCGATGACGGTGCCCATCCGGGCGAGGTGGGCGTCGAGGGCTTCGACGGCGTCGGTCAGGCGGGTGGCCAGGGGCTGATCCAGCGAGATGGACTGCAGATCCTGCAATACCTGGGTGGGATCGAGGGCCTTGGTAACGCAGGCCTGTAGGACGTCGTCCTTGTCGTCGAAGACCCGGAAAATGGTGGCTTCGCCGATGCCGGCGGCGCGTGCGATCTGCGCGGTGGTCACGGCGGCGCCGTACTCGGCGACGAGCGGTAGGGCAGCCTGCACGATGGTCTCGCGTCGTTGTTCTGGTGTCATTCCCGGCGCGCGGCGCCGGCCTGGCATTGTCGTCATAACCCGATGATGCGGAGTGAGTACTCACTCCGTCAAGACAATTGAGAGATGTACCCGGCGCTGCAATCAGCGGTGATCACCACCACGTCCTCCTCAGATCAACTCTCCTGTCACCGAAGAGTAGGGTCGGGGCATTGCCGAGATGCGGCGCTCCTACCCCTCGGCAGCCCCTGTGGGCGAAGGCGCCCACCGGTGGCGCGGCGGTGACACCTCGCGCAGCAATCCGTAGTTCGGCTGCACATCTGCAAGCGGTGTGCTGGTGTGCGCCTCACAGGCGTGCGCTTCGACGAGAAATGAGTTCTATGTCCTTGCTACTGTCGGCGGCCCGCTCGCCTCGGCCGTCTCGCCCTGCCTGGCTGTCCTCTCCGCGCGTACTGCGTACCGAGGTCCTCGCCGGCCTGGTCGTGGCGCTGGCATTGATTCCCGAGGCGATCTCGTTCTCGATCCTGGCCGGCGTCGACCCGCGGGTTGGACTGTTTGCCTCGTTCACGATGGCCGTCACCATCGCTTTCACCGGCGGCAGGCCCGCGATGATTTCCGCCGCCACCGGCGCGATCGCCTTGGTCGTGGCCCCGCTGGCCAAGGAACACGGCCTTGATTACCTGATCGCCGCCGTCGTTCTCGGCGGCCTCTTCCAGGTGATTCTTGCCCTGGTCGGAGTGGCGAAGTTGATGCGGTTCATCCCGCGCAGCGTCATGGTCGGCTTCGTCAACGCCCTCGCGATCCTGATCTTCACCGCCCAGGTCCCGCACCTGATCGGGGTGCCCTGGCTGGTCTACCCGATGGTCGCCCTCGCCTTGGCGATCATGGTGTTCCTTCCGAAGCTGACCACCGCGGTCCCGGCCCCGCTGGTGGCGATCGTCGCCCTGACCGTGTTCACGGTCGTCGCGCACATCACCGTGCCGAACGTCGGCGGTGAGGGCACCCTGCCCGACAGCCTGCCCACCCTCGGCCTGCCCGACCTGCCCTACGAACTGGCCACCCTGAAACTCGTCGCCCCGTACGCGCTCGGCATCGCCCTGGTCGGCCTCATGGAATCGCTGATGACCGCCAAACTGGTCGACGACATCACCGACACCCACTCCAACAAGACCCGCGAGTCCTGGGGCCAAGGCGTCGCGAACATCGTCACCGGGTTCTTCGGCGGCATGGGCGGCTGCGCCATGATCGGCCAAACCATGATCAACGTGAAGGCGTCCGGTGCCCGGACCCGCCTGTCGACCTTCCTCGCCGGGGTCTTCCTGCTGATCCTCGTCGTCGCGCTCGGTGACGTGGTGGCGTTGATCCCGATGGCCGCCCTGGTCGCGGTGATGATCATCGTGTCGGTAGGGACGTTCGACTGGCACAGCATCGCCCCGGCCACCCTCAAGCGGATGCCGGCCGGCGAGATCATCGTCATGGGTGTCACCGTCGTCGCTACCCTGGCCAGCCACAACCTGGCCATCGGCGTCGTCCTCGGCGTCCTGACCGCGATGGTGATCTTCGCCCGCCGGGTCGCGCACTTCGCGCAGGTCACCAGCGTCCTGGACCCTGATGGCAACACCCGGATCTACTACGTGCACGGCGAGTTGTTCTTCGCCTCCAGCAACGACCTGGTCTACCAGTTCGACTACACCGGCGACCCCGAGCACATCGTCATCGACCTGACCGCCGCGCACATCTGGGACGCCTCCTCGGTCGCCGCCCTTGACGCGATCACCACCAAGTACCAGACCCGCGGCAAGGCCGTGGACATCGTCGGCCTCAACGACGCCAGCGCCAGCTTCCACGAAAACCTGGCCGGCAAACTGAAAGCCGGGCACTGATGGCCACCGGGCACACTGAGGCCATGTCCGGACGGCACATGCAGATCGGCGAAGCCGCCGAACGCGTCGGCTTGAGCATCCGCACCATCCGCCACTATGAAGACGCCGGCCTGGTCGTGCCGTCGGCGCGTAGCGAGGGTGGGTTCCGGCTCTACACCGAGCCCGACCTCGACCGGCTGCGCGTGGTGAAACGAATGAAGCCGCTCGGGTTCACCCTCGAGGAGATGCGCGACCTGCTGCAGCTGCTCAACGGGCTCGCCACCGCCGAAGGCGACGAACGGGCCGGTCTGCAGGATCGGCTCGCCATGTTCCACACCGCGGCCCAGGCACGGGTGCAAGCGCTGCGCGAACAACTGATCACCGCGGAGGGATTCGCTCAGCACATCCAAGACCACATCGAGCTACACAGCCACTGACCCGGCGGCGGCTGGACTTTCGGTGGCCTTGTTGCCGAGAACCGGCAACACTCGTGGATTTCTACCGTCGGACGCGGCCGGTGTCGGAAGGTCCACGCCGCGTAACGACTCGCCGTCGGCTGCCGCGAACGACCAGCGGCATGTGAGTGCTGTCCAGCTGCCTCGCGCGCCGCGTTCGCGTATGCCAGGTACGAAGGCCTGGCAGGTGTGCAGGGTGCCGTTGACGTTGACGGAGAAGGTGCGAGCTCAGCCGTCGAGCGGGACTTCCCACAGGGGCGCGTCCGGGCCGACGATGCCGGCCGAATTGATCAGGATGTCGACGGGCAGGCCTGTTCCGCGGCGGCTCGTACAGTTGCCGCGTCGGTGACATCGACGTTCAGGTCGGCGCCGTCGGCGATGTCCAGGGTGATGACCTTGATGCCGTCGGTGGCCACGCGGGTGACGATGGCTCCGCCGAGGCCGCTTATGCCGCTGGTGAGTGTCCATGCGCTGAGCCTAACGTGGCTGCCGACGAGGACTGGTGGCCGCGTCTCGACATTCGACGACCGCGGAACAAGGCGAACGCTCGACGACTACTACTACAGGCAGAGCCTGCATGGCTGAGGACTCCGTGGTCTACGCGCTGGGCCGGCTCGTGGCGCGGATGATGTCCGTCCATGAGGTGCTCCGAGAGCCCGTAATGATTCGCAACGCCAATGAATACGAGCAAGCCTAACCGCCGGGCGGCCGCACAGTCTCTATGCGTAGTGAGCGGAGGCGGCAGCAGATGAGCCGATACACCAATTGATGACTTCACTGGTCGGCTACTACCGGAATAGCTAGATTTCTTTCTGCCATGATGCAGTGGAGGGCTAGCTCCCGCCGCCAGAGGTCGAATTCTAGCCCCTCCACTGCTCAGTTTTTAGTCAGGCCGGCGTACCAATTACTACAACCACGCGCGTAGCCCAATTTAGCTCATCTAAAAGCACAGTCAATTGATTCCGTCCCGACCTTCCCGCAATTACTAACACCGCCTTATCGTCTGAGTCGTGGATTTTGAACCTGCCGTACTTCGACTCGACTTCACCGGAGAAGGCTTCGACCAATCCCTCAGTCTCGCTGCCCGGAGCATTTTCACGATATGCATTCACCATGACAGCACCGTCAACGACACTCTGCACGGCAATGTATAGCGAATCTTGATCGAAGTGGACATACTCAGTCGTAGCGTCCCACCCATCGTGAGCTGCCTTGCTTTCCGATTCATCGATCATGAGCAGCCCGTGGTCGAAGAACGTCACGAACGAGCCGAGCAGGTTTTCATCAGGGGAAGTCATAGTTTCCCTCGTTCAGTTGCCGGACGATTCCACCCTGCTGTCTAGCACATGGAAGGCAATGGGGGTAGGCGGTCTGCGGCGTCCCTGGCGCAACGGCCGTAGTCGGTGGCTGGTGGTCGGGAACCCAGTTTCCCGACTTGGTGCCAGGATTCGTGGAACCGCAGACGTGACATCCATGAGCGTCACCTGCTTCGTTGATCATATCCCTAACGCCAGGCGCGTTGATGTCACCGTCCACCAACGCAACACCCTCCTGCGCATGCTTGCCAGCACCGAGTGTCTGGTCGACAACGCAACCTTCGCCTACGTTGTGTACGAGCACTGGCGTATCGCCGGCGAGCACGTAGTACGTATGCAGGTCGTCAACGGTGAGGTTGTAAGCGGCGTCGAAGTGTCGGCTGTTCGGGTCGAAGCCTTGCACCGTTACAGCGTTGCCGGATCCAGCGTCCAGCTCGTCGCCGATCGGGAGGCTGTCAGCCCGTTGCCACTGTTTGGAAGTTTTGTTCCAGAACGGGTGGTCTTCTGTCGTGACGATGCGCTGGTCGCCGACGTTGAGGTCGTAGAGCGTATCGCCGTGCACCAAGGCGTGAGTAACGGTGCGCGCGCCGCGTTCGCCAGATTCCGGGTCTTCGGCGATGACGCGATCGCCTACCTGTATCTCATTGATCGGCTTGTGGGTGCCGTCGGCCATGAGGACGCGGGTTTCGCCGGAAAAGCTATTACATACTCTCGTTTTGGGTGTCGTCGCACCGGCGGCAGACTTTGACCCGCCAGAGAGCCCTTCAAGCCGGATCTGCCCATCGAGGATGCCGTCCATTCCAGGAAGGCCCGTGGCGATCAACGTATCGAGGTGGACGTCGTACAACTTGCCATACCACGCGCCGCACTTCTCCCGCCCCATGGCATCGCAGACATGCCTCGCCAGGTCGGCCTGATCCTGCGCGAGGAGAAGGGCGTTCGTGGAGCCGCCAAGGTTCTTTTCGGCGAGGAATTTGCCGGATTGTTCGACCCAGCGGCGTTTGAATTCTTCCTTGTCACCCTTCTTCATTCCGGCTGGAAGGACGACAGAGGTGGTTATGACGTCCGGGTCGTTGTTCTTGGCAGGTGCGCTGCCGGTTTTGCCCTTGCCTTTTCCCCAGTTGACGTTGTCGGTGGAGCCGCAGCCCTTGTAGCACCCGGTGTCGGGGTTGTAGCCGTAGCAGTCGAATTTGGCGCAGTCTTCTTCGATGAGTCCGCTGGGGTCGCTGCTGTTGGTGGGTGCGTTGCCGGCGTAGGCGTAGCCGTGCCACTGCTGCGGGTCGGTGAGGTCCTGTAGCGGGTCGACGCTGATGAATCGCCCGAGGGTGGGGTCGTACTCGCGGGCGCCCAGATGGGTGAGGCCGGTGTTGTCCTTGGTCCCGCCGACGAAGCCCTTGTCCATGGTCATGGGCCAGGTCATCGGGGCCGTGCCGCGGTCGGCGCCGAAGGGCAGGGTGCGTCGGCGGGAGACGCTGAGGTCGGCGTTGGCGACGGTTGCTTCGCTGGTGTTGTGGTGGTCTCCGGTCAGCCAGGTGAGGCTGGTGGGGGTCCGCGTGGCGATCGGGGTGGCACCGAAGGCGTAGTAGCGGGTGGCGGTGGCGGATCCGGATGTGGGTTTGCGGATTTCGGTGCCGTCGGGCAGGTAGAGGGTGGCGCCGGTCGGGTCGCGGCGGATGAGGCGATTGCCGTCGGCGTCGTAGAGGTAACTGGTTTTGCCGGTGGAGTCGGTGACGGTGGCGAGGTGGCCTTCGAGGTCCCAGGAGAGGGTTTGGCCAGCTGTTCCGCCGGGGCGAGTGCGCGTGTTACCAGTCTCGTCGTAGCCGTAGACGTCAGTCTTAGTGGTAGCGCCGGTGGTTTCGACGGAGGTGACGGCGTGCGGGTGGGTTCCGACAGGTCCACCGGGGGCGGGGTACTTGTAGGCGCGCACGGTGGCGTTGACGTGGTCGGTTTCGACCGTGCGGTTGCCGACCTGGTCGTAGCTGTAGGACTGCCAGTACCTGGCCGGTCCACCGAGGGCGGCGGCATCGGGGTCGGGCGGGCAGGTGGTGGAAGAGGGTGTCCATGCCTCGGTGAGGCGGCGGTGGTGGTCGTAGCGGAAGCATTGGGTGTCGGTGGCACCGCCCGCGGGGGTGTCGGTGATGGAGAGCAGGTTGCCGGCCGGGTCTTGCTGGTAGGTGTAGTTGAGGACTTCGGGTTTCTTTTCCGGCAGGACGCTGGTGTTGGTGAGCCTGCCGGTGCGGGTGTCGATCAGTTGGGTGAGCTCGGTCCGTTTGCCGTGTTCGCCGAGGACGAGCTGGGTGAGCTGGTCGAGTTTGTTGTAGGTGGTGGCGTTGACGTAGATCTGCACTCCGGCGTTGAGCAGGATGGAGGGGTTGCCGACGTCGTTGTAGCCGATGGTCAGTTTCTCGGCCGGTAGGCCTGTGACAGCCGGGAGGCTGGTGGTGGCGGTTTGCCCGTCGGCCCGGTAGGTGGCGGCGTAGGTGTAGGTGCAGGGGGTGGTGCCGCTAGCGGCGCACAGGCCGCTCTCTGTGTCGGGGAGGGTGATCCGGGTTTCGAGGGGCCGGCCGGCGGGGTCGTATTTGGTGACTTCGGAGGTGTAGGCGTTGGTCGAGCCGGCGGGTTCGTAGCGGATGGATTTGGTGAGCTGACCTACGCCGTACTGCAGGGTGTCGTAGATCCATTCGGCGCGTTTGGGTCCGTCGGTGGTGTTGTCACGGACGGAGGTTCGGCGGCCGAGCGGGTCGTAGGTGTTGGCGAGGGTGACGCCGCGAGCGTCTGTGCTGGTGAGGAGCTGGCCGAGGGCGTTGTAGGTGAAAGTGGAGGTGCCGCGGTCGGGGTCCTCGTCCTTAATTTTTCGTCCGCGTTGGTCGTAGGTGTATTTCCAGTTGTTGGTGGCGGCGTCGGTCATGCCGGCGAGTTCGCCGCGGTCGGTGTAGCGGTAGATGGTTTTGTCGTAGGTGGCGGGGTCGTCACTGCCTGCCTGGGCGCGGCTCTTGTACTGGCGCAGTTCGACGGCGTTGCCGCGGGCGTCGGTAATGCCGGCGGTCGCGGTACCGCCTTCTGGCGGAATGACGGTGGTCTTCTCGCCGGCGTAGACCGTGGTGGTGCGCCATTTCTCGTTGGTGGCTTCGTTGACGCCGATCTTGAAGATGGAGTCGGTGACGCGGCCTGCTCCGTCGTAGACGTTGGCGGTCAGCGCCGGTACGGGCAGCGAGGGCTGTCCGGGTGTGTTGCCGACGACCTCGGTGGACGGCGGCGCATTCGTAGTGTCGTAGTAGGGCTGGGCGACCCAGTCGACCAGACCGCGGGAGTTGTAGACGGTGTCGCTGAGCACCCGGCCGCCGCCGGTGGCCTGGGTTTGGGTCTGACGCTCGCGCAGGAGCCCGTCGAGCAGGGTGATCGACGTGCGGTAGGCGGTGGTGCCGGTGGGCAGCAGCGTCTTGGTGGTGACGGCGGTCGGTGCGGTGTTGCGCATCAGGTAGATGTGCTCGATGGAGGGCGCGTTCGGGTAGGTGGTCTTCGCGCGTCCGGGTAGCCAGGCCTTGAGGCTTCTACCGAGACCGTCGTAGGTGACGTCGGTGCGCGCGGTGTTGGCGTCGTCGACGGTGGTCACCGGCACCTGCCACGCCGTGGCGAAGGTGGTGGTGACGGCGCGGCCCATCGCGTCGGTGGCGGTGGTCGCCGTCAACGGCCCGGTCAGCTCCGGCGTGTAGCTGGTCGAGGTTTTGTAGTCGAGGGCGTCGTAGGTGTCCTTGATCCGCCCGACCTCGTCGTAGGTGGATTTTGCGGTGGTCGTCCAGGTCGGCGTGGTCCCGGACCAGGCGCTGATCTGTTCGACCTTGGCGACGTCACCCTTGACCGGCAGGTAGGTGTTCCAGTCCTTGTCGGCGCCGTCGTAAGTGGTGCGACTGCCGGCCAGCATGTCAACGGGCAGGGTAGGTGTGGCCGCGCAGTTGACGCCGACAGTCTCGGTCTTCTTGACCGCGCCGAGCATCCAGTTGCCGTCGTTGCGGGCGTACCAGGTGCGGATGCACCGGTCGTCGGCCGTGGTCGCTTCGTCGCCGAGGTCGTCGACCCTTTCGAGGAAGTTGTCGTCGTTGTAGGTGACGACGGTTTTGGTCCAGCGGGTGCTGCCGTTGGACAGCTTGGTGCGGTTGCGCACCGTGGGGGTGTTGACCATCGCCGCTTTGAGCGGCCCGGAGCTGGCGGTCTGCGTGGCCGCGGGTGTGCTGATGGTGCCGGAGAGCCAGGGGCCGCCCACGCCGAGGGTGGTGGTCACTTCCCGGGCGATGCCGGCGTAGGCGTCGTAGTCGGTGACCGCCTGCTGCTGGGAGTCGGTGACCGTCTCGTTCCGGGTGCCGTCGTTGGGTTGTTTGTCGCCGTGCATGCCGCGGAAGTAGCGGTACTCGATGGCCGACTGCACCCCGGATTCGAGACCCTTACGGACGCGGACCTTGCCGTAGCCGCGGAACTGGCCCCAGGTACGTTTTTTCTCGTCGATGAGTTCGGAGTTGTCGTAGTGCCAGGCCGGGGCGTCGAGATAGTCGTAGTTGACCTGCTCATGATCGAAGCCACCGGTGTTGTCGTACACGTCGACGCGGGTGACCCGGTACTTGTGGAACCAGTCGAGTTTCGCCGTCTCCCCGGCCGGGGCGTAGTACTGCGGGAAGCACGTCTTGGTGTTGTTGTGCACCGTCGGCAGCGCGGTGCGCAGGCACTCCGGCTGGGAGTAGCTGATCGCGATCTGGGCGCCGGATGCCGTGGTGATGGTGTTGAGACGGTAACGGAACAGGTCTGAGCGGCCGTCGGAGCTGCTGGCGTCGACCCGGTTCGGGCGTGGTTCGCTGCCCGCGTCGAACACCACTTCCGGTTCGGATTCCTCGCCGCCGCCTGCGGTGATGACCTTTCCGGTACGGGTGATGCCGGCCAACCACATCGGGTCGCCGCTGTTCTCACCGGTCTGCAGATACTTGTGCCGCAGCGTCCACCACGTGACATCAGAGAAGGTGTCGCCGGTGCCGGTGTAGACCTGAGAACGGATGCGCGACAGTCGCTTGGCCGTCCAGAAGGTGACCGCCTGCTGGTCGACGCAGGGCGCCGCCTTGCAGAACTGGTCCCAGGGCGTGTCACGCCACGAGCCCTGCACCGGATCGGTACCGGACCAGCAGCTGCTGTCACATCGGTCCGCCACGTCGAACAGCACCCGGGCGGCGGGCTGGGTGGTGGCGCTCGCGTCGACGCGGTTGCCGTACTCGATGCGCGACAGCCACCCGCCGCGGTCGTATGTGGTCCGCTTGTCCTTGTCACCTTCTCGGCCGTAGGCGCCGGTCTCCCGGTCGTAGAAGTAGGTCATGGTATTGCCGTGGGTGTCCACGACGTAGTCGAGGTTCCACCGCCAGGCCTGTGTGGTGCGCGAGCCCGCGAAGTCGCCGGCGGCGTAGCCGGGCTCGTCGGAGTGGTTGCCGTATACCGGCACGGTCCAGACCGACTTGGTCGCCGTGGTGCCGGATGCCCCGGCGGGGCCTTTGCTGCGGCCGAAGAAGTACTGGATGCCGTCGGTGGTGGTGACCCTCCAGTACTCGCCGTCGGTGTCACCGTTGTCGTACGAGGTGTTCTTGAGCAGCTCGATGCGCGAGCCGTCGTCGGACACGCCTTTCCACCTGTCACCGGCGGACTTGACCAGTTCGGTGGCGCGCCCGTTGAACGAGATGGTGGCGTTGCCCTCCGGCTTGAGCCAACACAGGTCTCCGCCGAAGTTGTTCTTGTTGTTGGCAGCCTTACCGCGGATGTCGTCCTGGTCGTCGGCGCAGGGCTTGTATTGCCGCTCGATGTATCCCGGCCACATCTCCCAGCCGTCACCGATCCAGGAGCCCTGGCTGTTGGTGCCCGCCGTTCGGCCGTCGATAGAGCTGGAGGCGTAGCCGATACCCAGGCGTGGTTCCGGTCCGCCGATCGCCGGCGGTACCGCCAGCGGGTATGACCAGGAGAACGCGCCGGTCTGCTGGGAGACGTTCCAGGTCGCGGCCGACGACAGACTGGTCGCGGTGTAGGTGCCACTGTCGCCGGAGGCGCCGGCGGACAAGGCGACCATGGTGGCCCGGCCGTCGGCGGATACCGGCACGGTGGCGCTGGCCGTACCGGTGCGTACGTCGTTGACGGTGGGAAGGGGCTGGCCGGTCGCCACGGAGGTTAGCCGCAGCCGCGAGGCCCAGTCACCGCCGTACGCCTGGGCGAAGGCCCGGTAGTCGACGCGGACGTCGACGCCACCGGGCTGGCGTACGTTGTCGGCGCGGGCGATGGACAGCAGTACCCCGGAGATGCCGGCCTTGGCTGTCGCCGCCTGGTCGGCGACCTCGACCGCGGCCCGGCGCACCGGCGTTACCGCTGCGGCTGTGCGGCTGGCGGCGCCACCGGCGGGCGTGGCGGTGGCCGACAGCCAGACCGGCAGCGTGCCGGCCCGCGTTGCCGTACTCCGGGTAGCGGTTTTCGTGGCGTTGGCCGCGACGGGCAGGTCCACGGTGGCGGCGCCTGCAGCAGGCCAGGTCACCGTCGCGGCGCCGTGTAACTCTTTCTTGGCGGCGGTCCAGGTGGGCAGCACGGTGTGCTTGAGGGGCTTGACGGGTACGCCGGCGGCCTCGGCCGGCGTGCGGGGAGTCCAGGGCGGCGCGGCTTCGGCCATGTCCGGCGCCTGCACGGCGACCGCGACAGCGACAGCGGCCGCCATGGCGGCGGCGATACCGCGCCGACGTCGACCCGCAGGACGTGAGCCGGCAACGAGCGGGCCGGGACGTGAAGAGTGTACGGCGGTCACGCGGTGACCTCTTTCCGGCTCGCAGGATCGGTTCGGCACGTTCGGGGCCTCAAGCCTGGGCATGACTGGCGATCTTCGCGGCGTCCCAGACACGTTGGGCGGCGTAGACATGGTCGAGGTCGCCGACCCACGGCTGCGTGGGTGTGCTGTCGCCGATGACCAGCGCGTTGGTCGCCGACCAGGCGGCGGGCGCATCGACGGCGTCGGGCTCGGCTCCGCCGAAGTCCGCTGTGCCCTGGACGTACAGGCGCAGCTTCCCGGCGGGTTTGTCGTATATGCCGATGAGGCTGATGTAGTCGTCGGGCACGACGTACTGGGTGGTGCAGATGCTGGTGCCGCCGGCGTTGGCCGTATCGGCGCTGGTGACGGTGAAGCACCACGCCGGGTCCGGCACGCCGTCGACGTCGAGGTCGATGTCGTTGCGGTAGCCGAGGGTGAACATCGACGCGTTGGTGCCCTGCTGCGACACGGCGGCCCGGGACGCGCTCAGATCGGTCAGGCGTACCCAGGCGGCCACGGTGAACCCGGCCGCGGCGCTGGTGTTGAGGACTGGGCCGTCGGTGGCCAGCCGGCCGGTCCCGTCGAGGGTGACCCCTCCGTCGAAGCGACCGGATTCGGCCCATCCCACGCCGACGCCGAAGGTGGCGGAGTGGCCGGCCGGTTGAGAGGTCGCCTCCGTGCCGGCGCTGTCGTCCATCCCCCACCGCCACTCACCATCGCTGGTGTTGACCAGGAACGAATACATCCGGGGATCGGAGGTAGCACCGGTGGCGGTACGCGACTGCACCGACAGTACGTTCGTGCTGTCCTTGGTCGGGGTGAGGGACACGCCCAGCGTGGTCCCGGTGAGTTCCTGAACCGACAGGTCGTCGAAGTAGACCGCCTTGCCGCTGCCGGCGGCGAACCCGTTCCACACCCGCAGGTATGCCTCGGTGGCATTGGTGGGAACGCTCATGACCACCGACAGCTGGACCCAGGTGTCGGTCACGGTCGGCGCGGGCGACATGACGTGGGAGACGCTGCCCGACACGATGTAGGAAGGGGCCAGTCGCAGACCGCGTCCGGGCGAAGTCGGGTTCAGGCCCGTGGCGGCCGGTACGTACACCCACCCGGTGACCCGGTACCGGCCTCCGGCACGCATCCCGAGACGGAACCCGCCGCCGGCGTCACCGGCGACCGCGGCGTACTCGTGGTAGCCGGTGGCATCACCGGTCGCCGTCGGAACGATCTTCAGCGAGTCACCACCGGTGTGACCTCGGGAGGTGTCACGGGTGACGACCGCCGAACCGCCCGGCGTGATACCACTGAGGCTGGACATGCTGCTCTGGCTGGCGGCCAGGCGCTCCGCGCCGGCAACCCCGGCCGCGGCGGTGACAGGGTTGGCGTCGTTGAGGGAGTAGACGTACTCCGTCACCTCGCTCGCGCCGTTCGGCGTGAACATGAATGTCCCCGGCTGGCCCGGTCCGCCGCTCCACGTTCCGGTCGTCTTCGGCGGGTACTGCGCGCTGGTGACGGTCGGCAGCGTCGGGTCCTGCGTGTTGACGACGAACGTGAACCACGCCGAGTAGTCGCCGCACTGATAGCTGTCACAAGCTCGAGCACGCCAGTGATAGGTGTGGTCCGGCAGCGGTTGTTTGGAGAACGGGGCGACGCGCCACGGCCGGGAACTAACGGAGGACACTCCGGTCACCGCAGTACCGGACTTCGCGACCTGGGTGCCCTTGGTGCTGTTGTAGACCTCGTACTCGGCACGGACCGTCCCGCCGTCCGGATCCGAGACCGTCGCCCACAACCGCGGCGTCCCGGACCGCACGACCGCCGGGCTGTTGCAGGCCGAATAGCAGGAGTCGATCTTCAATCCGGTCGGCGTGTTGGGCCGGCGGTTGTAGATCATGCTGACATACGGCGTGTGCGATGAAGCCTCGGAGGAATTGAACTTTTTCCAGCCGGCGTTGGTGTTCTCGTTGGTCGCTTGCAGCCCGACGTTGGCCCGGTTATCGGTACCTGACAGCAAATGCTGGAAGGTATTCCGCACCGACACCGACACCCAGCCGTCACCGCAACCGGAGCTGTAGCCCTTGGTTCCGGTGGACGTGCCGTCCTTCTCCCGCCATGTCGGCTGGTTGCCCCACCGCAGCGTCTCGTCGACATAGTCGACCCGCCACGCTTCCCAGCTCGCCGCGGTACACGACCACGAATGGGAGTTCCACAAGAACAGCTCCGCCTTGTCCACCTTCGAATCGCGCAGCTCCGCCAGCCCGCCGAAGCTCAGGTATGACCGTGCCTTGCACTCCGAGGAACAGCCTTCCGCAGGGTCGACGACCCGGCCGATCTTCAACACGTCGGCACCGGACTTGTCGGTGTTGGTGATGGTGTTCTGTACGTACGCGTCAAATTTTGGATCGACGTTGATCGCGGGATCGACCGTCACCGGGTATTTCAACCCGGGGTCGGCCAGGAACGCCGCGCTGGGCGTCAGCACCATGTCGGCGCCACCCCCGGCGTTGCCGCGGATCGTCACATCCACGTCCGCGACGTGCGCCGGCTCCCCGGTGTCCGGTGCGGTACGGGCGTCCCACATGAGCGCCTCGGACACCTGCACGCCGGCACCTGACGCCGACTGCATGCTCAGCTCGGCCCCCGCGACTGCACGGCTGCTCGCCGTCATCGACCCGTCATCCCATGGCAGCGCAATCGTCGCCATGGCCGCCGCAGCCTGCGGGTTGTTGAGCACCACGAAGTACTCGTAGCCCGACCGGCCCGCCTCCACGACCAGGTCAACACCCGGGCGCACCTCCCGGTACGTGGCCTTACGCCCGTCCAGCACCGGCTCCGGCAACGCACCCCGCCATCCCAGAGCCGTGCGGGTGTCCGATGCCCCGAGCGTCACGAACCCAGTGGTGTCCGCATTGCGTTTACCTGACAACGTCAGCCCGTACGGATGAGCCTTCGGCGCCACACTGCCGTCCGAGCGGCGCTGCATCGCCAGGTCCACATCCACCCAGCGCCCGCTACTGTCGCGGGTACGGACCGGCGCCACGTGCGTTTCCGCCCGGTACGAACCGTCCGGCAACGCCCACACCCGCAACGTCTCGGTGGTCCGACCGGTCACCTCGACCGGCTTGCGACTCCGATACGCCAGCGCGGCGGCCTGCGCCTCAGTGGTGGCTGTCTGCGGCAGTGGTGGCTGAAGGGCCGGCACAGCCGCGACAGGGGCGGCATCCGCCGGCGCCGCTCCTACCAACGCGGACAGTGCCAGAGCGCTGAAGAGGGCCCCGGACAACCACGATCGCCTCCGACGCACCGATCCAGCCCATGACGCAGTACCCATCGCTGCCCGCCCCCCGTGAAGTCGCGGAGCTCAGCGGAGAACCCACGCGGGGCACACGCTATGACACACACCGCCGTCACACACGATCTTGACAAGCAGACATCGATGGGCAAGCACTCGTCGATATCCAGCTAGGGTCAGGTTGAGAAACGTCGAAGCACCCCAGAAGTGGCCGATCGGACGACGAGGCAGTATCCGATCGGACACTCAGCACGGCAGCCGCCGCTCGAGGTTGCAGTCCCGCGACGCCTGTCGTGCCGGCCGGCCACGCCCGCTGAACCGCAACGAGCCGACCAGTCACCAAGCCCCAACGTCGCGACGCCCCCCTGGTCCCACACCGGGCCGTACCGCGCTAACCGCGGCACGTCCGTGCGCCGCTGGGCATGAAGCACGACGTACTGGCGAAGCTGACGTTTCGCACTTGTAAGGCTGTCGTCAGAGCTGAATCTCCTGAGCGCCGACGCCGGGCGGGTAACGACGCATCATGACCTCGTAGAGAGTGCCGGCGGTGGCTGGGTCACAGCGGCGGCACAAGCTCCGAGCAGGTGGACTTCATGTAGCCACCCACATTCGTACCGCTGCAGACTTCGACGCCGTCGACAAGCGCCCTCACCGGTTGCCCTTCACTGCCGTTCTTCGTACGCCGGGCGGTGATCTGCACGAATGACACCGCGTGCGGTGCGAGATCCACTCGCCAGGGCAATGGCTGATTCAACAGGGTCGTGGTTTCCGTGCGTGCCGGATCGGTGTACCAGATGTCCACTCGGCCCTCGCCTGACACCTCGTAGGTGACCGCGGCGACTCGCGGCGCTCTGCTCGGCGTGGTAGCGGCGGGCGCAGACGGCCGCGGCGCCCGGTCTCGGTTGTTGCCTGCCGCCCATACACCCAGACGACAGCCGCCGTGATGACCACCAGGACGACCGCGGTCCCGACCACCAGCGTGGAGCGACGGCGTTGCCGCCATTGCCGATCCTGTGCCGTAGCGCCCACCGCTTGTCCCCCTCGCGTGCATCGTGACGATCGGCGACATTCGATCACGACGACGAGAAGCCGCGCGATCCGCACCTGGCCTCCGACCGTCGTCGAAGGCTGAACAAGAATCGGCCTGAAAATTGAACTGCCTTCCGACTGGACACACAGGGCTCGTCGACAGCCCTACGTTCCCGCGCCGACCGACGCTTGCAGACCGCTGATCACCTAACCACCCGACGAGCATGGTCGCCTGCGACAGCGGGCGTGGCGGTCACGTCGACACATGCCGGCTGGCCGCTCTCGTCGACGCGACCGCTGATCTCGACCCGGTCGAACGCGCCAGCGCGACTACAAGAAGTTCCATGCGCAGCGGTTCCACACTGTCGCCGACAATCCGACCACCGTTCACATGAGAGCCTGTCGACACCCACTTGGCCGCCGACCAAAGCCCTCTGCGGACGCTCGGCGGACCGCCAAGTGTGCACGAAGGTCGGAACCCTTGCCCGGCGCCGGACTTCGCCATACGCGCAGCGCGGGCCCTCGCTGTCGATTGAATTGGTCGACGAGGTTGCCGATGCAGGCGATCCAATCTCTGACGCCGAGGACCCGGACGGCTGGCGCAGGCGTGCAGCATGACACCGCCAGCAAGGCATCCTAGGATCCTGCCTTGATGGCTGCGGACCCAAAACAGCGAGGTGGCACCGGGTACCGGATGGGACGGCAGATCAGACTTTGCTGAGGCACGGTCTATCTGCTCCCGGCCGCCGGTCCGGCAACCAGAGTCGGTCAGGGGGCGCATTGCTGAACTCCCTTCCGAGTGACATCACCTATCGATGAGTTCAGCACCACGCCCGCGGCGGGTACCTCGGCATCGACTCCTTACTGCCTCAATGTGAGGTGAGCACAACGCTGACCACTTCCCTCGCCCCGCCCTCGAGGCCCAAGATCCATCCTTGGCGGCGTGGCTGCAGCGGCCACCGGCGCCACCACGGACCCGCGGCCACCAGCAGGCCCGGTGCGCCGGACATGGCCTACGGTTCGCGTTCTACGGGCGTACCTCGACCGGCCGGTTCCAGGACCCGGCATCGTCACGGGAGTGGCAGCGGCAGAACGCCACGCGGGTAATCTCCGGCCGCGGCGGGATCGTGGCCGAGTACTTCGATGTCGGCTACTCCCGCGCACTGGCCTGGCACCATCGCCCTCAGGCCGCCGCGCTGCTGGACGCCGCGGCCGACCCTGATCGCGGGTTTGATGCGGTCGTGATCGGCGAGTTCGAACGGGCGTTCACCACCGGGCAGGCCCGCAGCATCCTCGCGCAGCTGCAGGCCTACGGCATCAGCACGTGGCTGGCCGAGTTCAACGGCCCGGTCGACCTGACCGACGCCACCCACCAGGCCCTGCTCCTGCTCCTCGGCCACCAAGCCGAACGCGAGATCCTGCGCGCCCGCCGACGCACGACCGCGGCGATGTGCGCCCAAGTCCGCACCCAGGGCCGGCACCTCGGCGGCCGGCCACCGTACGGCTATCGGATGGCAGACGCCGGGCCGCATCCCAACCCGCAGCACGCACGATGGGGCCGACGGCTCCTACGCCTGGATCCGGACCCCGAAACCGCACCGCACGTGCAATGGATGTTCCAACAGCGCCTCGCCGCGCTCAGCACCGCAGGCATCGCCCGCAGCCTCAACGCCCTCGGCATGCCACCACCGTCGGCACATGACCCTGCACGCAACCCACACCGCTCCGGCACCGCCTGGACGCTGCGGACAGTCGCAGCGATCCTGGCGAACCCCCGATACACCGGCCGACAGGTATGGAACCGGCAACACACCGATCACCGAGAACTGCGGCCAGGCGAAAAGAACAGCCGGCCGCCCGGAGTGAAACCCTCCCGCGCCTGGAATCCACGCGAGCAATGGGAAGTCTCGCCACCCGGGGCACATCAGGCCCTCGTCAGTGAGGCGACCTTCGTCGCGGCGCAACACATCACCGCCCTCGCCGTCCCGGACGACGCCAACCCACAGCGCTACCAACTGACCGGCCTGGTGATCTGCGGGCTGTGCGGGCGCCGGGCAGAAGGACACTGGGCACACGGACGAGCCCGCTACCGATGCCGACACGGCTACACCAGCGCCAGCGACGCTCAGCCACACCGGATGAAGACGCTCTACGTGCGCGAAGACCAAGCCCTTGCCGAAGCCGGAGGGCAACTGGCGCACCACCTCGGCACCACCCGCGACGCAATCCCCGTCTCCGGTGTGGCCGGCCAGCTACGCGGCCGAGGCATAGCGATCGTCTGCACATCGATAAGCATCAACCTGGACACCGGTCCCGCCCAGGCCGGGCAGGACGACCCCGATGCTCAGGACGTTGCCGACACGGGGCAGCTGTCACTGCCCGGGATCAGCATCCCGCAGGCCAGACCGGCAATCAAAAATCCCCAACGCGATCATCCGCCGAAACGTGAATGATCGTGGTGGGGGTTGACGTGTCCGAGATCGACACTCGAGATGCGCACACGGTGATCGCAGCCCGCAAGCTGACCGTCTCGTCGTGACCACCTTCTGGGCCAGCGTTGTCTGCTGTGCGCTCAGCACGTCGCGCGCTGAAACACCTGGGGACGCTATCTCGCGCGAAGCCGAGGGCACAAGCCTTACCGATCCGATGCGGTCTCGCCTTTGCGCGATCGATCGATGACCTCCTCAATTGTCAGTGGACTGCGCGGGTGGTGACAGAGAGTGATGTCCTGATCTTGCGAGGCGGGCTTCCCCCATCCGCTAGGTGGAATTCCCTGGCCGTCAGGCGCGAGATGTCGGGCACATCCCCGCCTTCAGCCTTCGCCATCTCCCGAACGGCCTCGATCTGAACGGGGCTTTTCAGCAGTCCGTAAAGGCTGTGTCGTGGAGTTGCCGGGGATTCGGTCGTGCAGGCTCTAGGGCGCCTGAGTCGCGAAGATCAGCCCGAGACCGTACTTACGCGCTTGGACAGCCAGCTCCAACGTGCTCTACGTGCATGCGGTCATCGGGCTCGGCGGTGCCAACTTCTGCGCCTCGTCCATGACGAGGAGACCGAACAAATGGCCGGTCACCGGCCGGATGCCGCTTGATCCAAAAGGAGAGCGCGACGAAATCGAAGTGTTGCCTTGCGCTGATCCGCGCGCACCGTGGCACGGCTTCGTTCGCGGCATACTGCGGTCCGGTCCGTTGCGGATCGGGGCGAGTAGGACATCCGGAACCGTCACGACGGTTCCGGCCTTCGTCGCGTTCGGGCGGGAGGACGACCGTCGCGCCGGCAGCTCAGGAGCGACGGCCGTCGCGACGGCATCCGGCGGTGGACGCCGCGGCACGGGAGCCGTTCTCGTCTGTCCTCGTCCACGGGTACGTCGAAGGCTGCGTCCCGGCGATCACCGTGAAGGATCGCGGGTCGGCACGCCCGGTCCTCGACGATCAGTTGCTCATCTTGCCATTCGCGACACTCGTCTTTGGAAAAAGGTCTCTCTTGGCGACACTTTCCGGCTGATGGTACCGGGTACCCCTGCTCCTGGCCGTCAAAATGCCGGAGATAGTTCGGAAGTGGTCCTTGAGGGCCTTGCGTATCGGATAAAATCCGTTTGCCGTGACCTAAGATCCCCTCATTGCTTCAACCGCTGAACGCCCGACGTGTCGGGTGTCGCCGCTGTCGATTTGTGGGGGTCAGGCTGTGTACGACGACAGCGAATCGGGATCCGGTCCGAGCGTCATCGATGTGGTGGTCGCTCAGTCCCGTCGTGTCCTGGAGACCTATCGGGTCGACCCAGGCCTCGTCGATGAGCACGCCAACAATGAACGGCGCATCGCGCAGGGCGGTTACGGGGACCGGCAGGTCTTCGAGCTCGTACAGAACGCGGCCGACGAGATCCGGGGGACGCCGGGCGGTGCGATCGCCGTCGTCCTGACGGCTACGCACCTGTATTGCGCCAACGAGGGAGCTCCGGTGACTCCGGAGGGCGCGGACACGATTCTCCGGATGAGTGTGTCGCGTAAACGCGGTGGACAGATCGGTCGTTTCGGGGTGGGCGTCAAATCGGTTCTCGCGATCTCGGACACTCCGCAGTTCTTCAGCCGCGCGCAGGGGGTCGATTTCGGTTTCGGTTTCGACCGGGACTGGTCCTCGGAGCAGATCCGCGGTGTCCGTCCCGGGCTGCAGGAGACCCCGGTCCTGCGGATGGCGCGGCCGCTCGACGCGGCGCGGAGCCGACAGCTGGATCCGGTGCTCGACGAGTTGTTCGCCTGGGCGACGACGGTGGTCCGGTTGCCGCTGCGCGGCGATCGCGGTGACGGTCTGAGCGCTGACCTGGCCTCGTTCCCGATCGAGTTCCTGCTCTTCTCACCGCATGTCGGGAGCCTGACGCTCGAGGACCGGCGGTACGAGCCCCGGGAGCGGCGACGGATCGTGCAGCGTGTGGCCGGCGATCGGCACACGTTGGAGGAGACGACCGACCCCGACAAGTTGAGCGTTCAGGAGTGGCGGGTGTTCACCCGCACTCATCGTCCCAGTCCGCAGGCGCTGCAGGCGGCGGGGGAACTGCACGACCGGCCGGAGATCGACGTGTCGTGGGCGGTGCCGGCGGCCAGTGGGGCGCGTGGGGTGTTCTGGGCCTTCTTCCCCACCAAGTTCGCCACCACGCTGCGCGGCATCCTGAACGCGCCGTGGAAGACGTCGGAGGACCGCCAGGCGATCTTCGACGGCAACGCGTTCAACGACGAGTTGCTAGACGTGGCCGCGGGACTGGTCGTCGACAGTCTGCCGCTGATCTCCGAGTCCTCCGATCCGGCCGGCTACCTGGACTTCCTGCCGGGTCGTGGCCGCGAGGCGCCGCAGTTCGCCGACGAACGTCTCACCGCCGCGATCTGGACGGCCGCGGCGGAGCGACGGTCGTTGGTGGACCAGCTCGGCGCGTTCCGCCTGCCCGTGGAGATGCAGTTCCATCCCGAAGGGCTGCGCGAGGAGTGGTTGAAGCTGTGGGCCTCTGGTGGCGGTGCTCCGGCGGAGTGGGTGCACCACTCGGCGGAGAAGCGGGATCGGCGGGCGCGGGTGAATCTCATCCTCGCTGGGGCGGGGCGACCCGACGCGTCGGTGCGGCTCTGGCTGGAGGCGTTGGCCGCGGACCGCAATGCGCAGGGGTCCGCGGCGGCGATCCGGATCGCTGCCGGATTGGTGGAGGCCGACCATGCGCTGGCCGAGGAGGCGGTCCGGGCGCGGATCGTCCTGTCGGACTCCGGGAGTCTGGTGGCGCCGTCACTGGGCGGTGTCTTCCGACGTTCCGGGGACGACGCGCTGGCCGACGACCTGGTGTACGTGAGCGAGGACGTGGTCGCCGAGGCCGAGGTGCCCGAGGCGCTGACCGTGCTCGGCATCCACGAGGCGGATGCGGCGGGCCGGTTCGCCGCGGTCCTCGGCCAGGGCCTGTACGGCTACGCCGACGAGCAGTGGCACGCCTTCTGGGCGTTGTCGCGGGCCGCCGGTCCGCTGGCGTCGATGGAGATCATCCGGGACCGGCCCGACACGGTCGATCTGATCAAGGTCCGTGCGATGGACGGTCGGTTCCGTCCGGTGGGCTCCTGTCTGCTGCCGGGGCCGGTGGTGCCCGCGGACGGGAGCAGGGACGCCTCGATCGCCGTGGACATGACGATGCACGCGGGTGACCGTGAGGTCCTGGTCGAGTTGGGCATGGTAGACCGCCCGATCGCGAACCAGGATCCGGCGGGTGAACAGTGGTTCCACGTGGAGTACCGGGAGGCGGCGTGGCGCGCCTATGTGGAGACCCTGGAGGACACCGCACGGCGTCCGCAGGTGTCTACGATGCGTCTGGACGGTGCAAATACGTTCGGTCCACTGCGTTTCCTGCACGTGCTGTCGCCGGAGGGCGGTGCGGCGTTCCTGCACAGCCTGCCCGCACACGGCTTGGTGTCGACGTGGACCGTGCAGATGGGCAGGCAGGCGGCGACGCAGATGAACGTCGACTCGCCGTTCGTGTGGATGGCGAAGTCGGTCGGGCACCTACGCACGTCGTTGGGTGTCACCCCGGTCGCCGCCTGCGTCGCGCCGGCTCTGGGGCAGTATCGTGCGGTCCTGCCGGTCGCCGAGGTCCCCGGTGCGCTGGCCGACGCGTTCGACCTGCCGGCCCGTGTCGAGGACCTCTCGGCCGAGATGCTCGAACGGGCCCTGGTGCTGGCCTCCGACAGTTCGGACGACGAGTTGCCCGGCACCGTGTACGCCCTGGTGCTCGAGGCCGGCGGTGACTGGCCGGAGGGTGTCACGACCCGCTGCCGGGTCGGTTCGGTGTGGAGTTCGGAGGTGCCTGACGCGGAGATCGTGGTGACGGCGCAGCGCTCGGAGTACGACATCCTGGTCTCGTCGTCAGTGCCGGCGCTGTTGGTGCCGTCGGTCGACGCGGCGGCGCTGATGGTCGAGACCTGGGGGATGCGGTCGTCGCGTGATGCGATCAAGCAGGAGATCCGGTACGTCGCCGAATCCCCGGCGACGCCGTTGCTCGAGCTCTTCCCGCATCTTCGGGTCCACCGGCCGGGGCTCGACGGTTGGACGGTCACGCGGTGCACCGAGCTCGAGGAGATCACCCGTTCCCCGCACGGTCTGCAGCCGAGGGTCTTGTCCGAGGCGACTGAGGGCAACACCGTCCTGGTGCTGCTACCGGAGAACGACGACGCGCTGCTGAGCGGGATCGACGCCGCGTTGCAGATGGGGCTCGGGGAGCGCGGTCGCCTGGCGATCCTGGACGGGCTGCGGCGTCAGCAGGGTGGTGAGCACCGCCGCCGGGTGCGTCAGGCGGCCACCCCCGCGGCCAAGCTGCTGGCGCTGGTCGGTGAGCAGAAGCTGCGAACGGGTCTGCCGTCGGGTCTGGAGGAGGCCGAACGTCGCGCCGACGGGGGCGTGTCGGCGCCGGAACTCGTGGCGGAGCTGGCGATCCACGCCTACGGCGACGGGGTGCTGCGGCACTACGGTGCCGACATCCGCGCCGCGCACGACGACGCCCCCGGGGCGTTCAACGGTTCGATCTCGGCCCGGCGTTTCGTCGACGATCTACGGTTCCCCGAGGGTTTCGCCGGTTCACCGAAGGTCTCCCCCCCGGAGCTTGAGGAGGTGTTCGGGCCGACGGAGCTGCCGGGTCTGCACCCCTACCAGGAGCAGACGGTCGCCGCTCTGATGGAGTTGCTGAGCCGGTCGACGCCGGGGCGTGGTCTGCTCCGGCTGCCCACCGGGGCCGGTAAGACCCGGGTGGCCGTGGAGGCGATCATCCGCGTGATGCGCGAGGGGGGCCTCGACGGTCCCGTGCTGTGGATCGCGCAGGCCGACGAGCTGTGTGAGCAGGCCGTGCAGAGCTGGAAGTTCGTGTGGTCGAAGGTCGGCCCGCGGCAGCGGCTCACCGTCAACCGTTTCTGGGGCGGGAACTCGGCGACACCGGTGACCGACAATCCGCAGTTGGTCGTCGCGACGGATGTGAAACTCGAGGAGCATCTCAAGACACCCGCGTACGCGTGGCTACGCGAGGCCTCGGTGGTGGTCGTCGACGAGGCCCATCGGGCGGTCAACAAGCGCTACACCGCCCTGTTGGAACAGCTGGGGTTGACCCGCTCGCGGACCGAGCGGCCGCTGGTCGGGTTGACCGCCACACCGTTCCGCCCGGACGAGGACGAGACACGGCAGCTCGTCGGACGGTTCGGTGGCTACCGCCTGGACGACGGCCTGTTCCCCGACGTCGATCCGTACTCCTACCTACAGGACCAGAGGATGTTGGCCAGGGTGGACCACCGGGAGCTCCCGGGAGCCACAGTCTCGGTGACCGACGCCGAACGCGCGTCGGCGGCGTCGGTGCGGTTCCTGCCCTCGGCGGCGGAGGAACGCATCGGTCAGGACCATAAGCGCAACGAGACATTGCTGAAGGAGATCGCGTCGCTCGACCCGGACTGGCCGGTGCTGGTCTTCGCCGCGTCGGTAAACCACTCGAAGCTGCTCACGGCCATGCTCAATCGCCGGGGGATCAGTTCCGCCGCGATTGACAACGACACCCCGACCCCGGAGCGCCGCGTGCTCATCGAACGGTTCCGCCGGGGCGGTATCCGGGTGATCACGAACTTCGGTGTCCTCGCCCAGGGTTTCGACGCCCCGGCGACACGGGTGGTCGTCATCGCCCGGCCCACCTACAGCCCCAACCTCTACCAGCAGATGATCGGTCGCGGGCTCCGCGGTCCGCGCAACGGGGGCAAGGAACGCTGCCTGATCCTCGACGTGAAGGACAACATCGTCAACTGGGAGAAGTCGCTGGCGTTCACCGGTTTCGAGCACCTGTGGCGTCCGAACCGATGAGCGTGGACCTCGCCACAGCAGTGTTGACCGACGAGCAGCGGGCCGTCGTCGAGCAGCCGGCGGACGCGGCGGTGCTGGTCACCGCCGGCGCCGGGGCGGGCAAGACGCACGTGCTGATGCGGCGCATCGACCGGTTGACCGGCGACGGCGGGCTGCGGCCGCAGGAGATCCTCGTCCTGTCGTTCTCCCGCGCCGCGGTGCGCGAGATCACCGAGCGGCTGGGCACACTGCCCGGCGGCGGCCGCTACGTGCGGGCCCAGACCTTCGACTCGTGGGCGTTGCGGATCCTGGTCGAGACGACACCGGAACGCGACTGGACGCAGACGTCGTTCGACGAGCGGATCACGTCGGCCACGCTGGCACTCGGCGAGGGACGGGCCGACGACCTGTTCGAGGACCTGCGCCATGTGATCGTCGACGAGGTCCAGGACCTCGTCGGGTGCCGCCGACAGCTCGTCCAGGAACTGCTGGAACGCTTCGACTGCGGGTTCACGGTGGTCGGTGACGCCGCCCAGTCGATCTACGGCTTCCAGGTCAAGGATCCGGACCAGCGGGCCCGGGAGGCGGGGCTGTTCGTGCGCCAGCTGCGGGACACGTTCGCCTCGACGTTGGTGCAGCTCACCCTGACGCAGAACTTCCGCGCCGGCACGGACGAGGCCCGCACCGCCCTTGAGTACGGGCCGCTGCTGCGCCGGGCCGTCGACGACGGCGACCCGGCGGCCGCCGAGGCCGCCTACCGCGGGCTGCGCGACTGCCTCGGGCCACCGGTGCTCGACCTCGGCGCTCTCACGGACAGGTTCGTGCTCGACGCCGTGCGGTCGCACTCGGGGACGACCGCGATCCTGTGCCGCACGAACGGGGAGGCACTGCTGGCCGCGGAGGCCCTGGCGGGCGCGGGCGTCGCGCACACGGTGACCCGCGACGCCCGCGACCGGATCGTCCCGATCTGGATCGACACGCTGTTCCGGTCGACCGGCCGGGCCGCGACCCGCGATCAGATCGAGCAGGCCGTGACCGGTGCGCCGGGCGGTGTCGACGGCGAGGTCGTCTGGCGCTCATTGCTGCGGGTCGCGCCCGGGCCCGGCGGTCGGTCCGTCGCGTTGGACGGGCTGCGGGCCCTGCTCGCGGCACGGCGGTTGCCCGACGAGTTCGACCTGCCCCGGGCCCCGGTCGTGGTGTCCTCCTTCCACCGGGCCAAGGGCCTGGAGTTCGACCGGGTGCTGGTGGCCGATCCCGGTCCGCTGCGTGACGGCGAGGACGTGGACGGCGCCGAGGCCGCCCGGGCCCTCTACGTCGCTCTGACCCGGACCCGCCGGGACCTGTTGCGCCTGGATCCGTTGGGGCGGTGGGACGTCCGTAAGGACGACCGGACCGGCCGCTGGGCACGGTACAGCCGCAACCGGCTGCCGCGCGGCGTGGAACTGTTGGCCGGTGACGTGCACGTCGAGGAACCGGCGGGTCTGACGGGATTCACGGCTGATCCCGCAGGGATGCAGCGCACACTGCGGCAGGACGTCGTACCGGGCGACGCCGTCGTGCTGGAACGACTCCACGACCATTCCTCGGGCGAAGACCTAGCCCCGGAGTATCTCGTCGTGCGTGACGGTGACCCGATCGCCGTGATGTCGGACGCGTTCCGGGCGGCTCTGCACCGGTTGATGAAGCGGACGAAGTCCTGGACACCGCTCTACCCGCGGACGATCCGCGGAGTCCGGGTCCAGGCGGTGGTCCCGGTGGCCGGCAGCCGGGCGGCGGGCGAACGCGCCGGACTCGGCCCACACGGCGTGTGGCTCGCTCCGCGTCTCGTCGGCCTCGCCTCTTTCGACTTCGACCGCAAGGAGGACCAGTGATGGCAGCACCCGACCGGCACTACGCGTTCCGTCGGACCCTCGTCGACGGCGTCGAGAACGACCTGCTCGGACCGGCGAAGGGCGCGGACGAGATCCTCGACGAGGAGCCCGCCACGGCCTACGTCACCGGTGTGCTGTACCCGTCGCGACAGGCCGCAGTCGTCGTGGAACAGGCCGTCGATGAGACGGACGTGGACCTCGCCCGCGTCGACTACGGCGAGGCGCCGGACACCGGCGTGTCGTTGGCCAACAGCAGGGCGCCGTCCGCCATGGGTATGACCTTCGCCGTCGACGCCGTCGGCGCTCCCACGATCCACCTGCGGATCCGGGCCGCCCGGTACGAGCCGATCGACGCCGCAGGCGCACCGACCGAGGCCAAGCGTCGCGAGCTGCGGGCCACCGACGACGCCGACACCGTGCGCTGGCGACGCCGCGCCCTGGTGTTCGACCCGATCCCGGTGACCACCACCGCGGTCGGGTCGAACACGCACACGTTCGCGGAGGTCCCCGACGTCCAGGTGCGTGTGCGGGTACGCGCGACCGACGAGCACGGCACCGCGACCATCACCGTCGGGATCGTGAACGTCGCCGAAGCCGACCCGGCGGAACTTGTCGACCGGTGGTGCCTGTTCCAGCCCGTGATCACCGTGTCGACCACGGACGGGGCCGCGGCGATCGTCGACCGCAGCCGGATCACACCGAGCACCGACCCGGAGGTCCTGCAGAGCCGCCTGCTGCACCGGCACGCACCCCACTTCGCCACCGGACACGGCTGCGCCGCCGACTGGCGCTGGGATCCCCCGGGGCCCCGGGAACGCCCGCACGTCGCCCCCGCCCGCACGGACGCGGTGTGGACCTCGTTCGTGCCCCGCACCGACGTGCTGTTGAGCGACTCCAACCCGGAGGTGGAGCAGCAGTCCATGCTCGGATTCGCTGCCGGCACCGACACCGAGGTCCTCGCGTCGTTGACACGCGTCGTGACGCAGTACCGTGCGTGGATCACCGACCGCGCCGGGCACGCCGCGGCGTTCCAGGCCACGGAGTTCGCGTCGGTCGCGGCCGACCAGCTCGCCGCCTGCACCGAGACGGCACGCCGCATGGAGAGCGGTATCGCCCGGCTGGCCGGTGATCCCACGGCGATGACCGCGTTCCGGCTGATGAACCGGGCCATGGCCACCCAACGGGCCCGCACGGCCTGGATGCGCGCCGGACGCACCGGACGACCCGACGAGACGACCCCGGCGTGGCGGCCCTTCCAGATCGGCTTCCTGCTGCTCTGCCTCAACGGTGTCACCGACCGCGACCATGCGGACCGGCGGATCGCCGACGTGCTGTGGTTCCCGACCGGTGGCGGCAAGACCGAGGCCTACCTGGGCCTGATCGCGTTCACGACCTTCCTGCGCCGGTTAAGGGCCCACGAGCGCGGTCAGGACCGCACCGGCGGCGGTGTCACCGTCATCATGCGCTACACCCTGCGACTGCTGACCCTGCAGCAGTTCGAACGGGCCGCGACGCTGATCTGCGCGATGGAACGGATCCGCGCCGACCGCACCGCACCGCTGGGCGACGAACCGATCTCCATCGGCATGTGGGTCGGCCGTGCCGCGACACCGAACACCCTCGCCGACGCTCAGAAGAGCCTGGACCAGCTCCGCAACGGCAGGACCTTGCGCGAGAAGAACCCGGTACAGCTGCAGGCCTGCCCCTGGTGCGGAACCGCCATGGACCACACCAACCACACGATCGACACCGCGGCGGGCACCGCCACGCTGCGCTGCCACGACCAGAGCTGCCCGTTCCGGACCGGCGTGCCGGTCCACGTGATCGACGAGGACCTCTACACGGTCCGACCGACCCTGGTGATCGCGACCTCCGACAAGTTCGCCCAGATCGCCTGGCGCGAGAAGGTCGCCCACCTTTTCAACCGCGCTGGCGCCCCGGACGGCACTCCCCCACCGGAGCTGGTCGTCCAGGACGAGCTGCACCTGATCTCCGGGCCGCTGGGCAGCCTCTCCGGGCTGTACGAGTGCGCCATCGACGTCGCCGCAGACACCCCGAAGATCATCGCCTCGACCGCCACCATCCGCCGCGCCGGCGACCAGACCCTGCGCCTGTTCGACCGCGACGTGCGCCAGTTCCCCCCGGCGGCCCTGGACGCCCGCGACTCCTGGTTCGCCGTCGAGGCGGCACCAGACGCGAAGGGCTCCCGGCTGTATCTGGGACTGATGGCACCCGGGACCAGCCAGGCGAGCCTGCTGATCCGCACCTACGCGGCGCTGCTGCACGGTGCGCTCACCACCGACGGCAACGACGCGGTCCGCGACGCCTACTGGACGCTGATCGGCTACTTCAGCAGCCTGCGACTACTGTCGGCCGCCGAGTTGCAGGTCCACGCCGACGTCGTGGAACGCCTGCGTCAGCTCGCCGTCCGCGACGACGTCGCCGTGCGCGACGTCGTGCACCAGCGGGAACTGACCAGCCGCATCGACTCCAGCGAGATCCCCCGCCAACTCGGGGAACTGTTCGTCGCTCTGCCCGACCCGGGAACCGTCGACGCCGTACTGGCCACCAACATGATCTCCGTCGGCGTCGACGTCGACCGCCTGGGACTCATGGCGATCATGGGACAGCCCCAGACCACCGCGGAGTACATCCAGGCGTCCAGCCGCGTCGGTCGCCTGCACCCCGGCCTGGTCGTGACGATGCTCAACGCCGCACGCTCACGGGACCGCTCGCACTACGAGGGGTTCCGCCCCTACCACTCCGCGCTGTACCGGCAGGTCGAGTCGACCAGCGTCACCCCGTTCGCGGCCCGGGCCCGCGACCGTGCCCTGCACGCCGTTCTGGTCGGGCTCGTCCGGCTGATGCACCCGCCAGCCCGACCCAACACCGCCGCCGGTGACGTCGCCGGCTTCGTGACCGAGGTCCGCCGGTACGCGGCGGTCATCGTCGCTCGTGTCGCCCGTGTCGCCCCGGCCGAGCAGCAGCAGGTTGCCGACGAACTCGACGCGTTCATCGACGACTGGTGCGCGATGGCCGCCTCCGGCGCCCTGCTGTACGAGGCGCCGCGCAAGCAGCCGAACAGGAAACGCCCACCGGGATCGGCCCTGCTGCGCTCGTTCGAAGGCGACGACGACCTCGACGAGGCCTGGGACACCATGTGGAGCCTACGCGACGTCGACGTGGAATCCGACCTGTACCTGGAGCGATGACATGGCCCTGCGCAAGAGTAAACAAGGCTCCGCCCCGCCGCCACCGAAGAAGAAGCCCCTTGGCAGCGTCCGCCGCAATCAACTGATCACCACCTACGGCATCGGCTCCATGGTCGCCGTCGGCGAACAGTCCTACATCATCAGCGGCCTCGACGGCTGGAACACCGACGACGCACCCGAACTACGCGAGTTCCGCCTGCAACGCCGCCTCGGCGTCGAACGCTTCCGCCTGCCCCCGTACGCCGACCCACCGGCCGGCGACGGTGTCCGGGTCCGCCGCTTCCCCGACATGTACAGCTGCCCCGGACGCACCACCGCCAATCCCGACGGCTGCCAGGAGAACCTGCGCCGCTTCGGCGACTTCAACTCACCACCCGACAAGACCGAATGCGCGGCCTGCTCCGGCCAGCTCACCCCGTCACGGTTCGTGGTCGTCTGCGAGGACGGGCACCTCGGCGACTTCCCCTACTGGCACTGGGTACACGTCGGACGCCCCGGCGGCGGCCACGACACCCAGCACCGTCTCTCGTTCTCCACCACCGGACGCACCGCCGCCCTACGCTCCATCGAGATCCGCTGCAGCTGCGGAAAATACTCATCGATGGAGGGCGCCTTCAGCGCCGGAGCGCTCAAACGCATCAAATACACCTGCGGTGGCGGACGGCCGTGGCTCGGACAGGGCGCCCGGGAACAGGGCTGCGACAAGCCTCCACGCGTCCTGCAACGCGGTTCGTCCGCAGCCTGGTTCGCCGTCATGCGCTCCGCCCTGTCCATCCCGCCGTTCTCCCGACAGCTGTACACCGACATCCACCCCCACCTGACGATGTGGCACGGCGAACCCGACGACGTCATCGCCCGCCTCGCCGCCAAGACCTTCGGCGACCGCTACACCGCCGAGGAAGTCGTCCGAGCGGTCCGCGACTACGAGAGCTACCTCG
Source organism: Actinoplanes sp. NPDC048967 (assembly GCF_040649415.1). Classification (NCBI taxonomy): domain Bacteria; kingdom Bacillati; phylum Actinomycetota; class Actinomycetes; order Micromonosporales; family Micromonosporaceae; genus Actinoplanes; species Actinoplanes sp. NPDC048967. Next base: position 90,331 of record NZ_JBEZFL010000003.1, read on the forward strand.
CCGGTGAACGACCCGACCCGTCCACCACCACCGGCTTCGAAGCCGCTGACGACCTGCGCGTCGAGGAGTTCAAACAGCTCTCCCACGAGGCCGACACCCACGAGTTCACCTGCGTCGCAGCCCGCCCCGACCCCGACCACCCCCTCCCCCGCGCCCTGGCGACACCGATGCTGGTCAAACGCCTCCGCGAGGTCCGGGTCCTGCAGGCCTTCACCAGACTGCACCCACCGACCAATCTCGCCGACACCGCACGACACGCTCCCCTCAGCCTCACCGCCACCACCTGGCTGCCCGGCATCGAGGTCATCGGCGAAGGCGTGTTCCTGCGCCTCGACGAAGACCGGCTCCGCGAATGGGAGATCAGCCCGGCCTCGGCACCCGCCCGCCACCGGGCGGCCATGATCCGCGCCCATCACGAGGCGCTGCTCGCCTCCCGCACCGGCACCACCGGACCCGTCGCGCCCGCCTCTCCGGTCACCGCCCGCTTCGTGCTGGTCCACACCCTGGCCCACACCATGATCAACGAATGGAGCCTCAACGCCGGCTACCCCGCCGCCGCCCTCCGCGAAAGGCTCTACGTCTCCGATGACATGGCAGGCGTGCTGATCTACACCGCGACCAGCGACTCCGCCGGAAGCCTCGGCGGCGTCGTCGCCGAAGGTGAACCCCGACACCTCGCCGCAGCCCTACGAACCGCGATGGAACGCATCTCCTGGTGCTCGTCCGATCCGCTGTGCATGGAAACCGAGGCATCCGGTGCCGACAGCCTCAACCGCGCGGCCTGCCACGCTTGCATCTTGATCCCCGAGACGAGCTGCGAGGTCAACAACTCGTTCCTCGACCGGGCCCTGCTCATCGGGCTCCCCGACGGCAGCCTCCAACCGTTCCTGGAAATTTGAGGGCCGTCCCGCGAGCTCGCGAGTGGCCCCATCCATGCCCGCGGCTCGGTCGATGCGGTGTATACCGGCCGCAAGGCTTTTGCGATCGTGTCGTGGTCACGTCGGCCGGCGTAGCGAAAGTCGTGCGCAGCCCGACCTGCCACGGAGGAGGGCGGCTCATCTGGCCGCATTCGTCCAGAAGAAGGAGCAGGACGAGATAGTCGATCTCGCGGCTGTTCGGGACCTCATGGAGCAGCGGGACGCCGACGACTTCACGATCTGGTTCGACAACCTCCTCGATCGCGGGGACGGGCCATTCGCAGTCGGCAACCCCAACCACGGCCGGCTGTACTACCGCTGCAAGGCGTCCCGCGACTTCGCCCGGCAACACGAGATCGCCCACCCGCCATTGCTCTACCTACGCTACGACACCATTATCGAGCCCATCGATCGCTTCCTGCGCCAAGAGCTGAGCGGCAGCACCCTCACCGCGAACCTCCATGCGTTGGCCGATGCTCACTACCGCGCCCAACTCGCCGCCTACCAAGCCAACGACGAGAGCGAACGACTCCAGCAGAGAATCGCGGACTGCGACGCCAAGACCGAGCGCTAACGCGCCGCGCTCGACGCCGGCACCGACCCCGCCCTCATCGCCGGCTGGATCCGCGAGACGTCCGCTGTCCGGGCGACCGCTGCCGCCGCCCTCCGGATCAGCGCGGCCCCCCACAGCGACTCAACGAAGATCAAATTGGGGCGGTTGTCGACGGGCTCAGCAGCCTGCTCGACGTCCTCCGCCAGGCTGATCCACGCGACAAGGCGGAGCTCTACAGCCGCATCGGCCTGATGATGACCTACAAGCCGGGCCTGAAGACACTGAAGGCCGAGATCGTCAGTTCCGATCTCGGCCGTGTGCTTAATGTGTGTCCGAGGGGGGACTTGAACCCCCACGTCCGATAAAGGACACTAGCACCTCAAGCTAGCGCGTCTGCCATTCCGCCACCCGGACAAGGTGAGCACAGCGTAACCGGTTCGACCTGCGGTTCGCATCCGCAAGTGGCCGCCCGGCGGGCTGCACAGGAGAGAAATATACACGGCCCTCCGGCACCCCCACACGCCACCCCCGGACCGGACATATCGGGACACCGCGCCTGTCCGCACTGGCGCCGCCGGACGGCAAAGGGCAGCATGGCCTGCGTGTCTCAGCCGTCCCCGCTCTTCGCCGCCCGGCAGCGTGCGCAGGCCCTTGCCGATTCCGGCGATCTTGGCCAGGCGCGCGCTGTGCTCGAGCATGCCGTTGATCTGGGACGGGCCAATCTCGGCGAGGACGACCCTGACGTCCTGCTCACCGCTCAGCAGCTCGCCACCGTGCATCAGCGGGCCGATGATCCTTCCGGTGCGCGGCGGGTGCTGGAGGAGGCGTACGCGGCCGGGCAGTGGCGGCTCGGGGACACCGACCCGGTGATGCTGGGGATTTCCTTTGATCTCGGCGTGGTCGCTGAGGAGATGGAGAACCGGCACGAGGCCCGGCGCGCGTTCGGCCGGGTGGCCGCGCACGGCCCGGCCGTGCTCGGCGCGGACCACTGGGCCGTCGTCCGCGCGGGCTCCTACCTGGGGGAAGACCCACCGACGGTACGCATGGAGCTGCCGGCCGATCAGCTGCAACGCTTCCAGGTTCCGCCGCAGCGGGAGGCACCCCAGGACCAACAGGCACTGGTACGGCCCCAGCAAAGCCTTGTGCCACAGCAGCCCGTGGCGGAGCCCCAACCCCGCTACTTCCCCGAACCCGACCCGGGACAGCTCCGAGCGGATCCGACCTACGGGCAGCCGGCACCGTCGAGCTACGGCCAGCCTGCCGTGCCCGCGCCAACGCCGTCTTCCCCCGGCTACGACCAGCCCATGTCACAGCCGGCGCCGCCGAATTACCACCAGACCGTCGCGTCACCGTCGACTCCACCTGCCTACGACCAGCCGCCCGCGTCACGATCGGCGCCGCCTGCCTACGGCCATACCCCCGCGTCACAGTCAGCGCCGCCCGCCTACGGGCAGCCCGTGCCGCCTCATGTCCCGCCGAGCGGCGCTCACGGCGTACCCCCGGCTTTTGCGCAGCCTGGACCACCGCCTGCCGCGACCGACTTTCGTGGCGACGTCTATCAGCCCATGCCGCAGATCATCTCCGCGCCGCCGATCACCTCGGCCGTCCCCACGAGCACCGGCGATTCGTCGTACTCCCGGAAGGCCCCGGCCCTTTTCGCGGCGATCGCCGCGGTCTTCGGGGTGATCATCGCCGTGGTCGCGCTTGTTGTTGTCCTGGCCAATCGGGGTGACGATCCGGCCTCTGATGTGCCAACTCTGGCCGGCCCCGCTCCTAGCGATGTGCGCATGCGCGACTACGGATCGTCGGTCAAGCTGTTCTGGGCTGATCCGGCCAACGGTCGTGCTTCTTTCGTCGTCACCGGGGGCAAGCCCGGCGAACAGCTTCGGCCGATGGGTCAGGTCGGCCCGACCACGACCACGTTCGATCTCAATGGACTCAACGCTGACCTGGACTATTGCTTCGCTGTCGTGGCCGTTTACACCACCAGCCAGTTCTCCACCTCGCCGCAGGTCTGCACCAGCCGGGTCCCTCGCTCGGCCAAGCCCTCGCCCGGCAAATGATGATCACTCTCGGCGATCATCACTATCCACAACCGTGACTCGCCGGGTGTCCACACCACCCGCCATCCCCCTATGATGGCCTGCGTCCTGAACGGGCGCCGCCGGCAAACGGGGAGGTAGGCAGGCTGTGGCCAGTGCAGATGTCGTGATCGGCCAGCGCAAGCGCCGGTGGCGCAGTCGTGGTGGGCTCGTCACCATGGGCACTGTCCTGAGCCTTGTCGCCGGCCTGGGACTCACCGTCCTCGGCCTGGGCGCCGCCGATCAGGCCGTCGCCAGCTACGACGCCGCCTCCTGGGTGTGGAGCAAGACCAAGAGCGAGGCCGCCCGGATCAACGGCGTCACCGCCCGGGTCGACACCCGCGTCAACGTTCCCCAGGCTCGCGGCCACCAGGTCCAGATCTCGCAGAACGACCGCTTCGTCCTGCTCCGCGACATGCAGACCGGTGTCATCAGCTCGATGGATCTCACCTCCCTGCAGATCTTCGTCGGGCCCGCCATGACCGCCGGCATCGGTGTCAGCGTCGCCCTGCACGAGGATTCCGCGTTCGTCATCGACGCCGTCCAGGGCGAGGTGCGTCAGCTCGACCCGCGCTCGCTCACCCCCATCGGCGAATCCCTGCGCTACCCGCCCGGCATCACCGGCGGCGTGTTCGACGGCGAGGGCCGGCTGTGGATCGCCGTGCCCAGCGAGGGCACTGTGTCCGCCATCACCGCTGCTCCCCTGCCTGACGGCGATGCCACCGGCGGGGCGGGCGGGCAGGCCGGTCCGGTGCAGATCCGCACCGAGAGTGTCGCCACGCCGAGCCACGATCTGGCCCTGTCCACCCTGGAGACCGGCGTCGCGGTCCTCGACCGCACCACCAACACCCTCACGACCTTCCGCGGCGACACCCGCACCCAGCAGGTCCTGCCGCTCAGCGGCCCGGGCACGCTGCCCGAGCACACCGACGGGCAGGTCGTGCCGGTCACCGTCCCCGACGCCCGGCACGTGTACGCGGTGCCGTCGACCGGTGGCGTCGCCGACTTCGTGGTGCCCGGTGACGGCGGCGAACTCCAACCGGCGGTCGCCTGGGAGGGCTTCTTCTACGTCGCCGACGAGTCCACCGGCACCGTGCACGTGTTCGACACCGCCGGCCGCGAGCAGAAGAGCATCCCCTTCAAGCAGGCCGGCGGCCCTCTCGAGCTCGAGGTCCGCGAGAACTACCTGTTCATCAACGCCCCCGGCTCCTCCACCGCGCGCGTCGTCGACAACGCCCACCAGGTCCGCGTCGTCGACAAGTACGCCGACGACGTCCTCGGGGGCGACCCGCCGCCCACCCCGCCGGACCCGCCGCCGCCCCCGCAGAAGCCCAAGAAGCCCCCGGTCAGCAAGCCGGGCGCGCCGCGCAACGTGCGCGCCGCCGCCGGCAACGCCGAAGCCCGGGTGTCCTGGCAGGCCGCCCCGGCCAACGGCGCCGAGATCACCAAGTACGTCGTCGAGGGCGCCGACAAGACCTTCCAGGTCGGCGCCAACCAGCGTTCGCTCAACGTCACCGGCCTGACGAACGGCGAGACCTACCGGTTCGCGGTGCACGCGGTCAACAAGAAGGGCGACGGCCCGGCCCGCACCAGCAACCCGGTGCGCCCGACCTCCGAGGTCCCCGACGCACCGACAGCCGCGACGGCCGAGGCGAAACCCGACGGCACGGTCGCGGTCAGCTGGCCGGCCGCCAACGGACAGGGCCTGGAGATCGAGCGGTACGCGGTGACCGCCGTCAGTGACGGCACCTCCGCCCCGCTCGGCGAGGTCAAGGGCGAGACGTCCATGACCATCAAGGACGGCGAGCTGGAGTACGGCAAGCAGTACGCGTTCACGGTCGTCGCGATCAATGAGCGTGGCGCCGGCTCCAAAGCCTCACCGATCAGCAACAGCGTCGTGCCGTTCGCCAAGCCGAACCGGCCGGAGAACATCGACGCGGCCACCGTCAGCGACAAGGCCGGCACCATCCAGGTCACCTGGACCGCGCCGGCCGAGAACGGTCGCCCGATCACCAAGTACGTGGTCGCCGCCGGCGGGAAGACCACCGAGGTCACCGACGGCACCGGCGTGACGCTCAACGGCTTCGGCACCGGGGAGAACGTCTCGGTCGAGGTCCGCGCGGTCAACGAGGCCGGCGAGAGCGAAGCGGCGACCGCCACCGCGAAGACGCTGCCCAAGCCCGTGGTCACGATCACCGGGTCGTCCGCGACGTTCAACACGGCGACTGTCTCGTTCAGCGTGAACGCCGGCGGCGCGCAGGCCACCTGCACGGTCAAGTCGAACAATGGCGGCGGCTCCGCGTCCGGCAGCTGCTCGAGCCTCAAGGTCACCGGCCTGAAGCCGAGCACCAGCTACACGCTCACGGTGACGGCCAAGACCGCTGCCGGCACCAGCGACGCCCGCACCCGCAACCAGGCGACCGACGCGCTGTTCGGCACGGCCACCTGCAACAACGGCGAGAACGGCGACACCGCGGACTACTGCGACAAGGACCGCGACGGCCGCAACGGCAACGAGATCTTCGCCAGCACGTCCCAGCAGAGCAAGCAGGTCGGCTGGGCCAAGCCCGGCACCCGGCTGGAGGCGTACTGCAAGAAGAAGGGCACCAGCATCGACTCCTACATCTACAACAACCACAAGGAGTCGAACTGGTGGGTCCAGGTCAAGTACGAGGGTAAGAACTACATCCCGTTCGCCTGGCTCAACCTCGACGGCGGCGACGACATCAACGACCTGCCCACCTGCTGAGGAACCCCTGTGAGCAACGAACCCCTGCCGCCCCAGCACATCCAGGGCTTCGCCGCCGTCGCGGCCCAGCTCGCCGACCGCATCGGCACGGTGGTGCTGGGCAAGCCCGAGGTCGTCCGGCTCGCACTCACGGCGTTCTTCGCCCAGGGGCACGTGCTGCTCGAGGATGTCCCCGGGGTGGGCAAGACGACGCTGGCCCGGGCGATCGCGGCGGCCGTGCGCGGTCAGTGGCGGCGTATCCAGTTCACGCCCGACCTGCTGCCCTCCGACGTCTCCGGCGTGACGATTTTCAACCAGGCCAGTCGCGGGTTCGAGTTCCACCCCGGTCCGGTGTTCGCCAACATCGTCATCGCCGACGAGATCAACCGGGCGTCGCCGAAGACCCAGTCGGCGTTGCTGGAGGTCATGGAGGAGCGCCGGGTCACCGTCGACGGCGTGCCGCACCCGGTGCCGCAGCCGTTCCTGGTGGTGGCCACGCAGAACCCGGTCGAGATGGACGGGACCTACCGGCTGCCGGAGGCTCAGCTCGACCGGTTCCTGGTCAAGCTGTCGGTCGGGTATCCCGCCGAGGACGTCGAGGTCGAGGTGCTGCGCGGGGCGGCGATGCGCTCGCCTGACGCGCTGGAGCCGGTCACCGACACGGCCACCGTCGGGGAGATGGTGCGGATGGCGTTGCGGGTGCACATCGCTGACCCGCTCTACACGTACGCGGTGCGTCTGGCCGCCGCGACCCGGGACCATCCGCAGGTTCGGGTGGGGGTGAGTCCGCGTGGGGTTATCGCGCTGACCCGGGCGGCGTCGGCTTACGCGCTGATCAACGGGCGCGGGTATGTGCTGCCGGAGGACTTCAAGGCGTTGATCGGGCCGGTGTTCGCGCATCGGGTGCTGTTGTCGCCGGATGCTCAGTTGCGCGGGGTCACGGCGGTGGAGGTGCTGGAGGACGCGGTGCGATCGGTGCCGGTGCCGCTGCCCGACAACCAGCGCGTCGGAGCATGAGCGTCTGCACTGAGCGCAGGGCGGGTCGGCACGGCGGTAGTTGCTGCTGGTGCGCGGCGGGCCTGGGCCGGTGGCGGAGCGACGGCTACCAGGGCCTGGCCGGCTTCGGCGAACCTCGGTCGGTGGCGGCGTGAGGCGGCTTGGCGGTGTTACCGCGCGCGGGGCAGGCGTCCTTGTTGCCGCGCTGGCTCTGCTCGGTGCCGGCTTCAGGTTCGGGTATCCGGACCTGGCGTTGCTCGGCACCGCTGCGGCTGTCGCCGTGCTGTGCGGGGTCGTCTTCGCCGTGTGGCGTCCGGGGCTCGGCGTCGATCGGGTGGCCAGCCCGGACCGGGTGGCTCGCGGCGAGCCGGCCACCATGACGCTCACCGTGCACAACACCAGCAAGCTGCGGGCCGCGAACCTGGTGGCCGCGGATCGGTGTGGTTCGGCGAGTGTGCCCGTTCCGCTGCTGCGGTTGCGGCCCGGGCGGGACACCACCGTGCAGTATCCCGTTCCTACGCAGCGGCGGGGTGTGGTGCCGGTTGGTCCGCTGCGGGTCACGCGGACCGACCCGCTGGGGCTCATGACGTTGTCGCGGACCTATGGCGGGGTCACCAGCGTGTGGGTGCATCCGCGGATTCATCTGCTGCGGGCTGTCCCGGCCGGTATGGCGCGCAGTCTGGACGGGCGGATCGACAAGGTGCCGCAGGGCAGCATCACCTTCGATTCGTTGCGGGAGTACGTCATCGGGGACGAGCTGCGGCGGGTGCACTGGCGGAGCTCGGCCAAGGTCGGTGAGCTCATGGTTCGCGAGCAGCTCGACACCAGTGAGCCGACCATCATTGTGCTGCTCGATGATCGGGCCGGGGCACATCCCGACGTTCGTGCCGGGACGGCTGACTCGTTCGAGTCCTGTTGCGAGGCTGCGGCTTCGATCGTGGCGGCCGCCGTTCGGGAGGATCTTCCGGTCGCGTTGCATCTGGTGTCGGGGATGGCCGAGGGACCGTTCCTGGATGTGCTCACCGAGGCTGAGCTGCGGGCCGGTGATCTCAGCCAGACCTTGCGCAGTCTGCGGCAGAACCGGCTCGGGGACACGCTTGTTTATCTGACCGGGCCGGGTGGGCGGGCCGATCTGGGTGCGGTGACCGCCTTGCGAGGCGCTTATCCGGTCGTCATCGCCGGGCTGTTCGGTGACCGGGACGCTGCGCCGGTGTCGGCCGGTGGCGGGCTCATCGTCATCGAGGCCGAGGACGGCGTGCAGTTCGCCGGCGCCTGGGACGGGGTGCGGGGATGGTGACGAGGCGGCGGCGACGGTCCCTGGACACCTCGGGCGGGGTGCTCCGATGGTGAGGTGGGCGCGGGCTGCGGTCGTACCCGTGGCTCTGGTGATTTTGATCGGGCTGTCCGGGGTGGTGCTCGAGCGCATCTATGCCGACGCATTGCTCATGCAGCTCGTCGCGGGCGCGGCGCTCGGGTCCGTCGGGGTCAGTGTGGCGGCGCGGCGGCTGCCCTCGTGGACGATCGCGCCGATGTCGGTGCTGCTGCTGGCCGGGTACACGCTCGGGGCGTTGCGGGTGGCCGCGAACCGGGCCGAGATGACCGGGGCGCTCGGCGGCATCGTCACCGATGCGCTGGTCAACGGGATTCCGCGGCTGCTCACCGCCATGATTCCGGTGGAGTCGACGCCGGACACCGTCGTCGTTCCGGTGGTGGCGGCCTGGCTGGCCGGGCTGGCCGGGGCCGAGGTGGCGGTGCGGTCCGGGCGGGTGCTGCTCGGGTGTGTGCCGGCGGCTGCGCTCTATGGAGGCGCGCTCTACGTCGTCGGGCCGAATGCGGGGACGGCCGGGTGGCCGACGGTGCTGTTCGCCGGACTCGTCGCCGTCGCGCTGGCGGTCAGTGCCCGGCCGGCGAGCGGGCCGGCGCTGTCCGGCGTACCGGCGAAGACCCGCGCGGCCGTGCGCGGACGGGCGCTGGCCGGAGCGGCCGCCGGGCTGGTGGTCCTCATCGGGCTGATCGTCGTGGTCGGGCCGTGGGTCGGCGGCCGGGTCTCCGCGACCCCGGTCGACCCCCGGCGGTACGTCGAACCGCCGCAGGTGGACAGCCTGGACGAGAGTCCGTTGAACCGGATCTCCGGCTGGGCGCTGACGCCGGAGCAGAAGCTGCTCGACGTCGCCCCGGACGCTGCCGGTAAGGGGAGGATGCGGTTACGGCTCGCGGTGCTGCCCGACTACGACGGGGTGACGTGGCGGGTCGGCGCGACCTACCGCAACGCCGGGCGGGTGCTGCCGGCCGCGGCCGCGCTGCCCGACGTGCCGTCGCGGCAGGTCACGCAGGACATCACGGTGGATGAGCTGACCGGGCGGCTCCTGCCGGTGGTCCCGACGCCGACCGGCGTGGACGGGGTACGCGTCGCGTACGACCCGGCGAGTGGCACATTGATCAGCCCGGAGGGACTGAAGCCGGGGCTGCGGTACACGGTGACGTCCCAAGCTCAGGAGCCTGATTTCAACCTGCTCCCCGCGGCGGACTCCCCCACCGGTGACGCGGTGGCGCGTTTCCTGACCGTCGGTGCGGGAGTGCCCGATTCGATCACGCGGCTGGCCGAGCAGCTGTCCGACGGCAACGCCGGATCGTTCGACCGGGCGGCGGCCATCGAGGAGTTCCTGGCCGAGCACTACCGCAAGGTCGCGGACTCGCCGAGCGGGCATGCGTACCCGAATCTGCAGTTCTTCCTGTTCGGGCCGCGCAACCAGGGCGGGCAGCGGGGGACGTCGGAGCAGTTCGCGGCGTCGTTCGCGTTGCTGGCGCGGCTGACCGGGCTGCCGGCGCGGGTGGTGGTCGGGTTCGACGTGCCCGAGGGCGGGGGCACGGTCACCGGTGGTGATGCTGTTGCGTGGCCCGAGGTGTTGTTCGACGAGCTGGGGTGGGTGGCGTTTGATCCGTCGCCCAAGAGTGACCAGCCGCGGCCGGTTGAGGAGGACTTCACGCCCAAGCCGTCGCCGCCGCCTCCTTCCGAGCCGCCGCCGGCATCCGAGGCGCCGAGTGCTTCGGCGCCTCCGGTAATTGCTCAGGCGCCGGCGGCTGGGGGCGGTGGAGCATCTGGAGTGCTGGTGGCTACCGGGGCTTCGGGGTCGGTGCTGCTGGTGCTGATCGCGGCGGCGGCGACTGTGGTGGTGATGCGGCGGGGTTTGCGGCAGCGGCGGCTCGGGGTGGGGGCGCCGGATGAGCGGATCACTGGGGCCTGGTTGGAGTTCACGGACGCTCTGCGGTTGGCGGGGAGGCCGGTTCCTGGGCATTTGGCGGCTACCGAGGCGGCGGCTTTTGCGGCTTTGCCGCCGGTGCCGCGGGAGCGGAAGGCTCGGCGGTGGGGGCGGCCGCGTGCCGCTTCGGATCCGGGGGGCTCACGGCCGGGCGGGCCCGGTCCGGGCGGGCCCGGTCCGGGCGGGCCCGGTCCGGGCGGCCCAGGTTCGGGCGGGTGGGGCGCGGGTCTTGGCCGGTCGGGGACGGACTTGGATGGATTGGGCGCGGATTCCCGCACGTCAGGCACGAGCCGGAACGGATCGGATGAAGGCCTGGGCGGGTTGGGCCTGGGCGGGTTGGGCCTGAGCGGGTCGGGTCTGGGCGGGTCGGCTCGGCGGGACGCCGTCGACGGCCCCGGCGGCAGCGAAGCGGGGCAGGCCGGCATGGCCGATGGGGCTGGGCCGGGCGACGACGCCGGTCGAGGGCGAGGCGCCGCTGCGGGGTCCGCGTCGGAGACAGCGGGCGGCGTCGTCGCGGTGGATGCCGCGTCTGTCGGGTGGCGGCCGGAGGATGCGCCGGATCGTGACGGGCTCGGCGCTGTGCGGGCTGCCGCGCCGCCTGCGGGCTATGAGATGCCGCCGTTGGATGAGCTTGTGGGCGCCGTCAACACGGTGGGGTTCGCGCCCGGGGCGGCTGATGGGCAGCAGGCTGAGCGGGCCGGGCAGCAGGCGATCGCGTATGCCGAGGCGCTGCGGGCCAAGAGGTCCTGGTGGCGGCGGCTCTGGTGGAGCCTGCACCCGGGTCCGCTGCGCTGGCACCGCGACTGACACGGCGGGACTGGGTTCGGGGGCGGCTGCGGAGCCGTAGGGTTCGGTGGGTGACGAGCTTGCGGGACTGGCTTATCGGGCTCGGTGTCGCCGTGGCCTGTCTGGTGGTCAGCTGGGCGTTGCTGCTGGTCCTGGCTCGGCGGTTGCCGCCGGGGATTCTGCGGGATCTGGCGGCGTTCATTCCGGACTGTGTCACCACCGTGCGGCGGTTGCGGAAGGATCCTCGGGTGCCGCGGCGGGCTCGGATCGCCATCGTCATCGCCGGGATCTGGGTGGCCAGTCCGATCGATCTGATTCCCGAGTTCATTCCGGTGATCGGGCCGCTGGATGACATCGTCGTGGTGGCGCTGGCCTTGCGGTACGCGGGGCGGCGGGTGCCCCGGGAGGTGCTGATGGCCGCCTGGCCCGGCGAACCGCGACTGCTGGAACGGCTGCTCGGCCCGCGCCGTGACCGGGACTGACCGCCGCAGTCGCGGCTTTCTGTCGGACGGTCATGCCACAATCCCGAGGCATGCCTGAGATCGTGGTCGCGGCGCTGGTTCGCGACGGTCGAGTCCTGCTCGTCCACCGAAGCCCGGACCGCCAGGTCTACCCGGACGTGTGGGATCTGCCCGGCGGGCACATCGATCCAGGCGAGACCGAGTTGGTCGCGCTCGCGAGGGAGATGCACGAGGAACTCGGCGTGCGGATAGCACCAGGCTCGGCGATCCATCTGTGTCGGCTGGAGAAGGGCCACGGAGAGGGATCCGCGCGCTTCAGCGCCTGGCTTGTCGGTGACTGGCAGGGGACACCGGCAAACGTCGCTCCGGAGGAACATGACCAGATCCGTTGGTTCCGGCCCGAGGAGTTGCCGCCGCTCATTCACGAACCCGTACGCACGGCGGTGGTGGCAGCGATGCGGGGTGCCCGCGCCTGACGAGGTCTACCTGAGGTGGAACTCGTTGCCGTCCGGATCGGCGAGTGCACCGTTCTCCCAGCGAGTGGCGCCCAAGGAGATCAGGTCGTCGGTTGCCGCGGCGGTGAGTTCGAAGCGTTGCCTGTTCGGTTCGGATCTCGGGGGTACGGGTGGGCCGGCCCAGGCGATCTTCGTGCCGCCGCGTGGGGACTGGATCGCGGTTTCCTCGTTCTGGTCCCACACCAGCGGCCAGCCCAGTGCCTTGCTCCAGAACACGCCCACCTCGCGGCTGCCCTCGCACGTGAGTTCGCCGAGGACGCCGCACCCCGCAAGGTAGGCGTTGCCGGGCTCGATCACGCAGAACGGGTAGCCCGCCGGGTCGGCCAGGACGACGTGTTCCTCTTCCGGCTTCTGTCCGACGTCGAGGTGGTTGCCGCCGAGCTGCAGCGCCGTCGCCACCGTCTGCCGTTGCTCCTGGAGGTCACGGCTGGTCAGGTGCAGGTGCATGCGGCTCGCTCCGAGCAGGCCGGCGCGGCCGGCGACGAAGCGGAGGCCGAGCTGGGCGTCCTCGCCCGGCAGCAGCAGGCCACCGGCGTCCTCGACCACGTCGCGGCGCAACAGACCAGCCCAGAACCGGGCCGTCCGGGCCGGGTCGGGCGCTTCCATGGTCACGGCGAGCAGGGGCATCGCCAGACCCTAGACAGCGGCGCGACGCGGCACCAGCGGGTAATTCACGTCACCTGGTGCGGCACCGGCGGTGCGGTCACCGGTCAGGTCGGGGAAGCTGCCCGCGGGGAGGTCTGACTGTCATGTGTGCCGCCTGCGGAATACCCGCGCACGCGCCGGTGGCTGCCGTCGTTCCCCGGAAGTTCGCCGCCCTCCGGAACAAGGACTGTCGTCCTTATCTTTTCGGGGCGGCGCTCGCGATGATGGCCGACAACATCGAGCACGTCATCACGTACTGGGTGCTCTGGGAGAAGTTCCACTCCCCCGCCCTGGCCGGCTTCCAGGTCATCAGCCATTGGCTGCCTTTTCTGTTCTTCTCCGTGTACTTCGGCGGGCTGGCCGACCGGTTCGACTGCCGGCGGGTGATTCAGGCGGCGCAGACGCTGTTCGCTCTCGTGTCGGTGGCCTGGGGTGTGCTGTTCCTGACCGATTCCCTGCAGGTGTGGTCGGCGTGTGTGCTGCTGGTGCTGCACGGGCTGGCCGGGTCGTTGTGGGGGCCGGCCGAGCAGTTGATGCTGCACGACTTCGTGGGCGACGACGAGTTGCCTTCCGCCGTACGCCTGAATGCCACGTTCCGCAGCCTGGGGGTGCTGTTCGGGCCGGTCATCGGGTCGGCGTTGCTGCTCGGGCTCGGGCCGACGGCCGGGATCTTCGTCAATGTGGCGTTCTATCTGCCGCTGACGTTGTTCCTCTTCCGGACGAAGTTCACCGGGCACACCCGCGACGATCGGGCGCCGCGCCGGCGGATGGGGATTGTCGACTCGGTGCGGGTGCTGCGGGAGGTCAGTGCCAACCGGACGCTGGTCAGCATGATCATACTGGGTGGGCTGGGGTCGTTCTTCGTCGGGGCCTCGATGCAGTCGTCGATGCCGATCTTCGCGCAGGATCTGGGGGCGGGCAGCGCCGGGACGGCGTACGGGATCCTGCTTTTCGCCAACGGCGCCGGTGGGGTGATCGGCGGCATTCTGCTCGAGGCCACCGGGCGGCTGCGGCCGACCGTGGCCGCGGCCGTTGTCAGTACGGGCGTCTACGGGCTGAGCACCGTGCTGTTCGCTGTCTCGACCAGCTATCCGCTGTCGGTGTTGTTGCTGGTCGTGGGCGGGGTGGCCAACCTGGCGTCGATGTCGATCGGGCAGACCCTGGTGCAGCTGCTCGCTCCGCCCGCCGACCGCGGGCGGGTCATCGGGGTCTACGGGATGTCGGCCAACGGGCTGCGGTTCGGCAGCGGGGTCACGGTCGGGCTGTTCGGCGCGGTCGTCGGCATCCACTGGTCGCTGGGGCTCAGCGCCGCCGCCCTCTGCGTGGGGACGGTGCTGGCGGGCATCTCGGCACGCCGAGCCCCATGACCGGGCCTGCCCCGGCAGCTCGGGCCTGATCAGGCGGCGAGCAGCCGGCCGACCTCTGCGGCACGGTCGCCCAGAGCGGTGCGCAGCGAGGCCGCGATCTCCTCGTCGGAACGCTTCGGATCGGCCAGCGCGCCGATCACCGCGTCGGCGACGGCCGTGTCCTCCATCCCGGCCACCACCAGCTCCCCCACCGCCTGCGGGTTCTGCCCGGCGGCCTGCTGCAGCAACTGCAGCATGTCGGTGAACACCACCTCGTGCGCGCTGCGCCCGGTGCGGCCCACGTTCTGCTGCCACGGCGCCACCCGCAGGGCGGCGCGCTGCGGGTTCTCGCGGGCGTTCGGGCTCATCCGGGCGGTCCACCACGCGTCCATGCGGGCGTTGAAGTCGGACTGGGTGATCGTGGCCATGTCGTCGTCCTCGGCTTCCAGTAGGCCCCAGGGCCGGGTGTCGCGTTCCTGGGCGGTCGTGTAGCGGGCGGAGAAGTGCGCGTGCTGGGTGTGGGCGTTGGCCCCGGTGTACGTGCGGGTGGTCCACCCCCAGGAGCGGGACCAGATCCGGCGGTTGTAGATCACGTTCTGCAGGCGGTTGTCGCGGCCCTCACGGTGCCGCATGACGATGATCTCCACCGCCTTCTGCATGCTCCAGCCGGCCTTGCGCAGGTCCTTGTCCACATCGATGGCGTGGACCTCGTTGATCGAGTCGGCGTCCTCGTACGGGGTGCTGCCCGTCTCGTCCGGGTTGTGATCCGACGAGCTCTGCGAGTGTGCGGTGTCGCCGATGGACCCGTCGGTCGACTTGTCCCGGCCGGGTGACAGCGTGTTGAACTCAGTTCTGAGAGTCACCAGGCACGGCACCAGGCTCCAGCTCGCCATCGGACGCCTCCTCCCACGGGTCGGGGACGGCCTCGCCCGCGTACTGCTCGCCAGGGCCTGGATCGTGCAGGTCGGCGTACTTGTCGCCGGCTTCGATCTGCTCGGGAGACAGCTGCGGCTCCTGCGGGGCCCGTCTTGTCGGGGACGGCTCGGTCATCGCGTCTCGCTCCTGTTCGAGGGACCGGTCCGTGGTGGACCGATGTGCGGGAATGCGAGCGGCGTGAGTACCCCCGGCCGGCGATGACCATCCCGGTTCAATCCGGAATTACCGGGATCTGCGATTCGCCGGGCGCGACGGTACGGCCGGTAGCCGGCCCGGTCCCGCAGGTCACCACGCTGTTGCTCATTGAAGGGCAGCCGCCACGCAGAGTCCATCACCGGACCGGGGGACAGCCCCGAGGTCAGTCGGTCGCGGCGAAGATCCGCGCGTAGATGGCGTCGATGACGTCGTTCTTCGCGAGGTTGTAGTCGCCGGGGTGAGCGACGGTGTCCCGGGCGATGCGGCGTTTCGCCGAGGCGTACAGGTCCCGGTCGTCGGGATGCGCGCGGAGCCAGTCACGAAACAGGCGGTGCCGGATCGGCTCGGGCGCGTCCTGAGGCCAGACGTGCAGGTTGATGTCCTCGGCGGCGCTGACCAGCATGCGGTGCCCGTACCACCACGGCTCCCGGAGGACCAGCCGGTAGCCGAGTCCTTCCAGGGCCGGGAGATAGCCGGACTCCGGCTCGGTGGCCGGCAGCAGGAGGTCGATGTCGACGATGGGTTTGGCGTCGAGACCCGGCACCGAGGTGGAGCCGACGTGCGCGACGTCGACGACAAGATCACCCAGAGCTTCGTGGAGGCCGGCGCGGGCAGCGGCGAACCGCTGCGCCCAGGCCGGGTCGTAGGGCTCGATGACGATCGAGTCCCACCTGGCCGGCGGTGCACCCACCCGGCCGGCGGCCACCTGCTCGGGGGTGCCGTGGAAGCGCTGGGTGACCTGCGGCGGATACTTCGGCATCGCGACCTCCTGGAGAAGCAAAGTCGGCCAGACTACGACATGTCAGTGCGACAGCGCCTGGCTCGGGGGCAGCCGCGCCGCACGGGCCGCCGGATACAGCCCGGCCACCATCCCGACCAGCATCGTCGCCGCGACCCCACCGGCGAGGGCCCACCCGGGCACGACCGGCGACCACGACCGGTACCCGGCATAGCCCGCGGTGACCGCGGCACCGATCAGCACCCCCGCGACACCGCCGAGCGTGGCCAGCAGCAGCGACTCGCACAGGAACTGCAGCCGGATCTGGCCGCGGGTCGCCCCCAGCGCCCGGCGCAGGCCGATCTCCGCGCGCCGCTCCAGCACCGATATGACCATGGTGTTGGCCACCCCGACCCCGCCGACGATCAGGGCCACCGCGCCCAGGCCCAGCAGCAGGCCGTTGAGGGCGCTGTCGGCCGCCCGGGCCGCCGCGAGCGCGTCGGAGGGCCGTGACACCTTGACCTCGTTCGGGGCCTCGGGGTTGGCCGTCGCCGCCAGCACCTGGCGGACCTGTTCCACCGACTCCTCGGCCGAGCGGGTGTAGACAGTGGTCGGTGAGCCGTCGAAGGCGAGCAGCCGTTGCGCGGCCGACCAGCCGACCAGGGCGCCCGAGTCGAGTTCCGGGGCCAGCGGCACCGGCGCCAGGACGCCGACCACGCTGAACCACTGCCCGCCCAGCCACACCCGCGGGCCGGGCGCTTCGATGCCGAGGCGCCGGGCGGCCGCCGCGCCGAGCACGACGGCCGGGCCGTCGGCGGCGTCGCTGAGCCAGCGGCCCGCGGACAGCCGGGCGCCGACCGTGCCGAGCAGGTCCGGCCGGGCGGCGAGGACGGCGATGCTGCCGCTCTCCCCCACCGGGATGTACTCGTTGCGGTAGACCTTCGCCGCCAGCCGGCCGGTGGCGGTGGCCGACTCGACGGGGGCGATGCGCCGGACCATCGCCGGTGACTCGGCGGGCAGCTTCGCGTCCTCGCCGGTCATCGTCTGCCCGGGGGCGACCGTGAGCAGGTTGGTGCCGAGCTGGTCCAGGGTGCGGTTGAGGTCGGCGCGGCTGGACGCCGAGATGCCGACCACGGCCAGCATCGCGGCGATGCCGATGGCGATCCCCAGCGCGGACAGCACGATCCGCAGCGGCCGGGTCCGCAGGCCGGCTGCCCCGACCCGCAGCACGTCGCCGGGGGCCAGGCGGGCGGGACGCAGGCGGGCGGTCATGACTGCGCCAGCCGGCCGTCGCGCATGTGCAGGCATCTCGGCAGTCCCCCGGCGATCTCCCGGTCGTGGGTGATCAGCACGACCGTGGTGCCGGTGGCGTGCAGCGAGCGCAGCAGCTCCAGCACGCCCGCGCTGGCCACGGAGTCGAGGTTGCCGGTCGGCTCGTCGGCCAGCAGCACCGCCGGGTCACCGACGACCGCCCGGGCGATCGCCACGCGCTGGCGTTCGCCGCCGGACAGTTCGTGCGGGCGGTGGTGGGCCCGGTGTTCAAGGCCGACGCGTTGCAGGGTGCTCGCGGCCCGGCGGCGGCGCTCGCGGCGGCGTACGCCGGTGTAGAGCAGGCCGTCGGCGACGTTGTCGAGGGCGGACACGCCCGGCGCCAGGTGGAACTGCTGGAAGACGAAGCCGATCGTGCGGGCCCGCAACGCCGACAGGGCCTTGTCGGGCAGGCTGGCCACGTCGTGGCCGTCGATGCTCACGGTGCCGGTCGACGGGCGGTCGAGGGCGCCGAGCAGGTGCAGCATCGTCGACTTGCCGGAGCCGGACGGGCCGACGATGCCGACCAGTTCGCCGGCGTCCACGTGCATCGACACCGCGTTCAGGGCCGCGACGCCGCCGGGGTAGGTCTTGCCGACCTCGCTCATCCGGATCATGCCGGCATCCCCACGGTCATGCCGTCGGCGAGCCCGGCCCCGCTGACCTCTGCGCGGCCGTCGGCGAACATGCCGACCCGGACCGGCAGGTAGCGGGTGGCGCCGGCCTCGACGACCTGCAGGCCGTACCCGCCCTCGGCCAGCGCGACCAGCGCCGCGACCGGCACGCTCAGCACGTTCCGGCGCTGCTCACCGGTGTAGGTGACCTCGACCGGGGCCTCGCGCAGCCCGCCGCCGGCCTTCGGGTCGCGCAGCTTGATCGTGACCGGGACCGTCGGATCCTTGCCCTGCTCGGCGGTTGCCTTGGCGCCGACGTGGGTCACCGTGCCGGGGGCCCTGCTGCCGTTGGGCAGGGTGACCGACACCTTGGCGCCGGGGCGGGCCCAGTCGGCGGCGTCGGCCTCGGCGTCGACCGTGACGACCGCGGCCGCGCCGGTGTAGGTGAGCACCTCGCCCGAGGCGGGATCACCGACGCGGACCTTGTGCTCGGCGACGCGGATCGTGCCGGCGGCCACGACCACCCACGCCGAGGTGACGGTGCCGGTCCGCGGCAGCGCGAGCTTCTTCTGCCAGGTGCGGACCGCGCGGGCGGTCGCGGCGCTGTACTCGTCGTCGACGGTGAAGCCGCCGTAGCCCAGGTCGCGCAGATTGCGCTCGAACTGCAGGACGTCGGGGCCCTCGACACCCGGCGACAGCGGCCGGTAGAGCGGCAGGACGCCGGTGAGCAGCACCACCCGGCGGTTGTCGGCGCGCAGCACGGTGCCGCCGAGCTCGATCGTGCGGCCCGGTTTCGGCAGCCACGTCACGGTGCCGCCGGCCGCCGACTTCATCGGGACCGGTTCGCCGTAGCCGAGCTCGCCGTCGACGGTGACCGACTTGGCCAGCGTCTGACGCCGTACCGTGGTGGTGGCCGCCGGTCCCGCAGCCGCCGGCGGGGTGTCCGGCTCGTCGTCCAGGACGACCGCGGCCGCGCCCGTCGCGCCCAGGGTGGCCACCGCCGCGATCACGACCAGCGTGGTGCGGCGGGTCACCGGCTCACCTCGATGCCCGGCATCACTCCCGTGCCGAACTGCGGGCACTTGTCGCCGACCTTCGACAGCTTCTCCAGGTCGGTGGTGTCGTCCGCATCCATCTTGAAGCCGCCGGTCTCCGGGTCCGGGTCCGGGAAGCCGGGCACGCCGTTCTCCCGCACGCACTTGGCGTAGTCGCGGGCCTTGGCCAGGTCCTCGGCGCTGGCCTTCGGCGGTTCACCACCGTCGGGCAGGAACTCCCGGCACTTCTCCATCGCGGCATCCATCTTCTTGCCCGAGGCCTCGTCGCCGACGGCGGTGGCGGGCATCCCGACCATCCCGTCGGGGCCGGGGTCGGGCACGTCGATCCCCGCGGTGCGCATGCACTGGGCGAACTTGCGGCCCAGGGCCGCGTTGTCGGCCGGCGCCGACGCGCCCGCGCTCGGCTTGCCGCCGGCCGAGGCCACCTGCTGCTCCTTCTTGTCGGCGGTGCATCCGCTCAGCGCGGCCACGAGCAGCAGGGGTACGGCGATCAGCCGCATCCGGTATCGGTGTGTCATCACAGCTCCTTCTCGGGTCGGAGCCACGACACCAGAACGCCGGTTAACCGGTCATTAGCGCCGGCGCTAACAGGGTTCTAACGGGTTCGCCAGGCACCATGTGCCGGTGCGGATACTGGTGGCAGAGGACGAGGTCGTGCTGGCCGACGCGATCGCGGAGGGGCTGCGGCTGCAGTCACTGGCCGTGGACACCGCGTACGACGGGGATGCCGCGCTGCAACGGCTCGCGGTGAACAGCTACGACGTGCTCGTGCTGGACCGGGATCTGCCGGTGGTGCACGGCGACGACGTGTGCCGGGCGGTGGTCGGTTCCGGCTCGCCCGTACGGGTGCTGATGCTCACCGCCTCGGGCGGTCTGGCCGACCGGGTGGCCGGTCTGGGCCTGGGCGCCGACGACTACCTGCCCAAACCGTTCGCCTTCGTCGAGCTGATCGCCCGGGTCCGGGCCCTGGGCCGGCGGGCCCGCCCGGCGGCACCACCGGTGCTGGAACGCGCCGGCCTACGCCTGGACACCACCCGCCGCCAGGTCTACCGCGACGGCCACCACGTCGCCCTGTCCCGCAAGGAGTTCGCCGTGCTGGAGGAGCTGCTGCGCGCCGACGGGGCGGTGGTCAGCAGTGAGCAGCTGCTGGAGAAGGCCTGGGACGAGCACACCGACCCGTTCACCGGTGTGGTCCGGGTGACGATCCTGAACCTGCGCCGCAAACTCGGACCGCCGCAGGTGGTCACCACCGTGACCGGAGTGGGGTACCAGATCCCGTGACGACCCACCGACTGACCGTCCGGGCCCGGCTGACCGCCCTCTACGGCGGGGTGTTCCTGCTGGCCGGGGCCGCGTTGCTGGCCATCACCTACCTGCTGCTGGCCCAGGCGCTGAACACCAGCTCCTTCAGCCAGGACGCCGTGCTGGCCGTACCGGGGATGGGGGTCGCCGCCGCGCCGTCCGTCCCGGCCGAGACCTACCCGACGGAGCCGGCCCCGACCCAGGAGCTGCAGAGTGTGCAGCTGGTGAAGCTGGCCGGGGAGCTGCAGACGCAGTTCCGCCGGCAGACGCTGACCTCGCTGCTGCAACGCGGCGCCATCGCACTGGCCGGGGTCGCCGTCATCGGCATCTGGCTGGGCTGGCTGATGGCCGGGCGGACCCTGCGCCCGCTGCAGCAGATCACCGCGACCGCCCGCCGGGTCGCCGACCGCAACCTGCACGAGCGCATCGGCCTGAGCGGCCCCAAGGACGAGCTGCGGCAGCTGGCCGACACCTTCGACGACATGCTGGCCCGCCTGGACGCGGCCTTCGGCTCGCAGCGCCGCTTCGTCGCCAACGCCTCGCACGAGCTGCGCACCCCGCTGACCATCAACCGGACCCTGATCGAGGTCGCCCTGAGCCGGCCCGGCGCGCCCGCCGAGACCCGCCGGCTCGGCGAGACCCTGCTCAGCGTCAACGCCCGCCACGAACGGCTCATCGAGGGCCTGCTGGTGCTGGCCGGCTCGGAACAGCACCTGACGACCCGCGAACCGGTCGACCTGGCCGCGGTCACCGAGCGGCTCGTGAGCGCGGGCCGGCCCGAGGCGGCGGCCGCCGGCATCACCCTGCACGCCTCGCTGGCTCCGGCGCCGGTGCACGGCGACCCGATCCTGCTGGAACGCCTGGTGCAGAACCTGCTGCGCAACGCGATGACCTACAACGTGCCCGCCGGCGAGGTTCGCCTCTCCTGCGCCGGTCAGCGGCTCACCGTCACCAATCCGGGGCCGGTCATCGCCGGATACGAGATCCCGGGCCTGTTCGAACCGTTCCGCCGGCTGACCGACCGGATCGGCTCGACCGAGGGCAGCGGCCTGGGCCTGTCCATCGTCCGGTCGATCGTGACCGCCCACGGCGGCACGATCACGGCCGAGCCGCGCCCCGGCGGCGGCCTCGCCATCACCGTCGAGCTGCCCGACCGCTAGGTTGTGGCGGTGTTCGCGTGTGCGGGTTGCGGTGCCGTCCTGACCGTGCCGGTGTCGCGGGTGGCGCTGCCGGTGCACGCCGGCCAGCTGTACGGCCACGACCTGCTGGGCCCGCTCATGGAGCCCGGCACCTACGCGGTGAACCCCGAACCCTTCGGACCGCCGTGGCGCACCTGGGACGAGGTCGGCGCGGCCGAGGCGCAGGCCCGGGGTTGGTACGCGCCGGCGCACCTGCTGCCCGGCGGACCGCGCGGGGCTGTGGTCATCGCGCCCGGTGACGTGCGCGGGACCGTCTTCATCCCGGGGTGCAGCGCGGGCTACTGCTGCGGGCTCGACGGCCGGGACGGGCCCAACCTGGCTTGCGAGCGGTGCGGACGCGAGGTGGCCACGCGGATCGACGACTGCTCGTACTGGCAGGCGGTGTGGCTGCACCCGCCGGCCGTGCACCGCCTCGCCGGTGCCGACGGCCCGCCGGCGGTGACCAGCTGGGAGGCGCTGCCCGCGCAACGACCGGTGCTGCCGCCGATCCACCCGGACGGCTGGTGGAACCCGATCTGGGCGGCCGCGGTCGCGGCCGCGCTGGCCGACCTGCTGGCCGAAACCGACGGTACGCCGGTGACGGTGCCCGACGGCCCGGTCGCCGACGTCTTCCGCCGGTCGATCGAGACACTGCTGCCGGCGGGCACACCGGCCCGGACCCTCGCAGTAGCCGGACCGGGGCTGCCCGACGTCACCGCCGACCTGGTCCTGGTGCCGCGGCACCCGCAGAACGGCGAGCTCTGGCCGGCGCCCGGGGCCGTCCCGCTGGCCTACGACGTGTGGCGCCACCTGGCCTTCCACCGCGAACGCCGGCCGGTGCCCGGGGCGGGCGCGATGCCCGACGAGGCCCGGCGGGACGACCCGCCGCCCCGGCAGCCACCCGGCCCGTTCCGGCCCGACTGGGGCATCTTCGTCGCCACTCTGGCGCGCCGGCCCGAGGTCCGCCGGCCGTGGCTGCGCCGGCTCCACGACCGGGTACGCAGCCGTCCCTACCGGGAGCCGTTCTAGAGTCGGCCCATGCCCGACGTCGCTGAGCTGGCCCGGTCCGTGTTCGGCTTCGACCTGCGGCCCGCCCAGCGCCGCGCCGCCGAGACGATCGCCGCCGGGCGCGACACCCTGGCCGTGCTGCCCACCGGCAGCGGCAAGAGCGCCATCTACCAGGTCGCCGGGTTGGCCCGTACGGGCGTCACCGTTGTCGTCTCCCCGCTGATCGCGCTGCAGCGCGACCAGGTCCGTTCCCTGACCGCGCTGGGGTTACGGGCCGTGCTGCTCAACTCCGGCCTGCACAGCGGCCAGCGCGCCGACGTCCTCACCGCCCTGCGCGCCGGCGCGACCGACTTCGTGATGCTCGGTCCCGAACAGCTGGCCAACGATGAGACGCTGCGCGAGCTGACCACCGGCCCCCGGCCGATCACCCTGGTCGCCGTCGACGAGGCCCACCTGGTCAGCGAGTGGGGCCACGACTTCCGCCCGGAATACCTGCGGCTCGCCGACGTCATCGACACCTTCGGCCGCCCGCCGGTGCTGGCCCTGACCGCGACCGCCGCGCCGCCGGTGCAGGCCGACATCACCCGGCAGCTGCGGATGCGCGAGCCCCAGGTGATCGTCGCCGACTTCGACCGGCCCGGCATCAGCCTGGCCGTGCGGCGCACCCGGCCCGGACTGCCCGAGGACCGGGCCGTCGACGACCGGACCGTCGAGGTGGTGCTGGCCCACGACACCCCGACCCTGGTGTACGCGCTCACCCACGCGCGCTGTGAAAGCCTGGCGGAACGGTTGCGGCTGGACTCGTACCGGGTGGCGGCGTACCACGCGGGCATGCCGGCGGCGGAACGCGGCCGCGTCCAGGACGGGTTCTTCTCCGGCGCCCTCGAGATCGTGGTGGCGACCAGCGCCTTCGGCATGGGCATCGACAAGCCGGACGTCCGCACGGTGGTGCACGCGGGCGTGCCGGGCAGCCTCGACGAGTACTACCAGGAGATCGGCCGCGCCGGCCGCGACGGGGCGCCGGCCAGTGCGGTGCTGGTGTACGACCCGCGCACGGTACGGATCCCACGGCTGCTGGCGGCCCGGTCCCGGCTCACGCCGCACGCGGTGCACGCGGTGGTCGACGCGTTGGAGGCTGCGCCAGGGCGCCGGAGCCTGCGGGAGCTGGCGGAGGGCAGCGGGATGAGCCGGCACGTCGTCGAGCGGGTGGTCGACGAACTGCTGGAGCTGGGGGCGCTGGTCCCGGAGGGCAACGACGCGGTACGGGTCCCGCAAGCGCTGCCGAGGACGACGTTCTCGGCGGTGGCGGCGGCCGGTGATCGGCGGCAGGCGGTGCTGACCAGCCGGATCGACGCGGCCCGGCACTATGCGGAGACGGTACGGTGCCGGCGGGCGGAGCTGCTGGGATACTTCGGCGAGCACTACGAGCCGCCCTGCGGGACGTGCGACAACGATGCGGCGGGGACTGACCCGGGGCCTTCGTCGGCGCCTTCGCGGCAGGCGGTGCCGGGTGGGGTCGGGGTGCACCATCGGCTGTGGGGCGCGGGGACTCTGCTGTCGCGCGACGAGCACGAACTGACGGTGGTGTTCGACTCGGTCGGCTACCGGCACCTGACCCCGGCGGCGCTGGACAACGGGCTGCTCACCCTCGACTGAGCCCGACGCGCGCCTGGGCGCCGCGACACCGTGGTGACGCTAGGCTCACCGGCCATGGGACTCCTGACCTTCAGCTACAACGTCACCCTGGACGGTTGTGTCGACCACCAGGAGGGGATCGCCGACGATGAGACGCATGCCCTCTTCACCCGTCTCATGGACGAGAGCGGCGCAATGCTGTGGGGTCGCGTCACCTACGAGATGATGGAGAGCCACTGGCCGGCCGTCGCCCGCGGCGACGTGGAGGCGCCGCCGGCCCTGCGCGAGTGGGCGGCCAAGCTGGAGGCCAAACCCAAGTACGTGGTGTCGTCGACGCGCACGGACTTCCCGTGGACCAACAGCCACCACATCGGCGGCGATCTGCGTACGGGCGTGCAGGAGCTCAAGGACGCGACGCCGGCCGGGGTTCTCCTCGGGAGCGGCAAGCTCGCGACCGAGCTCGACCGGCTGGACCTGATCGACGAGTACCGGCTGCTCGTCCATCCCCGGATCGCCGGCCACGGCCCGACGCTGTACCAGGGCGGGCTGCCGGGCACGCGCCGGCTCGAGCTGGTCTCGGCGGAGCCGCTCCGCGACGGCGCGGTGGCCCTGCACTACCGCCCCACGCGCTGAATCACCGGGGTCAGCCGAGCAGGGACGGGATGGCCGAGGCGAAGGTGTTGTCCGGATCGTAGTGGCGTTTCGCGGCCAGCAGCCGGCTCAGGTTGGCGCCGTAGGAGTCGCGGGAGCGGTCCTCGTCGTCCGGGCCCAGCAGGTTCGGGTAGCCGCCCGGCAGGGACAGCTCGTCCAGCGACGTCGCCACCGAGTCGGCCCAGGCGCGGGGCGGCTCGACCGGTTGCCCGGGCGGCCAGGCGGCGATCACCTCCAGCACGGTGTGCGGTGAGCGCTGGGCGAAGGCCGTCGCTGAGGGGTCCACGCGTGCGGCGGCGCCGTGGAAGCGGTTCAGGATCAGAGCCGAGAACGGGGAGCTGATCTCGTTCGCGGCGGTGACAAGGGCGTCCACCGCCGGGGCCGGCACGTCGGGCAGCCAGCGCGTACGCAGCAGGTAGTGGTTGCCCTCGACCATGCTGCGGTCGAACATGCTCAGTGCTGCCGCGTACGGCATCGGGCCGATCTGGTCCACGATCGGGTCACCCAGGGCGCGCAGCCGGGCGATCGCCTGCTCGCCCGCCCCGAGGTCGCCGCACCAGAACGGGCACACGAACGCCAGTGGACGACCCTCGGGACCGGGCAGGAAGCCGGTCATGACGCTCAGCTCGTCCGGGGCCCCGGCCATGATCTCGGCGTGGCCGGACAGCACCGAGGCCGCCTGCTCGAACGGGAACATCAGCATGCCGGTGAGGATCGACGGCACCTCGTGCAGCCGGTACCGCAGCTCGGTGACGACGCCGAAGTTGCCGCCGCCGCCGCGCAGGGCCCACCACAGCTCGGTGTCGTCGTCCGGGCCCGCCACGACCGTCGTGCCGTCGGCCAGCACCACCGTCGCACCCAGCAGGTTGTCCAGGGCCAGGCCGTACCGGCCGATCAGCGGGCCGTAGCCGCCGACGGTGGTCAGGCCGGCCAGGCCCACCGCCCGGACCACGCCGGTCGCGGTGGCCAGCCCGTACGGGTCGGTCGCGGCCAGCAGGTCAGCCGTGATGGCACCGCCCTGGACCGTGGCGGTGCGGGCCGGCGCGTCGACGGTGACGTCGCGCATGCCGGTCAGGTCGATGACCAGGCCGCCGTCGCGCAGGGCCCGCCCCGCCCAGTCGTGTCCACCGGATCGCACCGAGAGCGGCATCCCGGCGTCGCGGGCGGTGCGTACCGCCGCGCTGATCTCCGCCACCGTGGCGCAGCGGGCGATCGCCGCCGGCTGGTGCTTCACCGCGGCGTTCCAGACCTGGCGGGCGGCCGGGAATCCGGGGTCCTGGGTCAGCAGCAGGCGCTCGGCGAACAGCGGGCGCAGGATCCGGACGGCGCCGGCCAGGTCGGCCGGGGTGCTGGTGGCGGTCATGACGACTCCGATGCGCGCACGGGCGGGATGCGGCGACCGTACCGCGTCGTCACGCCGCGTGAAGTCGCGAACACGACTTGCCGGGGGCGGCGGTCCGCCCCCGGCGGCCGGGCTCAGACCGGGTACATCCGGATCCACTCGGCCTCGTACGACCCGGGGGTCATGTTCTGCCCGCGGAAGTTGTCGAACTGCATGGTCAGGTGGCCACGCCACATCGACTGCATCGCCTTGCGGGTGGACGACTCGCCGCCGGAGATGCTGAACCACTGTTCCCCGTCGATGAAGCCGCGGACGTGGTCCGGCGTCCACTCGAAGCCGATGTTGTGCCATTCGCTCATCGGCTGACGGCAGTCGGTCTTCTCGCGGTGCTCCTGCTGGGTGTCGCCGGACTTGACCGGGTAGTGCAGCACCGCGTTCACGCACGGGGCAGCCGTTCTCGTGTTCTCCAGGAAGTCGTACTCACCCTCCTCCGGCCAGATGTCGTCGTCGGGCCACACGATGAGCAGGGTCCGGAAGTAGCGGCCGTTGTCCGTACCGGTGTTGCGGGAGCGCACCCGGGCCTCCCACCGCCCGTAGCGGGTGCTGTAGTCGCTCTGCATCCAGGCCGTGTCCCCGTTGGCCAGACCCGTCATGATCAGCTTGCCGTCGGCCACAGTGGTGCGGTCGGCGCACCGGCGGGTGCCGGCCGCGTGCTGGTTGGCCCAGCACCCCTCGCCCACACTCCATTTGGCCGGGTCCGGCGTACCGGTGTAGTTGAACTCGTCGCTGTGCTGAGCCAAGGGCGCGCCCCAGTTGAGCCGCTTGGCCGCCGTGACGCCGTCGCTGTCGCCCGGCTCCGGCTCCGGGCCCGGCGGCGGCGCGGTGCCCGGCCTGACGCTGATGCTCAGCGGCGTCAGCGGCCCGGCGGCGGTCTTCGGGATCAGGATCAGCGAATACCAGGAGCCGTTCTTGAGCAGGTTGAACTGGTGGCTGCTGATGTCGGTCGTCCGGTCGGTCGACCACGGGCCGTTCTCGCGGGTGTCGGTGCCGTCGCGGCCCACGTTCCAGCCGATGATGTCGGTGCGCCTGGTCGTCCACATCGCCGTCGCCGTGCCGTCCGCCCACGTCCCGCTCAGCTTGACGTCCGCGTCCGGGGTCGCCTTGTACGCACACATGGTGGCGGCGAAACCCTTGTTCGCGTCGAGCTCGGTGGCCCGCAGCAGCACCTTGGCCCGGACGGCGCCCGCCGGCACGGTGAACCGGCCGGAGATCCGGGTGAAGGCCCGGGTGCCGGCCACCGGCAGGTAGCCGCCGTTGGTGTGGCCCAGGTACACGCCGGCCGAGTCCACCCAGTCGATCTCCATCCGCAGGCGCGCCGGATCGTTGGCCCGCGCGTCCGCCCCGACCTCCCACACGGCACCGGGCTGCACCTTCTGCTCCGGCAGGTAGATGCCGGCGGTGGTCGCGGCGCCGTTGGCCACGCCCAGCTCCCAGGCCGCCGACGGATGATCGGTGACCGCCTGCCGGGTGACCACCAGGCTGCTGCTGAGCCTGCCCCAGCCGGCCGCGTCGGTGCCGAGCACCGGGTTGGCGCACTCGTTGTCGGACACCTGGTACTGCCCGACCCGGACGAACGGGGCCAGCTCGCTGTCCGGGCCGGCCAGCGCGGCGCGGGCCGCCCGGGCCAGGTTGCCCTGCCCGGCCGCCTCGGCCCGGGCCTCGATCCCGCGGATGATGACCCGGTACTCCTCGGCCTTCTTCTTCAGCGCCGCCTGCCGGTCGCGTTCGTCGGCGGCGTGGATGCCGGTGGTGATGAACGCCCGCCAGTCGGCCGGGTCGTTGCTGCGCAGGGCGGCCTCGGCCGCGGCGTACACCTCGGTGGGCTCGGGCGCGGTGTTCCACACCCAGCGCACGAAGTTGACGTCGCTGAGCACCAGTTTGCCCTCGTCGGCGGCCACGCCCAGCACCGCGGCCGCGGCGATCCGCTGCTCGCGCGCGACCAGCGCCTGGCGTTCGGCCTCGGTGCGCTCCTGGTCCGCCGCGATCTCGGCGAGCCGGTCCTGCTCGCGGGCCTGCGCGATGCCGGTGGTGATGAAGTCACGCTGTTGCTGCGCGGTCCCGCCGAACGCGGTCAGCGCGGCGGCCTTCACCCGGGGGCCGGTCGGGCCGCGGTAGATCTCGTACACGAACTCGCGGTCGGCCAGCAGCAGCAGCTCCGGGGTCACCTGCATCTGCACGGTGATCAGCGCGCGCTGCTTGAGCTCGCGGGCCTCCCGGGCGGCGGTCGCGTCGCGGACCTCGTTGGCCACGTCGCGGTCCCTGGCGTCGTTGATGCCCGACTCGATGAACACCGTGCACTCGACGAAGTCATCGGCGGAGCTGTTCATCAGGGCCAGTTCGGCGGAGCCGCGCACCTCGG
Source organism: Actinoplanes sp. NPDC048967 (assembly GCF_040649415.1). Classification (NCBI taxonomy): domain Bacteria; kingdom Bacillati; phylum Actinomycetota; class Actinomycetes; order Micromonosporales; family Micromonosporaceae; genus Actinoplanes; species Actinoplanes sp. NPDC048967. Next base: position 118,980 of record NZ_JBEZFL010000003.1, read on the forward strand.
GCAGGTTCGTCGCGTTCTGCCAGAGCTGGAAGACGAAGTCGCGTTCGTTGAGCACCAGCCAGCTGTCCGGCGCGACGACACCGACGATGGCGGCGGCGCGGACCCGGTCCTCGATCGAGGACTCCAGACCCGCGGCCCGGGCCGCGGCCGCGCGGTTCGGCGCGCCCGGCGCGGCCAGTGCGCCCGGGTCGCCCACGACCAGAGCGGTCAGCAGTACGGCGGCGACGGTGACCGCCCGTCTCAGTGTTCCCGACGATTTCATTGTTCCTCCCGGAATCGGCAGACCACTTATAGCGGCCGGCGTACAGAAACCGTCCAGCGCCGGTACGGACGCCGCCGCCTACCCCGGGAATCTCTTACCGGGCAAGCAGACGGCCGTTTGCTGCCACGCCCGGTGCACACCGCCGGAAAAGTGTTCCGCTGTGACGGCCGTCGATCTGCCGCGACGCGTGCCCTGCGTGGATGGGAATGCCATGAATGCGAGAACCCGGCTTTCGGGAATGGTCGCCGCCGTCGCATTGTCCGGGGTTCTGGTCACCCCGGGCCCGGCGTGGGCCGCCGCCCCACCCGCGCAGCCGGCCGGGCCGGCGGCGGCACCCGCCCACTCGGCCGACTGGTCCCGCACGCGCCTGCTGGCCAGCTACGACACCCGCTCGACCGTACGAGCGGCGGCCTGGTCGGCGCTGATCAGCAGCAATGTGGACGCCGCGGTCGCCCGGTTCGTGCTGTCCGGCTACCCCTACGCCGTACGGCGGTCCGCCGAGACCAAGGTGCGCAACGCCGACTTCGCCCGCCGGGTCCTCGAGACGCACACCGCCGAGTTCGCGCCCGAGGTGCACGCCGCCGCCCGGTACGCCCTCGATGGCACCGCCGCCGACCTGGACTACTTCGCGCGTACCGGATATGCCGCGGCCAAGGACCGCGACCGGCAGGCGCGGGAGTCGACCGGCGCGCAGGCGGCCGCGCTCGTGCAGGCCGACCGGGACTTCGTGGCGCTGTTGCGCGACACCGCGCCGGGTGAACAGGTACGCGCCGCCGCCACGTTCGCGTTGCGCCCGGCGGCCACGGACGCCGACCTGGTGGAGTTCTTCGCCTACGACTGGGTCAACGCCGCGGCGCTGGACCTGGACGCGTTCCGGATCCGCGTGGCCGACGAGGACATGGCCTGGCGGGCCGCCGCCGCCCGGCTGGTCGCCGAGGCCCGCACCGCCGAGGAGGCGGCGCTGAAGACCGCCGGTGAGGCGGCCGAGCAGGCCCGGGCCGCGGCCGCGCGCGCCTGGGCCGCCGCCGGCGCGCAGACCGGCCCGGCCCGGGTCGCCTGGGCGCAGACCCAGCAGGTCGCCGAGGCGCAGGCGGCCAACTGGCATCAGGTGGCCCAGGCGGCCGGCGGTGCGACCGGCGTGAACTGGACCGCGATCGCCGGCAGCGCCGGGGTGACCGCGGACAGCTGGGCCGCCGAGCAGGTCCACGCGGGTGAACAGGCCGCCCACTGGGCCGAGCTGTTCGCCCAGGCGGTCGCCGGTGAGCAGCGCATGACCGGCGGCGCGGCATGAGCCGGCGCCTCGCGGTCTTCGCCACCGCCCTGCTGCTGTCGACCGGCTTCCTGAACGCTCCGCCCGCGGCTGCCGCACCCCCGCCGATCGCCGCGCCGCTGGACGACCACACGCCGCTGGTCGTGCCGCCGCTGGAGATCGGGACGTGGGACGGCCGGGCCGGGGTGGAGTTCCCGGCCGACCCGGTCACCCGCGAGCTGGTCGCCGAGATCGCCGAGACGCACGAGGAAGCGGAGTTCCGGGAGGCGGCGGCCGCGGCGCTGGCCTCCGAGGTCCCGGACGCGTTGACCCGGTTCCTGACCGAGACGCACCCGCGCCTGCAACAGCAGTCCGACCAGCGGCGCCGGGACACGGCCCGGCAGAACACCGCCACGATCCGGGCGATGGCCGGCACCGGCGTGCCGGGTGGACACCTGGAGACCGAGGTCGCCCGGGTGCTGCGGGCCACCGACAACGACCGGGCGGTGTTCCTGGCGTACGGGGCCGAGATCGCCCGTGGCCGCGACGAGCAGGCCGCCAGGTCCGAGCGGGACCGCCGTACCGTGCTGCGCGAACGCGTGGCCGCGCTGGTCGCCGCCGCCCCGGCCGAGTCGCAGGTCAAGCGGGCCGCCGAGGCCGCGCTGGCCGGCGACGACGCCGCGATCGCGGCGTTCTGGAACGGCGGCTACCTGACCGCGGCCAACGCCGACGCCGCCGCCCGGGAGCAGTACCTGGCCGATCTGGAGGCCCGCAACAAGGCCGCCGAGGAGCTGTCCGAGCTGGCCCGGCGCGCCGCCCGGGCGTCCGAGGCGCGCCGGCAGCTGCTGATCGCCCACGGCAACGCGATCCGCGAGCTGCAACGCGCGGCGAACGCGATGGCCGGCGCGGCCAACGCGGCCCGGTCCGCCGAGCGGATCCTCGCCGGTGGGGAGACCACCGCGGTCAAGGCCACCCGGCTGGCCGCCGCCCGGACCGACACCGCCGTCCAGCGCGACGACGCCCAGCAGGCCGCCGACCGGGCCCGCAACGCCGCCCTCGCCGCGACCGCCGCGGCCGACACCCTGATCGACACCGGCCTGGAGTACGGCGCCGAGTGGTCGCTGATCGTGCAGGGGATGCAGCAGGCGGCCGTCGCGGCGGTCGGCTCGGCCACCACCGCGCTGCACGCGGTCGACGCCACCATCGCCACCAACAACGCCCAGAGCGCCGAAGCCCGCGCCGCCGCCCACGCCGACCAGGCCGTCAAGTGGCGCGCGCACGCCGAACAGCACGCCCTGGCCGCCACGAAGCTGGCCGCGGCCGCCCGCGCCCAGGCCACCGCGGCCAAGACCGCCGCCGCCCGCGCGAAGACCGCCCGCGAGCAGGCCCAGGCCGCCGAGGCCCGCGCCTGGGCGGCCGCGGCCCGGACCCGGCAGCACCGGATCACCGCCGAGACCGAGGCGGCCGCCGCCCGGGACGCGCGGATCCGGGCCGACCAGGAGCGGGCCACCGCCGCGACCCACCGCAAGCGCGCCGACGAGCAGGCCGCGGCCGCCGCCGGTGCCCGCCGCAACGCCCAGGCTCAGGCCGCGACCGCGGCAGCGGCCCGGCAGCGCGCGGACAGCGCCAAGGACGCCGCCGTGTCGGCCCAGTACACCGCCTGGGAACACGAGGGCACCGCCCGCCAGGCCCGCGACGCGGCCACCCGGGCCGAACTGTCCCTGCAGGCGGCCGAGGCCAAGGCGCAGGCCCTGCGGGCGTGGGCCGCGGCGACACCGGCAGGCGAGGCCAAAGTGGAGGCCGAGCGCCAGGCCGGCGAGGCCGCGCGGGAGGCCCAGACCGCCCGGGGCGCGGCCGGCGCGGCCCGGACCGCCGCCAACTCCGCCTCCGGGGCCGCGGCCAACGCCCAGGCCGAGGCCACCGAAACGCAGCGGGCGGCGGACCGCGCGGAGGCCGCCGCCGCGGAGTCCCGGGCCGCCGCGGTGCGGGCGGACGCCGCCGCCGACCGGGCCGAGGCTGAGGCGAAGGCCACCCATCAGGCCCGGCTGGAGGCCGACGCGCGGGCCGCCGAGGCGACCGCCCAGCAGGCGCGGGCGGCCGAGGCCGCCCGGGCCGCCGTGCGGCTGGCCGAGCAGGCCGCCGACGAAGCGGTGCAGTCGTTGTGGGCGGCCCAGCGGACCAAGGCCGAGGCCGACGCGGCGACCACCGAATCGGTCGCCGCCGCGGCCCAGGCCGAGATCGCGGTGACCGCGGCCGCGGCCGCCCGGGCCTCGTCGGCGGGCATCGCCGAGCCGCTCGACAACGCCCTGGGCATGGTCAGCCCGTTCACCGGGGCCGACATCGACGCGGACTTCGTGGTCCTGGTCGCCGAGCAGGCCCGCACGATCGGCGCCGAGCAGGCCGCCGCGGCCACCGCCCGGGCGGCCGAGGCCCTGACCGCGGCCCGGCGGGCCGAGGAGGCCGCCGCACTGGCCAACGGCCAGGTCAAACCGGCGTTCGAGGCGGCCGCCGAGGCCGCCCGGCAGGCATCCGACGCCGCCGCGGCCGGGGCGGAGGCCAAACAGGCCGCGGCCGCGGCGGCCCGGGACGGCGCCGCCGCCCGCAGCGCCGCGGAAGGGGCGGGACGGGCCGACGCCCAGGCGAAGGCGGACGCCCGCACGGCCAGGTCCGCGGCGAACGCGGCGGCCGACGACGCGGCCCTCGCCGGACGCAGCGCGGCCTCGGCCCAGCAGGAAGCGAACAGCGCCGCGGGCGCAGCCCGCACGGCGGCCCGGGACGCGGCGGACGCCCAGGACGCGGCGAAGACCGCGGAAGCCGACGCGACGACGGCGGAACGCGCGGCGACCACGGCCCGTGCGGCGGCCGACAGTGCCGCCACGGCGGCCGCGAACGCGCTGCAGCACGCCATCGACGCGCAGGCGGCAGCCGAACGCGCCGAGGAGACCGACCGCCGGCGCCGGGCCCTGACCCTGGCCGCCCAGGTGTCCGGCAACCCGCCGGAGCTGCCGGGACCGGAGCTGCTGGCGGGCCTGACCCCCGAGCAGCAGGCCCAGCTGCAGAGCGATCAGGCGCTGGCCGGGATGAGCGTCTGGGACTTCCTGGCCTCCGAGGACGGCGAGCTGCTCAAGGAACTGACCGGGCTGGCCGAGTTCGAGGCCTGCTTCGGCAACGGCGACCTCGTGGCCTGCCTGTGGGCGGCCGTCGGGCTCATCCCGGGACCCCGCTTCCTCACCACGGCGATCAAGCTCGGCAAGCTGGCGCCCAAGATCCAGAACTTCATCGAGCGGGCGGCGCTGGCCCGGGACCGCATCGACGACCTGCTGGAGATCGCCGAACGGGCGCAGGCCTGCCAGATCCCGAACAGCTTCCTGGCCGGCACGCCGATCCTGCTCGCCGACGGCCGGACCGTGCCCATCGAGGACGTGCCGGTCGGCGCGAAGGTGCTGGCCACCGACCCGGAGACCAACCGCACCGCGGCCCGCCCGGTCACCGACGTGGTCACCGACCGGGGTGTCAGGAAGCTGGTCGACCTCACGATCAAGTCCAACGGCCGGATCGCGACCCTGACCGCGGCCGACAGTCACCCGTTCTGGGCGCCGGACGCGCGCCGGTGGATCGACGCCGAGGACCTGCGTCCGGGTTCGCGGCTGCGGACCGAGGTCGGCGGCCAGGCGGAGGTCACCGCCGTGCGGGCCCGTACCGCGACGGTCACCGTGCACAACCTCAGCGTCGGCGGCTTCCACACCTTCTACGCGCAGGCCGGCGCCTTCCGGATCCTGGTGCACAACTGCGGGGCCAAGGTGGTGGATCTCTACGGCAACGAGATCGCCAACCCGGATCCGCTGGCCAGCAAGCTGCGCGACTTCACCAATGAGGCGCTGCGCCGGTGGGAGGACGGCGAGATCGGCTACTCGGCCAAGGACCAGGCGCGGATCGCCCAGAACGAGGGCCTGCGGAACACGATCAAGGGCAACATCCTCGACGCGGAGGTGAAGCGGCTGGCCGACAACGACCCCGCGCTGGCCCGGCTGTTCAGCACGCCCAACGGCTACCCGGGCCCGGACTGGGCCAACACCGGACCGGTCCCGCTCGTCGGCTGGTACGACCTCACCACCACCAAGAGCTGGGGTCAGCACGTGTACGACTACGGCCCCCGCTACGGCCCGGGAGTGGGCATCCTGTGGCAGTGAGAGCGTTACGGCAGCGCTGGTCGACACCGGACGGCCGGCTGCTGCACCGGGAGATCCAGTCCCGGCTGGCCGCCGGGGCCGGGCTCGACGACCTGGACCTCGCGGAGGTCGACGGCAAGCGCGACCTCCGCGGGTTCCCCGCCGCCGCGGCGGTCACGCAGTGGCGGGGCGCCCACCTGGCCGGCATCGACCTGTCCGGGGCGTCGCTGGCCGGGGTCCGGCTGTTCGACTGCACGCTGGAGTCCGTCCGGCTGGACCGGGCGGTCTGCCACGACTGGCGGCTGTGGGGCTCGACGGTCGCGGACACCACGTTCACCGGCGCCGAGCTGCGCGGCTCGTCGCTGGGCGCCTGGCGCGAGGGCCGGGGCAACCGCTACAAGCGGGTCAGCTTCGTCCGGGCCGACCTCACCGCGGTCGGCTCCAGCGCCGCGACGTACACCGACTGCGACTTCTCGTTCGCCCGGCTCGACCGGGTCAACTTCTGGCAGTCCAGTCTGGTCCGGTGCACGTTCGCCGGGCCGCTGCGCGACGTGGTCTTCGACGGGCGGCACCTCGGCGAGGACAAGCCGGACACCAACCCGATGACCGAGGTCGACCTGAGCCGGGCCGAGTTCGACGGCTGCGAGTTCCGCGGCACGCCGTTCACGACGGTCCGGCTCCCGGCCGACCCGGACCTGATGATGATCACCGACGTGGCTCAGGCCGACCGTGCCCTGGCCGCGCTGAGCCCCGCCGACGGCACGCTGCCCGGCACGATCCTGCAGCACGCCCGGAAACTGCTGGGCATGGGTTCCGCGGCTCTGCTCAATGCCCGGGACTTCCCGGCCGGGGCACCGGCGGTCCGGGCCGCGCTGACAGCCACGGGGTGGCGTCCGGGCGGCCCGGCGGCCGTCGCCGCCGACTAGGGTGGGCTCGCCTCATCGTCCGGCCGGCTGGGAGAGTCATGCACCATCAGATGTTCGTGGACGGCGCCTGGATCTCCGCGCTGTCCGGCGCCACCACCGTCGCGACCAGCCCGGCGACCGGTGAGCAGCTGGGCACCGTGCCCGACGGTGACCGCGAGGACGCCCGCGCCGCCATCGCCGCCGCCCGCCGGGCCGCCGGTGGCTGGGCGCGGCTGTCCGCCTTCGAGCGCGCCGCCCTGCTGCACCGGGTCGCGGACGTCATCGAGTCCCGGCGTGACGACCTGGCCCGCACGCTGACCCTGGACCAGGGCAAGCCGCTGCGCGCCGAGGCCTACGACGAGGTCGACGAGCTGGTCACGTACTGGCGGATGGCCGCCGAGGACGGCAAGCGGCTGGGTGGGCTGCTGCCGAACTCGGCCAGTACCGGCAAGCGGGCGCTGCTGGTCCGGCGCCCGCGCGGGGTGGTCGGGGTGATCACGCCGTGGAACTGGCCGTACACGATGCCCGCCGAGCTGATCGCGCCCGCGCTGGCCGGCGGCAACACCGTGGTCTGGACGCCGGCGCCGTCGACGGCGATCTCGGCTGTCGCGCTGGCCGGGTGTGTCGCCGAGGCCGACCTGCCGCCCGGGGTGCTCAACCTGGTGACCGGTCCCGGGCCGGTGGTGGGTGACGAGATCGCCCGCCACCCCGGCACGGACGCGGTCGCCTTCATCGGCTCGACGGCCACCGGCCGGTCGGTGGCGAGCGCGGCGGCGGGCAAGGCGACGCTGCTGGAGATGGGCGGCAACGGCCCGCTCGTGGTGCTGGCCGACGCCGACCTGGACCGGGCCGTCGAGGGCGCTCTGCAGGCCTGCTTCCTGTGCGCCGGGCAGAGCTGCACCGCCGGCGAGCGGCTGCTGGTGCACCACGCGGTGCGCGACGACTTCGCCGAGCGGCTCGCCCGTGCGGTCACCGACCGCATCCGGCTGGGCGATCCGCTCGACGACGCCACCACGATGGGTCCGCTCAACAACGCCGGCGTCGCGGCCAAGATGGACGAGCACGTCGCCGACGCGCTGCGCCGCGGGGCCTCGGCGCTGACCGGCGGTGCCCGCGCCACCGGCTTCGCCACCGACCTGTACTGGCCGGCCACCGTCCTCACCGACGTACCGGCCGACGCGGCGGCGGCCACCGAGGAGACCTTCGGCCCGATCGCCCCGATCGTCGCCGTGTCGGGCCTGGAGGAGGCGATCGAGCTGACCAACGCCTCCCGGTACGGGCTGCTGGCCGCCGTCTACACCGCCGATCTGAGCACCGGGCTCGCGTTCGCCGACGCGGTGCGTACCGGCTGGGTGAACATCAACGAGTCGACCAACTACTGGGAGAGCCACCTGCCGTTCGGTGGGCGGTCCGGCTCCGACAGCGGCCTCGGGCGGGTGGGTGGCGCCCACCCGATGGAGGCGTTCACCGAGCTGCAGACGGTGATCATCGGCTGAGCCGTACCTGATCGGCCTGGCCCTGCTCGGCCAGCGACGCGCGCAGCAACAGCGCGACCCACGTCCGGTACGGACGCCAGCGCTCGGCGATGGCCTCGAGCTGGGCGAGGCCGGGATCGTCGCCGAGCCGGTAGGCGCCGGCCATGGCCTGGTGCAGCCGTTTCTCGTTGCGGGGAAAGGCGTCGGGGTCGCCGGCCCCGCGCAGCAGGATCAGCTCGGCGGAGAACGGCCCGATGCCGGGCAGGGTCCGCAGCCGGGTCAGGGCCTCCTCGGGCGGCTGGGCGCGCAGGGTGGCGGCGTCGAGCTGTCCGTCGTCGGCGGCCCGGCCCAGGGACCGCAGCTGCTCGATCTTGCGGCTGGTGAGGCCGGGGAACTCGCGCAGGCCGGCGAGCCGGTCGGGCGCCGGGAACGACGGGAGCCGCCCGTCGCCGAAGTCGATCTGTTCCCCCAGCTGGGTCGCGAGCCGGGTACGGAGGCCCGCGGCCTGGCTCCGGCGGATGCGCTGCCCGATGATCGTCCACACCGCGGCCTCGTACGGGCTGTGGAACTGCACCGGCCGCAGCCCCGGATAACGGGCCTGCAACTCGCCGACGACGGCGTCCCGCTCCCCCACCGCCGGGAACTCGGTGCCGTCCACATCCAGGGACAGGATGCGCTCGACCTGGCCGCGGATCCGTTCGACCGGCACCGAGCCGGGGTTGGCCACGACCTCGGCGACCGGCTCGGCGCCGTCCCCGGTGACGCGGACGCCGACCGGGGTCCAGCCGTGCTCGGCGGGGAAGGCCAGGTCGAGCCGCGCCTCGTCGCCGCCGCCCTGTCCGGCCGAGAACCCCGCGACGAAGCGGGCGGCGCTGCGCAGCGAGAACGGGCCGCGCGCCCGCATCCGGAAGGTGGTCACGCCTTGTCGTGGATCGTGACGGCGTAACCGTCGGGGTCGCTGAAGGTGAAAGTGCGGCCGAACGGCCCGTCGAAGGGCGGCGTCACGATCGGCACGCCGGCGGCGTCGAGCGCGTCGTGCAGCGCCTGGGCATCGGTGCTGTGCAGCCACAGGGCGACTCCCAGTCCGGGCCGGCCGGCGTCGAGATCAACGCCGGGCAGCGGCTCGCGCACCGCGAAGGCCACGGGCTGGGTGGCGAAGACGACCGCGCCGGGCGGGCTCGCCGGGATCCGGCGCAGGCCGAGGTGCTGCTCGTAGAAGGCGGCGGATCGGGGCACGTCACGCACCTGCAGGGCGACGAAGTCGGGTCCGGTGACCGTCATGGTTCACTCCTCGCGTCTTGGTTCGCTATGTCAAAGTCCTGACATCCATCAGCGTATGTCAGGATGCTGACATGACGCAACAGGAAACGGTCGGGCCGGTGGAGAACGCCGTCGGCTACGTCCTCAAGGAGGCCGCGGTGGCGCTGCGCGCCGCGATGGACGCGGTGCTGCGGCCACTGCAGCTGACCGTCCCGCAGTACTCCTGCCTGGAACTGCTGGGTCAGCGGCCCGGCCTGTCCAACGCCGAACTGGCCCGCGGGACCTTCGTCACCCGCCAGTCGATGAACGTGGTGCTGCAGGGCCTCGAGGAGCGGGGGCTGGTCACCCGGCCGGCGACCGCTGCCCGGGGGCGCGAACTGCCGGCCGAGCTGACCCCGGCCGGCCGCGATCAGCTGCTCGCGGCCAGCACGGCGGTCCGCGCCGTCGAGAAGAGGATGTGCGCGGGCCTGAGCCCGGCACGACAGCAGGACCTTCTCGACACGCTGGCCGCCTGCGCCCGCAACCTCAGCCCCGGTGCCGATACGCCCGTTCCCGCGCCGCCGCGAACTCCTTGACGACGTTGCCGCAGTAGCTCCACGGCCAGTCGGTCACCTGGTCGCCGATCATGTCGAAGACCCGCGCCGCCGCGTCGAACTCGCCGGCCTTCTCCAGGCCCATCGCGAACGAGTTGGCCCGCGGGAACCAGCCGAGGCCGGGCCGGAACGCCGGGCGGAACAGTGACTTGTGCACCGCGGCCAGCATGTCCGCGCGGACCGGCGCGCTGCGCAGGTACTGGTCGTCCTCGCCGCGCGGCAGCGACAGCCACTTCTCGATGTGCGCGACGACCAGGACCTCCGGCACCAGGCTGCCGTCCGGGGCGGCCGCGGTGGCTTGCCGGGCGAAGGCGAACATCTGCTCGTCGCTGCCGAACCACTTGGCGCACAGATACTGCAGGTACTGCTCGTGCGCGACGACGTGCGCCGGGTGGCGCTTGACCACCTCGGCGAAACGGGCGGCGGCCTCGTCGGGGGCGACCTGCCGGCCGCGGGCCGAGGTCACCAGCCAGGTCCACGCGGTCACGTTGTCCGGGTCGCGCTCGACGACCTCGTCCAGGGCGTTCTCGGCGATCCGCAGCCGGCGGTGGAACTCGCGGAACTGCTCCTCGCGGGTGTACTCGGCCCGCGCGGCGCCGCGGGCCTCCCAGGCCCAGAAGACGCCGTGGCAGCCCCTGAGCAGCACCGGCAGTGTGGAGTGCGGCTCGGCGGCGATCCACCCGCCGATCCAGTCCTGCACGCCGTCGACCTCGGCGGCCGACTCCATCAGGTAGGCGTGCGTGTCGGGATCGGGCGCTCCGTCCAGGATGGCCCGGATGGTGGCGCCGTCGCGGGCCGCCACGGCCGCCACGAGCGCCCGTACCTGCGGGTCACCGTTGGTCGGGTCGATCATCAGGCCGGCCGTCGCCGGTCCGCGCTTGCTGAATGGCCACATGTGCGATTTCCTCCCCGTGCTGGCCGGAGATCCTAGATCATCCGGCCGGCCGGGTGGTGCCGCGCCGGTGCCGTCAATTGCCGTGGAGCAACTAACCCATCGACGTACGCCATGGTGTTACGGCACAATCTGGCGCGACCTTGCTACGGGGAAGGGCCTCGACATGCCTTATGACGCTTTCATCTCCTACAGTCATGCGGCCGACGGGGCACTGGCACCGACTTTGCAGCGTGGTCTGCAACGGCTGGCGAGGCCGTGGCACCGCCGACGGGCGCTGGAGGTGTTCCGCGACCAGACCGGCCTCGGCACCAGCCCGGCGCTGTGGTCGTCCATTCAGAAGGCCCTCGCCGGATCGCAGTACTTCGTCCTGCTGGCCTGTCCGGAGGCCGCGGGCTCCCGCTGGGTCAACCAGGAGATCGAGGCCTGGCTGGCCGACCACCCGGTGGACCGGCTGCTGCCCGTCGTGACGTCCGGGGAGTGGGTCTGGGACTCCGCCCGGGGTGACTTCGACTGGGAGCGGTCGACGGCCGTACCGCCCGCTCTGCGCGGTGTGTTCCAGGAGGAGCCGCGTCACCTGGACCTGCGCTGGGCCCGCTCGGAGAGCGAACTCGACCTGCGCCACGGCCGGTTCCGTGACGCCGTCGCCGAACTGGCCGCCTCCATCCACGGCGTGAGCAAGGAAGACCTGGACAGCGAGGACGTCGCCCGGCACCGCGGGATGATCCGCTTGCGCCGCGGCGTGCTCGCTGTCGTGGGCCTGCTCCTGGTGCTGGCCGGGGTCACCGGCGCGCTCGCGGTACGCAACGCGCGGACGGCGAACGCGTCGGCGGTCGAGGCGTCGCGGCAGCAACAGCTGGCCGACCAGCATCGCGTCTCCGCCACGGTCTACGCCGCCGAGGCGCAACGTCAGCAGCAGATCGCCGGGGACGAGCAGCGCCGTGCTCAGCAGGCCACGGCGGACGCCCGCCGGGAGCAGGGCAAGGCGGGAGAGGCGGCGGCCGAGGCGGACCGGCAGGAGGACAACGCCACCAAGGCCGCCGCCGCGGCGCGTCAGCAGCAGACCCGGGCCGACCGCGCCGCGGCCGAGGCCGAACGCCAGCGAACCCTCGCCGCCGAGCAGGAACGCAAGGCGGCGCAGGCCGCCGCCGACGCGCGGCGGCAACGCGACGCCGCCGATCGGCAACAGGCCCGCGCCGACCGCGCCGCGACCGAGGCCCAACGCCAGCGAAACCTCGCCGCCGAGCAGCGGCGTAAGGCAGCGGCCGCCGCCGCCGAGGCGCAACGGCAGGAGCAGGCGGCCCGCACCCAGCAGCGGATCGGCATCAGCCAGCGCCTGATCAGCCAGGCCGACTCCGTCCGGCAGCAGGATCCGCGTACGGCGACCCAACTCGGTCTCGCGGCGGCACAGCTCAACCCGGGCGACCGGGCCGAGGCCGCGCTCGTCAACACGGTGGTCGGAACCCGTTACGCGGGGACCCTCAGCGGCCATACCGGATCGCTGACCGCGTCGGCGTTCAGCTCCGACGGGCGGCTGCTGGTGACCGGGAGCGCCGACAGCACCGTACGGCTGTGGGACCTGCCCGAGCGTGGCACCCCGCGGAGCCTGGCCCGGCTCACCGACCACGCCGACTTCGTGGTGAGCATCGCCCTCAGCAAGGACGCCACGCTCCTGGCCACGGCCAGCCAGGACGGGACCGTACTGCTGTGGGACCTCGGCGACCGCCGTCATCCCCGCCGCCTGGCCCAGCTCACCGACCACACCGACAGCGTGACCGCGGTCGCGCTCAGCGCCGACGGGCGCACCCTGGTCAGCGGCAGTGCGGACGGCTCCGCGCTGGTGTACGACCTGACCGATCGGCGTGAGCCGCACCGCCTGGCCCGCCTCGCCGAGAGCGACTCGCAACTGGACGATCTGGCCCTCAGCGCCGATGGGCGCACCCTGGTGACCAGCCGGTGGGACGGCACCGAGGTGTGGGATCTGAGCGACCGTGGTGACCCGCAGCGTCTCGACACGCTGGACGAGCTCAAGCGCTCGTCGGTCGACCTGACGCTCAGCGCGGACGGGCGTACGCTCGCCGTCAGCCAGCAGGATCGGCCCGTCTCGGTGTGGGATCTCAGTGACCGCGCCGACGTCCGCCGCGTGGCCCAGCTCACCGACGGCACCGGATGGGTGACCGCGATCGCGCTGAGCGCCGACGGGCACACCCTCGTGTCCAGTTACGTGAACCGCGCCGTACTGGCATGGGACCTGACCCGCCCCGGCAAGCCCGTGAAAGTCGCTCAGCTCACCCACAACTCCGGGTCGCTGAACGCGATCGCCCTCAGCGCCGACGGGCAGTCGCTGGCCATGGAGGGTCGCAACTACACCGAGCAGTTGTGGGATCTGACCGAGAGCACCGGCCCGCGCCGGGTCGCCGAGGTCGCCGGTCACAGCGACGAGATCAGCGGGGTCGCCCTCAGCGCCGACGGACGGACCTTCGTCACCGGCAGCTACGACGGCACCGCGCAGGTGTGGAACCTGGCCCGGCCCGCCGCCCCCCGCCTGCTGGGCCGGCTGAAGGGCCACCTCGACTCGCTGGACGCGGTCGCGCTCAGCGCCGACGGACGCACCGTGGTCACCAGCAGTACCGACACCGTGCGGCTGTGGGACACCGCCGACCTGTCCATCGGCCACCCCGTCGTCAGGATGACCGGCGGGACCAATTCGGTGGCCGCGTCGGCGCTCAGCCGGGACGGCCGGCTGCTCGCCGTGGGCCTCGCTGACGGAACGGTCGAGCTGTGGAACACGGCCGACCGCCGCGCACCGCGACAACTGGCCCGCTTCGAGGGAGTCCGGATCGGACTGGACGTGCTGGCCCTCAGCGCCGACGGGAAGACCCTGGCCGTCGGCAACGGCGTGAACGTCCAGCTGTGGGACCTGACCAGGCCGGCCTCGCCCCGGAAGGCGGCGCTGCTCAGCGATTCCTCCGGCGCCCTGGGCACCCTGGCGCTGAGCGCCGACGGACGGACGTTCGCCGCCGGCGGCTCGTACGGCGTGGTGCTGCTGTGGGACACGACCGATCCGAGTCGTCCCCGTCAGCTCACCCAGGTCGTCGGCGACTTCGGCTCGGCCGACGCGGTGACGCTCGGCCCGGACGGACGCACCCTGGTCAACAGCGGTCCGGACGCCGTGCTGGTGTGGGACCTGACCGACCGCAGCCACCCCCGCCGCCTGGCCCAGCTCGACGGCCAGGTCAGCTCGACGTCGGCGGTGGCGTTCAGTGCCGACGGGAACAGCCTGGCCGCCGGTCTGCGCCGCACCGCCGCGGTGTGGGACCTGGCTGACCTCAACGATCTCCGCCGGCACGCGACCGAGCGCGCCTGTGCTGTCAACGGCGGCCTCACCCGGGACGAGTGGGCGCGCTATGTGACCGACGTGCCCTACGAGAGGACCTGTCGGTAAAGGGGGTCAGGCGTCGGTCAGCTCGCCCGCCAGCAGGCCCATCGTGTACTGGTCGTACCACCGGCCGTCGCGGCGGAAGACCTCGCGCAGGCGGCCCTCCTGCACGAAGCCGACCTTGCGGTACGCGCGCCAGGCCGCCTCGTTCTCCGTCACGACGGTCAGAGTGATCTTGTGCAGGCGCATCTTGTCGAAGCCGTAGCGGCACACCGTGCGGACCGTGTCCGTCGCGTACCCCTTGCCCCAGTAGTTCCGCTCGCCCAGATAGATGTCCAGCTCGGCGATGCCGAGCTCGGGCTCGGCGCCGTGCAGCCGGACCAGGCCGATGAGCTTGTCATCGGCCTGGACCTCGACGCCCAGCAGCAGGTCGCCGTACTCGTTGCGGCCCCGCTCCTCGCCCAGCCACCGCGTCACCTGGGCCAGTGACTGCGGGTGGCTGTCCTGCATCCAACGCATGACCTCCGGGTCGTGGTTCCACCGCCACAGCGCCTCGGCGTCGGACGGTTCCATGGCTCTCAGTCGCACCAGATCACCCAGCATGGTTGCCATGATTATCACGGTCGCGGACGGCCCGCGACGTAGATATCGCCATCGGCCACCGCCACCTCGCGCGCGCTGCTGGCCCCGGTGGCCAGGATCCAGGCCGGGTCACGACGGCCGTCGATCACCTCGATGCGCTGCACCGGCTCGGGAGTGGCGATCGTCGTCCCGTACCGCCAGAAGCTGCCGGCGGTCAGCCGGTAGACGCCGATGCCGGGCGTGCCGTCCGCCGGGGTCGCGTAGATCCGCCAGCCGGCCGGTCCGGCCGGTTCCATGTCGCGGACCCGCACACCGGTGGCCACCTCCCGGGTGCGCCAGCCGCCGGGCCCGGCCCACGTCCCGGTGTGGGTGTGCACCACGCCGGCCTGGTCGAGCTGCATCCACACCACGAACGGCGCGACCCCGAGCGTCGTGCCGACCAGGTTGATGTAGTCGGGCGAGCGCGGGTTCACCGTCTGCAGCGGCGTCTCCACGACCTTCAGGTGCGCCTCCTGATCGACGTCGTCGATCGAGGTGCCCAGCGACCGCCCGGCGGCCGAGCGGAACGTCAGGGAGCCCGGGTCGAACGCCGTGTAGTAGATGTTGCGGTGGTAGCGGTCGTGCAGGTGCCCTTCCGGACCGCCGCCGGCCAGCGTGTAGACGATGCCGACCCGCTCACGGTGCAGCAGCGTCGCGGGCTCGTAGCGCAGCTGGCCGACGTAGATCTCGTTCATGTTGTCCGGCCGGTTCAGCGGCGCGATCGCCCAGCGGTCCCCGGTCAGGCTGGTCGAGCTCTGCCAGGTCCGCCCGTCGTCGGTCGACCGGACGTACTTCATCGGCCGGGTGTCGGTCGGGAAGGCCGGGTCGAAATCCCCGGCGGTCTCGCGGAAGAAGACGAAGATCGTGCCGTCGGCGGTGCGGAAGGGCATCGGGTACGTCGCCCCGAGCCCTTCCGCGATGTTCACGTCGGTCCAGGTGCCCCCGATCGAGTGCGGTCGCGGCGACCGGGCCACCCACAGCTCACGGTTGTGCAGACCGCGGAAGACCAGAAGGTGCCCGTCGGCGGCCTGGATCATGGTCGGATAGTTGTGCGAGTCGTTGTCGCCGCCGGCCACCCGGACCGGGGCGCTCCAGGTGCCGGTGCGGTGCTCGTAGGACTGCACGTAGTTGTCCTCGTACTGCCCGGCCCAGGAGATGAACGTCCG
This sequence comes from Actinoplanes sp. NPDC048967, assembly GCF_040649415.1. NCBI lineage: Bacteria > Bacillati > Actinomycetota > Actinomycetes > Micromonosporales > Micromonosporaceae > Actinoplanes > Actinoplanes sp. NPDC048967. The sequence continues at coordinate 134,951 of NZ_JBEZFL010000003.1, forward strand.
GCCCACGGCGGCGTCGTGGACGCCACCGGCGACCGGCCGGCGGTCGCTGCGGGCAGCGACCGCGGTGGCCGGGGTCATCAGGTCCGGCCGCGGCGGGACCGCCTGCGCGGGCGTCGCCACGGCCAGCACGGACACCAATGCGATGACGGTACGCATGACAGCCCCGTTCAGCGGTCGAGGGTGATGACAGCGGCGCTGCCGGCGGCAACGTCGAGGGACAAGGAGCCACCGCGGACCCGGGTCACGTCGGGACGCCCCGGCCGCAGGTGCCCGGACCGGTCGACGGTGGCGCCCTGCACCGCCGTCGGCTCGGCGCCGAGGCTCTCGCCGGTCATCCGCAGCACCTGGCCGCGCCGGTCGCGCCCGCCCACGTTCAGGGTCACGGTGACGGGTGTCGCCGACGTGTCGTCCTTCTGCACCACCGCGACCCGCAGCTTGCAGTCGTCGCCGCGAACCGCGTACGCGGTGATGTTGCGCCCCGGCGAGACCGTGACCGGCAGGAACTGGCCGGAGCCCATCCGCCGGGCCATCCACAGCCCGTAGTAGATCGGCATGGCCCGGTAGATCTGGGCCGCCTCGTCGGCCTTGTCCGCCGCGCAGATCGGCGTGTAGCGCTGCCACTTGCCGTTCCAGATGGGCTCGTTGCAGACGCCGAGGCCGCCGTGGATGTTGACCCCGGCCAGCCCGGCCTGGGCCATCTGCATGCTGTAGTCCAGTCCCCACAGCGCCGAGGCGTACTTGTTGCTGACCCCGTCGACGCCGCCGCTGTAGGCCGAGTTGGCCTCGTCGACGCGCATCGGCAGCCCGGCGGCCTGCGCGGCGGCGAGGTTCTTGGCCACCGACCTGAGCTGGTTGGTGACCGTCTGCGGGGCCAGCAGCGTCGCGATGGTGGCGTCCGGGCCGGAGCTGTACTGGTGCACGGTCAGCATGGCCATCCGCTCGTGCTCGTCACGGGCCAGCGAGGCCGCCCAGTCCGAGGAGGTGCCCGCGGTGTCGGGCCCGGCGATGCGGTGGTGCCCCACGGCGTCGGCGCAGGCCAGCCAGTCGGCGTGATAGTCCGGGTACGCGTACCCGGCCGGGCGCAGCGCCTTGCCCGCCCACTGGTCCGGCTCGTTGCCGCACTCGACGGCGACCAGCCGGCGGCCGAGAATCGCGGTCATCGCCGCGGCCTGGTCGGCGCCGAGCTCGGCGTCCCAGCGGCCGACGTTGATGCCGACCTCGGTCCGCCAGCCGGTGCTCCGCAGCAGCGCGTCCAGCCGGCGGATGTCGGCCGGCCGCACGACGTCCCGCACCCACTCAGGCAGTGGATCAGGAGCCTGCTGCCCCTCGGGCACCCAGAGGGTGTCGCGGTCCAGGGTGTTGCCGGCGATCCGCAGGTTGCTGGGACCCAGCGTGCGCAGCAGGGCGGCGGTGTTGCCCTTGGCCGGGTCGAGGTTGCCGATGCCGAGCTCGCGCATCTCGAAGGAGAGCCCGACGAAGTCGGCGGGCAGCCGCCCGGCCGGATGCCGGGCGTCGACCGTGATGGTGACCGGATCGGGGGCGACGGTGGTGGGCGTGGGTGACAACGCCAGGACGGCGGTGGTCAGCCAGGCAACGGATGAGAACAGCACGGGTACTCCTCGGGCAATCGTCGTGGCTCGATGCCTATGGGAGGCGGAGCATAACACCGTGTCTACGTACAGGAAACGCGTCCACATATGTGTATGGATTCAGAAAGCGGTTCTGGGGTAGAGAGAGAAGATGAAGCTCGGCATGCGGCTCACGACGGCGTCCGCCCTCGCCCTGCTGGGGCTGGTGCCGTTCGCGCTGATCGCCGCGCTCGTCGCCGGCGGCTGGCCACCCCTGCACGACCTCGACCGGGCGGTCACGGACTCCCTGCACACCTGGGCGCTGGGCCATCCGCACTGGACCGAGGCCAACAAGTGGTGGACCAACATCTTCGCTCCGATGCCGCTGCGGGCGGCGGCGCTGATCCTGGTGATCTGGCTGCTCCGGCGCCGGGCCAAAAGGCTCGCACTGTGGGCGGTAACGGCGATGGCGGTCGGCGGCGTGCTCGGCGCACTGCTCAAGCTGCTGGTCGGCCGGCACCGCCCCGACCTGCTGGACCCGGTCGCCCGGGCCACCGGGTATTCGTTCCCGTCCGGGCACGCGCTCAACGCGGCCCTGACCGCCGGGGTGTTCGTACTGGTGCTGCTGCCGGTCGCCCGGGGCGCGAAACGCTGGGTGCTGTGGGGCTCGGCGATCGCGGTGACGGTGCTGACCGGGCTGAGCCGGATCGTGCTCGGCGTGCACTGGACCAGCGACGTGGTGGCGGGCTGGCTGCTGGGGATCGCGGTGGTGGCGGTGACCGCGGCGGCGTTCCCGCGGCTACGACCCGAACGGGTTGTCGAGGAAGGACTGGAGCCGGAGCTGGCGGACGCTCAGCCGCCCCGCTGAGCGGCTCACTCCGGCACGTTCCACGCCTTCAGCGTGATGGTCAGGATGCCGTGATCGTTCTTCTCGGTGATGGAGTCGACGGTCACGAAGACAAGCTTCTGGGTGGTGCCCTGCGCGGCGGCGTCGTTGCGTGAGGTCAGGAAGCAGAAGGTGAGCCCTTCGGCCGGGGCGATCGGCGACTGCGCGGGCGTGGTCCTGATGTTCTCGAGGCAGTCGGCGGGAGTGGCGCTCTGGCCGGAGACCTCCGCGAGCGGCAGCCCGGTCTTGATGATGCCGGGATTGCACTGGTCGTAGACCATGTCGCCCTCGGTGCCGCCGATCACCCGGGGCTCGTCGAAGTCGACCGCGGCACCGTAGTCGGACTGGCATCGCTCGGTCTGCACACGCAGGTGCTGGTCCTGATAGGCGATCGCGAACTCGGCGGTCGGGCTGATGTCCCCGGGTGAGGTGGTCGCGCCCGGCTCCGGGGTCTCGGTGGGCGGGTCGGCCGGATCCGTCGGCTCGGGAACCGCCGGCGTCGCCACGTTCGCCGGAGGCAGCGGGCGCTCGTTCGCGCTGGTCGCCAGCGTGGTGGCCTTGTCGCTGCGGCCGAGAGCGATGGCCGCGATGACGACTCCGGCCAGGCCGACGACCAACGCGAGCACCGCGACGACCAGGGTGACCACCAGCAGACCGCTGCGACTCCGCGACGCCGCCGCGGCCGGGCTCGCGCCCGCAGCGCCTGACGCGGTCTGCGCAGGTGCGGCCGGCGCCGGCTGAGTACGCTGGCCGGCCCGCATCGGCGGGACGGGCGGTCCGAATGACATCGGCTGGGTGGGCTGCCCGGACGAGCCGGGCGTGGCTGGGCTGGGCGCGGCCGGGGCCGGCATGGCCTGCGTGGGCATGGCCTGCGTGGGCGTGCCGGATGGCGGCGGCTGGCCGTAAGGGGCGCCGGACTGGGGTGGCTGGCCGTAGGTTGCGCCGGGCGGCGATTGGGTGCTCTGCGGTCCGGCGTTCCCTTGGAAGGGCGGTCCGCTGTGCGGTGCCGGGCCGGCCGGCGAACTCGGCCGCGCCGGAATTGGAGCCTGCGGATTCGCCGCCAAAGCCGCTCCCCGATCGAATGGCATTTCCGAAGGCCCGAACGTTACGGGCAACCGGGGTCATGCACCAATCCCCGAACGGGTGACACCCGGTCAGGAATGATCGAGCTCGGGATTGTCGAGTTTGATCTCGCCGTCCGGGAACTGACAGGTCAACTGGACCCGCATCTTCTGCTTCCCGTCGAGCGGGATACGCATCGGGGCGCTTTTACCTTTGGTGACGACCTGATTCGCGGCGATCGCGTCATCGGTGAAGACCTTGAGCTGAAGCGGCGTGTCGCCGTCGCGCGCCCGGGACACCCGCAGCTCCGCGTTCAGCGCCGTGTACCGGCCGAGCAGGTCGTACTCGACGACCCGCTGGCGGTCGCTGGTCTGTCCGGTGGCACAGTGGATCACCAGGTCATCGTCGGCCGGGCGGACGTTGCCGGCGCCGACGGCGGGGGTGAGCCGTACCAGCGGCACCCCGGCCGCCGCGGTGGTGGGACCGGCCGTCTCCGGCGTGGTGGTCCCGGTGACCGGCGCCGGTGGCGCCGGCTCGGCCTTGTCGTCGTCGGCGGCCGGGGAATGCGGCTGGACCCAGGCGAAATACGCGATCACCAGCGCCACCAGCGCAATCGCCACTCCCAATCCGCCGAACACCACCTGCATCCAGGTCGAGGCCGATTCGGCCAATGACTTGCTCTCCGAATTCGGCACCCGGCAAGTGTGGACCATAGGAGAAAGAAACGACCACACCGAATCGGACAGGTTGTCCGATGCGCGTCAGCGCAGCGCCCTTGACAACCTTGGTTGTCGAGCGCAGGCTGGCGGCCGAGGGAGGTCAGGCATGGACACCATGAGCCCCAACCAGCGTGACCAGCTGCGGATCGAACTGAATGAGCTCGTCCGGCGCTGGACCCGGCAGCTCGACGATGACCCGACGAATGGCCCATCCGAGCCGGACCCGGAAGCGCGGCGACGCTCGCAGCTCGCGCGGATGACGGCGGGCGAGCACATGCGCACCCTGCTCGCCGATCTGATCTCCACCAGCGCCGCCGACGCCGCGCTGTACGGGGCGGGATATCCCGAGCTCGGAGAGGCGGTCGGCATCAGCCGTCAGGCGGCCCGGAAACGGTGGCCGCACCTCGCGGCCGCGCTCGGCGATCGTCGCGGCCGCACGTGGAAGCAGCCGCCCGGCGGTGTCGGCTGGGGCACCGGCAGCAGCCTGGGCTACCCGGGAAGCTAGCGCCGTCAGCCGAAGGTGAACACGTGGGCGAGGGCGCCCGGATCAAGGAAGGTGATCTCCAAGGTGCCGTCCGTGACCGAGCCGGGCCGGCGCACGAGCTGGTACAGCCGCGGCTCGGTGAGCTCCCCGCGGCCCTCGGCGTCCACGTCGAGTCCCGCTGCCGCGCCCGGGGCCTGACCGTCGAGCTGGACGCGGAACCGCACCGGCCCGCTGTGAGGCTGTGAGCTCAGCACCAGGTGCACATCACGGGCGTGGAAGCGGAACACGATCGAGCCGCCGGGCGCGTGCAGCCGGGCGTCGCGCGGGCCGACGGTCCAGTCCCCCGTCAGCGCCCAGTCGTTCACGGCCCACCGGGCCGGCGCCGCGTAGCTGTGCGGGACGTCGGCGACGGCACCGCCGGGTGAGGCGAAGTTCTCGGCACGCTCGTAGCCGAGGTACGTCTCCGGAGAGGCCAGGTTGTCCCAGTCGGCCGGCAGTTCCAGCCCGGCCGCGTCCACCGCGCGCGGGCCGTGCGGCGGGATCTGCCGTCCCGACTCGGTCAGCAGGTCCTGGATCACCACCTCCGACTGCTGGTAGTCGTTCTCACCGAAGTGGGCGTGGCGCAGTTCGCCCCGGGCGTCGATGAAGTAAAGCGCCGGCCAGTAGTGGTTGTCGAAGGCCCGCCAGATCCGGAAGTCGTTGTCGACGGCGACCGGGTGGCCGACCCGCATCCCGGCCACGGCCCGGCGGACGTTGCCGAGGTCGTGCTCGAAACCGAACTCCGGCGAGTGCACGCCGAGCAGGACGAGTCCGTGGTCGCGGTAGCGGTCCACCCACGCCCGTACGTGCGGCAGCGTACGGATCCAGTTGATGCACGTGTACGTCCAGAAGTTGACCACCACCACGTTGCCGCGCAGGTCCGTGGCCGTCAGTGGTGGCGTGTTGAGCCACGCGGTGGCGCTGTCGAGCGCAGTGAGCCCTTTCATTCCCGCACCCCGCACCATGGCAGCTCCTCTCTCGACCGGACTGGCTCCACCATCCCGCCCGACCGGGTCCGGCGGAACCGGTCAACTCCCTGGCGCAAGCACGGGTACGGCGACACCGGGCCGGCACCAGGGTCTTACACGGGCGCGAACACCCCAACCAGCGCGGGAGGGTCAGACCATGACTGAGGCAGCACCATGACCGGGCAACCGCCGTTCCCCGTCGAGCCGTGGTGTGTCCGCGAGACCACCCTCGACCTGGACCGGCTCGCGCAGTCGGAGAGCGTGCTGGCGTTGTCGAACGGCCACATCGGGCTGCGCGGCAACCTCGACGAGGGCGAGCCGCACGGGATCGCCGGCACCTACCTCAACTCGTTCCACGAACGCCGTCCGCTGCCGTACGCCGAGGGTGGCTACGGCTATCCGGAGTCGGGCCAGACCGTGGTCAACGTGACCGACGGGAAGATCATCCGGCTGCTGGTCGACGACGCGCCGTTCGACGTCCGCTACGGCACCCTGCACCACCACGAGCGCCGGCTGGACCTGCGCAACGGTGTGCTCACCCGCGAGGCGGACTGGACCTCACCGGCGGGCCGGCGGGTCCGGGTCCGCTCGCGCCGGCTGGTGTCGTTCACCCAGCGGGCCGTCGCCGCGATCGAGTACCAGGTCGAGGCGGTCGACGCCGCCGTACGGGTGATCGTGCAGTCCGAGCTGATCACCAATGAGGAGCAGTCGACCACCTCGGTGGATCCGCGGGTGGCCGCCGCGCTGGAGAACCCGCTCGAAGCCGTGGAGCACGTCGTGGGCTCGCACAGCGCCCTGCTCGTACACCGGACCCGGGTCAGCAAGCAGCTCATGGCCGCGGGCATGGAACACATCGTCACCGGCGGCGAGGATGTTGTCGTCGAGTCGGACGGGGAGCCGTGCTGGGCGCGTACCAATGTCACCGGAGTGCTGCGGCCGGGCGCGACCCTCACGGTCGTCAAGACCATGGCGTACGGCTGGTCCAGCATCCGCTCGGTGCCGTCGCTGCGCGACCAGGTCGCGGCCGCCCTGATCGGCGCCCGCCGCACCGGCTTCGCCGGGCTGCTGCGTGAGCAGCAGGAATACCTGCGCGAGTTCTGGGACAACGCCGACGTTGTCATCGAGGGCGACGCGCAGCTGCAGCAGGCGGTCCGCTTCGGGCTCTTCCATGTGCTGCAGTCCGGCGCCCGGGCGGAACGGCGGGCGATCCCGGCCAAGGGCCTGACCGGTCCCGGGTACGACGGGCACACGTTCTGGGACACCGAGGGTTTTGTCCTGCCGGTGCTCACCTACACCCAGCCGCGGGCCGCCGCCGACGCGTTGCGCTGGCGGCACTCGACGCTCTGGCTGGCCCGGGAACGCGCGCAGGCACTCGGGCTGCGCGGGGCGGCGTTCCCGTGGCGCACGATCCGCGGCCAGGAATGCTCGGGCTACTGGCCGGCGGGCACGGCCGGCTTCCATGTCAACGCCGACATCGCCGACGCGGTCCTGCGCTACCGCATGGTCACCGGCGACGACACGCTGGACCGGGAATGCGGCGTCGAACTGCTGGTCGAGACGGCCCGGCTGTGGGACTCCCTCGGCCACTTCGACCGGCGCGGCGTCTGGCACCTGCCCGGCGTCACCGGACCGGACGAGTACAGCGCCCTGTCCGACGACAACATCTTCACCAACCTGATGGCGGCCCGGAACCTGCGCGGCGCCGCCGACGCGGTCGCCCGGCATCCCGACCTCGCGGACCGGCTCGGCGTCACCGACCGGGAGGCGCTGTCCTGGCGTACGGCGGCAGCCGCGGTCCACCTGCCCTACGACCCCGAATTGGAGGTGCACGAGCAGTCGGCGGGCTTCACCGGTCACCCGGAGTGGGCCTTCACCGACGATCCCGCGCAGTACCCGCTGCTGCTGAGCGCGCCGTACTTCGAGCTCTACCGCCGCCAGGTGGTCAAACAGGCCGACCTGGTGCTGGCGATGCACTGGTGCGGCGACGCGTTCACGCCCGCCCAGAAGGCCCGCAACCTGGACTACTACGAACGCCGTACCGTCCGCGACTCGTCGCTGTCGGCGGGCACCCAGGCCGTGCTGGCCGCCGAGACCGGCCATCTGGAGTTGGCCCACCGCTACGCCCGTGAGGCCGCCACGGTGGACCTGCTCGACCTGCACCACAACAGCCGCGACGGCCTGCACATGGCCTCGCTGGCCAGCGCGTGGACCGCGATCGTCAGCGGCTTCGGCGGCCTGCGCGACCACGGCGGCGTGCTCTCCTTCGACCCGGCGCTGCCGGCGGGCATCAACCGGCTCCGCTTCGCGGTCCGCTGGCAGGGCCGCAGTCTGCGGGTCACCGTGACCTCGACGCAGGCCACGTACGCGCTGCACGACGAGGATCCGCGCCCCCTGACGCTCGTGCACGCCGGAGCCGGCCTGGAGGTGGCGAACGACCGGCCGCAGACCGTGGCCCTGCGCAAACGGGTGGCGGCTCTGCCGACCCCGGAACAACCACCGGGCCGCCGACCCGGCGACGGGCAGTGACCGGCTCAGAGGTCGAGCCGGTAGCGCTGTTCGAGACGGCCGCTGCGCGGGTGGACCCGCTGGATGATCGGGCGGGCCACGCTCAACGCCGCGATCTCGGCGTCGCCGTCACGCGCCGCCGTGGCCTCGGCCCAGATCATGGCCGCGTCGTCGAGATGTTCCCCCGGGCCCGCCAACCGGATGTGCACGCTCGTCATCGACCGATGATGCCACCGCGCCGGGGCATCCGACGGTGCACCCACCCGGGTGACCTATCGGGACATTTCCCAGGAAGAGTGCGCTGCCGTCGCGGCTCCGGTGACGCTGGGCGGATGCGCCGTCGTCACACCGACCAAGGGGTGGGTGACGCAGACGGTGTGGATCGACAGCCGGCCGACTGCTTGATCCCGCTGCTCAGCCGCAGGCGCCGGTGCCGACGCCGCGGGTGCGCCCCGCGCCGAGCTTCGCCGGGCCGGCTGCCTCCGCCGCGGTCAGCGCGAAGCCGACATTGCGGTCCTCCCGGGCCACCGCGAAGATCACGCCGAGCACGTCACCGTTGGGCGCCAGCAGCGGGCCGCCGGAGTTGCCGCGGCGCACCAGGGCCCGGATCGTGTAGATCTGCCGGGTCACGTCGGCCGAGTCGTCGATCGCCGGGCCGGTGATGTCGCCGGACTCGCGTACCCGGGCGGCCTGCGCGTTGTACGGCCCGTTCAGCGGATAACCCAGCACGATCGCGTCCGCGCCGGTCCGCGCCGGCTCCCGCCCGAACGGCAGCACCGGCGCGCGCAGGCCCGGCACGTGGAGCACCGCCAGGTCGCGTTCCGGGTCGAACACCACCACCGTGCCGTCGCGGGGGCCGTCAGTCGTCTCCACCTGCACGGTGCTGGTGCCGGCCACCACGTGCGCGTTGGTCATGACGCGCTCGGCCGCGTACACGAATCCGGTGCCCTCGATGCGCTGCTCGCAGGCCGTACCCACCACCTTGAGCACCGACCGGCGGGCGTCGCCGACGACCCGGGCCTGGGCCAGCCGCGGATCCGGCGGCGGCACCTGCCGGGCGGCGGTGCCGGCCAGGCCGGCGAAGACGTCCGGGAAACCGTCGCTGTCCAGCGACTCGCGCAACGCGGCGGACAGCGCCTGCGGCTGCCGCGGCAGCAGGGTGTCCATCCCCTGCAGCACCGCGCTGCTGCGGACCTGCTTGTTGAGCTCCGGGAAAGGCGTCGACCCCAGGGGTACGGCGAGCAGCCAGGCGACGACGAGCACCGCGACCAGCGAGACAGCGGCCCCGCCGGCGTCGTCGAGGCGCTGCGCCGACGGATGCACGATGGCCGCGCGGACCCGGGCGCCCAGCCAGCTCGCGAGGGTCTGCCCGAGCACCGCCAGCGCGAGCATCGTGACGAGCGCGACGACCAGCCGCACGGCACCGTCGGCGAACTGGTCGGCGATCAGCGGGCCGAGCTGCAGCCCGATGAGCAGACCGCTGAAGAAACCGCCGAAGGAGAGCGCCCCGATGACAAAGCCCTGCCGGTAACCACCGATGGCGAAGACCAGCATGAGCAGGATCAGAATGCCGTCGACCACGGGCATCCCTCCGCCGGGCAGCAAGCTCTCACGCCGGACACAGTAAGGGGAACACCCAAGCGCACGTCGCTCACGCCCCCAGCGCGGCCGCCTTGCGCAGCAGCACCGAACGTTCGCGCTGGTTCGCGCACAGCCGGGCCGCCCGTTCCAGCTCGGCGCGGGCCTCCGGCAGCCGGCCGAGGCGGGTCAGCAGCTCCCCGCGTACGGTCGGGACCAGATGCGACCCGGGCAGCCGGTCCAGGGCGACCAGCTCGTCCACCAGGAGCAGGGCCGGCGCCGGGCCGGAGGCCATGGCCACGGCGACCGCCCGGTTGAGCTCGACCACCGGTGAGGGCGCCACCCGGGCGAGCGCCTCGTAGAGCACCACGATCTGCGCCCAGTCGGTCTCCTCGACCGAGGGCGCCGACGCGTGCGAGGCCGCGATCGCGGCCTGCAGGCCGTAGGGCCCGAGGCCGCCGGCCGCGGCCCGGGCCAGTGCGGCCAGCCCGCGCCGGATCGCCGGGAAGTCCCACAGCGTCCGGTCCTGATCCTCCAGCAGGACCGGCGCACCGTCCGGCCCGGTCCGCGCCGGGAAACGCGCGGCCGTCAGCTCGCACAACGCGAGCAGGCCGTGCACCTCCGGCTCGTCCGGCACCAGCGCGGCCAGCGTGCGGACCAGCCTGATCGCCTCGTACGCGAGATCCGGCCGCACCAGCTGATCACCCGACGTGGCCGTCGACCCCTCGGTGAAGATCACGTAGAGAACGCTGAGCACACCGCCCAGCCGCTCCCGCCGCTCCCCGGGCGCGGGCAGCTCGAACGGCACCCCGGCCGCCGCGATCGCCTTCTTGCCCCGGGTGATGCGGGCCTGCACGGTCGGCACGGGCACCAGGAACGCGCGGGCGATCTCCTCGCTGGACAGGCCGCCGACCACCCGCAGGGTCAGTGCCACCCGGGTCTCGGGCGAGAGCACCGGGTGGCAGCTGATGAACATCAACGCCAGGACGTCGTCGTCGATCCGGTCCGGGTCGATCTCGTCGTCGACCACCGGACCGGCCGCCGGGTCGGCCGCCAGCAGGGCGTACCGGTCCCGCAGGGCGCTCCGGCGGCGGATCGCGTCGATCGCCCGCCGCCGGGCCGTGGCCATCAGCCAGCCGGCCGGATTGGCCGGAGCGGCCCGCGGCCATGACACGAGCGCCTCGGTCACCGCCTCCTGGGCCGCGTCCTCGGCCAGCCCGAGATCACCGGTGAAGCGGGTCAGCGTGGCCACGATCCGCGCCGACTCACTGCGCCAGACGGCCTCGACGTCGGCGGCGCCCATCAGACCCGGCCGCTGCTCTCGTCCTGCTTGACGAACTCCCCGCCGGCCTCCGGGACCTCGTCCTCGCCGGGCACCCGCCGCACCTCGATCTTGGCACCGGGCACCGCCGGGACCCGCTTGGCCCACTCGACCGCCTCCTGCCGCGAGGCGACCTCGACCGTGAAGTAACCGCCGAACAGCTCCCGGGTCTCGCCGTACGGCCCGTCGGTGACCACTGGGGCGCCGTCACCGAAGTGCACGACGGCACCCTGAGCGGGATCGTCCAGCCCCTCGGCGGCGACGTAGACGCCGGCCTTGACCATCTCCTCGATGAACTGCCGGGTGGTGGCCATCATCTCGTCGATCCGGGCCATCATGGCCGCGTTGGTCTCGTCGGTGCCCCGCATGATCAGCATGTACTTCTGCATCGCGCTCTCCTCGTCCGGCGGGTCGCTCTCGACCCTCGCACCCTCATGTCGAACGAGCGGCGAGCGGATCGACACGGCCCCGGGAGAAATCTAGCCGGCTGCTGCGGGGGCGCTGGGTCACGCGTGAGATCCGCCGCCCGGAGCGGGTCAGGGGAACACGGTGAAGCCCAGGTCGGGACGCGCGGCGACGATCGGGTGGAAGTGGCGGTCCGCTACGTGCTCCCAGCGGCGGGCCGTCTCGACCAGGACGACGATGATGCGTTCGACGGTTTCCGCCGGAAGATCCGTGCCGGGGCGCAGCAGGTTGTCCAGGATCCGCTCGATCGCCGGATCGCCGTCCCCGAGCTCCCGGGGTCGCGCACCGGGTATCTGCAGGGCCAGGAAGTCCTCGGCCAGCCGGTCGGGATACAGCGGCTGGAGCACGTGCGCCGGGTCGACCGCGGGATAGCAGACCTTGTGATCGTCGAGGACCTGCTCCGCCGGTTCGGCCGTGGAGCAGATGCGGGCGCATTCCAGCAGGCTCACGCCACCCGGGTAGGACAACGGCCCGGCCAGGACAGCTCCCACCACGGCCCTCGACATGGTGGTCAGCTGCGCGTTGATCCTCCCGGCGGTCCGCATGCTCTCCCAGTAGGAGCGCTCGCGGTCCAACAGGTACGCCGACACCCGCGCCGGATCGGCGAGCGGCACCTCGCTCCCGGCGCCGGCCAGGACCGAGGCCAGGGCCGACATGTGGATCGACAGGACGAGGTCGAACTGCCGGCCGTGCAGCTGCGCCCAGGGCTCCGCCGTACGGGTGTCGGCGACGCCCAGGATGGCCGCGAACCGCGCGCGGGCCTGGTCGAAGGCCTCGAGCCGATCGTCGCTGGGCTGGGTCAGCCGCTCCAGCCGCCGCTGCCGCACCTCCCAGCCCAGCTTTCCGAGCCGGTGCCGCATCGGGATCCACCAGTCCGGCGTGCGCGCGAGCAACAGCATCCGGACCGGCCCGGTGCGGGAGCGTCCGAGCTCGGCGGCGAGGCCCAGCAGGTCGTCCAGCGGCCACCGGTCCGCGTAGTCGACAACGACCAGCGCCGGTCCTTCGACGGTGTCCGCGGCCGCGGCGTCCGGCTCCGACGGGTACGGCACCTCGGTGACGTGGCGAGCAGCGCGGGTCTGCCAGCCCAGCGCCGCACTGTCGGTGAAGAACTTGTCGGCGAGGCGCGTCTTGCCCTGGCCACCGGGGGCGTACAGGAGATGCGCCGAGACGGTCGGGCCGTCGTCGCGCCACTGCACCAGCTCGCGCAACTCGTCCTCGCGGAAGGCGAAGGGAACCGCCCGGTTGCCGACGGACAGCAGCTGGCTCGGCGAGAGCGTGGACAGGTCGCCGGTGGGTTCCAGCAGGACCGGCGCCAGGAAGTACGGCTTCGGCGGCGCGTTCTGGAAGTACTGGGTGCCGGCGACGTAGGCGTCGCGCGCGGCCTGAACCTTCGCCCATCGCCACAGCTTCACGTGGCGGGACCGTCACTCTGATTGATGGTCATCTGCTCGGCGGTGTAGGCATCGCGGCCCGCCGTCACGGTGAAGTGCGAGCCCGCCTTTCCGGATTCCTTGGAGCGGCCGTGGCGGCCGTCGCGCCAGGCCAGGATCGCGAAGACCAGGCCGGCGACGCCCAAGGGGAACGACACGAACAGGCCGGCCACACTGGACATCTTGTCGGCGTCGTCGAGGTCGCGGCCACTGAGGAACCACGACCAGACCGCCAGGGCCGCGGCGATCACCAGCAGGATGAGGCTGAGCGAAATCTTAAGGGCGCGGCTCACCGCCACATCGTCGCAGGTCTCTGGCCGAATTGGTACGGCCGGCGGCGACCGTTGACCGGAGCGAACCTTGTAGGTGATGCGGTTCACCCCGCAATTGCGGTACGAATCAATGATGGACCCGGATCCGCAAGAAGATCATTCCGTCCTCCTCGGCCAGACGAATGGCGAGGCGGCCATCGAGCTGGAGATCTCCGATCCGGCGGCGATTCCGTCTTTGCTGGACTGGCTGACCACGGTCCATCATTTACGCGTCGATCGCCGATCGGTTCCGGGGTCGAAGAACGAGCTCGGCGCCGCCGACATTCTCCTGGCCGTGGTCAGCAGCTCCGGCCTCTATGCGCTGATCAGGACGGCGCCGGACTTCATCCGCGCGCGCCGCGAGGAGGTCAAGATCCGGATCACCACCAAGGCGGGCACCATCGAGCTCACCGGCCGGAACGTGGCCGACGCGACCGAACTGGTGAACAAACTCCAGCAGAAGTAGGGCCGGCGATTTGGACTACAGCGCCTCCCGCGCCGTGCTCATGGGAACGTGGTCCTACCAGGACGAGGAACTTCCCGATGTGCCGGCCGCCCAGAACAGTTTCTGGCGCATGCACGACCTGCTCACTTCCGCCGTGTGCGGCTGGCCTGCCGCGGCCGTCACCACGTTGGCCGACGAGAGGGATGCCGGAAGCATCCCGGACATCCTGGTGCAACGGTTCGCCGAGGCCCGCGATGTCGCACTGTTCTACTTCGTCGGGCACGGCATCGTCAGCGACGGGTCACACCTGTGCCTGTGCGTACGCCGCACCGTCATGAAATCCGAACGCCGGCGCCCCACGAGCCTGTCGTACGACGACGTCCGGCACGCCCTGCGCCACTCGCCGGCCAAGGTGAAGATCGTGATCCTGGACTGCTGCTACTCGGGCATCGCCACCTCCAGCGGCAAGAGCCTCGGCGCCGCCACGGCGGAGTTCGAGCAGCTCACCATGGTCGGCGGCGTGATCACCATCGCCGCCAGCAGCGCGTACGACAAGGCCTGGGTCGACGACAGCACCGGCGAGCGCTCCCAGCAGACCTACTTCACCAAATACTTCGCGGACGTCGTGACCCACGGCATCCCCGATCGCCCAGCCCGGTTGCGGCTGAGCCAGATCTTCACGACCGTCCGCGAACGGCTGGCCGCGGTCTGCCCGTCGGTTCCGACGCTGCGCAACAGCGACACCGCCGCCGACTTCGAGTTCGCGGTCAACGCGGCGCCGCCGGAGCAACAGCGCGACGTCGAACAGGAACTGGCCGAACTGCGATCCTCGTACGAATTGTTGTCGCGGGAGCTCAGCGAGAAGAACCGGCAGCACCGGGAGGAGATGGAGCGCTTCCGGGAAGAGATCGCGAAGATCCAGCAGGCCGCCGAGGCCGGCCTGGAGAGCGCCCAGGCGAATGTTCTGCCGGTCACCGATCAGGAATCGCAGCAGACTCAGGAAAGTGCCATGGAACTCGTCGAGGAGATTCAGGCCGCCGACTCCCAGATCCGCGAGACGGAACAGCACATCAAGGACCTGGGCTGGTTGTCGCTCCCCCTCAGTGCACCGAGAATCGCTTCTCCCTCGACTGCGGCGCCGATCGTTCGGCCCCGGGGGGAACCCGTTGCGCCCCGGCCGCCGGCAGTGAAGGGCCGGAGAAAAGGGCGCCTGCGCGTCTTTGCCGCGGTGGCCTTCCTGGCCATAGCGACCGGATTCGTGGGAACCTTCGCCGCCTATTTCAAGCCCGGCGATGAGCCTCGACTCTCCTATGTCAAATCCATGA
Source organism: Actinoplanes sp. NPDC048967 (assembly GCF_040649415.1). Taxonomy (NCBI): domain Bacteria; kingdom Bacillati; phylum Actinomycetota; class Actinomycetes; order Micromonosporales; family Micromonosporaceae; genus Actinoplanes; species Actinoplanes sp. NPDC048967. The sequence continues at coordinate 150,057 of NZ_JBEZFL010000003.1, forward strand.
GACTGGCCCCCGGGCAGGCCGTCCGTCTCGGGAAGTCCGGCGTCGCCCTGACGAGCCAGGACTCGGAGGCCGACCTGACGGTGGCCCGGGCCTCCGCCACCGGAGAAGCGGCCGCCCTGGCGTTCGCCTCAGCCGCCGCGATCGCCGCCCAGGGCGACATCTACCCGAGCGCGAAGGAGATCAAGACGATCTGTGATCCCGTCCTGGCCGACGCGGGCAAGCGCATCGACCAGCCGCTGCAGGGCTCCACGGATCTCTCCGTGTGCGCCCGGACGAAGCGCGGGGACATCGTCCTGATCAGGATCAGCTCGGGACAGGTGACCGACACGCCGCCGTACGTCACGATCAGCTTTGATCTCGACATGACCATCTTCAGCTGACTCGTTGCCTCACCCGGGTGAGGCGGGCCGCCGCTCGCTGCTTGAGCGCGTAACCCTCCTTGGCCGCATCGCGCAGGCCGGCCACCAAGGGCGACCGGGACCGGCGCGCCCACGGTACCGGCACTTCGGTCGTGCCGTACTTGGCCTTGTAGGAGTTACCGCCGACGAAGTCGAACTCCGTGACCCCGCGCTCCCTGGCCCAGCGCAGCGCGTGCCAGATCAGCGCCTCGTTCGGGCGCAGGTGCTGGTCCGCGCGCCAGCTGGCGCCGCCCCAGAAGTACATCGTGCGGTGGTACCAGGGCAGGACCGCGGTGGCTATGCAACGGCCTTCGGAGTCGCGGGCGCGCAGCAGCAGGATCTGGCCGGCCGGGGCGAGATGGCGGATCAGGGCGCGCACCCGCTCGATCGAATAGGTGGGCACCAGATTTTGTTTGGCGAATACGTCGCGCAGCTGACTGTAGAAATCGTCGGCGAATGCTTCGTCGTCCGGCTGCGCTTCTTCGATGACGACTCCGGACTTGGCCGCCTTGCGGATATTGCGCCGGCAGGCGCCGGCCATCGCGGCGAACAGGGTGTCCTCGGATGGGCTCAGGTCGATCACCGCGGTCGGGGCCGCGGCCCAGCGCAGGCCCAGGCCCTCGAGGTCCGGCTCGGTCAGGCCGCGGTCGCGGATCTCCAGGTGGGCGCAACCCAGCTCGCCGAAGGCGAACGGCATCAGCGCTTCCAGCGCGACCCGGCGCGGCACCGCCGGGTCGAGGTTGAAGCCCACGTAGGACGTTGTCCAGCCGGCCATCGGGCTGCCGAGTATCCGCAGGCCGTAACGCTTGGTGACCAGCCCGGTGAAGTGCCCGACGGTACGCGGGCCGTCGGTGACCGTGGCCAGCACCGGCTCGGCGCGCTGGGTCTCGGCGACGAAGCGCAGCCACGGTTCGGTGTGGAAGATCAGGCGGTCGTCGTACGTCGCGCGGTCGGCCCACAGCCCGGCCGTCGGCGCCACCCGTCGCAGTCGCAGCATGACTCTCCCCGGGCGGCTCGATAAAAGGCCCTGGGACGGAGGATGCCTCGCTGTCCGGCCATTTCGCAAGGACCGTCCGGACCCTTCTCGAATTGATGTGAACACTTCTCACGTTCGTTATGACAATTGCTACTGACGCTGCCCGCCCCGCATTTGTCAGGGTGAACGGGACGAGGAGAAGTCGACGAGCGCAGGTGGGAGAAACATGGGATCGCCGACCACCGTCAAGCGACGGCTGAACGAGCTCGGACTGCGCAGCAAGCTGCGGGCCCGCCCCCGCGTCCAGGGCCGGGTGCTGGCGCCGGCCGGGATGTTCAAGCGGCTGCCGACCACCGCCGGGCTCTACTTCCCCTTCTATCACGACGTCCCGGCCGAGTACGCCGCCGACCTGCGCCGGCACCTGCGCACGTTCGGCCGCCTCGGCCCGCTGGTCTCCTGGGACGACGCGCTGGACGTGCTGGCCGGGCGCCGCCCGCTGACCGGGCCGATGTTCTGCCTGTCCTTCGACGACGGGCACCTGAGCTGGCGCGACGTGGTCGCCCCGATCCTGGCCGAGCTGGACGTGCCGGCCACCTTCTTCCTCACCTCCGGGCTGGTCGGACAGCCGGGGAACCTCACCTGGCGGGACTGCCGCGACCTGGCTGCCGCCGGGCACCACTTCGGCTCGCACACCGTCACCCACCCGCGGCTGGCGGACGCCGGTGACGACACCGCCCGCCAGGAGATCGCCGGTTCGAAGTGGGAGATCGAGGACGAGCTCGGCGTCGAGGTACGCGACTTCGCCGCCCCGTACGGCAATCCCGCCGTCGATTTCGGCGAGCGTGAGCTGCGCATCGTGCGCGAGGCGGGCTACCGCAGCTTCGCCACCACGTTGCGCGACGCGATGCACCCGGGCGACTCACCGATGTGGATCCAGCGCCAGGGCCTGCACCCGGCCTGGCCGGGCTGGGCCGTACGGACCCGGGTCCATGACTGACGCCCGGATCTACCTGTCCCCGCCCGACGTCAGCGACATCGAGCGCAAGCTGCTGCTGGACGCCTTCGACTCCAACTGGGTGGCCCCGGTCGGCCCCGACCTGGACGCGTTCGAGGCGCAGGTGGCCGAGCTGATCGGGGTGCGGCACGCGGTCGCGCTCAGCAGCGGCACCGCGGCCCTGCACCTGGCGCTGATGGCGGCCGGCGTCCGGCGCGGCGACACCGTGCTGGTGCCCTCGTTCACCTTCGCGGCCAGCGCCAACGCGGTGATGTATCTCGGTGCCCGGCCGGTCTTCGTGGACAGCACCGCCGACTCCTGGAACGTCGACCCCTGGCTGGTCGCCGAGGAGCTGCGCGTGCGGGCCACCCGCGGCCAGTTGCCGCGGGCCGTGATCGCCGTCGACATGTACGGCCAGTGCGCCGACTACGAGCCCCTGCTGGTGGCCTGCGACCGGTACGGCGTCGCCCTGATCGAGGACGCGGCGGAGGCCCTCGGCGCGTCGTACCAGGGTCGCGCCGCCGGATCGTTCGGGCTGGCCGGGGTGCTGTCGTTCAACGGCAACAAGATCATCACCACCGGGGGCGGCGGCATGCTCGTCACCGACGACGGCCGGATCGCGACCCAGGCTCGGTATCTGGCCACCCAGGCCCGCGAGCCGGTCGCCCACTACGAGCACCGCGCCGTCGGCCACAACTACCGGCTCAGCAACCTGCTGGCCGCCGTGGGCCGCGGCCAGGTGCAGCGCCTCGACGAGCTCATCGCGGCCCGGCGGCGCACCGCCCGGTTCTACCGCACCGCGCTGGGTGAGCTGCCCGGGCTGACCTTCATGCCGGTGGCGGACTACGGCGTGCCCAACTGGTGGCTCACCTGCCTGCTGGTCGACGCGGGCACGTTCGGCGCGGACCGCGACCGGATCATCGAGCACCTGGGCCGGCAGAACATCGAGGCCCGGCCGGCCTGGAAGCCGATGCACCTGCAACCGGTGTTCCGCGACTGCGTCATGCGGGGCGGCGCGGTCAGCGCCGACCTGTTCCGCCGCGGGCTGTGCCTGCCCAGCGGCTCCGCCCTCACCGAGCACGACCGGGAACGCGTCGTCGCGGCTGTGCGAGCGGTGGCCCGATGACCACCGAGGGAAGGGACGCCGGCCGGATGCGCATCGTCTACATCCACCAGTACTACTGCAACCCCACGATGACCGGCGGCATCCGCTCCTACGAGCAGGCCCGCCGGTTGGTCGCCCAGGGCCACACCGTGCACGTGATCACCACCGACATCACGCCGGGCAAGCGGTCGCTGGGCTGGCGGCGCACCGACGACGACGGCATCCAGGTGCACTGGTTCTCCGTGCCGTACTCGAACAACATGTCCTTCGCCCGGCGGCTGCGCGCCTTCGCCGAGTTCATGGTCCTGGCCGCGGCCAGGGCCACCGCGCTCAAGGCCGACCTGGTCTTCGCCACCAGCACGCCGCTGACCGTCGCCGTCCCCGGCGTCGTCGCGGCCAAGCTACGCCGGGTGCCGTTCGTCTTCGAGGTCCGCGACCTGTGGCCCGAGGTGCCGATCGAGATGGGCGTGCTGCGCAACCCGCTGGCCCGCCGGCTCGCCGGCGCCCTGGCCGACTTCGCCTACCGCAACGCCGAGGAGGTCATCGCCCTGTCGCCGGGCATGGCCGCGGGCGTCACCGCCCGCCGGCCGGGCACCCGCACCACCGTCATCCCCAACGCCGCCGACCTGGCGCTGTTCGACGTGGCCCCGGACGCCGTCCAGCGGTTCCGCGACGAACACCGCTGGCTCGGCGACCGGCCATTGATCGTCTACACCGGCGCCCTGGGCGCGGTGAACGGTGTGGAATACCTGGTGCGGGCGGCCCGCCGGATGGGTGAGACCGACCCGGACGCGCAGGTGCTCATCGTCGGGCACGGCAAGGAATGGGACGCCACCAAACGGCTCGCCGCCGAGTACGGCCTGCTCGACCGCACCGTGCACATGTGGGAGAAGGTCCCCAAGGCCGACCTGCCGGTGATCCTCGGGGCGGCGACCATGTCGAGCAGTTTCGTCCGGCCGGTACGCGCCCTGTGGGACAACTCGGCCAACAAGTTCTTCGACGCGCTCGCCGCGTCCCGGCCGATCGCCGTCAACTACGGCGGCTGGCAGGCCGACCTGCTGACCGGGACCGGGGCCGGGCTGGTGCTGGACCCGTACGACGCCGAGCAGGCGGGCTCGGTGCTGGCCGCGCACCTCCGCGACGAGCTGTGGCTCAAGCAGGCGCGCGAGGCGGCCCATCGGCTGGCCGTCGAACGGTTCTCCCGCGATCTGCTGTTCGCGCAGTTCGAGGCCGTACTGAACCGGTCGGCGGCCGGCCGGAAACAGGGTCGCCGCGGCCCTGTCGGAGCAGGCGTGACGATGGAGAACCAGAGTGGAACTGCGTGAGTACGTGCGGGCCTGCCGGCGGCGATGGCTGTGGATCGTCGTACCGGTGCTGCTCGCCGCCGGCGCCGCGGCCGGCCTGAGCCTGACCGCCCAGCCGGCCTACCGCTCGTCGATGGTGCTGTTCGTGACGACCGGCACCGGTGACCCGGACGCCAAGGCGAGCCGGCTCAACTCCTACATCGTGCTGCTCACCGGGCCCCGGGTGGCCGAGAGCGTGATCACCAAGCTGAAGCTGCCGATGACCACCGCGCAGGTGCAGGCCAGCCTGTCGGCGCAGGTCCAGGAGGGCACCGACCTGCTGGTGGTCTCGGCCACCGACGCGTCCGCCGAGCGCAGCAAGGAGATCGTCACCACCGCCACCACGTCGCTGGTCGGGCTGGCCAAGCAGCTCGACCCGCCGAGCACCGCCCCGGCCGACGGGCCGACCCCGTCGGTGTCCATCGCGCAGAATCCGGTCACCACCGAGGTTCCCGGCAACCTGGTCCGCAACATCGGCTTCTCCGCGGTGCTGGGTCTGCTGATCGGCGCGGTCGCCGTCGCCGTCCGCGAGGCCACCCGCAAGACCATCGGCGAGGAGGACGACCTGCGCCGGCTCGGGCTGGGCACGGTCGGCCTCATCTCGCTCGGCGGCCGCTCCGGGCGCAACGGCCATCCGGACGAGGCGCTCGCGGAGGCGTTCCGGCGGCTGCGCAGCCTGCTGCCCGATGTCGCCGGCATGCACAGCGACACCGGGCGCGGCACGTCGCTGCTGCTCACCGGGGCCCAGCCGAAGGAAGGCACCACCGCTGTCGCCTGTGGCCTGGCCATCGCCATGGCCGAGACCGGCGCCACGGTGGTGCTCGTCGACGCCAACCTGCGCAGCCCGGGGGTCGGCCGGTATCTGGCCCTGGACACCAGTCCGGGGCTGTCCGACGTGCTGTCCGGCAGCGCGGACGTGCCCGACGTGCTGCAGGATTCGCTGGACGGCCGGCTGACGGTGCTGCCCTCCGGCGAGCAGCCGCCCGACCCGGGCGAGATCCTGGCGTCGCCGCGGCTGGGCGCGACAGTACGCGCCCTCACCGAACGCTTCGACGTGGTGATCGTGGACGCGCCGCCGCTGCACGGCGTGGCCGACGCGGCCGTGCTGAGCAAGGTGACCGACAGCGCGCTGCTGGTGGTGCGGGCCAACCGCACCCGTACGGTCGACGTCGAGCGCTCGATGGACCTGCTGGAACGCGTCGGGGCCCGGCTCGCCGGCGCGGTCCTCAACGCCCTGCCGAAGAAGCTGCCCACCAGCGGCAACTGGCACCGCGGGGCCGAGGTGCCGGCCGCGTCCGATCCCGAGCTGGTGACCCAGTTGTTCGGCGCGATGGGTCAGGACGACCAGTTCGCCGGCCCGGCCGACGCCGCCGACCAGACGGTGACCACCCGCCCGGCCGGCGGCCCGGCGCGGGGCCGGGCTCAGGTGGTCAAGGCGACCGTCGGCACGCCCGAGGAAGCCGCCGCGCACCCGCGCGACGCGGCCGGGGCGGCGGCGGCCCGCGGCCAGGCCCGGGTCGTCGTGGCCCAGCCGGTCGTCGCCCAGCCGGTGGCCACCCCGCCCGCCGTCGTGGCCGAGCCGGCGCCGGACGCCGGCGCGGCCGGCCGGTCCGAGCCGCCGCAGCTGCCGGCCCAGCGCAGCTCGGACGAGAAGTCCCAGCCCGGTGAGTGAGCTGCAGGCGGAGCGCGCCGCGCCGGAGGCGGGGCTCGCTCCCCCACGCCGCGGCGGCCCGTCTGCCTGGCTGCTCGCCCAGCTGCGCGAGCCCTACGTCAAGCTCGTCGCCTCCCAGCTGCTGACCGGCGGGGTCGCCCTGGCCGCCAACATCCTGATGGTCCGCGCCCTGAGCCCGTCCGGGCGCGGCGAGGTCGCCCTCATCCTGCAGGTCGTCTACCTGGCGACCCAGGTGCTGCTGCTGGGCACCGAACGCAGCTTCGTCGCGAGCTACCACGACGTCACGCCGGCGGCGGCGGTCCGCGCGTACGCCCGGCTGCTCGTCGTGCCCGGCGGCCTGGCCCTGTCGGCCGCGGCCGCCTTCGCCGTGCTGGCCCCGGAACGCTTCAACCCCGGCCCGGTGGTCATCAGCCTGATCCTCGCCTACGCGGCCGCCGAGGCCTCGAGCCTGGCGACCCGGGCCATCGCGATCTGCGTCGGCCGGGTGCGCGACTTCCTGTACGCCCGCATCATCGAATCCCTGCTCCTGCTGGCCCTGCTGGTCACCCTGTTCGTGGCGGGCACCACCCAGCCGGCTGTGTGGATCCTCGCCTACCTGGTCTCCGGAGCGGTGCCGACCGTCGCCTACCTGGTGCTGTGGCTGCGCCTGCCGGCTCCCGCCGCCGCGCCGCTGACCCGTAACCGCACGGTCCGCCAGGAGGGCCTCGCGCTGTTCCCGGCCGCCCTGTCCAACATGGCCATGCTGCGGTCGGACCGGCTGGCCCTGCCCGTGCTGGCGTCGACCTCGGCCCTCGGCCTGTACGCCAGCGTCGCCACGATGACCGAACTGCTCGCCTGGCCGCTACGCGCGTACGCGGACTCCCGGCTGGGCAAGTGGCGGGCCAGCCACCGCGAGGGCGCACTGCGTACGCGTCCGATCGTCCTCGCCGCGGTTGTCTACTGCCTGGTCGTGGCCCCGGTCGCCGCCGGCGGGCTCTACCTGCTCATCGTGCCCGTCTTCGGCGAGCAGTACGCCCCGGCCCAGGCCGTCGTGCTGCCGCTGGTCGCCGCGGCCGGCCTCTACGCCGTCTCCCGGATCAGCCTGGGCCTGCTCATCGCCCGGGGCTACAGCGGGCTGGTGTCCGCCGCCGAGATCACCGGTTTCGCGGTCAGCTTCGCGGCGTACCTGCTGCTGATCCCGTCGCTGGGCATCCTCGGCGCCGCGTACGGCTCGCTGATCGGCTACGGCGCCTGCCTGCTCTTCGCCCTCGTGGCCAGCCGGGTGACCCGGGACCGGATCGCGAAGGTGATCGCGTGAGCCGGCTGCGGAACCCGCGCGTCTTCCTGGCCCCCGGCCTGCTGATGATCCTGGTCGCCATCGGCGGGCGGTTCACCCTGGACCGGGCCGGCTTCCTCGACCTGGCCTGGGTCGACCTGCGGGTGATCGGGCTGGGGATCGCCCTGGTCGTGCTCGCGGTCGATGTCGCCCGGCGGCCCCTCGTGCTGGGCGGGCACCGGCGGGAGGGCTGGCTGGTGACGACCGTGCTGTTCTTCCTCTTCCAGATCGCCTCGGGGCTGTGGGCGCCGCAGGCCTCCCGGGTCGGCCCGCAGACGCTCGACCTGATCCTGCTGGGCGTGCTGACCGTGGCGTTCTACGTCTACACGATCGGCGACCCGGCGGTGGTCATCCGCGTCACGTTCCTGCTGTTCTTCGTGGCGGCGGTCATCTTCGCCCTGGCCGCGCTGTTCATCAACGGCCCCGGCGACCAGGGCCGCTACTCCGCGTTCGGCGGCGGCCCCAACGTCTTCGTCCGCATCGAGATCCTCGGCGTGATCAGCGCGGTGGCCCTGTTCCTGACCACCCGGCGCATCCTGCCGCTGCTGGTCATCCCGCTGTTCCTGCTGGCCGCGGTGCTGTCCGGCTCGCGGGCCGGCCTGCTCGCCGGGGTGGCCGTCGGCGTCGCCGCGCTCTTCAAGATCCGCGGCCGGCTGCGCACGGGTCCGGTCGTCGCGGCGGGCGCCGTGCTGGTGCTCGCCACCGCCACCGTGTGGGCGTTCGCGCCGCCCGCCTTCACCAACCTGTTCCAGGAACGGTTCGTCGAGCAGACCGTGCAGCAGCGCTACCTGTCCGACCGTACGGACATCTGGGCGGCCGCCTGGCGCCTGGCTGTCGAGCACCCGCTCGCCGGCGCGGGACTGGACGGCTTCTACGGCCTCATCGGCGTCAACCAGGGCGTCGAATATCCGCACAACTACGTGCTGGGCGTCGCGGCCGAGGGTGGCCTGATCGGCATCGGCCTGCTGACCGCGGCGATCGTGCTGTGGACCCGTACGGTGCGCGGCGGCGGCGTGCGCCCGCAGCTGACCGGGCTCGCCGTGTCGGCGGCCGTCTTCGTCGCGCTGAGCAGCTTGTTCTCCGGTGACTACTACGACGCCCGGCTGGCCTGGCTGTTCGCGGCGATGGCCGCCGCCGCGGCTGTCATCCCGCTGCCCCCGGTGACCTCCGAGCTGGCCGTACCCGTCAGAGAGCCGGTGTCGTCATGACCGCGCACGCCAGGATCGGCCGCCGGGCGGTGCTGCTGCTCGCCGTGGCCTCACTGACCGCCGCGAGCGCGCCGCCACGCACCGACGTACCGTCCATCATGGAGCCTCTGCCGGCGCCGCCGGCCGCACCGCGACCCGATCTCACGGTCAAGCTCAAGCCGGTCTCGCACTGGGCGTCGGTGTTCCTGCAGAGCTGGGACTACATGGCCGCGAACAGCCTGCCGATGAGCCGGTCGGCGGACAGCTGGGACCACTACGACCTGTCCTACTCGGTCGACTCCTGCATCGCGATGTTCCGGGCCACCGGCGAGCACCGCTACCTCGACCGGGCCCTGGAGTTCGTGGAGAACGTGGCCGCCTCGGCCCGTCCCTCGTCGTCGCTGCGGGACAGCCGGTTCCACGACGACTTCCGCGGCTGGGCGTCGAGCAGCTCGGGGCAGGGCGGCAACGAGGTGCCACTCTACGAGAGCTACTTCTGGCGCTACGGGACCGCGCTGCTGGTCGCCATGCGCGAAACCCCCGACGTTCACCGCGATCCGGCGTACCGCGCGCGCTACGAGCGGTTGCTGGCCTTCGCGGAGACCCACATCTTCGAGAAATGGTACGCCCGGGGGCCCGGCGAGGCGATCTACCGCGAGCGCACCCACATGGCCGCGCACTGGGCGCTGATCGGGCTGAACCTCTCCCGGGTCACCACCGACCCCGCGCGCCGCAAGCGGTACCTCGACGTGGTCGGCCACATCGACCTGCACCTGCCCGGCAGCGGCGCGAGCCTGCGCGGTCAGCTGCGGCGGAACCCCGCCGAGCCCACCGCGTACTTCTGGAGCGACGTGTGGGGCTCGGCCCGGCGGCCGGGGCAGGACGTCAGCCACGCCAACGGCGTCATGGCGTACGTCGTCGAGGCCCGCGACCGCGGCCGGACCTGGACCGGCGCCGACATGGCGGCCTTCGGCGCGCTGCTGACCAAGGTGATCTGGCCCGGCGGCACCACCTACCGCAACTTCGTGGACGGCACCGGCACCGACAACGGGTGGTTCTCCGACGGTTTCGTGAAACTGGGCCGCTACGACGCGGCCGTACAACTGCGGCTGGAGCAGCACCAGGTCGTCAACGACCAGTTCGCCGCCAACATGGCGCTCAACGCCCGGATCCTGCGGCCGTAAGGAGGTTATGGGAGATGAAGGCTTCGCTGATCGACCCGACAGCCCGGGAATGGAAGGAGGTGCTGCAGCAGACCCCGCACGACATGTACCACGAGCCCGCGTACGTCGAGCTCGACGCGAAGCTCTACGGCGGTGCGCCGACCGCCTTCCACTACGCCGAGGAGGGCCGCCGGCTGCTCCTGCCGCTGATCCTGCGGGACGTGCCCGGCTCGGAGCTGCGCGACGCCGTCTCGCCGTACGGCTATCCCGCGCCGATCGGCGACGGCGACCCCGCGTTCTGGGCCCGGGCCTGCGCCGCGATGCTCCGCACGCTGCGCGCCGAGGGCATCGTGACGGCGTTCGTCCGGATGCACCCACTGCTGGACGCGCCGCTGACCACGCTGGAACGCTTCGGCACGCTGGTCCGGCACGGCGAGACCGTCTCGATGGACCTGACCGTCAGCCTCGACGAGATGTGGCGCCAGACCCGCAGCGACCACCGCAACCACATCAACCGTGCCCGCCGCGAAGGCACTCGGGTCGTCTTCGACGACTGGGACCGGCTCGGCGAATGGGTGGCGGTGTACCACGACAACATGCGGCGGGTCGGCGCGTCGTCGTACTACTTCTTCACCCGCGAGCACCTGGCCGCGCTGCACGACGCCGTCGGCGACCGCATGCACCTGGCCGTCGCGCTGGAGGGCGACGAGGTGGTCGGCGGCAACACCTTCTTCGAACACGACGGCATCGCCACCGGCTACGTGTCGTCGACCCGGCGGGCGCCCAAGCGCTACGCCGACGAGCTGCTGTACGACGAGGTCCGGCGGTGGTGCAAGAGCCGCGGCGACACCGTCTTCCACCTCGGCGGGGGCAAGGGCGGCAGCAACGACTCGCTGTTCTCGTACAAGGCCGGGTTCTCGCCGGGCCGGCACCCGTTCCACAGCTGGCGGATCGTCACCGACCCGGACGCGTACCGCCGGCTGGTGGCCGACCGCCGGCCCGGCACCGACCCGGACGACCTGTCCGCCACCTTCCCGCCCTACCGTTAGGAGCCCGGCATGCGCATCACCTGCATCGGCGGCGGCCCCGCCGGCCTGTACTTCGCGGTGCTGGCGAAGCTGGCCGACCCCGCGCATCAGGTCACCGTGCTGGAACGCAACCCGGCCGGCGTCACGTACGGCTGGGGGGTGGTCTTCTGGGACGACCTGCTCGACGACCTGTTCCGCTACGACCCGGTCAGCGCCGGACGCATCGCGCAGGCAGCCTGCCGCTGGGACGAGTACGAGGTCCGCGCCACCGGCAAGGCGGTCACCCACCTGGCCGGGTACGGCTTCAGCCTGGGCCGGCACAAACTGCTGGACATCCTGGCCGCCCGCGCCGTCGAGCTCGGCGTCGAGATCAGCTACCACGACGAGCTGACCGAGGTGCCCGACGCCGATCTGGTGGTGGCCTGCGACGGCGCCGGCAGCCGGATCCGCGACCAGCACGCCGAGCACTTCGGCGCGGAGCTCGAGACGGGCCGCAACAAGTACATCTGGCTGGGCACGCCGCACGTCTTCGACACGTTCACCTTCGGCTTCGAACGCACCGCGGCCGGCTGGATCTGGTACCACGCCTACCCGTTCGACGACGGCACCAGCACGTTCATCGTGGAGTGCGCGCCGGAGACCTGGGCCGGGCTGGAGCTGGACCGCCTCGACGCGGCGCAGGGCTGCGCCCGCCTGCGGGAGATCTTCGCCGACCACCTGGGCGGGCAACCACTGATCGACCAGCGCGCCGAGGCCGGCGGCACCGGCTGGCTGAACTACCGCCGGCTGACCAACCAGCGCTGGGACCACGGCAACGTGGTGCTGATGGGCGACGCGGCCCACACGACCCACTTCGCGATCGGCTCGGGCACCAAACTGGCGATGCAGGACGCGATGGCCCTGGCCGACATGGTGGCCGGCGGCGACGAGCTGGCGGTGGCGCTGGAACGCTACGAACACCGCCGCAAGACGGCGCTGGCCCCGCTGCAACGGGCGGCCAAGGCCAGCAGCGAATGGTTCGAGCGGGTGCCGGACTATGTGGACCTGCCGGCCAAGCAGTTCTCGTACGCGCTGTCGAACCGCCGCGGCGAATACCCGATGTGGCGGTACCTGCTGCATGTGGCGACGCAGAGCGCGGCGCCGCGGGCGTTGCTGCGCTGGACGCTGAGCGGGCGGCGCTGGCACCGGGCCCGGCGCCGGCCCGCGCTGGCCGCCGCGAGCACGACGGTACGCCGCCGGGTCCCACCGACCCGGGTTGGTTCCGGCACCATGTGAGGCATGGTCGACACCGCCGCGCTCCTGGCCGCCTACGACACTCAGATGCGGATGGCGCACGGCACCGTCCCGTCCGGCCTGACCTACGAGTACGACGGTCCGGTCCTGCGGATCGTCGGCGGGCCCGTGGGCCGGATCCGGACGCCGCGCGACCTCGGGGTCACCGGCGCGGAGCTCGACCGCCTGATCGCCCGGCAGCGGGACTACTTCCGGGCCCGCGGTGAGGGCGTCGAGTGGAAGCTGGTGGCCCACGACCTCCCCGAGGAACTGCCCGAACGCCTGGTCGCGGCCGGCTTCGCACCGGAGGAGCCGGCGACGGTGCTGCTCGGCCACGCCGGTGAGGTGGCCACCGAACCGGTCCTGCCCGGCGGCGTCGTGCTGCGTCAGGTCACCGCGGCCGAGGATCTGCGTCGCTTCGCCGACCACCAGACCGTGGTGACCGGGGCGGACTGCTCCTGGGTCGCGGCCGACCTCGGCGCCCGGGTGGCGGCCGCTCCCGGCCTGATCACCATCCTGGTCGCCGAGGCCGGTGAGCGGATCGTCTGCACCGCCATCGCGGTGTACTACCCGGGCACCGACTTCGTCGCGCTGCTCGGCGGCGCGACGCTGCCGGAGTGGCAGCGACGGGGGCTCTACCGCGCCATGATCGCCGCCCGGGCCCGGGAGGCGGTCACCCGGGGCTTCCGGCTGCTGCATGTGGACGCGTCCCCGGCCAGCGCGCCGATCCTGCGCCGGTGCGGCTTCCACAAGATCACCACGTCGCGGCACTACCAGTGGACGCCCCCGCCGGAAGCAATTGCCGCGCCTGCTTGTTGAAGAACAGCGTGACTCTCGCTTTCGCCGTGCTCGGCGACTCCATCGCGTACGGGCAGGGCGCCACCCGCCCGGCCGACACGATCGGCGCCCGGCTGGCCGCCGATCTGTCCACCGCCGGCATCGTCACCGACATCCGGGTGTTCGCCCTACCCGGCGCCCGCAGCCAGGCCCTACCCAGCCAGACCCGCAGCGCCGCCGCCTGGCGCCCCGGACTGGCCCTGATCATCATCGGCGCCAACGACCTCACCCACTTCGTGCCACCGGCACAGGCTGCGGCGAGCCTCGGCGACGCGGTCCGCACCCTGCGCACGGCCGGCGCCGAGGTGGTCGTGGCCCCGGCGCCGGACCTCAGCGTGGTGCCCTGGGTGCCCCCGCAGACCCGGATGCTGGTCCGGGCGGCGAGCGCGGCCATGCGGCAGGCCCAGACCCGCGCCGCGGTCGACGCCGGGGCCCGGGTGGCGGACATCGGGGTGGGTTCGGCTGAGGCGTTCGCGGTGGACGCGAGCCTGTTCAGCGCGGACCGGTTCCATCCGTCCAGCGCTGGTTATGCGGTGATCGCGGAGGCGCTGGGCCCGGCGGTGCGGGCGGCGGCTGCGGCCGCGCTGGCCGGGCGGACCGGCTGAGGTACGCGGTCAGCCTGCCGAGACGCGAGGCCCGCCGGAAGTCGACAAACCTAGGCGATGGTCGCAACTCTGAGTGCGCCGGCGAGGTCATCCCGGGTCGCGCCCGCAGCACTCGCTCTACGTCGTGCCGGGGAACAGGGCGCGTAGTTCGGTGATCGGGGTGGCGGCGTCGCCATCGAGGGCTCTGCCCAGCGCGGCCAGCCGGGGATCGACGACCGCGGGGTTGTCCACCAGGCAGCGGGTCACCAGGGCCGACCACAACCGGCGGGTGGAGGCGGAGTCGGTGTCGCGGCGGACGTACAGAGGTGATCGGGCACGTCGCCGCCACGGCAGGTCCTCATCGGTCAGCACTGCGTCCAGTTCGTCGACCAGGACAGCCGCCAGTCCTGCCGCGGTCGCTGTTTCCGCTGACAGCAGCACCACTGCGAGGGTCAGGAACACCGGCGCTGACGGGTCGTCGGGCCAGTTGCCCGGTAGGTTCAGCCGGCACCAGGCCAGAAAGCGCACAGCGGCGGCGCGGGCCGGTGCTCCGAGCTCCCGGGCCGAGTCCACCAATGGGGCGAGAGAGTCCACCGGGTTGCCGTCGGCGGTCACCGCCCGGACCAGGAGCGTGCAAGCGAACAGTCGCCGGAGGTGGCCGCGCCGGCCGGCCGGCGCCGTCCACCGCGTCAGGGCCAGGACCTCGCCGGGATCCCCGCTGAGGTCATCGGGCAGCCAGGGGCTGTGCACCAGGTCGGTCAGCGCCCGACGATAGCCGGGCACGTCGACGCCGTAGTCGGCTTCGGCGATCTCCTCGATCGCGGCGGCGTCCAACTGCGGGGCCACCCAAGCCAGCAGAGCGCGTTCGTCCGGAGCCAAGGATGCGAACATGTCACGGTCGGAGCCGGTCACCCAGCGATGATGCGGCCTCGACACTGTCGACGTCCATGACATATGGAAGGTCGCCCGGAGGTCGGTACCGCCTTTCGATGGGTTGACATCCGTCTATGGGATGTCGGACGGTCAGCAGATGCTCACGTACCGTTCCCGTGCCTTCCTGGCCGTCCTGCTCTCCATCGGCGCGCTTTTTCTGGTCGCCGACCGTGCCGCAGCGGCGGCGCCGTCCGCGCCCACCAACCTCCGCGTCACCTCCATCAGTCCGACCTCGGTGACCCTCGCCTGGACTGCCGCCGCCGGCGATCCCGCCGGTTACTCCCTCACCTACTGGCCCGCCTTCGGCGACGTCGGCTACAGCCAGCGCCTCGGCAACGTCACCACCGCCACTGTCACATCCGGCATCGTTCCGAACGGTCAGTACCAGTTCAACGTCCAGGCCATCGACGCCGAGGGCCACTCCTCGACGGCGAGCAACCCGCTCGTCGTGGTCACCCCGGCGAACACCGCCGGCGACACGACCGCGCCGACCGCTCCCGGCAACCTCACCCTGACCGGTGTCGGCCCGGCCGGCGCTCAGCTGACCTGGACCGCGTCCACCGACGACGGGGAGCTGACCGGCTACTACGTCTACTTGTTCGACGGCTGGTTCGTGTCCCGGTCTCTCGGCACCACGACCGGCACCTCCTTCACCGCGCCGATCCTCAGCACCCAGACCGGCATGGTGCGCTACTACGTGCGCGCACACGACGCGGCCGGCAACCTGTCGATCGCTTCCAACCAGGTGTCCACGACCGCCACACCCCCGACCCCACCGGCCACCCCGTGCAAGGTGGCCTATAAGACAACCAGTGAGTGGCCGGGCGGTTTCGTCGCGGAGGTGAAGCTGACGAACACCGCGACCGCGGCGGTCAACGGCTGGTCCCTGCTCCTGTCCCTGGGTGGCGATCAGCGCGTCACGTCGTCGTGGGCGGCGAAGTGGGTCCAGTCCGGCTCAACGGTGACATTGACCAACGAAACCTGGAACGCGACGATCCAGCCTGGAGCCGACATCACGCTCGGCCTGGTCGGCACCTACGCGAAGAGCAACGCGCCGGCCACTACCGCCGCGCTGAACGGTACGGCCTGCACCCTGGCCTGATCTGCCGGGGCGTCCCGCCTGGGCGCCCCGGCTCCTGGGTCGGACTGACCGGCACCCGGTGGACGACGCGCCTACGGCACCTGGATGCCGCAATCCCGGAACGAACGACCGTATGGCACGTGCGGTCCGCTCAGAAGAGGGTCAGCGGCTCGACCGGGTCCGGGTCGGGCAGTGGCTCGAGCCGCGGCACCCGTTCCCGGACCGCGTCGTGGAAGCGGCGGGCCAGCTGCGGCGCGTCGGCGTTGTCCGGCGTGTGCACGAACACCGTCGGCGCCCGGCCCTCCCGTAGCCACCCCACGGTCACGTCCACCCAGTGCTGCCAGCCCTCGACCGTCTCCGTGACCGCGTCGCGGCCCAGGTAGCGGATGATCGGCCGGTCGGTCAGGGCCTGCGAGCGGCGCGGCAGCCGGGGCTTCTTGGTCCACGCGTCGCGTTCGGCCGCGCTGGTCGGGAGCTTCGCGAAGAACACCGTGGTGTCGAACGGCACCCATTCCGCGTCCACCGGAGCGAGGGCGCGTTCGAGCTCTGCTGTCGCGCGGGGGTCGTCGAAGAAGGCCGGGTGGCGGACTTCCACGGCGTACCGGTAAGAGGCCGGCACCTGCCGCAGGAAGGTCTCCAGCGCGGGGAGGTCGGCCGGGCCGAAGGATCCCGGCAGCTGGATCCACAGCGCGTGGGCCCGCGGGCCCAGCGGCTCGATCGCGTCCAGGAAGATCCGCAGCGGGTCCTCGACCGCGACCAGCCGGCGCTCGTGGGTGATGACCTTGGGCAGCTTGAGCACGAACCGGAAGCCCGGGTCGGTCTGCTGGGCCCAGGTCGCCACGGTGTCGCGGGCCGGCGTCGCGTAGAAGGTGGTGTTTCCCTCGACCGCGTTGCACCAGCCGGCGTACGCCCGCAGCCGCTCGCGCGACGGCAGCGGATGGGCCACGAATCGTCCCTGCCAAGACTTCAGTGACCACATCGCGCATCCCACGTGAAGCCGCATGCCGAAATGGTAGGCGGTGGGCCGGACCGGCCGGTTTCAGGCGGGCAGGCCGGCCGCCAATGTCCGCAGAGCCTGGGCGGCGCCGGCCGTCAGCGGCTCGCCGTGGCCGGGCAGGATGGCCTTGATGTCCATCGCGGCCAGCTTGCGGACCGAGTCGTTGGCCTTGGCCTCGTCGGCGGTGTACTGGGGGTCGGAGCGTTCCAGACCGTTGCTCGTGCGCAGGGCGTCGCCGGCCACCAGGACACCGGTGGCCGGCTCGAAGATCGAGATGTGGCCGAGGGTGTGGCCCGGTGTCTCGACGACGCGCATCCCGAAGACCTCGTCGCCCTCGGCGAGCGGCTTCAGCGGCTTGTCGGACATGATCGAGGAAAGGTCGCCGGTGCCGGCGTAGATGGCGGCTTTGACCAGCGGGGCGATCTCGGCGAGGCCGCCGATGTGGTCGTCGTGCAGGTGGGTCAGCACGATGTGCTTCACCGACGACCACCCCGCGCCCGCCGCCTTGAGACCCGCCTCGATCGCCGACTGCGAACCGGCGGTGCCCAGGTCGACGATCGCCGCCTCACCGTTGCGGACCAGGATGTACGCGGCCACATAGGACATGGTCACCCGCCGCCAGTCGCCGGCCACCGCGCCGCTGGCCGCCGGGACGGGCTGCTCCGACGACGCGGCGGGCGCCGATGGCCCGGGCGACTCCGACGAGCAGGAGCCGAGCACAGCCACACCCAGTGCGCCGGCGCCGGCCGTGAACAGCAGCCGGCGGCGGGACAGCGACAGATTCCCCATGACCACCGATTGAATCAGGTCACGCCGCGAAAATCCGCCCTCGCCCGCTCTATCTGCCGCACGATGGCTGATGCCCCCTGTGACTGCGCGATGGCGTCCGCCTCGTCGAGAATCGCGTCCGCGTCCGCCCGCCGGCTCTGGGCGGCGGCGATGTGGGCCAGCCCGACCATGTTGGCCGCCACGCCCGGCAGAGCCCCGATCTCCCGGCGCAGCCCGGAGGACTCCTCCAGCCGTTCGCGGGCCTCATCCAGCCGGCCCGCCGTGTGTGCGGCGATCCCCAGGTGCCGCAGCGCCTCGGCCCGGGTCGGCTTGTCGCCGGTCTGTGCGGCCAGCCGACAGGATCGCTCCAGGTACGGAACGGCGCTGTCGTTGTCCCGCCGGATGACCTGGTGCAGGCAACCGATCCAGAACAACGTCTCTGCCTCGCCGCGTACGTCGCCCAGCGCCCGGTACAACTCGGCCGCGCGGGTGAACAGCGGCAATTCGGCTGGGTCCTCGACGGGGGCCGGACCGTCGCCGGCACGCCCGCTCAGGAAGCGTGCGTGCAGGATCCGTCCGCGGGCCAGCGCCGTGTCGGCTTCCACGGCGTCCAGGTCCCGGTCGGCCTCGGCCAGCGCGCCGACATCTCCGTTGTACACGGCCTGGTGGTACAACTTCCCGGCTCGTTCGATCCGATCCTCGGCCCTCATCGCCGCCCCCGTTCAGCATCGGCGTTCGAGGGCGCAGCCTAGCCCGGTGACGGTCAGGTCCAGTAGAGGATCCGGCCGGACGGCAGCCGGGCCGCGATCTCCGCCTCGAACCAGCCGCGCAGCTCGGCCATCGTCCCGGCCGGATAGACGTACTTCACCGCGCCGAACTTGCCGTGCTTGCGGCTGCGGGACTCCTCGTCCATCTCCAGCTTCGTGCGCGGGTACCAGCCCAGCAGCACTTCCTTGCTGCCGGGAGTGAAGCGGTGGGTGATCAGCTCCGCGGTCAGATCGAGCCCCGGTACGCCCTCGACGGCCGTCGCCACCTGGTCCAGCAGCCGGCCGTAGTGGGTGCGCCAGTCCTCGACCGGCATGATCGGCGCGATGGTCAGGCCGACCGGATAGCCGTCGAGCGCCAGCTTGCGCAGAGCCGCCAGCCGATCCGCCACGCGGCTCGTACCGCCCTCCATGCGGTCGCTCACCGGTGCGCAGTTGACGCTGAGCCGGACCCGGGTACGCCCGGCGTGCGGCAGCCCCACGAAGGTGCCGACGTCGTCGAACTTGGTGGTCCAGCGCAACTGCACCGGCGCGTCCCAGGCCCCGAAGTGCTCGACCGCGCGACGCCAGCTGCCGGTCAGATGTTCCAGGGCCAGCGGGTCGGTGTAGCAGGACGCCTCGAAGGTGGTGCCCTCGTCGCGGCGGGCGGCCCGGCGGCTGGTGATCGTCCCGCGCCCCTCGTACGCGGCCAGGCCGGCCAGGATGTCGTCGAGGTCGGCGTACACCCGGGTCACCGGCGGCCCGGACAGGGAGCCGGCCAGGTAGCAGTACTGGCAGTGCGCCGGGCAGCCCTCGGCCAGGTCGAACCGCCAGTCGGCGCTGGGGGCGATCGGCTGCAGGGTGCGCCGGGCGGGCGGGCTCACCACGATGGCCATGGTGGCTTTCGCGCGGGCGTACGTCTCCCGGTCGGTCTCACCGCGTACCCCGGTCAACCGGTTGGCCCGCAGCCGCTCGACCTCGATCCCCTGCGCCTCGACCAACGCCATGATCCGCCGCCCGTGCGGATGGTCGTAGGCCGCCGGGGTGGCCACCACCCGCCGCGGCGTCCACCGGCGCGCGGGCCGCGCGGGCGGCGCGACGGCGCTGAGGTCGTAGGTGCGCACCGCCTCGCCGCTGGCGCTGTGCGGGGCCGCGGGCACGTCCGGCGCGAGCGGCTGGTCGACGTCGATGGCATGGTCGGTCACCCCGGGCAGATACCCTGCTCAGGACGGATCTACCGTCAGCGCAGGGTGATGACGTTGCCGGTGATCAGCGCGGAGGCGTCGGCGGCCAGGTAGGCGATGACGTCGGCCACCTGCGCCGGGGTGGCGACGTTGACCAGGGCCGGGCTCCGGGCCACGAATTCGCGGACCGCGTCGGTCACCCAGCCGGTGTCGGTCACCGGCGGATGGATCACGTTGGCGGTGATGCCGAGAGGGGCCAGCTCGACCGCGGCGGACATCGTGTAGTTGGTCTGGGCGGCTTTCGCGGCGCCGTACGAGACCTCCTGCGGGAAGCCGAGCTCGGCGCCGGAGGTCAGGCCCACGATCCGCCCCCAGGTCGCGCCGCGGGCGGCGTGCCGGCGGGCGAACTCGGCGATGAGCAGCGCCGGTGCCATCGCGTCCACGGCGAACTGCTGCGACCAGGTGGCCACGGTGACCGGCTGCATCTGCCGGCCGTGCTGGTCGACGGCCTGCGGGCTGAAGGTGTCCTGCACCCAGCCGGTGGCGTTGTTGATCAGGATGTCGACCGGGCCGAAGGTGGCCTCGGCCAGGTCGAACAGGCGCCGCGGGGCCTGCGGATCGGTGAGGTCCTCGTCGGCGGCGACCGCTTCGCCGCCGCCGGCGCGGATGGCGGCCACGACGGCGTCGGCGGTCCGGGCCCGGCCGGCCCGGTAGGCATCCGGGACCGCGGGGTCGATCGGGTCGTGGATTTTCCGGTACGCGCAGACGACCGCACAGCCACCAGCGGCGAGCGCCTCGGCTGTGGCGGCGCCGATGCCGTGGTTGGCGCCGGTGACCAGGGCGACGTGTCGGGGCATCCGCGCAGTCTGTATCGGCCGGTGGCGGCGGAGCAACGGGATTCCGGGTCAGACGGTCACCGACGTGGCCGTGCCCGGGGTGAGCCAGTGCAGGCTCTCCCGGACCGCGGCCGGCGCCGCGGCGAAAGCGGCCTCGACCGCCGGCCGGCCCTCGCTGAAGTGACCCCAGCCCTCGTAGTGCACCGGCAGCACCGTGCGGGCCTTGACCAGCTCGCACAGCTCGGCACCGTCGGCGGCCGTCATCGTGTACCGCAGCGGACCGGTCAGGCCGAACTTCACCGCCCCCAGGTGCAGCACCGTCGTGCCGATGGCGAACCGGTCGGCCACCTCCCGTACCCCTGGACAGAGCACGGTGTCGCCGGTGATCCACAGCGGGCCGTACTGCTGGCCCGCCCAGCGCAGCACGAAGCCGGTCACCTCGCCGGCCACCGGCCGGCTCAGCGGCGGCCCGTGCCGGCACGGCGTCGCGGTGATCTCGATCGCCGGCCGGTCCGGGGCCGCCAGCCCGGTGGTCGCCCACGGGCCGAGCCCGGTGGCGTTCCCGCCCAGCCGGCGGCCGCCCGCCACGGTGGTGACGACCCGGCCCGCGGCCGGCAGCAGCGCCCGGCCGGCGTCGTCCAGGTTGTCGGCGTGGTGGTCGTGGGTCAGCAGCACCACGTCGACGCGGCCGAGCGACGCCGCCGGCACCGCCGGACCGGTCAGCTTGCGCGACGCCGTGCCCCAGCCGAACCGGTAGGTCCGGCCGGGGGCGTCGAACGTCGGATCGGTCAGGATCCGCCAGCCGGCCACCTCGATCAGGGTGGTCGGCCCGCCGATGTGGGTGATCCGCAGGTCGCTCATCGGGCGTGGGTCAAAGCCCAGTCGAGAACCTCGTCGGCGATCTGCTCCCAGCCCTTCTGGGCCGGTAGCAGGTGCGCGTAGCCCTCGTACTCGCGGCGTTCCGTGACGGTGTTCGACTTGTAGTGCTTGGCGTTCGACTCCTGGATCGCCGGCGGCATGATGTGGTCCTCGGAGCCCGAGACGAACAGCAGCGGCGCCCGGTCGTCGTTGTGGTAGTCGACCCAGGTGTCCTGGTGGCCGGGCTGGAAGTTGGCCAGCACACTGCCCCACAGGATGCCGCCGTTGGCCGGGATGGCGTAGCGCTGCCACAGCGCCCGGCCCTCCTCCTCGGTGAAGGTGTTGGTGAACGCGTACTGCCACTCCTCGAAGCTCAGCGGCACCACCTTGTGCCGGTTGGCGGGGCTCTTGAGCACCGGGAAGGTGGACTTCACCTGCGACAGCGGGACCACCCGGACGCCTTCGGTGGGTGCGGAGTTCATCGCCACTCCGGCCGCGCCGAAGCCGTGGTCGAGCAGGATCTGGGTGAACGCCCCACCGGCGGAATGCCCGATGATGATCGGCGGGGTGTCGAGCGCGCCGATGATCTGCTCGAAATGGTCGATGATCTGCGGCACGGTGGAGGCGAGAATCGGTGCGGGGTCGGCGTTGAGCGCCTCGACCTCGACCTCGTACCCGGGATACGAGGGCGCGATGACCCGGAACCCCTTGGCCTCGTAGTGGGCGATCCAGTTCTCCCAGCTGCGGGGAGTGACCCAGAATCCGTGGACGAGCACGATCGTGTCGGGCGCCATGGTCAACGGTCCTTTCCGGACAGGCAGGCAATTGCTCGGAATCTAACGCCGTCGTGATCGCCCTTGTGGGTCCCTGCGTGCACATGCGGGTCCCACCGTGCACATCGAGTGGCGTCAGGTTTCGCCGAGGTGCCGGCGCAGCCATTCGCTCGGGGTGACGCCGTAGGCGGCCCGGAACCGGCGGGCGAAGTGCCGCGGGTCGGTGAAGCCCCAGCGGCGC
Organism: Actinoplanes sp. NPDC048967; assembly: GCF_040649415.1. Classification (NCBI taxonomy): domain Bacteria; kingdom Bacillati; phylum Actinomycetota; class Actinomycetes; order Micromonosporales; family Micromonosporaceae; genus Actinoplanes; species Actinoplanes sp. NPDC048967. The sequence continues at coordinate 172,345 of NZ_JBEZFL010000003.1, forward strand.
GCCGTCGCCGAGATCAGGGTGCGGTGGGTCGCCCGGGCGGCCAGCTCCCGGCGGGCGCCCTCGAGGCGGCGCCGCCAGATCGCCTCGGCCGGCGACTCCGCCTCGTCGGCGAACAGCTGATACAGGTAGCGCAGCGAGACCCCGTGCTCCTCGGCGATCCGGGCCGGGGTGAGTCCCGGATCGTGCAGGTGCGCGTCGACGTAGGTGAGCAGCACGGTTCGCAGCGACTCGGCGCGGGCGGTCCGGGAGTGCCGGTTGCCGGGATGGACCGACGCGATGAGTGCGCGGACCAGATCCTTGGCGGCGAAGCCGAGCATCGCCAGGGCCGCCTCGTGCGGTGCCTGCCGGGCGATGGCGGGCAGCTCACGCAGGTGACGTCGGGTCAGGTCGTACAGCGGGCTCAGCTGCAGCAGCGGGACCGAGCCGCGGATCAGCTCCACCGGCAGGTCCAGTTCGGCGTAGTCGGCCAGGAACGCGATCGCCGCGCACGGGCCCGGCCACCGCGATTCGTACTCGGTTGTCAGATCCAGCAGATGGAGCTGGTTCTCGCGGCGCAGCACCTTGCCGACCTGGCGCGTCTCGCATTCGCCCCGCACCCCGAGGGTCAGGGAGATCCGCTCGGGCGCGTCGGCGCGTACGTGCCGGGCGGTGCGTCTCATCGTCAGGCCACCGCTGTAGGCGGTGCTGAGCAGGTTGATCCCCGCGCCGATCCGCCAGCCCTCGACGACGCACGTCGTGCCCGGCGCGACGGCGACCGCGGCCGGGGTGGCCGCCCGGCTCAGCGTGGCGTGCAGAGCATCGGCCGACTCGTGTGGTGGCAGGTGACGGGTGTCCATCAACACGGCCATGCCGGCTCCCCGATAGGTTCGTCACAGAATAGCGGTGTGAGGGAGGCCGGATGACGGTGCTGCTCGACACATCCTTGCTGCCGGTGCGGCAACGCGCCGAGGCGGTGCGGTCGGCCATGACCTCATCGGTGGCTCCGGCCGCGATCTCGGTCGCCCCGCCGGCGCAGGCCCGGATCTCGCACTGGGCGCTGGGTTCCGGCGCCGAGCTGCTGCATCACGTGTCCACTGGTCATCGGCTCACCCGTACCTCCCGGCACCTGCAGTCGGACAACCCCGAGCGGCTCTCCCTGGGCCTGCCGGTCAGCGGTTCGGTGCGGATGCGCCACCGCGACCTGACCGGCGGGGACCGCATCGGCGAGCTGCAGCTGATCGACCTCACCTCGCCGTACGACTTCCTGGTCGAGGGGCCGTCCAGCGTGCAGGCGGTCATCGTCGACTATGCCCGGCTCGGTGTCCCGGTCGACGCGGTCCGCACCGCGGTTCCCCGCCTGGCGGCCAGCCCGATGTACGAACTGGTCCGTCGTCACGTGCTCGAACTGCCCGTGCTGCTGGACCGGCTGCACCCGGACCCGGCCCTGACGATGCTGGGGTCCTCGACCGTCGAACTCGTCCGGGCCCTGATCGCCTCGGTGCTGGACGAGGACGAGGTGTGGCTGCGTACGGTGGGCACCGGCACGCTGTTCACCCGGGTCACCGCGTACATCCGCCAGCATCAGCGGGACGCGGACCTCAGCGCCGCCCGCCTGGCCGCCGAGCACTCGGTGTCGGTCCGGACGTTGTACGCCGCCTTCGCACAAGAGGGCGAGCAGGTCGCCGAATGGGTGATCCGGGGGCGGCTGCGCGGCGCGCACCGGGAGCTCGCCAATTCTCCGTCCGCGACGGTGTCCTCGATCGCCCGGTCGTGGGGATTCGCCAACGCCCGCCACTTCGCCCGCCGATTCCGCGACGAGTACGGCATGACGCCCCAGGAGTGGCAACGGGGCCACACCTCGCGGGCACGCTGACCCGCCGGGTCCGGCCGTAGCCGGCGGGGCGGCGAACCTGACCCCGTGCGAAGGCCTTCGTGCGAACCGTCAGCTCTAGAGTTCGGGGATGACCCCCGCTCTCACCTATCAGGGCGCCCTGCGGCTGCTCGGCCGGCACGACTCCAAGACGCTCACCATTCTGGACAATCTGCTCGGCGGCGTGCTCGTGGCCGCTGGGCCGGCGGCGTTCGGCGGGGCGCAGGCGGCGGCGTTCCTGTGGGGTGCGGTGGACCAGAAGAACCAGGCGGTGGGGTTGCTGCGCAGCCTGGTCACCGCCGGCGCGGGACGACTGTCCGGAGCGACCGGTCGTGACCGGTTCGAGCTGTTGCAGGCAGCGCACACGACAATCGTCGGAGCCGCGCTGTTCGAGGCGTGGCAGGCCCGGCTGGGTCCGGTGTGGGCGGAGCTGGCCGTCACCCGGGAGGAGCGGATCCGGCTGCTGACCGAGCAGGACGGCGACGACCTGGTGCAGGTGCTGGCCCGCTCGGAGATCCCGATGCCGACCGGGTTCGCGGACCGGTCGCAGCTGAAGCCGTACCTGCACCGCGCGGTCCTCGCCGGCCAGTCCTTCTTCTCCGGACTGGCCGCCGGGGAGCGGCACTCCTGGCTGGCTGCCCCGGAACTGGCCGACGAAGTGGTGAGCGACGCGCTCGACCGGTACCACACGCTCCATCTCCAGCTCGCGGTCGACGTCCGGGAGTTCCTGATCTGGGCGGTCCTGGAAGGGCAGGACGCGTTGCGGGCCGCCCTCGCGCACCAGGTCGGCGAACAGTCGGCCGGGTTGGCCCGCCTCACCGCCCTGCTGACGCCGGCCGAGCCCGGCCCCGCACCGGCCGGGCAGTCGGTGCTCCTGCGCCAGGCGAATCTGGCCGTGCTGAGCCGGCCGCCGATCACCGCCGACACCCTGCGGTACGTGGCGGGCCTGCGCTTCCCCTCGATCGAGGAGGGTTATGTCACGCCGCACTACCGCCGGGCGGTGCGCGGCCGGGAGGACAACATCGCCGACGACAACTGGTGGAACCGGCACCGGGTGCGCCGTGACCTGGACACCTTCCTGGCCGGCCGGCTCATGTCGCCGGCCGCCGCCGGGTCGCCGCTGCTGGTGCTGGGCGACCCCGGCTCGGGCAAGTCGACCCTGACCAAGGTCCTCGCGGCCCGGCTGCCCGCCGACCGGTATCTGGTGGTCCGGGTCCCGCTCCGTGAGGTCACGGCCGATCAGCGCGTCCGCGTGCAGGTCCAGGAGGCCCTCGACGACCTGCTCAACGGCCGGGCCCAGTGGAACGTGCTCGCCGACGAGAGCCGTGACCTGATCCGGGTGGTGATCTTCGACGGGCTGGACGAGCTGATCCAGAGCGTCGGCGTGGGCCGCAACTACCTGCGGGAGGTCCAGGAGTTCCAGGAGGCGGAGGCGGCGGCCGGCTCCCCGGTGTGCGCCGTGGTCACCTCACGCACCCTGGTGACCGGCCGGATGTGGGTGCCGCCCGACTGCCTCGCGATCAAGCTGGCCGACTTCGACGACGACCAGGTCGGCGCCTGGCTGGCCGGGTGGCACCTCGCCAACGCGGGCGGGCACGGCATCCGGCTCCCGGGTGCCGACAGCGTCCGGGCGCTGACCGACCTGGCCCGGCAGCCGCTGCTGCTCCTGCTGATCGCCTTGTACGCCGCCGACCCGAACAGTCCTGACCTCCGCGGTGACACCTCGGCGGTCGACCTGTACGACCGGTTGATCGAGAACTTCATCCGCCGCGAGGTCGACAAGGACAGCCGGATCGCCCCGGCCGACCTGACCGCCGAGATCGCCCGCCGCCGCTGGCAGCTGGGGGTGGCCGCGCTGTCGATGTTCAACCGGCGGCGGACGTTCGTGCACGACGGCGATCTGGAGGCGGACCTGGCCGGCCTCGGTGCACCGGTGGCGGCCGGCGGCGGGCACGAGGTGATCGGACAGTTCTTCTTCGTGCACGCGGCGTCCGCGAAGGTGCCGGACTACATCAAGCGCCGGGAGTCGTACGAGTTCCTGCACAGCACGTTCGGCGAGTACCTGGTGGCGAGCGCCGTCCTGGACGAGGTGCGGGAGATCACCACGGCGGCGGAGCCGACCGCGCGGCGGACGCGCTCGACGCCCCGCCTGGACGACGGCGTGCTGCACGCGCTGCTGTCCTTCCGGGCCCTGGCCGCGGAGCCGCGCGTGCTCGGGTTTTTGCGGAGCATCGCGGACGCCCTGCCGGAGGTGGAGCGGACGGCCGTGCCGGGCGTGCTCGCCCGGTTGCTGGCCCAGGCCCGGCGGCGGACGATCTCGGTCGAGTTCGAGCGATACCAGCCCGAGGACCTCGATCCGGTACGGGCGCGAGCGGCGTACACGGCCAACCTGGTGACGCTGCTGTCCAGCCTGGGCAGCGTGCCGCTCTCCGTGGTCGTGCCGGACGCCGCCGATGAGGTGCGCGAGTGGCAGGCGATGGCGCGGCTCTGGCAGGCCGCGCTGGACGAGGACTCGTGGCGTGGGCTCACCTCGTCGATGGCGCTACGCCTCGGCGAACGCACGATCGTGCCGTTGAGCGACAGTCCGAGACGGGCATCCGCTGCTGAGCCGGGACTGCTCGGCATGCCGGCCCGGGCGCAGGCGCTCGCGCTGGCCGAGCGGCTCGGCGGAGACCGCGACTCACCGGTGGCCGGCGCCCTACGCCGCTCGCTTGCTGCCAAGCTGGTGGGAATCGATCAGCGCCAGACGCTGCTCGCCGGTCTGGACATCCCGGGCACGGTGAGGGCCGCGATCGGGCAGCCGCTGCCTGACGACCTCCGCCAAATGCTGATCAACACGCTGGGTCTGACGACCGACCTGTGGGACTACGACGAGGTTCGCGCGATCGTCTCCGCCGTCACGGAGGACGGTTTCGACCGCCGGGCCGATTGGTGGCCGCTGATCGTCCCGCTCTCGGTCTTTCCGCAGCTCTTGAATGAGGTCCCGCAGCTCACGACCATGCTCCGTGGTCGGCCGGCGCGCCGGAGCGCCTCCTTTGCGTTTCTGCGTGCGGTGCTCAACGACGAGATCTGGCTGCACCGGCTCCGCGAGGTGCTCGACACCGAACTGCCGTCATCGATGATCGAGGCCAAGGTGCGGGCTATGGCCACCACCGGATTCGACCTGCCCGCCCGGCTGGACCGGGCGGTGATGAGCACGGCGTCCGGGCTGCGGTTCCTGCGCGAGTACGCTATTTATCGGGGCCGCCCGCTCGGCCGGGCCGACCGAGCCCGCTCGGCCGGCATGGCGCCGGACCTCCGCGTCCGGCTGCCGAGGGCGTTCGAGCGGGCGTACGGGCTGATCGGCGGGCGGGACGACCCGGCACGGCGCGGTGATCGGCTGCTGCGGCCAGCCGAGTTGTCCGCCGACGGCGACATGCTGATCTTCCGGGTCGCCGTGGACGGTACGGCGCAGTGGGCTGTCCGGCTGGACGAGACCTCGCGATCCGGGACGCCGGTGCTGATCCGGGTCGACGGTTTCGCCGGCGGCGAGTGGCAGCCGTACCTGGACCGGATCACTACGACCTTCGTGGAGATGACGATGTCGGAGTCGCTGTTCAGCGCCGACGGTTTCGCCGGTCATCGTGGGCTCGACCCGGCGACGCTGGCCGAGTTGGCGCGGCGCTTTTCCCGCGCGCCGTTCCTCGACCATCCGCTGCGGTCGCGCCCGGACGGCCCGCCGGTGAGATGGTTCTCCGGCCCCCAGGTGCTTCTGTGCGACGAGGGTGGTCAGCGTCTGCGCGTACGGGCGGACACCGCCGAGGCGTTCGAGGCGGTCAAGCTCGCCCTTCCCGGTGACTGGGTCTGAGCGACATCCCGCGGCCGGAGCGAGGCGAACGCGCCGAGCACCTCGGCCACCCGGCGCACATCCCCCGGCCCGCACCGATGATCCACCGGCACCGTCAGGATCCGCGCGGCCAGCTCGGCCGCCTCCTCGTCCCCGCTCCACACTCCACCCCGGTCCTGCCGCCAGTGCACCGGCGCGTAGATCCCGTGCCGCGCCAGATGCGCCAGCAGAGCATCACGGACCGGCTCCGACTCGCACAGCAGCTGCACCCGGAACGGCACCGCACCGGCCGGTCCACCACTCAGCACCTGCCATGAACCGCCACGAACCGCCAGGGCGGCGATCAGGGCGTACGCGTTGCGAGCGCTCGCGGCGCGCAGCCCGGCCAGGTCCAGCAGCGGCAGCACCGTCGCGGTCAGCGCGCTCGCCGGACCTTCGCTGCCGAGCAATGCGTGCTCGCCGCGCTGCTGCAGGGCCCGGAAGTCGTCCTTGGGCACTTCCCGGCCGTCCAGCCACGCCCCTTTGAGCAGCATCGCCACCAGTTTCAGCTGCGCGCCGGGACTTTCCGCGCCGACCGGCCCGGGCAGGGCCCGGCCGTGCGGGGACCACAGCAGGCCGCCGTCCGGTAGCGGCAGGGTTTTGCGCAGGGAGGCCACCGCGTACGGGGCCGAGCTGGCGCGGGCCCACTCGCTGAACGGGTCGTGCGAGTGGTCCTCCACCACGGTGACGCCGGGGTTCGCTCGCGTCCAAGCGGTCCACGGCTCCGGCCGGTCGCGGCCGAAGAGGTTCTGCGCCAGGACGACGTCGCCCGGCAGCGCGCGCAGGGTTTCCAGGCGGGGTCCCTGGCCGTCGGGCAGGTGCCGGTACCAGGTGATCGGGACGTCGGCGGACAGGGCTTCGGCGACTCCCATGCAGAAGAACGACGGCACGTGCAGCCGGCCCGTCGGCGCCAGCTGTCGCAGCAGGGTGCTCAGTGCCCCACATCCGGTCGCGAACAGCTCGAACCGTCGCGGTAGCAGGGATTGCGGTGTGGTGGCGATGGCGGCCGGGTCCCAGTGGAACTCCGAGCCGACCTCAGGCCGCACGGCCGAGGTCCCGGGCCCGCTGGATGTTGAGCTCGTCGACGTGCACCGGGGCCTCCGCGCGGCGCAGGGTGGCCACCGTACGCCAGAGGATGCGCAGGTCCAGCGCCACCGAGCGGTGGTCGACGTACCAGCGGTCGAGGGCGAAGCGCTGCGGCCAGTCGATGTCGTCGCGGCCGTTGACCTGGGCCCAGCCGGTGATGCCGGGCTTGACCTCCAGGCGCCGGGCGTCCTCGGCCGAGTAGTTGGCGACCTGCGGCAGCACGTCCGGGCGCGGCCCGACCAGGCGCATCTGCCCGCGCAGCACGTTCACCAGTTGCGGCAGCTCGTCCAGGCTGGTGCGGCGCAGGAAGCGGCCGCACCGGGTGATCCGCGGGTCGTTCTCGATCAGGCCGAACGGGTCGCTGATGCCGAGCTGCGCGCTCAGCGCGACCGAGTCGTGGACCATCGTGCGGAACTTGAGCATCCGGAACGGCACGCCACCGAGGCCCGCGCGGTCCTGGACGAACAGGATGCCGCGGCCGTCGGCGATCCTGATCCAGGCCGCGACCACCAGGATCAGCGGGGACAACAGCATCAGGGCGACGGCGGCGGCCAGGCGGTTGAGACCATCCCAGAGAGTCATAGCGTCTCCACATTCGGTCCGGTGCTGCGGTGCCGGGTGTCCAGGACGTAACCGGCGTGCTCGACGACCAGGTCCAGGTCGAAGGCGTCGTGGTCGGCGAGCAGGATCACGGCGTCGGCCGCGGCGATCTGCTCGGCGGTGGCGGCGACCCGGACCACGCGGCGGTCGACGTGGGCGTCCTCGACCACGTGCGGGTCGGCCGCGCGGACCTCGGCGCCCATGTCCAGCAGCAGGGAGGCGACCCGCCGGGCCGGCGACTCGCGGGCGTCGCCGCTGTTCTTCTTGTACGCGAGCCCGAGCAGCAGCACGGTCGAGCCGTTGACCGGCTTGCGCCGCTGGTTGAGCGCGCCGACCAGGCGCCGGACGACGTAGTCGGGCATGTGGTTGTTGATGTCGTTGGCCAGCTCGACGAACCGGAAGCTCTGGCCCAGCGTCCGCTGCACCCGCCAGGACAGGTACGACGGGTCGATGGGCAGGCAGTGCCCGCCGACCCCGGGGCCGGGCACGAACGGCATGTAGCCGAACGGCTTGCTCGACGCCGCCTCGATCGCCTCCCAGACGTCGATGCCGAGATCGTGGGCGAACACCGCCAGCTCGTTGATCAGCGCGATGTTGACGTGCCGGAAGGTGTTCTCCATGAGCTTGGCCAGCTCGGCGACCTTGGGGTCGGAGACCGGCACGGTGTGCTCGACGACCGAGGCGTAGAAGGCCCGCACCCGTGCCAGCGACTCGGCGTTGATGCCGGAGACGACCTTCGGGGTGGTGACCAGGTTCCAGGTGCGGTTGCCGGGGTCGATGCGCTCGGGGCTGTAGCCGAGGTGGAAGTCGACCCCGGCGATCAGGCCGGAGCCCTCCTCCAGCAGCGGCGCGACCAGGTCGGTGGTGGTGCCCGGATAGGTGGTGGACTCCAGCGCCACGGTGGCACCCGGGCGCAGATAGCGCGCCAGGGTACGGGCGGACTGCTCGATGTAGTTGAGGTCGGGGGTGCCCTCACGCAGCGGGGTCGGCACCGCGATGACCGCGACGTCGAAACCGGCGCAGGAGCGCGGGTCGGCCGACGGATGGAATGTGCCGGCGTCGAGGATCTCCTGCAGCTCGGCCGAGGACACATCGTCCACGTAGGACTCACCGGCGGCGAGGCGCTTGATGCGTTCCTCGTCGACGTCGAACCCGACGACCGAGTGGCCGACCTGTGCGGCGCGGACGGCCAGCGGCAGTCCCACGTACCCCTGTCCGGCGATGACGACCCGCATGCGTGCCCCTCTCGAAGGTCTTCGCTGCTACGCAGCGGTGGTCTTGTTGCGGTTGCGGCCCGGGCGGTTGAGCGCGACCGGTGCCGGGGTGACGCGGGCCGGTGACAGCGCCGGGCTCTCGGCCAGCCAGCGCAGCACCGCGATCAGGTCCTCGCGGGGCACGGTGGGGTCCAGCAGCGAGAGCACGGCACCGTCCAGCGGGGGCACCGGCGCCTGCGAGATCAGCGGGTGGTGCGGGCGGTGGTCGGGCTCGTCCGGGCCGAGCAGGATCTCGGCGAGCTTCTCGCCGGGGCGCAGGCCGGTGTAGACGATCTGGATGTGCCGTTCCGCCGCGTCGGCGATCCGGCGGGCGACGTCGTGGATGCGCACCGGCTCGCCCATGTCGAGCACCAGCACCTCGCTGGAGCTGTCGATCGCGCCGGCCTGGATGACCAGGCGGACGGCCTCCTGCACGGTCATGAAGTAGCGCGTCATCTCGGGGTGGGTGACGGTGATCGGCCCGCCCGCCTCGACCTGCGCGGCGAAGGCGGTCAGCACCGAGCCGCGGCTGCCCAGCACGTTGCCGAAGCGCACGCTGCAGTAGGTGCCGTGGGCGGCCTCGTCGGCCGCCGCGGTGAGCCGTTCGGTGATCCGCTTGGAGTAGCCCAGCACGCTGACCGGCTCGGCGGCCTTGTCGGTGGAGATGTTGACCAGCCGGTCGACTCCGTGCCGCAGAGCCGTCTGCAGGATCTGGTACGTGCCGATGATGTTGGTCTTGAGCGCCTCGGAGGGGTGCATCTCCAGCAGCGGCAGGTGTTTGAGGGCGGCCGCGTGGAACACCACCTGGGGCCGGTGCTCGGCGAAGACCTCGTCGAGGCGCTGCTGGTCGCGGATGTCGGCGACGACCAGGTTGCGGTCGTCGAGCATGCCCCGGCCGTCCAGGGACAGCTGCACGGCGTGCAGGCCGGACTCGTCGCGGTCGAGCATGACCAGCTGGGCCGGGTGGAAGCGGGCGACCTGGCGGCACAGCTCCGAGCCGATCGAGCCGCCGGCCCCGGTGACCAGCACCCGGCGCCCGGCCAGGTAGCCGGCCACCGCGGCCAGGTCGATGCCGATCTCGCGGCGCCCGAGCAGGTCGGCGTGGCTGACCGGCCGGATGTCCTCGACGCTGACCGTACGGCCGAACAGCTCCACGACCGGCGGGACCACCTTGAGGTCGACGTTGAGCGGCTCGGCCAGCCCGGTCAGCTCGCGCACCAGGTCGGCGCTCGCGCTGGGAATGGCGATCAGCACCGCGTCGGCGCTGTACCGGCGGACCACCTCGGCCATCGCCTGCCGGTTGCCGGCCACCGGCACCCCCATCACCCGCAGGGTGCGCTTGGCCGGGTCGTCGTCGAGCAGCGCGACCGGCACGTACGGGCTGAACGGGCTGCGCAGCATCGCGCGGATGACCTGGGTGGCCCCTTCGCCCGCGCCCATCACCACGACCCGGGTGCCCGGCTCGGGCGACGGGCGCAGCCGCTGGTCGTTGAGCAGGCGGACGGCGTACCGCACGCCGGCGGTGAGCACCAGGGCGATCAGGCCGGCCGCGATGATGGCCGAGCGGGGCACCAGCCGGCCCAGCAGGGTGTCCAGCACGAAGATCACCGGGGTGGCCACGACCGCGGTCCGGGCCAGCGCGGCGATCTCCTCGAAGCAGCCGTACGACCAGCGCCCGGTGTAGAGGCCGAAGCGCAGCCCGGCCACCGTGTGCACGACCGCGGCGAAGCACGCCAGCACCAGCAGCGGCAGGAGGTGGACGTGGCTGAAGTCGCCGTCGTGGCGCAGCAGGGTGGCGATCAGCAGGGCCAGGCCCAGCGCGGCCGCGTCGACCCCGGCCCGGGCCACCCGGCCGGGTACCACCATGCGTAACCAGGGCGGGCCGGCCGGCCTCCGGGCCCGCCGGTCGCCCGCGGTGGCGTCGGGCGCTGCTCGCCGTACCTGCATGGATTTCCTCCCTGGACGGATACCGGCGGTGGACGGCCGCGGTGAGAACTGGCAAGGAAAGGGAGCGTGCGCGCGCCGCGTCAAAATGGTGACGTCAATTGCGCGTGCCGCTCGTCGCTCGTCGCTTTTCAGCGCTTGCGAATAAAGCTTGGCAGTCGCGCCAGATCGATCACAGTAGCAATTGTCACGGCGAACGTGAGCCACGCTCACGTACGGTACCGACGATGGCCGCGCGCTCTCGATCGCCTGCTGTACAGGGACTTTCGGCGCTCTGATACATCCGTTCGGGCGGCCCCGGAATGCGTTTTGCGCGTTCGGTGGCATTCATGTTGGGCATGACATCTGCGACTTTCATTGTCCGCCCCGACTCTGGCAGCGTCGCCAGTGCGCCGCGCCGAGGAAAGAGGGGAAAATGAGGGTGCTGCACGTCATCAGCACTTCGGCGGCCGGCGGGGCCGAGCAACAACTGCGCCTGCTGGTGCCCCGGCTGCCGCACGACTGCGAGGTGGTCACCCTGGCGCGGCCGGGGCCGCTCGCGACGGCGCTGCGTTCCACCGGTACGGCGGTGCACGAGCTCGGCACCGACGGCGGCCCGGCCTCGATCGTGCGGCTGCGCCGGCTCATCCGGCTCGGCCGCTTCGACATCGTGCACACCCACCTCTACCGCGCCTGCGTGCAGGGCCGGTTCGCCGCCCGGCTGGCCGGCGTCCGGTCCGTTGTCGCCACCGCGCACCACCTGAGCGCGCGGTCCGTCGAGGACCGCCCGGCGTCCGGCCGTGTCCGCGCCCTCTACCTCGCCGGTGAGCGCGCCGGGCAGGCCACGATCGCGGTGACGCCGGCGGTCGCCGGGCGGCTGCGCGCCTGGGGTGTGCCGGACGCCCGGATCACCGTCATTCCCAAGGCCGTGGACGCCGCCGAGTTCCGCTTCGATCCGGAACTGCGCGCGGCCACCCGGGCCCGGCTGGAGATCGCGGACGGCGTACCCGTCGTCGGCGGGGTGGGCCGGCTGGAGCACGGCGAAGGGTTCGACCGGCTGATCCGGGCGGTCGGCGAGCTCCCCGGGGTGACCCTGTTGCTGGTCGGCGACGGTCCGGCCCGGGTCGCGTTGCAGCGGCTCGCCGTCATCGAGGGCCTGGCCGACCGGGTCCGCTTCGCCGGCACCGTGGGCCACGCCCGGGAGATGCTCTGCGCGATGGACGTCTTCGCGTCACCGCCCGGCCCGGACACCGCCGGGCTGGTGGTGCTCGAGGCCCTCGCCGCCGGCCTGCCCGCCCTGTACGCGACCTGCCCGCCACTGGACGAGCTCGCCGCGGCGCGGACCGTCCTCGACGGCACCCACCGGCTCTCCCCGCGCGATCCCGAATCGCTGGTCCGGGCGCTGCGCACCGAAGTCCTCTGTCACCGGGAACGGCACGGCGCCCGGCTGCCCGCCCGCTCGGCCGGTGACCGCTACAGCGCCGCCGCCGTGGCCGCGTCGGTCTCCCGGCTCTACGACCGGGTCGCGGGACGGTGAACCGGCGGCGCCGCGGGTTCGGCCTGCCCCAGCGACCAGCCGCGCACCAGCTCGCGGACCCGCGCCGAGCGCAGGGCCCGCCAGAAGATTCCGAAGCCGAGCCAGGCGCCCAGGGTGTTGGCGGTCAGGTCGTTCACGTCGGCCCAGCGGTTACCGTGCCAGGCGAGGCAGATGACGGCCTGGGTGATCTCGATGACCAGGCTGACCAGGAAACCGGTCAGCACCACCCGGCGGCGCTCACGCAGGCCGGCGACCAGATACAGCAGGGCGGCGAGCGGCAGCGTCATCACGATGTTGAGCAGGAAGTCGTCGACCCGCATGGTGATCAGCGGGACCAGGATGATCCGGTAGAGCTCCGGCGGACCCGCGCCGGGACCCCAGGCCAGGTGCAACGGCAGCAGGGTCGCGCCGACCACGGCCACCGCATACCAGCCGGCGATCCAGGCCGTGGCCAGACGGCGGGCGCCGAGCCGGCCGCGCCGGTGCAGCCACACCCAGGAGACGATCATGAGCAAGCCGCCCAGCGGCAGCAGGATGGGCAGTGCCGGCACGTCGAGCTGATGAAATGGCATCCCGGTCAACGGTACGTGCCCGGCCGCCGCGGCCTCAGCGCAACCAGCCGTCCTTGCGGGCGATCCGGATGGCGTCCAGGCGGTTGCGGGCGCCGGTCTTGGTGATGACGGCGGACAGGTAGTTGCGGACCGTACCGCCGGACAGGTAGAGCCGGCCGGCGATGTCGCTGACCGACTCCCCCTCGGCGGCCAGCCCGAGCACCTCGAGCTCGCGGGTGCTCAGGCCCCGGTCGGTGTTGAGCGAGGCGGCCTGCAGCAGGGGCGACACGACGCGTTCACCGGCGGCCAGGCGGCGTACGGAATCGGCCAGCACCGCCCCGGAGACGTCCTTGAGCAGGAAGTTGAGTCCGCCGGCCCAGCGCCGGGGCGGGAGCATGCCGCGCTTGGCCGGGTCGCAGAGCAGCAGCATGGCGCAGGACGGGATGGTGGCGTGCAGTTCGGCGGCCATCGGCAGCACCTGGCTGACCATGTACTCGGTGTCGATGACGATCACCGTCGGCCACAGCTCCGCCGCCCGCTGCGCGAGATCACCGGCGAACGGCAGGGTGCCGACGTAATGCAGATCAGGCTTGGACTCCAGAAGTACCCGTACCGGGACACCGAAATATCCCTCGTCCCGCACCACCGCGACCCGGATCATCGCACCACCCTTCAGCGACGGACGACCGGCACCGGGCCGGGGTCGTCCATTTGTCGGGGCCTGCCTACTCCCACAGGTCTACTTCGGAGACGCCAGCCCGGTGGATCGCCCATCGGGATCGACAAATTCGCACGTCCGGTTGTTGAAACGGCAGTTTTCGCAGCTCAAACCGGATTTGTGCCAATGAATTGCGGGGCCCTCGACGGATGTCAACCTATCGCCGGGACCGGTCGCCGACACCCGGGTTAACCGATCGACCGAGGCAAGTCTGCCGGATCTTCACCGCGGGCAACCGTATTGACGCGTTCGGTGAGCTTCCCCTCTGATTCGAAAACCGTCCTTGTCGCATTTACTCCGGACAAGCCGGAAAGGCGGGTGTAGTTTCGCGCACGAACGCGGGCGGGTAATCGCCGCCCATGGCAGATATCGCGGTTCAGGCCCTCAAACGGGTGTTCGCTCCCGTCGCCGTCTTGCTCGGCGTCATGATCACCCTGGGTCTGCTCATCACCAAGGTCATGGCGCACATGTGGCCGTTCACGATCGAGGACTCGGTCAACCGCGAGTTCGAGCGCGACCGGACCCATGACATCAGCCTGGTCTCGCTGATCTTCAGCACCCTGGCCAGCACCCCGGCGATCATCGCGGTGACCGTGCTGGCGGCACTCGCGCTGCGCCTGGTCCTCAAGCGCTGGCGTGAGCCGATCTTCCTCTGTGCCGCGGTCTGCGCCCAGGCCGTCGTCTTCTTCCTGACCACGCTGGTCATCGACCGGCCCCGTCCGGACGTGGAGAAGATGGACACGTCCCCGCCGACGTCGAGCTTCCCGTCCGGGCACACCTCCGCGGCGGTCGCGCTCTACCTCGGCCTGGCCGTGATCCTCTTCCGGGTGGCCAACCGCACCTGGCTCAAGCGGGCCGCCTGGCTGCTGCTGCTCGTGCCCATCGGGGTGGCGCTGACCCGGATGTACCGCGGCATGCACCACCCCAGTGACGTGGCCGCGTCGTTCCTCAACGGAGGCGTCTGCGTGCTGGTCATGGCCCGGGCCATTCTCGACCGCACCGGTATCCGCGGGCCGCGCCCCGGACCGCGCCGGCTCACCACGGCGAAGGCTTGACGACCGGCGACGGCTGCCACTGCACCAGGGCAGCCGTCGCGTCATCGCGCAGTTCACCGTTCTCGTAGGACACGATCGCGTGGATCAGCTTGCGCATGGTCTCGGCCGGTGAGCCCTCGGCCATCGCCTTGACGATGAAATCGGCCAGCCGGTCCAGCCCGAACAGTTCCCCGTCGGCCGAGCGGGCCTCGGTGATCCCGTCGGTGTACAGCATCAGGGTGTCCCCGGGCTGGAGCAGCAACTCCGTGACGCCCGGCTGCCGCGGCAGCATGTGCCCGAGCCCCAGCGGCAACGCCGTCGGCGTCGGCAGCGCGGGCAGCGCCCGGCCGCCGCGGATGTGCAGCTCGGCGGGATGGCCCGCGGCGATCCGGCGGTACCGGCCGGTACCGGTGTCGAGCTCACCGAGCAGGGCGGTGACGAAGGCGCCGGGATACTGCGCGCGGATCCACTTGTCGATCGAGCGGTACGTGTCGGCCAGGTCCAGCCCCGAGCGCCGGGCATTGCGGTACGTGTTCAGAGTCAGCGTTGTCAGCGCACTCGCACTTATCCCGTGCCCGACGGTGTCGAACAGGGCGACGTGCACGATGTCACCGTTCGCCGCATAGTCGAACGCGTCCCCGCCCACGTCGTAGCAGGGCTCCAGGACCGCGGTGACCAGGGCGCCGTTCGCGGCGAAGGTCAGCGGCGGCAGCTGGTTCCAGATGATCTCGGCGGCCAGCTGCATCGGCAACCGGCGCCGGGTGCGCTCCACCGCGTCGCCGTAGAAGCGCCGGCTCGCGATCAGCTCCGCGACCAGCGCGGCGATCGCCCCGAAGTCACGCCGCTCCCGCTCGCCCGGCGCATCGCGCAGCCACACCTCGAGCACGCCGAGACGCTCCGCGCCGTGCAGCAGCGGCAGCCACAGACACGTCTTCTCATTGGTCGTCTCGGCGGTACAGAACGCGTGCCCGGCCAGGGTCCCGTCCACCGGCCGCGGCTCGAGACTGCCCGGCGTGCCGTGCAGCGGCCACAGCGACAACTGCTCGTAGTCGACCAGCAGCACGGTGACACTGACGGCGTCCAGCAGCGGCGCGACATCGCTCAGCGCGGTCGGCAGATCCTCCGGCCGGCTGCGATAGCGCAGGTCGAGCAGTCGCCGGACCGCTTCCATCGAGTCGGACACCCGGATCACCCCCGCCATGCCCTTCCCCGGAGAGCGCCCGGGTCAATCCCCGTGCAGGTCGCCGCGTCACCTGGTGGTGACGGCAGCCGAGGCTGTACCGCCGCGATCGCCGGCTGCGCGTGCCACCGGGCGACCGGCCACACCGTAGCGCGCGGGCCCCCGGATCGCCGAACCGGCGCAGCACCCTGTGCCCTGGCGCCCCCGCCTGCCGGTTAGGCTGGCCTAAGTCGAGAGCGGGGTGGGACGTGGCGCAACCGGAGTCGCTGGCCGATCTGCTGGGTGGGCGGCGGGCCGCGCTCGACGCGACCGTGCCACCGGTCGTCTTCGTGGCCGGGTGGCTGGCCGGTGGCCGGTCGATCTGGACCGGCGCCGGTGCCGCGGTCGTCGCCGCCCTGGTGGTCGCCGGGCTGCGGCTGCGGCAGGGCGACAAGCCGCGGGCGGTCCTGGTCGGGCTGCTCGGCGTGTGCGTCGCCGCGCTCATCGCCCTGCGCACCGGCCGGGCCGAGGACTTCTTCCTGGTGCAGATCGTCACGAACGCGGCGAGCGCGCTGGCTTGGGCGGTCAGCATCGTCGTCCGGTGGCCACTGCTGGGCGTCATCGTCGGCGCGGTGCTGGGCCAGCGGACCCGCTGGCGGCGTGATCCGGCGCTGCTGCGGGCGTACTCGCTGGGCAGCTGGGTGTGGGTCGCGCAGTATCTGATCCGGCTCGCCGTCTTCGTGCCGCTCTGGGCCGCGCATGCCGTGGTGGCGCTGGGCATCGCCCGGGGCGTGCTCACCTGGCCGCTGGTGGCCGCGTGCCTGACGATGAGCTGGTGGGTGATCCGGCGCAGCCTGCCGGCCGGACACCCCGGCCTGCGGCACCCACGCTCAGCGGTCGACGCCCACGCTGACGGGCTCGGCTGACTCGCCGCCGGTGTCGAAGCCCGCGCGGTGCATCACGCCCCACTCGGCCCGGCGCCCGTGCAGCGCCCCCAGCGCGCCCCGGACCTGCCACACCGCGAGGATCTGCCGGTAGCCGAAGTTCTCCAGGATCGCCGCGAGCACCCCGCGCACCAGGTCGCCCCAGCGCGGATAGCGGTGGAACGAGACCTCCTCGATGAACAGTGAGGCCAGGCTGACCAGCAGCCCGTAGCCGTAGGCGACCAGCACGAAGCGCCAGACGAACGCGAGGTCGACGGCGTCCGCCCAGAGCCCGAGCGGCAGCAGCACCAGCGCCGCCAGCTCGACGAACGGCGCCAGCAGCTCGAAGACCACGTAGTACGGCAGCGCGATCAGCCCGATCCGGCCGTACCGGGGATTGGCGATCATGCCGCGGTGCTTGCGCAGGATCTCCGCGATGCCGCGGTGCCAGCGCCGCCGCTGGCGGCCCAGCACCCGCAGGCCGGCGGGCGCCTCGCTCCAGCTGACCGGTTCGGCGACGAAGATGACCCGGTAGTCCTGGCGCCGCCGGCGCAGGTGGTGGTGCAGCCGCACCACCAGCTCGGCGTCCTCACCGATGGTGTCGGTGGCCATGCCGCCGATCTCGACGACCAGGTCGCGGCGGAAGACCCCGAACGCGCCGGAGATCACCACCAGGCCGCCGAGGCGCGACCAGCCGGTGCGGCCCATCAGGAACGCGCGCAGGTACTCGACCACCTGGATGCGGACCAGCCACTGCCGGGGCATCCGCACGTCCACCACGCGGCCGCCGACGACCTTGCACCCGTTGGCGATGCGCACCACGCCGCCGCACGCCGCCACCCGCAGCGGGTCGTCACCGAAGGGCTTGGCCACCGACAGCAGGGCGTCCGGGTCCAGCACCGAGTCGGCGTCGACCATGCAGATCAGCGGGTGCCGGGCCAGGTTGATGCCGACGTTGAGGGCGTCGGCCTTGCCGCCGTTGGTCTTGCGGACCACGGTCAGGGTCTCCGGATTGGCCCGGGCGACGTGCACGGAGAGCACCCGCGACTGGTACGGCACCTCGGCCGGCACCACCCGCGGCACCTCGACCAGGTCGAACTCGGCCCGCAGCAGCTCGAACGTGGCGTCGCTGGAGCCGTCGTCGACCACCACGACCTCGTAGCGCGGATAGCGCAGCGCGGTCATCGCGGTGACCGCGGCGACGATCCCCGGCCCCTCGTTGTACGCGGGCACGATCACCGACACGGGCAGCGTCAGCGGGCTGCGGAACATGTCGTCGGCCCCGGCGAACGGCGCCCGCCGCAGGTGCCGGCCGAACTCCAGCCCGGCCAGCACGATGAGCACCAAGTAGCTGCTGTTCAGCGCGAGGAAGTAGGCGAAGATCGTGACGTCGGTGTAGTGCAGGATGTCGCGGATGAGCCCGGGCGTCACGCTCCGGCCCCCACACGTTCCCCGTGCCCGACCCGCGACAGCGCCAGGGCCTCCTGGGCGTGGCTGGCCGAGGCCGACGGCCGCGCGTGCGCCCCGGACCCGGTCCGCCCGGCGTCGATCTCGGCGGCTAGCGCGTCGGCACCGGCCGGGCCCAGCCGGCGCAGCGCGTGCGCGGCCTCGTGCGCGACCTGGAACTCGTCGTCGGCGAGCAGGTCCGCCAGGATCGGCACCGCGCTGGGGGCACCCAGCTCCCCCAGGGCCCGGGCGGCGGCGGCCCGCAGCGCCGCCGGCCGCGACGGGCTCAGCGCCTGCTGCAACGGTTCGAGGGCACTGCGGGTGCCGAGCTTGCCCAGGTTGGTGGCGGCGGCCACCCGTACGTCGAGGTAGCTGTCCTCGCGCAGCACCCGGGCCATGCGGTCCACGGATCCGGTGGCGCCGAGCAGGCCCAGCGCGTCCAGGCAGACCGCGCGGACCCGGGCCTGCGGGTGGTCGAGCGCGGCCGACAGGGTCACCTCGGCCTCGGCGCCGAGCTGCACCAGCGTGTGGGTGGCCAGCAGCGAGGGCACCGGGTCGGAGCGGTCCAGGCTGGCGATGATCCGCCAGGCGGCGGCCGGGTCACCGATGCGGCCCAGTGCGCGGACGGCCACGACCCGGACCTCGTCGTGCCGGTCGGTGAGCAGCCGGCACAGTTCGGGCACGGCCTGGCGCAGCTCGAGGTCGCCGAGCACCTGGGCGGCCCGGGCCCGCTTGACCCGGCTGTGCGAGTGCAGGTTCCCCAGGGCCGTACGGGCGATGCCGCGTTGCAGGAAGACGGAGACCAGCGCGAGGTGCGCCTCCCCGCGCAGCTTGCCCAGCAGGGCCAGGGCGCCGGGCTCGGCGGCCCGCCAGGCCTCGTCGGGGATGGCCACCAGTTCCTGGGCGCCGTGCTCGCCGTTGTCCGCGACGAAGGCCAGCAACGCCCGGCGTGGTCCGGCGGCCAGCGCGGCCTGGCGGCGGTGCCGGGTCCTGCGGGCCACCCGGACCCCGACGATGGCGACCACGGTAACGGCGACGACCCCGGCCAGCACCTCGAGCACGACAGTGAACAGGCCGAGCATCAGCTGTTCACCCGGGCCAGCGCGGCCTCCACCCGTTCCTGCAGTTCACGGGGGCTGAACGGCTTGATGATGTACTCGGTGGCGCCGGCCGCGTACCCCTGCTCGAGGTCCTGGGGCCGCGACCGGGCGGTGAGCATGATGATCGGGACGGTCGCCGGCAGCGGGCCGGCGCGCAGCTCGCGGCAGACCTCGATCCCCGACATCCGGGGCATCCGCACGTCGAGCAGAACCAGGTCCGGCGGGTCCTCCCGGGCGGCGCGCAGCGCGGCGAGGCCGTCGGCCGTCTCGACCACGTCGAAGCCGCCCCTGGTCAGCTTGTACGACACCAGGTGGCGGATGTCCGGATCGTCTTCGACGAGGAGGATCCTGCTCATCGTCCTCCCACTCCGCGCGTCCGGCCTGCCTGTGCACCGCCAAATATATCCGTTTTGTGAGCATCGTTCGCGGTGAACGGTAGCAATGCGGCAACCCCGGGCACAGCCCCTCAACCGTCCCGGGCCGGCGTCGATAGAGGGTGCGTGAACATCCGGAAGGTGGCCGGCTCCCCCGGCCGGCGCGGCGTCGCCCTCGCCGCGACCGTGCTGACCCTCGGGCTCGGCACCGGCGCGGCCGCGGCCGGCGGGCTCGCCGCGACCGCGCGCGACGCCGGCACCGCGGCGCTCGCCCTGCGGACCGCGAGCGTGCGCGGCGCCCTGGACACGACCTTCCAGCGGTACGCGGACACGATGCACGACCTCGTGGCCGCCGCCGCCACCCAGCCCACCACCTCCCTGGCCCCTACGGTGGCCCGGATCGCCGGCGAGCGCCTGCCCGGGGCCCACCAGATCGTCGTGATCGGCGCCGACCGCACCGTGCGCGCCCAGCACACCGTCGACGGCAGCACCCCGCCGGCCCGCACCGTCCTGGCCGCCGAGCCCGAGCTCGCCCGGGGCCTGGAAGTGGCCCGTGACAGCGGCCGGCTGATCGCCAGCCCCGCGCACGTGCTGCCGGCCGACCTCGGCCTGCCGCCGGCCCACCGCCAGCCCGCGTTCCAGCTCATCGCCCCCGTGCACGACCAGCAGTTCCGCGGCTGGGTCGTGCTCGCCGTCCGGGCCCCGGACCTGCTGCGCGAGTCGCTGCGCGGCGCCGGCGTCACCGGGGTCGCCACCGTGCTGACCGAGACCTCCCCGGACGGGGTGACCCACGAGGTCGCCCGCTGGGCCGAGGGCGGTGACCCGATCGGGGACACCGGCAGCACCGTCGACGTCGCCACCGCCGGGCACACCTGGCAGGTACGGGTCCGCCCGACGACCGAACTGATCAGCGCCGCCCGTACCGCCGCCGCGCCGCTCACCCTGCTCGGCGCCGCCTTGATCAGCATGCTGGTCGCCGCGGTCCTGCTGGCCGCCGACCGGGGCCGTACCCGGGCCGAGGCGCGGGCCCGGCGGGCCGCCGCCGAGCGCCGCGCCGACCTCGACCGGCACCGGGCCGAGCTGGCCCGCGCGCAGGAGGTCCAGCAGGGGCTGTGGGAGCAGGCGCTGGCCGCCGAGCAGCGGTTGCGCGACCAGGAGGAGGAACTGGTCGGCTTCGCCCGGGCCGCCTCCGATCACCTGCACGCCCCGCTGCACACCATCGCCGGCTTCACCGAGCTGCTGCTGGAGGACAGCGACCCGTCGCTCTCCCCGGTCACGCGCGGCTTCCTGGACCGCATCGGGCGCAGCACCGGCCGGATGCTGACGCTGGTGGACGACCTGCTGACCTACTCGACCACGAACGACGCCGCCCTCAAGCTCGTCCCGGTCGACACCGGCGGGCTGGCCCTGGGCGTCGTGGCCGCGCGTCTCGACCACGTGGACGGCGAACGACCCAGCATCGACGTGGGCGAGCTGCCCGCGGTCACCGCCGACCCCGACCTGCTCGGTGAGCTGCTCAGCCAGCTCGTCGACAACGCGGTGCGCTTCGTCCGGCACGGCACGGCCGCCCGGGTGACCGTGGCTGCCCGCGACCACGCCCCCGGCCTGGTCCGCATCGAGGTCGCCGACCGCGGCATCGGCGTACCGGAGGAGCAGCGCACCCGGATCTTCGCACCGTTCCACCGCGCGCCGGCGGCCGAGGGCTTCCCCGGCACCGGGCTGGGCCTGGCCGTCTGCCGCAAGATCGTCGCCCTGCACGGCGGCGAGCTGGGCGTCGAGGCCAACCCGGGCGGCGGCAGCGTCTTCTGGTTCACCCTGGCCGCATCGCCGGTGGCGCCGGTCACCGGACCCGAGCTGCTGGCCGCCGACCTGGCTTAGGCTGGGCCGCATGGTCGAGCAGGCGAGCAGGCTCAAGAACGTCCGGTACGACATCCGTGGCCCGGTGCTGCGCCGCGCCCAGGAACTCGAGGCCGCGGGGCACCGCATCCTCAAGCTCAACCTGGGCAACCCGGCGCCCTGGGGACTGAGCACACCGGAGCCGATCGTCGCCGACATGGTGATGCACCTGGGCGACGCCGAGGGTTACAGCGACGCGCGCGGTATCTACTCCGCCCGGGTCGCCGTCGCGCAGTACTACCAGACCCTCGGGGTCTCCAGTGTGCAACCGGACGACGTGTTCCTCGGCAACGGCGTCTCCGAGCTGATCGTGATGTCGCTGCAGGCGCTGCTGAACACGGGCGACGAGGTGCTCGTGCCGAGCCCGGACTATCCGCTGTGGACCGGCGCGGTGACGCTGTGCGGCGGGCGGCCGGTGCACTACCGCTGCGAGGAGACCCAGGACTGGGCGCCCGACCTGGAGCACGTGGCCGCCCAGGTCACCCCGAACACCCGGGCCATCGTGATCATCAACCCGAACAACCCCACCGGCGCGGTCTACTCGCGGGAGACCCTGCTGGGCCTGCTGGAGATCGCCCGGCGCAACAACCTGCTGGTCCTGGCGGACGAGATCTACGACAAGATCCTGTACGACGACGCCCAGCACGAGTGTGCCGCCGCGCTCGCGCCGGATCTGCTCGTGCTGACGATGAGCGGCCTGTCCAAGGCGTACCGGGCGGCCGGCTTCCGGTCCGGCTGGATGGCGGTCAGCGGGCCGACCACCCACGCCTCGGAGTATCTGGAAGGCCTGCAACTGCTGGCCAACATGCGGCTGTGCCCCAACGTGCCGGCCCAGCACGCCGTGCAGACCGCGCTCGGCGGCTTCCAGAGCATCACCACGCTGATCCGCCCGGGCGGGCGCCTCTACGAACAGCGCAACCACGCCTGGCGCAAGATCAACGAGATCCCGGGCGTCGACTGCGTCCGGCCGGCCGGCGCGCTGTACCTGTTCGCCCGGCTGGACCCCGAGGTCCACAAGATCCGCGACGACCAGAAAATGATCATCGACCTGCTGGAGCAGCAGCTGATGCTGCTCTCCCACGGCACCGGCTTCAACCTGCCCACCCCGGACCACCTGCGGATGGTCTTCCTGGCCCCGGTCGACGTGCTCGACGACGCCACCGACCGGCTGCGCCGTTTCCTCGAGACCTACCGCCAGTGACCGGCGGGCCGCCCGGGGCGGACGGTCCTACTTCTTGAGCCGCCGGCTGCCGGCGTGCCAGTCCTCGATCCGGCCCGGCTCCTCGGCGGTGACGCCGAACGACGGCAGCTGCGGCTGCTCGCGCAGGCTGCGCTTGAGCTCGGCGAATCCCGGGAACCGGGCGAGGCCGACGACGTGGTCCCACAGCTCGGCGGCCTGCTCCTCGCCGGGCAGCCGGCTGATCACCGGGCCGAAGAACGCGACGCCACCGGGCGGCTCGAAATGCACGATCGGCGTGCCCACATCTTTGCCCGTCAGGGAGAGCGCCTCGTCCGACTCAGCCTGGATCTCCCCGTCCCGGGAGGTGTCGTCGAGGAACCCGGCGAACGAGCCCGGCAGTCCCGCCTCGGCGAGCGCGGCGCCGGCCAGGTCGGGCGTGCCCTGCCAGCCGGGCGCCCGGCCCTCGTCGGGGCCGGTCTCGAAGATGCGGGCGCCGAACGCGGCGTACAGCGGGCCGATCGCTGCGCGACCGTGCTTCTCCCGTACGGCCGAGGCCACCCGTAGCAGGCGCAGCCCGGCTATGTGCTGGGCTTCGTAGTCCGCCGGGAAGTGGCTGTCGTAGTCGACGTGCGCGTTGACGTGACGCAACGAGATGAACCGCCAGTCGACCGTGTAGTCCCGCTGGGCCTGCACGATCCGGATCCACTTGCTGGTCATCCACGCGAACGGGCAGATCGGATCGAAATAGAAGTTGATGTCAGCCGTCATGCCTGTGACTCTCCCACTCATCAGCCCCACCGGCCCCGGCGTCTGTCCGCTCAGCGCGGAACTCGCCCGTTCTGCCTGCTCAGCCCTGGTACGCCTCCTGGGACGAACCGCTGTCCAACCCAGGAGGCATCCATGCGTACCCGACAAGGTCTGGCCGTTGCCGCCGCGACCGCGCTCTGGCTGGGGCTCGCCGCGGCCCCGGCCCCCGCCGCCCCCACCGACGAGCCTGATCCCGGCCGGCTCCAACAGTCCGTCCGCGCCGTCCGCGACCTGCTGCACAAGGCAGGCGACCGGATGCGGCCCGGCGAGGAGGTGACTCCACCGCCGGCCGGCGCGGACGCGATCCGCGTCGAGGCGGCCGGGCAACCACCCGCGGCCGTGCTCACCGACGGCGCCGCGCCGCCGCTCTACCGCCAGCGGGAGCTGGGCTGCGAGGTTCCCGCCTTCGCCGAGTCCCGGTTCGCGGGCTTCGACGCCCAGGTCACCAAGATGATGCAGGAGTGGGGCTTCATGTCGGCCTCGCTCGCCGTCGCCAACGAGTGCGGCACCATCTACGACCAGGGCTACGGCCGGGTCGGCCCGTGGTGGGCCCGCAACGCCCCGCCCGGTGCCGTCACCGACCTCGGCCCGGCGACGCCCGACGACGAGCTGTTCCGCATCGCCAGCATCACCAAGCCGCTGACCGCGGCGGCCATCCACGACCTCGACGAGCGTGGCCTGCTCGAGAAGACCGACCACGTCTTCTGCGTGAAGGGCGGCCCGGCGAACTGCATCCTCACCGTCAAGCTGCCCGACACCTTCGACAAACGCATCGGCGACCTGACCGTCAAGGACCTCGTCGGGCACCGGGGTGGCTTCGACAACAACAAGACCACCGACTACCTGTTCCGCGCCTGGGAGGTCTACCAGGCCCGCAAGCTCAGCGCGCCGCCGACGCCGCGCGACTTCACCGAGTTCATGCTCGGGCTCGGGCTCGACGTGGCCCCCGGCGCCGAGTACCACTACTCCAACCTGGGATACCTGATCCTGGGACTGGTCATCGAGAAGCAGGGTGGACTGCCGTACCGGGACTATGTCTTCCAGCGGCTGCTGGCCCCGCTCGGGATCGCGTCCGGCGACGTGGTGCTGTCGCGCACCAAGCGGCTCACCCGTAACACCCGCGAGCCCGCGTACTGGTGCGTCGACAAGAACTGGAACGCCAACGTGCCGATCAGCACGTTCGCCGGGGAGGCCGGGCAGCGGCGCTGCTACGCCGACGGCGGCTGGGTGCTGGAGTCGATGGCCGCGCACGGCGGGCTGTCCATGTCCGCCTCGGCGGTGGCCACGTTCTACGCGCACTGGTGGAACTTCGGCACCCCGCGTACGGCGGAGACCTACTGGAACTTCCCGGCCGGCACGAAGATCGCGTACTCGCACAACGGCCGGCTGGCGGCGACCCAGACCGTGGCGGCCCGCTGCGTCAACGGGCTCAACGTGGCGCTGCTGACCAACCAGCACGCCTGGGGCAGCTTCGACTGGGCCGCCGCGGAGCAACGGCTGTGCCGGGCCGCCGACGATTTCCTGGCCCAGGGCCCGTACTACTCGACCATCTGGGAACGCGACGGCCGCGACTGGCGCTCGCACCGCGCGACCCCGGCCGCCGGCTACCAGGCGCTGGTCGACACCACCAAGGCCGACGGCTTCCGGCTCGTCGACGTCAACGGCCACCGCGGGGACACCGGTACGACCTACGCCAGCACGTGGGTCCGCAACACCGACGGCACGCCCTGGGCCGCCACCCACGGGCAGACGTTCGCCGCGTTCACCACCCGCTTCGACGAGCTGAGCCAGGCCGGCTACCGGATGACCAAGGTCTCCGGCTGGCTCGACAACGGCGTACCGCGCTACGCCTCGGTCTGGACGGCCAACCCGGACAAGCGGTCCTGGATCAGCCACATCCGGATGACCGGCGCCGAATACCAGCAGCACGCCGACGAGTACGACGCCAAGGGTTACCGCCTGATCTCGGTGGACGGCTACGAGCTGGCCGGGCAGGCCCGTTACGCCGCCGTCTGGCTGGCCGACCCGGGCGCGACCGGTGGGGCGCACACGGCGACCCCGTACCGGGCGATCCACGGCGCGACGGCGGCGGCGTACCAGGCCTGGTTCGACGCGGCGGCGGCCGACGGTTTCCGGCTGACCGACAAGGACGTCTACACCGTGGGCCCGGCGGTGCGCTGGGCGGCGATCGCCACCCGGGACGACGGGCCGCCGACGCGCTCGTTCAGCACCTGGAACTTCTACACGTACCAGCCGCGCTGGGCTCAGCAGAAGGAGGCGGGCTTCCGGCCGGTGACCATCTCGGCCTACTGAGCGTGCCGTTCCGCGGCGGAGCGCGTGACGCAGAACTCGTTGCCGGCTGGGTCTTGCAGCACGACCCAGCCGGCGCCGTCGGGCGTGCGGTGGTCGCCCTGCACCGACGCGCCCAGCGCCAGCAGGCGGTCGACCTCCGCGTCGCGGTCCCGGTCGCCCGGTTCGAGGCAGACGTGCACCCGGTTCTTGCCGTGCTTGCTCTCCGGCACCTCCTGGAAATACAGCCGGGGCGCGCCCGGCGGCTCGATGACGACCTCCTCGTCGCCGGGGGCGCACTCCGGGTGGACCGGGTGGCCGATCACCTCGGCCCAGAAGACCGCCAACGCGTACGGGTCGGCGCAGTCGAACGAGACGTTGCGGATGAGCGAGACCATGCCGGCAGAGTAGTAGTGATCCACCCCGTGCTGGACATGAGTGGACGTGACCAGATCCCATGCCCCTATGACGGCCGACCCTCCGACGGGTGCTGAGCCCGCCGCCGAGGCCGCCTTCCGAGCCCTGTTCGAGGCCGCGTACGACGATCTGCTCCTCTTCGTCGAGCGGCGCACCCACGCCCTCGCCGCCGAGGACGTGGTCGCCGAGGTCTTCCTCACCGCGTGGCGCCGCCTCGACGACGTCCCGCCCGGCCTGGATCAGGCCCGGGCCTGGTTGTTCACCGTGGCGCACCATCTGCTGCGCAACAGCCGGCGCAGCGACCACCGTCAGCAGGCCGTCGCGTTGCGCATCCTGCGCGAGCCCGGCGCCGCGGAGAGCGGGGCACCGCCCGACGACGTCGCCGCCCGGATCGACCTGACCCGGGCCTGGGCCCGCCTCAGCCCGGGCGACCAGCAGGTGCTCACCCTGACCGTGTTCGAGGACCTGACCGGTCCGCAGGCCGCCCGGGTGCTCGGCATCTCCGCCACCGCCTTCAGCCTGCGACTCCTGCGGGCCCGGCGCCGCCTGCGCAAACACCTCACCGCCGTCCCCACCGAACCGGGAGCCACCTCATGACCGACCGATCCGACCTCGACAATCAGCTGCGCGCCGCGGCCACTCCGGTGACCCGGGGACGGGTGCGGCAGGCCTCCGCCCAGGCACTGCTGGAGCACATCGTCACTGTTCCCCGTACCGCCGAGGGCGTAGCCGGGCCCGCCGCCCGCCGCAGCCACCGCACCCGGTGGGCCCTCGCCGGGGCGGCCGCCGTCGCGGTCACCGGCGCCGCCCTGATCGTGCCCGGTCTCGGCGGCGGCGACCAGGCGTACGCGTCCTGGACCGCCACCCCGGCCGCGCTGCCGAGCGGCGACACCCGCGAGCTGAGCCAGGAGTGCGTCCAGGAGAAGCTGCAGCCCGAGTACGGTTACACCCAGGCCGAGCTGGCCGCCGCGAAGATGGTCCTCGGCGAGCGCCGCGGCGACTACAGCTACCTGTCCATCGCCACGTCCCGGTGGACCGCCACGTGCTTCCGCGACAAGGCGGGCGACGTGCACCAGGGCAGCATCATGGAGGCGCCGGTGACCGACGCCGCGCTCGGCCGCAAGGGCGTCGAGCTGCAGGGCTGGGGCCAGCTCAAGACCAGTGAGGGCTACGCCCGGCTGATGGCCGGACACCTGGGCTCGGCCGTGGTCGGGGTCGACGTCGTGCTGCCGGGCGGCAAGAAGGTCCAGGCCACGGTCGAGAACCGCTACTTCGTCGCCTGGTACCCGGAGGCGGTCGACGCGCCGGGCGGCACGACCCTCACCCTGCGGCTGGCCGACGGCAGCACGGTCGCGGGCCTGGCCGCCAAGGACCTGCACGACGCACCGGAACTGGACTGACCGGGACCGGCCGCGCCGCCCACCCGGGGCGGCGCGGCCGGTTCGCGAGTCACCCGGGTCCGACGGGGTACTACCCGGGGCGAGGCACCGCCGCGACCACCGAGAGGAACCCCATGAGCAGCGAGAACCGCGTCGTCACCAACGCCGCCAGCACCGACCAGCACATCACCGGCGGCCCGGAGACCGGCGACTTCATCACCGACCAGGCGCCCACTCCGACCACGCCGGCCCACGGCAGCAGCAACTCCGGCATCAACAAGACCGGCGCCAACAAGCCCGACGAGGCAACCGGCCAGTCCCAGGAGTGACGGCCCCCGACCTCACCATCGCCCTTGCCGAGCTCGGCCGGCGCGAGCCCGCCCTGGCCGGCATCGTCGAACGCTTCGGACCGCCGCCGGCGTGGCACCGCGAGCCCGGCTTCGGCACGCTGCTGCGGATCGTGCTGGAGCAGCAGGTCTCGCTGGCCTCGGCCCAGGCGGCCTACGACCGGCTCCGCGCGGTCGTCGAGCCCCTCACGCCGGGCGGATTCCTGCTCCTGGACGACGCCCGCCTGCTGGCCATCGGCTTCAGCCGCCAGAAGACCCGCTACGCCCGGGCGCTGGCCACGGCCGTGCTGGACGGCTCCCTCGACCTCGACGCCCTCGCCGGGCAGACCGATGAGCAGGTGGACGCGGCCCTGCGTACGATCCCGGGCATCGGCCCCTGGACGGCGACGATCTACCGGCTGATGGCCCTGGGCCGGCCGGACGCTTGGCCGGCCCACGACATCGCGCTGGCCCAGGCGGTCGCGGAGCTGTGGAACCGCCCGGCCCGCCCGACCCCCGAGCAGCTGCTGGAAGTCGCCGAGCCATGGCGCCCGTGGCGCGCGATCGCGGCGAAACTGCTGTGGCACTACTACCTCTCGACACCACGAAGGCCCGGCCGGTGACCGGGCCTCGTGGTGTGCGGGTGGTGCGTCAGAAGCCGGCGCGCCGGCTGCGGACGATCTGCAGCTTCGCGTAGTCCGGGGAGCTCGCCCTCACGGTGAGGAAGCGGGTTGTCGAACAGGACGCCGCGGCCGGCCAGGATGGCCTCGGCCCGGATGCCGGCCACGACGGTGTCACCGACCTGGACGAAGCTGGGCTCGGCATGCCCGTCACGCGCAGCTCCACCGGATCGGTGAACCGGGTCCAGGGCGCCTGCCAGTACGAGTAGTACACCTTGCCCTGCGCGAAGAAGGTCATGACGACTTTGCCGTCGCGCATCCGGGTCAGGTGGGGGTCCCGGGTGTCGATGCCTGCCACGGCGCCTGTTTGTCCAGCGCCGGCACCGGGCCGTCCCACCGTCCGGTGGCCGGGTCGAAGAACGACAACTCGATCCGGCCGACGGACCCGTGCTCGAGGGCCCGGTGCCAGACCGCCATGATGCGGTCGTCGGTGTCCTGGAGCTCGATGAAGGACGGGAACCGGGGCTCGTAGCCGTCCTCCTCGGTGGTGATCGTGCCGATGATGCGGATTACTGCCTGCGCCGGCTGGGGCGCCGGCGTCACGGCCAGCACCGCGGTCATCGCGGCGGCAGCGACGCGGTGGAGGCCTCGTGCGATTCGCAGCTTCCGCCTGTTTCGCTTGTGGACGGTCGTGGCGATGCCGAGGTGTCATCGCCCTCCCGGGTCCCGCAGGCGGCCGATCCGGGCCAGGACCGCGTCGACGTGCGGCCCGACCTGAGCCGTCAGCTCGTCGCTCCAGGTCTCGTCGGCATAGGAGGTGGTCAGGTACAGGTCCCGGGCGAAGGCGAGCACCGGCCGGTGCTCCGGGGCCAGGCGGGCCAGCGCCCAGTCCGCCGCGGTGTCCTTGGCGACGATCGTGCCGGTGCCCAGCGTGGTCCAGATGCGGGCGAAGGTCAGCAGCACGTTGCGGGTGTCCCCGGCCAGGTCGGCGAGCAACCCGGGGATGCCGTCCACGCCGGCCCGGACCAGCAGCTCGGTGGGCACGGGGTCGAGCACCCGCGCCGGCGGGGATCCGGCCAGCGTACGGTCCCCGGCCAGGGTCACCGCGGCCTCCAGGGCCAGGCCGGGCATGGGTCCGGGCGCGGGGACCAGGCCGGCCTCGTAGTCGGCGCGCAGCCACTCGCCGTACAGGAAATCGCCGGTCGGTGGGTAGCGCCAGGGCCGCACTGCGGCCTGGACCACGACGGTGAGCTCCACCGGCCGGGCCCCCACCGCGGAACCGGAGATCGGCAGCAGGCCGGCGATCAGGGCCCGCCGCTGCTCCTCGGCCAGCGAGCGCCGGGTGACCGCGAGGATGTCGACGTCGCTGGCCGGCCGCAGGCCGCCGAGGACGGCCGACCCGTGCAGGTACGCACCGATCAGCTCCGCCCCGGCGACCTCGGTGATCAGCTCGACGACCCGCTCAACTTGCTCCATCCGGCGATCCTGGCACCCACCAGACGGTCGTGTCCGCCGGAAT
This sequence comes from Actinoplanes sp. NPDC048967, assembly GCF_040649415.1. Classification (NCBI taxonomy): domain Bacteria; kingdom Bacillati; phylum Actinomycetota; class Actinomycetes; order Micromonosporales; family Micromonosporaceae; genus Actinoplanes; species Actinoplanes sp. NPDC048967. The sequence goes on from NZ_JBEZFL010000003.1 coordinate 202,196, forward strand.
TTCCGCCTCCGCGCCCGACAGGTCCACCGGTCCGCTGGTCAGCAGGGCCTGGCCCGGCCGCGGGATGCGGATCGGCGCGCCGGTCATGTTGACCGTGCACCGCAGGGCGTCTCCGCGTGCGAAGACCAGCAATCCGTCCGGGCCTTCGCACCAGCGCAGGTTGTCCGCCCCGCCCAGCGCCGGGTCGGCCCGGCGCAGCGCCAGCGCCGCCCGGTACAGCTCCAGGGTGGACGCCGGATCGCCCTGCTGGGCCGCCACGCTCAGCCGGGCCCAGCTCGCCGGCTGCGGCAGCCAGCTGGCGCCGCCTTCGGGGCCGAAGCCGTACGGCGCCCGGTCGCCGTCCCAGGGGATCGGGACGCGGCAACCGTCGCGGTAGCCGTCCTGGCCGGTCGCGCGGTGGAACGCCGGGTCCTCGCGGACCTCCGGCGGCAGGTCGATCACTTCCGGCAGGCCGAGCTCCTCGCCCTGATACAGGTACGCCGAACCGGGCAGCGCCAGCAGCAGCAAAGTGGCCGCCCGGGCCCGTCGCAGGCCGGCCACCGGGTCCACCTCGGCCGGCCGGCGTCCCGCCACGTCACCCTCGTCGGCCTGCAGCAGCCGGCTGGTGTGCCGCACCACGTCGTGGTTGGACAGGGTCCAGGTGGCCGGGGCCCCCACCCGCCGCATGGCCGCGAGGGACTCGTCGATGACCCGCCGCTGGGTGGCGACGTCCCAGGCGGTGCCCAGGTAGCTGAAGTTGAACGCCTGGTGCAGCTCGTCGGGCCGGACGTAGTTGGCGACCCGGTCCAGGGTGGGCGCCCAGGCCTCGGCCACCGCGATCCGCTCGCCCGGGTACTCGTCGAGGATCCGGCGCCAGCTGCGGTAGATGTCGTGCACGCCGTCGCGGTCGAAGCAGGGGCTCACGCCCACGTCGAGCAGGTGCCATTCGGTGCGGGCGCCCAGGTCCGGCAGGCCCGCGGCCTTGACCAGGCCGTGGGCCACGTCGATGCGGAAGCCGTCGACGCCCAGGTCCAGCCAGAAGCGCAGGATGGTGCGGAACTCGTCGGCCACCGCCGGGTGGTCCCAGTTGAAGTCGGGCTGCTGCGGCGCGAACAGGTGCAGGTACCAGTCGCCCGGGGTGCCGTCCGGATCGGTGGTACGGGTCCAGGCCGGGCCACCGAAGATGGACGGCCAGTCGTTGGGCGGCAGCTCACCGGCGGCGCCGCGACCGGGGCGGAAATGGTAGCGGGCGCGCATCGGCGAGCCGGGGCCCTCGGCGATCGCCCGGCGGAACCATTCGTGCTGGTCCGAGGAGTGGTTGGGGACCAGGTCGACGATGACCCGCAGGCCGAGGTCGTGGGCGTCGCCGATCAGGGCGCGGGCGTCGGCCAGGGTGCCGAACATCGGGTCGACCGTGCGGTAGTCGGCCACGTCGTAGCCGGCGTCGGCCTGCGGCGAGGCGTAGAACGGCGACAGCCAGACGGCGTCCACGCCCAGGTCCCGCAGGTAGGGCAGGCGGCTGCGGATGCCCGGCAGGTCGCCGATGCCGTCGCCGTCGGAGTCGGCGAAGCTGCGCGGATAGATCTGGTAGATGACCGCGTCCCGCCACCAGGAGGTGGGCGCGGTCGCGGTGGCGCCGTCGCGCTCAGCCGTCGGGTCTGCGGTCAGTTGATCGGTCATGGCGGCTGACGCTAGCAGGTTACTAACTCGTGTTACATAGCTCGCGACCGAGTTTTTCGAAGGGCTCGGTCAGGCCGGTTTCGCCGTGGAGTCGCGCACGATGAGCGAGGTGCCCAGCGACTGGTGCGGGTGCTGGTCCTCGCCGCGGATCGCCGAGATGAGGAAGTCCGCCGCCGTACGGCCCTTGGTCACGATCGGCTGGCGGACCGTGGTGAGCCGAGGCCGGAACCAGGCCGACTCGGCCAGGTCGTCGAAGCCGGTCACCGACACCTCGCCGGGCACGTCCACACCGAGCTCCTGCAGGGCGTCCACCGCCCCGTAGGCCAGCACATCGGACAGGGCCAGGATCGCCGTCGGCGGCTGCGGACCGGTCATCAGCGCCCGGGTCGCGCGGTAGCCGTCCGTCCGGGTCACCGGCACCTCGGCCAGCCGGATGTCGGCCAGACTCAGCCCGGCCTCGGCCAGCGCCTCGGTGATGCCGGCCATCCGCCGGGCCAGCGGCCCCCGGTACCCGCGCACCGCCCGGTCCGGCCCCGGGTCCATCGAGACCACCGCGAGCCGCCGGTGGCCCAGCTCCAGCAGATAGCGGGTGACCTCGCGGGCGCCGCCGTGGTCGTCGACGTCCACACTGGGCGCGTTCTCGTACCGGTCGCTGTCGATCAGCACGAACGGGATGTCGCGGCGCACCAGCTCGGCCACCTCACCACGATCGGTCTCCAGCCCGCAGACGATGAAGCCGTCCACCGCCGCGTACGGGATCGCCTTGAGGACGGAGTCCTGCAGCGGCGGCGTCAGCAACAGCGTGTAACCCTCCTGGTCGCACACCTGCCCGACGCCCATGAGGAACCGGGCGTAGTACGGGTTCTCCAGGATCCGGGCCAGTCGTTGCGGCAGCAGCACGCCCAGCGACTGGGTGGCACCGGACTGCAGCATCCGGGCCAGCGTGTTGGGGGTGTAGCCGAGCTCCTGCGCCGCCGCCAGGATCCGCTCGCGGGTCGCGGTGGAGATGCGCTGCGGGTTGTTGAAGGCGAAGGACACCGCCGAACGCGACACCCCCGCGGCCGCCGCCACGTCGCTGGACGTGGGCTTACCGTGGCGGCGCGGCTGCTCGCCGGTCCTTCTCGACGGCATCCGCCCCGACCTCGCTGCAGTAGGTGAGCGCCTACGATAACGCAGCGGCGGTCAGCAGCAGCCGGGTCACCGCGTGCACGTCGGCGTGCTCGTCGTCGCTCAGCAGCACCACGCTGGCCCGCCGCTCCGGCAGCCAGGCCGCGAAGGACACGAATCCCGGGATGTCACCCGGGTGGAACCAGGCCCGGTGGCCGCCGACCGTGCCGACGAACAGGCCGTAGCCGTAGTGGCCGGCGAAGAAGGAACGACCCGGACGCGGCTCCTCGGCCGTGGGGGCGAGCGGGCCGGTCAGCACCGCGTGCGACTCGAAGCCCAGCAGCGCACCGGCGTGGAGCTGCTCCTGATAGCGGCTCAGGTCGCCGACCGTCGACCACACGTCGCTGGTGCCCGCCATCGGGGACAGGGTTTCCCCCTCGACCGCGTCGTCGGCGGGCCGGCCGATGGTGGTCGCCGTCATCCCGAGCGGCGCGAACACGTGCTCGGCGAGGAAGTCGCCGTACGGCTGCCGCGCCGCCTGCTCGACGATGGACGCCACCAGCAGATAGCCCGGGCTGCTGTAGAGCCAGCGCAGGCCGGGCCGGCTGGCCGGTGTCCCCTGCGGGATCAGCCCCAGCCGGTCGGTGATCGCCATCGCCGCGCCCACGTCGAACCCGGGCTCGGCACCCCAGTGCGGCAGGCCGGAGGTGTGGGTCAGCAGGTGGTGCAGGGTCACCTCACGCCACCAGGGCGGGCTGCCGGGTAGCCAGCGCGCGACCGGCCGGTCCAGGGCGAGCTCGCCGCGCTCGGTGAGCAGCAGCGCGGCCACGGCGGCGAACTGCTTGCCGATCGAGGCGACCGGGAAGCGGGTCGTGAGCGTGACGGGCGGGCCGGCGGACTGCACCGCGACGGACCCGCCGACGGTCACCAGCGCGGCGCCGCGCAGGCCCTCGAGTGTGCGCATGGCCGACAGGCTATCCCTGTTCAGCGCGGATGCGGAGGCCTCAGGCGGCCGGGAGCCGGATGGTGAAGGTCGTGCCGGCTCCTTCGGCCGACTCCACCTCGATCCGGCCGTCGTGGTTGTCCACCACCGTGTTGACGATGGCCAGGCCCAGGCCGGTGCCGGGAACCGCCTGCCGGACCGCGTTGCTGGCCCGGAAGAAGCGGGTGAACAGCGCCTTCTGCTCCCCCGCCGGGATGCCCATGCCGGTGTCGGCGACCACCAGGACGATCTCGGCTCCCTCGCGGCGGGCCGCCACCCGCACCTCGCCCCCGCCCGGGGTGAACTTCACCGCGTTGGCCAGCAGGTTCATCAGGACCCGGTCGAGCTGATCGGGGTCGGCGTGCAGCGGCAGCGGACCCCGCACGTCGGTGTGCAGGGTGACCTCCGCCTTGGCGGCCGCCGGCGCGATCACCTCGACCGCGTGCTCGACCAGCGAGACCAGCTCGACCGGCTCCCGCGAGGTGGAGAACGCCCCGGACTCGATCTTGGAAAGGATCAGCATCTCCTCGATCAGGTCCCGCAACCGCCGGGTGTTGCGGCCGATCACGTCCAGCATCTTGGCCTGCGGCGCGTTCAGCTCGCCGGCCTCGGCGTCCAGCAACAGCTCGACGTACCCGGCGATGCTGGTCAGCGGGGTCCGCAGCTCGTGCGAGACGGTGGACATGAAGTCGGTCTTGGCGGTGTCGAGCTCCTGCAGGCGGGCGACCAGATGCTGCTCGCGCTCGTACAGGCGGGCCAGGTGCACGCCGCGGCCCAGGTCGGCGGCGACCACCTCGACGAGCCGCACGTCGACCGGGGTGAAGGCCGGGCCGTGATCGCGCAGCAGGGTGAGCGCACCCAGGCACTCCTCACCGACACTGACCGCCACGGTCAGCACCGCCTCGGCCCCGGCCTCGGCGCAGGCCCGGATCTCGGCCACCGGCGGCTGCACGTCCCCGGCCGGCGACGCGTCGTCGGTGGTCCATACGTCACCGCCGGAGAGCCAGCCGACGTCGCAGGCGGCGAGCGGGGCGAGGCGGCCGGCCACGTGCTCGTCACCGAGGCTCGCGTACTGCGGCACATCGGTCTGTCCGGGAGCCATCCGGACCAGCACATGGTCGGCGTTCATCGTGGCGGCCAGGCCCCGGATCGCCTCGCTGATCGCGTCCTGCACCCGCAGGTGCGCCCGGATGCGGTAGCCGAGCTCGCGGACCTCGCTGCGCAGCCGCGCCACGTCACCTTCGGCGACGCGGATCCGTTCCCGCTCGTCGGCCATGGCGTTGACCGCGGCCGCGACAGCCCGGATCTCGGTCGGCCCGCGGCCCGTATCGGCCCGGGCGTCGAGCCGGCCGGCACCACGCTCGTCGAGCACCCACGCCACAGCACCGAGCGGGCGGGTGATCCGGCGGGCCGTCAGCAGCGCCGCGACCCCGGCTGTCGCCGCCGCCACCAGCGTCAGCACGATCACCACGACCACGGTGACGCCGCCCAGCCAGGAGCTGCGCCGCTGCAGGGTGGTGACGCGCCGGGCCAGGGTCCGGTCGAAGGCCTCGTTCTCGCTGACGAAGGCCTGGAACAGCGGCTTGCCCTCGGTGACGAAGCGAGCCGCGGTGTCGCTGCGGGGCGGCGCCCGGCGCTGCTGCTCGGCCAGGGCCCACCAGATGTCCGCCCGGACCAGCTGGGCGTCGACGGCCGGCTCCTCGGCGGCGGTCGCCAGCTCCAGCAGGTTCAGGCTCGCCTGCGTGTACTCGCCGCGGGCGGAAAGGTACGTGTCCAGCACCTGGGTGTCGCCGGTCAGCAGATATCCGCGCAGTCCCCGCTGGGCGTCGCCGAGCACCGCTCGCAGCCGGGCGTTGGCCAGCTCCAGCGGTTGCACGTGGGTCGAGAGCTCGCGGACCACCCGGTGCTGCACCAGGACCGTGGTCATCTCGGTCAGCCCGGAACAGACGATCAGGGCCACCAGGACGGCGAACGACCTCGTCAGCAGGCGCCCGACAGAGGGGTCACGGCGCATGGGAGCCGGCTCAGGCCCGGGCTCGGCTCAGCAGGGCCTGGATCCGGGAGACGAGCTCACGGGGACTGAACGGCTTGGTCACGTAGTCGTCGGCGCCGGCGCTGAAGCCGCCCTCGACGTCCTGCTCCTGCACCCGGGCGGTCAACATGATGATCAGCATGCCGGCGGTGGCCGGCTCGGCCCGCAGCATCCGGCACACGTCGATGCCGGAGAGCCCGGGCATCGAGACGTCCAGCACGGCCAGCGTGGGGCGGCGGGCCCGGGCCTGCTCGAGAGCCGCCTGCCCGTCCTCGACCGCGATCACCTCGAGGCCGGACTGCTCGAGCTTGAACGCCACCAGGTCACGGATGTCGGCGTCGTCGTCGGCGACCAGGACCACCGTCACGGCCATTTCCCCCCGTCGAGGCCGCCCGGGAAAGCTCGGCCTACTTACGCTACTTAATCACACGATATCCGGTTAGTACCGGGTGTGACTGCCGCTCGGCGCAACCGCACGGCAACTGGTGCGCAGCCGCTCTCGCAGCCCCGCCGGGGTGTCCTGGGACCACGACACCCGACCGAGACGTACGGCAGGAGGACCTGATGACTTCCGTGAACCCCGACGACATCCGTACCGAGGCGCTGTTCGTCTCCGACCTGCAGCGCTCGCAGCAGCCGACGCCCGAGCTCATCCGGGCGGCGGTGACCGCGACGGTGGACCGGCTCGGCGAGCGCGGCTGCGCCGCCCTGGTCGCCCAGGAGTTCGGCGAGCACCCGGACTGCGCGCTCGGCCGCATGCAGTGGGCCCGCACCGCGGTACGTGGGGCGTACGCCGCCGCCTGACTCCCCCGTACGGCGGCGGGCGCTCACCCCTTCGCCTCGAATACGTACCGTGACGACCGAACCGCGATGTTTCCGCTGCTCGTACGGTTGCCGAGTGCCAATCGACGTCACAGCGCGTCACCGGGCCGGCGGAATCGGCCGGCTGCTCGCGGTGCGTACCGCGGTGCCCCGGCACGCCGCCGAGGCTCCCTTGGCCGACCGGGCGACCGTCGAGTTCCGCGTCCCGCGCTCCCGGCGGCGACTGCTGTGGGTACCGGCCGTGCTCGCCCTGCTCCTACTGGCGGCGGTCACTCCGCTGGCCTTCCGTGGTTCCGGGACGCCGCTGGCCGCCGTACCGCTGCCGACCGTCTCCGTCCCGCCGCCGCCGACCTGGACCGATCCGCCGGCCCCGACCGCCACCCACCCGCGGCTGCGGGCGGTCCGGCAGGCCGCCAAGCTGAGTCCCGCGTCGCCGTCGGCGTCCCCCAGCGCCCCCGCCCCGGTGCTGCTCGGCCCCGGCGCGGACGCCGACGTGGGCCCGCTGGTCGGGTCCTACTGCCGGGCCACGCACGGCCGGTTCAGCCTCGCGGTCGCCGCCGCGGACACCTGGACCTGCGCCCGGGTCGGCCGGGCCGGGATCGCGGTCGACATGGACGCGCTCTGCCGCCGGCGCTACGGCGAGGCGGCCTGGGCGGATCTCGGGCGCGCCGGTGACGCCCGGAGCTGGCGCTGCTACCGCGACGGCCCCTAGGATGACCGGCATGCACGCGCGATTGAGCATGTGGTGGCCCGCCGACCCGGCGGCCACACCCACCCGCGTGTAGATCACACCACCGCGGCCGCCTCCGACGAGGCGGCCTTTTTCGTACGGCCCGGTCCTCGGCGGCGACCCCAGCCCGGAACGAGGACCCGATGCAACCCTTCGCCCTGCTGCACCGTGACGGCGCCGACCACGTCGACGTGCTGACCGGCGATGTCGTCACCGTCGACACGCTGGCCGACATCCCGCTGACCCCGGGCCGGCCCGGACCGCAGACCCTCGCGCTGGTGCCGTACCGGCAGATCGCCGAACGCGGCTTCGCGTGCGTCGACGACGGCGCGCCGCTGGAGTGCCTGCGGATCGCCACCCGGACCGCCCGGCCGCTCGGCGAGATCATCGCCGAGCTGCCCGAGACGCCGGTGGCGCTGCGGGACGGCGGTTTCGACCTCTCCGACGAGGCGTACGGCGAGATCGTCGCCGAGGTGCTCCGCGACGAGATCGGCCACGGCGAGGGCGCCAACTTCGTCATCCACCGGGTCTTCACGGCCGACGTGGACGGCGACCCGCTGGCGGCCGCGCGGTCGGCGTTCCGCCGGCTGCTCACCCGGGAACACGGCGCCTACTGGACGTTCCTGGTCCACACCGGCACCCGCACTCTGGTCGGCGCCACCCCGGAACGGCACGTCAGCGTGGCCGACGGCCTGACCATGATGAACCCGATCAGCGGCACGTTCCGGCACGACGGCACGCGTGAGCTCACCGACTTCCTGGCCGACCGCAAAGAGATCGACGAGCTCTACATGGTGCTCGACGAGGAACTCAAGATGATGGCCGCGGTGGCCGAGCACGGCGGCCAGGTCGTCGGGCCGTACCTCAAGCGGATGGCGCACCTGACCCACACCGAGTACCTGCTGGCCGGCCGCGGCTCCCTGGACGTGCGCGAGGTACTGCGCGCGACGATGTTCGCCCCGACCGTCACCGGCAGCCCGGTGGAGAACGCCTGCCGGGTGATCGCCCGGCACGAGCGCCGCGGCCGCGGCTACTACGCGGGCGTGCTGGCGCTGCTCGGCCACGACGACGAGGGCCGGCAGACGCTGGACGCGCCGATCCTGATCCGCACGGCGGAGATCTCCCCGGCGGGCCGGCTGCGGGTGCCGGTCGGGGCCACGCTGGTCCGGCACTCGACGCCGGCGGGCGAGGTGGCCGAGACCCACACCAAGGCGGCGGGCGTGCTGGCCGCGCTGGGCGCGTCCTCGCCGCAGCGCCCACCGGTACGCCCGAACGACGACGACCCGGCGATCCAGGCGGCACTGGCCGCCCGCAACGACGGCCTCGCCCGCTTCTGGCTGGACCAGCGCCGCCCGGGCGCCCTGACCGTCCCCGAACTCGACGGCCGTACGGCGGTGATCGTCGACAACGAGGACACGTTCACGGCGATGCTGGCCCACCAGCTGCGTGCGCTGGGCCTGGCCGTGACCGTGGTGCCGTGGACCGTGCCCGTCGTCCCGCCGGCGGATCTGGTGGTGGTCGGCCCCGGCCCCGGCGACCCCGCCTCGGACGAGCCCAAGATGGTCCGCGTACGCGCGCTGGTGGCCGAGCTGCTGGCGACCCGGCAGCCGCTGCTGGCCGTGTGCCTGGGCCATCAGGTGCTCGCCGCGGCCCTGGGACTGCGGCTGCACCGACGCGACAGCCCGTACCAGGGAGTGGCCCGGGACATCCCGCTGTTCGGCGCGGTCCGCCGGGTCGGCTTCTATTCCAGCTTCACGGCGCTCTGTGCGGACGACCGGCTCGGCACCGCGTACGGCGAGGTGCAGATCGCCCGCGACGAGGCGGACGGCACCGTGCACGCCCTGCGCGGGGCGGGTTTCGCCGGCGTGCAGTTCCACCCGGAGTCGGTGCTCAGCGCGGACGGCATCACCGTCCTCACCGAACTGATCCCACCACTTGTCACTCAGGTGGTTAGTCCTGCCGCTGCGGGGTAGCGATAGTGACGTCGGTGGTTCAAGCGGATCGAGAGCCTCCGCTTGGACCACCGACCCACTGCTACCGGTCGGTGGCCGCAGCCAGCTGCCGGGCGTCGACGTAACCCTGATCGACGGCCAGATCTCCGAGGCGCTGCCAGGCCAGGTCCGAATTCGCCTGCAGGTCGAGCAGCTCCTCCAGCTCCCGTACGGTCAGCAGGCCCTGTTCGACCAGACGCTCACCGATACGACGCTGCGCGGTGACCGAGGGCCGCGGCACCCGCGACAGCAGCCGGGAGCCCGCTGCCACGCCCGCCACGGTGAGCAGGTGCAGCACCGGCGCCAGCGAGATGAGCAGGGTGAGACCGGCCCACACGTACAGCGACGGGTAGTCGTGGTCCAGCAGCTGCCCGGTGATGATGCAGGTCGCGGCCAGCGCCGCCCAGCCCAGGTGCGGCCGGAAGGTGCGCCAGGTGTCGCCGGTGGCGGCAGCGCCCTTGGCCGTGACGACGTAGGCCAGCGGCCGGCCGGCCAGCTGCGCCGCGGCCGCGGCCACGTAGATCGGCGCGGTGATCAGCTCCAGCGCCATCCCGGCCAGCCCCCACGAGCGGCGTTCGTGCTCGACCAGGTTGAACCGCTGGGTGAACTGGTAGAACACCATCCCGACGACGATGTTGGCCACGAACAGCACGCCCCAGGCCAGCGCCGGCAGCCGCGTGATGGTGACCCCGCCGACCAGGTAGACCGCGCTCAGCACGACGCCGATCACCCAGGACAGCGCGGTGGTCGGGTAGTGCGACTGCAGGGCGAAGAACGACAACCGCTGCCCACCGCGCAGGCGGGGCAGCAGCCGCGGCGAGTGCCGGCGGGCGATCTCCCAGATCCCGTACGCCCAGCGCTTCTGCTGACTGAAGAAGTCCGAGTACGTCGCCGGGCCCTCGCCCACGGCCAGGATGTCCGGGGTGTAGACGCCGCGCCAGGTGTTGCCCGAGACCGGGTTGACCGCGCCGTAGATCACCATCGAGGTGAGATGGTCCTCGATGATGCGGTCCTGGTAACCCTTGATCTGCTGGAACGCGGCCGGCCGGTAGAGGTGGTTGGTGCCGATCAGCAGCGGTGCGCCGTGACCGTTGCCGCCGCGCTGCATGATCCCGTGGAAGATGTACGCCAGCTCGGCCGCGCCCTTGGCCACGAAGGACTCGCTGATGTTCGCGTACACCTGCGGCGCGACGACGAACGCGGTGTCCGGGTCGGCGAAGTAGCCGAGGGTGCGCTCCAGGAAGTTCGGGTACGGCACGTGATCGGGGTCCATCTGGGCCACCACGTCGTAGTCGGCCTCGTGCGCCGCCCGCCAGGCGTTGTGGTTGCCGTGCTTGGTGCGCGCCTTGAACTCGCCGCTGGGCTGGTTCCACTCCGGGTGGCCCTTGCGGCTGAAGTGCCGGACGCCGATCTCCTCGCAGCGCCGACGGACCTCCTCGTCGTCGCCCTCGTCGAGCAGCCAGACGTCGACGGGGCCCTCGTGGCGTACCCGTTTCATCGCCCGCAGGGTCGTCATCACCAGGTCGACCGGCTCCTTGCCGGGCACGACGGTGGTCAGCACGGCGACCCGCAGCCCCGGCGAGGCCGGGATCGGCACCGGGTCGCAGGCCCGGGCCGCGAAAAAGGCCAGCACCCAGGTCCGCAGGCCGACGATGACCTGCAGCCCGATCATCAGGAACAGCCCGACGACCATGACCGTGTTGGCGACCGGCTGCCCGGGCTGGAACTGCGGCAGGTTGCCCGGCAGCAGCAGGTAGACCACCAGGGCGGCGGCCAGCGCGATGTGCAGCGAGGCGATGCCCAGCATCAGCCGGTGCTGGCCGCGGCCGAGCACCCGCCGGTAGCGGACGGTCTCGGTGGCCGGTTGCACCGGGCCGGTGATCTCGGTGGCGGTCCGGCCGTAGAGCTTGCCGGGGATCCGGCGCTCCAGGATCCGCTCGGGTGCGGGCCCGGGGCTCATCGGCGGCTCCGGGCCGCGGGCGGGGACAGTGGTGCGGGCAGCGGGCCGAGGACTGCGCGGTGGGACCCAGGGAGGGTGTGAGGGTTCACTCCCGAGCAATCGACGCCGCGGGCGGCGGGTTGAGGAAAGCCGCCCGCGGCGGTGTCTCAGCGCACAGTCAGCTCCCCGACGGCGCCGGGGCGCCCGGTGCGGCCGACGGGGGCGTGCCCGGCGCGGAAGGGCCGGCCGACGGCGGCGTGCCCGGCGCGGTCGAGCTGCCCGACGGCGGCGTGCCCGGCGCGGCCGGTGCCCCGCCGCGCTCGCCGCCCCGGCCGCCCGGCCCCCAGCCGCCCGGTCCCCCACCCGGGCCGCCCGGTCCGCGATGCCCCCAGCCGCCGCCCTGCTTGCCCTCACCCGCGGGCGCGGCCACGACCGAGGTGGCGTCCAGCGAGACGCCGTCCGCGTTCACCGTGCCCTCGGCGTGGATCCGGGTGCCGACCGCGACCCCGTCCGGCTTGCTCTTGATGTTGATCTGACGGGTGAAGCCGCTGTGGTCGGTGATCAGGATCCGGGTGTCGCTGATCGACTTCACCGTGCCTTCCAGATGCGGCGTGTGGGCCTGTGCCGGGCCGCGGCCCGGACCGGCCGCACTCGCCGGCGGCGCCGCGGAGCCGCCCGGTGTGGGCGTGTCCGCGGCCTGGGCCAGCCCGGCGACGCCGAGCGCGAGACCGCCGCCGAGAGCCACGGCCACGGCCACGCGCCGGGCCCGCTGGGTGCTGAAGATCGGTGGCAAAGCTCCTCCAGTGCTGGATGTCGGTTCCGGTGCTCGTCCCACCGTCGCCCGCGAAACTGAAGCAGGGCTGAATCGGCGGCGGTCTTCAGCTGTTCTTCAGCTCGGTGCTCGGTCACGCACAGGCGCGCTGCTGATACTTCGGCCATGGTGGCGAGAGTGCTGGTCGTGGAGGACGAGGACGCGATCCGGGCACCGCTCGCGGCGGCGTTGCGGGGTGCGGGGCACGAGGTGCGGGAGGCGGCCGACGGCGCCGGTTTCGAGGAGGTCGTCGACGCGTACCGGCCGGATCTGGCCCTGCTCGACGTGCAGCTGCCCGGCGGCCGCGACGGCTTCGCGCTGGCCGCGGCGCTGCGCGGGCGCAGCGACTGCGCGGTGCTGATGGTCACCGCCCGCGACGCGGTCGACGACCGGCTCCGGGGGTTCGCCGCCGGCGCCGACGACTACGTGGTCAAGCCGTTCGCCACCGTCGAGGTGCTGGCCCGGGTCGGGGCGATCCTGCGCCGGCTCGGCCGGGTGCCCTCCACGGTGCAGGTCGGCGACCTGGTGGTGGACGAGGACGCCCGGCTGGCGGTGCGCTCGGGGCAGGCGCTGGAGCTCACCGCGACCGAGTTCAAGCTGCTGGCCTACCTCGCCGGGCACCGCGGCCGGATCCTGTCCAAGACCCAGCTGCTCACCCAGGTCTGGGGCTACGACGAATACGACCCGAACCTGGTCGAGGTGCACGTCAGCGCGCTGCGCCGCAAGCTCGAGCAACACGGCCCCCGGCTCATCCACACCGCCCGCGGCCTGGGCTACGTGGTCCGCCCGTGAGGCTGCTGCGGCCGTTGTCGCTGCGGGGCCGGGTCACCTGGGTGGTGCTCGGCCTGCTCGCCGTGATCCTGGTGGTGCTCTTCACCGCCGTCGACATCGTGCTGTCCGCCCGGCTGCATGCTGACGCCCGTACCCGGCTGACCGACCGGGTGACGCTCGCCGGGCAGCTCGACCCCCAGCTCAGCGCCCAGCAGCTCGTGGACCGGCTGCGCGGGGACGGGGTGACCGCCCGGCTGTGCGTCCGCGACGGCGGCGGCTGTGTCGCGGCGGCGTCCGACCCGGCGCCACCGGGCCGGCGCTTCCCCACCGGCGGCCCGGCCCGGCCGCGGCCCGCCGGCGCCCGGGCCGAGGTCCCGGTGGAGACGGCCGGCAGCGTCATCTTCGTGCGCACCGAGCTGAGCGGGAACCAGATCCTCACGCTGAGCCTGGACACCACCCAGATCACCGACGCGGTCCGCCGGCTCGTCTTCCTGGAGGTCGTCGGCGGGCTGCTGGCGCTGCTGCTCGCCGGGCTCGCCGCCGCCCGGTTGTCGCGCGCGGCGCTGCGCCCGCTGGAGGACATGACCACCCTGGCCGGGCAGATCGCCGCCGGCGACCGGGGACGCCGGCTGGGCCACCCGCGCACCGACTCCGAGCTGGGCCGTACCGCGGCCGCGTTCGACTCCATGCTCGACGAACTGGAGGCGGCCCTGGCCACCGCGAACGCCGCCGAGGCCGGGATGCGCTCGTTCCTGGCCGACGCGTCGCACGAGCTGCGGACGCCGGTGGCCGGGCTCCAGGCGAACGCCGAGCTGCTGCTGCGCGAGGACCTGGACCGCCCGGAGCGGGAACGGGTCGCCGTCGCCATGATCCGCGAGACCCGCCGCGCCGCCCGGCTGGTCGACGACCTGCTCACCACGGCCCGGCTCGGCCAGGGCGGCCTCCGGCTGGCCACCGAACCGGTCGACCTGGCCCGGCTGGCCGAGGCCGAGACGGCCCGGGCCCGCACGCTGGCGCCGCAGCTGAGCTTCGCCGTCTCCGCCGAGCCGGCCCCGGTCGTGCACGGTGATCCGGTGCGGCTGGGCCAGATCGTCACCAACCTGCTCGACAACGCCCGGCATGCCACCCCGGCGGGCGGAACGGTGACGGTCACCGTGCGGCGCGACGGCGAGCGCGTGGTGCTGGAGGTGGCCGACACCGGGCCCGGCGTGCCCGCCGCCGACCGGGCCCTGATCTTCGAACGGTTCGGCCGCGGCGACACCTCACGCTCCCGCGACACCGGCGGGGCCGGGCTGGGCCTGCCGATCGCCCGCGGCCTGGCCGCAGCGCACGGCGGCGATCTCCGGTACGTGGACAGCCCGGCCGGCGCCCGCTTCCGGGTGGAACTGCCCGCGGCGACGTAGGTTGCTGGAATGGAATACCGCACTCTCGGCCGCAGCGGCTGCGCCGTCTCCAGTCTCTGCCTGGGCACCATGACCTTCGGCGCCGAGTCCGACGAGGAGGTGTCGCACGCCCAGCTCGACCGGTTCGCCGAGGCCGGCGGCACGCTCGTGGACACCGCCGACGTCTACTCCGCCGGCGAGTCGGAACGGATCATCGGCCGCTGGTTCGCCTCGCGCAGCGCCGACGTCACCGAACCGATCGTGCTGGCCACCAAGGGCCGCTTCCCGATGGCCGGCGACCCGAACGGCGCCGGCCTGTCCGCCCGGCACCTGACCCGCGCGCTCGACGCCTCGCTGACCCGGCTCGGCCTCGACACGATCGACCTCTACCAGGCGCATTCCTGGGATCCGGTGACCCCGCTGGAGGAGAGCCTGCGCACCCTGGACAGCTTCGTGCGCCAGGGCAAGATCCGCTACTACGGCTTCTCGAACTTCACCGGCTGGCAGCTCACCAAGGCGGTGCACCTGGCCCGCGAGCTCGGCCTGGCCGGCCCGGTGACCCTGCAACCGCAGTACAGCCTGCTGGTGCGCGAGATCGAGTGGGAGATCGTGCCCGCCGCCCGCGACGCCGGCCTCGGGCTGCTGCCGTGGAGCCCGCTCGGTGGTGGCTGGCTCAGCGGCAAGTACCGCCGCGATCAGCGGCCCAGCGGAGCGACCCGGCTCGGCGAGGACCCCGGGCGCGGCATGGAGGCGTGGGAGCGGCGCGGCACCGACCGGAACTGGGCGATCATCGACGCGGTGCAGTCCGTGGCCGAGGCCCGCGGCGTGTCGATGGCCGAGGTGGCGCTGGCCTGGGTCACCGACCGGCCCGGCGTGACCTCGACGATCCTGGGGGCCCGTACGGTCGAGCAGCTGGAGACCAACCTGCGGGCGGCCGAGCTGCACCTCGAGGCGGCGGAGGTCGCGGCTCTGGATGAGGCGAGCGACCTGCACGCGCCGGACTACCCGTACGGGCCGCTCGGCCTCGACCAGCGCAACCGCACCCTGTGACCCGGCCTAGGATCGCAGCCATGGAGGCCACCTACTTCTTCGACCCGGCATGCCCGTTCACCTGGCGCACCTCGCGCTGGCTGGTCGGGGTGGCGCCGGAGCGCGACGTGACACTGCACTGGCGCGCATTCAGCCTGTCCATCCTCAACGGCGACAACGTCCCGGACCAGTACAAGCCCATGATGGCGGCGTCGTCGCGGGCGCTGCGACTCGTCGAGGCGCTGCGCGCGGACCACCGCGACGACACCATCGCCACGTTCTACACCGAGCTCGGCACCCGGACGTTCGAGGCGGGCGAGGCGCTCACCGACGAGATCGTGGTGGCCGCCGCCGAGGCCGCGGGTGTGCCCGATCCCAAGACGGTGCTCGACGACGAGTCCTGGGACGAGGCGGTCCGCACGTCGCACGAGCTGGCGTTCGGCTCGGCCGGCCCGGACATCGGCTCCCCGGTGCTGATGATCGAGGGCGCCGGGCGCGGCGTGCACGGACCGATCATCGACGAGGTCCCGGACCGCGAGGAAGCCCTGGCGATCTGGGACGCGGTCGTCCCGCTGGCCCGCAGCGACACGTTCTTCGAACTCAAGCGCGGCCGCTCCTAGATCCGACGTTTGGCGGCGCGACGTGGTTGGGTAACTGCGTCGCGCCGTCACCGGTACAACGAGGAGAGCTCCATGCAAGAGCCGCAGATCCACCTGGACCCCGCATCGCTCAGCCCGGTGGAGGAGAAGCTGCGCGGCCCGCTCGAGGAGCAGCTCACTTCCGCCCTGCAGCACGCGACCGACAAGGTCAGCCACGACTACGCGGGCGAGCCGGTCGACACGGTGACCGGCCGGCTGCTGGAGCAGACCCGCGCCGGCCTGCACCCGGACATCGCCGCGGGCTTCACCCCGGACCAGGGCGAGCTGCGCCGCGTCGCCGAGGCGATCGTCCACACCGGCTGACTCCGCTCAGCGGCCGGGCAGCGTCTGCAGCGCCTGTGACCGCCGTGCCACCAGCTCGGCGTAGGTGCCGTCACGCTCGGCCCACCGGTGCATCCGTACGCCCTCGACCAGGATCTCCGGCGGTGTCGGTTCCGTCGCCAGCAGCGCCATCACCTCGTCGAGGTAGCCGTCGAGCGGCAGCGCCGCCGGGTTGACCCGCTGCTGTCCCGCGGTGGCGACGGCGGGCGGAACCAGCTCGGCCACCTCGACGCCGGTTCCCGCGAGCTGGGCCCGCAGCGCTTCGGTGTAGGCGTGCACGCCAGCCTTCGACGCGCCGTAGCCGGGCATCAGCGGGAACGGCAGGAAGGCGATGCCCGAGCTCACCGTGATGATCGTCGCGGCCCCCCGGGCCAGCAGGTACGGGGTGAAGGCGTCGACCACTCGGATGGTGCCGAGCAGGTTCGTGGCGATCGTCGTCTCGGCCGCGGCGAAGTGCGCCGGGTCGCGCAGGTCCTCGGTGAGCATGACGCCGGACATCGTGACGACGACGTCAAGACCGGGGTACGCCGCGAGCACCTCGTCCCGGGCCCGCCGGACCGACTCGGGATCGGTGACATCGATCCGGACGGTCGCCAGCCCTTCCTGCGGCTCAGGGTTGCGGCCCCCGACGATGACCGTGCTGCCGGCGTCCAGGAATCGTCGCGCGAGCCCACGCCCGATCCCCGAGGTGCCGCCGACGATGAGAACTGTGCGCTGGGTGATCTCCACCGGGGCCTCCTTGTAGCTGTCCGGCGACTGCCGGACCATCTACCTGGAGACTCCCCCGGACGCCCGGCGACCGGGAGATCCCCGCTGTTCCTGGGAGTCGCAGGACCCCTCACACCACCGCCGGCCGGGGCACCGCCGCGAACAGCGACAGCGTGAACCATCCGGGCAGCGCCCGGCGTACCGCCTCGGGCCCGTGCACCCGCACCCGCCTGGTCCGCAGCGCCTCGGTCCAGGTCCGGTCGCCGCGCCAGACCTCGACCAGCGTGCGCAGGTCCGCGGTCAGGCTGACGGTGATCTCGTGACCCGGGTCCTCGTCGCACACGTCGGCCTCGCCGTCGGCGATCACCAGCCACCAGGAGCGGAGATGCGGCGCCGGCACGTCGGGGAAGGTCAGGGCGACGACGGTACGCCCGGACGGCACCACCGCGTGGTCGATGTTGCGGTGCATGTCCCACAGCAGCAGCTTCGGGTCCAGATCCGCGTCGCCGAGCTCGCCGACCCAGCGCACTCCCCAGGCGCCCACCGCCTCGACGATCGGCCGTAGCTCCTGGCCGGCCACGGTCAGCGTGTACTGCACCTCGCCGTCGGTGGGCCGTCGTTCGACGACGCCGGCCGCGACCAGCTGGTGCAGCCGTTTCGACAGCAGGGTCGGCGACATCCGGGGCAGTCCCCGGCGCAGGTCGTTGAAGCGGCTGCTGCCGGACACCAGCTCGCGGACGATCAGCAGGGTCCAGCGTTCGTCGAGCAACTCCATGGCCTTGGCCACGGGGCAGAACTGGTGATACGAAGCGCCCATGGCCAGCAGCGTAGGCCGGTGACGCAGCACCGGGCAGTACACATCCTGTACTGGCCAGCGTTCCGGGCGGCTCCGTAGCGTCGCAGCCGAGGAAAGGAGCTCAGCTGATGACCGTTCAGCCGGACACGACCGAGGCCGACCGTGCGCTGAAAGCCCGCCACCGGGCGATGTGGGCACTCGGCGACTATCCCAGCGTCGCCACCGAGGTGATCCCGCGGCTCGGCGCGACGCTGGTCGGGGCCTGCCGTACCGGCCCGGGGCAGCGCGTGCTCGACGTGGCCGCCGGCACCGGCAACGCCGCGATCCCGGCCGCGCTCACCGGCGCCGAGGTGGTGGCCTGCGACCTGACCCCGGCACTGCTGGAGGCCGGCCGGGCCCTGGCCGCCGACCGCGGCGCGGTGGTGGACTGGCGCGAGGGTGATGCCGAGGCGCTGCCGTTCGCCGACGGCTCGTTCGACGTGGTCCTGTCGTGTGTCGGCGTGATGTTCGCGCCGCACCACCGGGCCGCCGCGGACGAGCTGGTGCGGGTGTGCCGGCCGGGCGGCACGATCGGAATGATCAACTGGACGCCGCAGGGTTTCGTCGGGCAGCTCTTCGGCCGGATGAAGGCGTACACGCCGCCGCCTCCGCCGGGCGCCCAGCCGCCGCCGCTGTGGGGCAGCGCGGAGCACGTCCGCGACCTGTTGGGCGGCCGGGTCGCCGAAGTCACCGCCACGGTGGAAGGCGCAGTCATCGACCGCTTCGCCGACGGCGAGCAGTTCCGTGACTTCTTCAAGGCCCACTACGGCCCGACCGTTGCCGCCTACCGCAACGTGGCCGGCGACCCGGCACGCGTGGCGGCGCTCGACCGTGACCTGGCCGAGCTGGCTCGGAGCCACGACCGCGGCAACGGCGTCATGCACTGGGACTACCTGCTGTGGACCGGCCGCCGGACGGGCTGAGAGGCGCCTACTTGCGGCGGCCGGACCGGCCCGCGACCACCAGCCCGACGATGATCACCACCACGACGACGAGACAGATCAGCAGATGCCACGGTTTGATCGCGCCCATGATCGCGCACCCTACCCGAGCCCGTCGTCCGCGGTGGGCCCGGCACGCGGCCGCACAGGCCGGCGTGGCGGGCGTCGGTGAGGGCCACCACGGCGACGCGGGCGATGTCCTCCGGATCGATCACGCCCGTCCGGCCCTCCCCGGTGGCGCCGACGACCCGGCCCGCCCGGACGGTGTCGGCCCACCGGAGGGAGTTGGACGCGAACGTGTTGGGCCGCAGAAAGGTGACCCCCAGACCCGACTCGCGCAGCACTTGTTCGCGGGCCGCGAGAGCGGCACCGACGGGATTGTCCTGGGCCGGTGTCGTCAGCGCTCCGACGGAGGAGAGCACGACGATCCTCGGCGACCCGGCGAGTGCTGCGTCCCGAGCCGGTGAGCGCCGGCCCGCCGCAGGGGACGGAGGCCGTGCGATCCGAGACGACCTTGCGAATGTCAGCCGATATCTCGGGCAAGGCCCCGCAACCACAGCACTAGCTCGCGGGCTGACCGGCCACCCGTGAAGCACCACAGGGCGATGACGGGATCGCAGATGGCGCACCCGAACGAGGAGTCGGCCAGCGACGGGATCAGCGGCGCGCCACGGTGGTGATGCAGGATGTCCCAGGCGGTGTGCAGCAACCAGCCGACGCCGACGAAGGTCCACGACCGCAGGCCCAGGTAGGCGACCGCACTCATCAGGGCGGCGAAGCCGAGCTCACCGAGGCCGAAGCTCCCGCCGCTGATGTACGCGGCCCCGGCACCACCCACGAGAACCGCGTTGATCCTGCGGCGGTGCGGTTCCGGCACGAACGAGAAGACCCCGGCCCAGACGAGCGCCACGACCACGGGGATGACGTAACGAAGCATGGGCCACCGTAGGAACACGGCCGGCCCGGTGGACAGGACTCTGACGGCCGCGTTCCACCGGATTCCCGCCAGCCGCGGCGCTCAGCCCATCCGGCCCAGGGCGGCCCGGACCCGGGCCAGGTCCCGGCGCCGCCGTTCCAGCGTCATGGCCAGCCCGACCAGCAGCAGCCCGGCCGCGGCCAGCGGGATCCACCGCGGCAGCAGGTCCCAAACCAGCACCACCTCGTGCAGCGCGACCACGGCCAGCACGGTGCCGCCCGCCACGACCGGCGCCCGCAGCCGGCGGTGGGCGCCGGCCAGCAGCACCGCGAGCGCGCCCAGGCCGAGCAGCAACCGGCGCAGGGGCTGGCCCTCGTCCGCCAGCACGGAGGCCAGCGTCGGCAACAGCGCCGCCGCCAGCGCCGGGCCGTAGGTCATCCAGCTGGACAGCGCCGGGCGCGAGCGCCGCGCCAGCCAGCCGGCCAGCAGCGCCACCGCGGCCGCGGGCAACGTGTACGCCTCCACCGTCGCAACCTGCTCCGAGGCGATCAGCAGCCACCAGCCACCCAGCTCCGCGACCGCCGCGGCCAGCACATGTCCACGCCGTACCGGCGCGGTCCCGCCCGGCCGCAACGCCCGCACGCCGAGCGCGAGCCCCCAGAACGTGCACACCGCGGCGGCGTGCCGGATCGAGCCGACGGTCAGCAGCAGGGCCACCAAGGCCCCCGCATGAGCCGACACCTCCACTGCCAGGCGCTCGGCGGCTCCGCGCCCGGCGAGCATCGCACCCACGGCCAGGATCGCCGCGGCCGCGCCGAGCACGACGAAGGCGCTGGTCGCCGGCGAAAGCTCCGCGGCCCGGCCGACCGTGTAGGCGAACGCCACCGCCGCCCCGGCGCCGGTCAACCACCCGGCCAGCCGCGCACCGAGAGAACGACCGGCAACACCCGCCACCGCCCCGGCAACCAGGGTCGATCCCAGTGCGGCCAGCGTCGCCCCGCGCGTCGCCAGCGCACCGGCGAGCCCGGCGCCGGCCAGCGCGGCACCCGTCACCGCCGGCCCGACCGCCCGCGTCCCCGGGCGCAGCAACGCCACCGCGAGCAGCCCGGCGAGCCCGACGACCAGGCTCTCCGCCGACACCCCGGGCCACGGAACCCCGGCCGCGGCCAGACCCATGGGCGCGATGATTGCCAGCACCGGCGCGACAGCCCACACCGCGGTCCGGCGCCCCCGAGCGCCCTGCACCACGATCACCACCGCGACGGCGAGCACCCCCAGCGCAACGACGTCGGCCAGGGCGACCGCACCGACGCCGGTACCGTCCGGACGCCCGGTCCACACCCGGCCCAGCCACTCGTAGGGCCGCAGCAGCACAGCGGACAGACTCGGGGCGGTCGCCAGCAACAGCGCGATCCCGAGCGGAAGAGCAGCCAGACCGGCCGGAACGGTACGCGAGAACGTCAGCGCCACCAGCAGCAACGCCGTGGCCGCATAGATCGCCGGCGAGTCCCCGGTGACAAGCGCCCACACCGGCGCCGACACGACACCCAGCAGCGCCGCCGCCAGCGCGTAGGCCCGGTACCCGCGACCGACGACAGACAACGCACCGACGAGCAGGGCCGCCGCGCCCAGCGCCACCCTGCTCTGCACCGGGTCCGGCAGTGACAGCGCAGCCGCGCCGCTCCAGGCCGCCGCGGGCACCGCCACCATGCCCACGGCCAGCGCCACTCCCCCGAGCACGCCGGCCGTCCGATCCACCAGCGCGGTGGCGATCCCGATGACGGCGACCGCGCTGAGCGTCGCGCAAGCGACCCACGGCTGGGCCGAGGCGACGGTCACGGCGTGAGTCGTCAGGACGACCGCCACCGCGACAGGCCACAGCGGAAAGGCCCGCAAGGCCAACCCCAGCGCAGCCGCGACCACCACCAGCTCAAATCCCGGCGCGGTCCACCACGGCAACCCGGAACCGGCCGGCGCCGCAACCGCCGCCACCGCCAGCCCGCCCAGCACGGCGTGCGCCTGGATCCCCCGTGGCACCAGCACAGTCAACCCACCCGTGACCAGAGCGATCACCGCGAGCAGCCGCCAGTCGCCGTCACCGGTCGCCGCGGCGGCGATCGTGACCCCCACGACCACGACACCAGTTCCGGCGACCACCAGCAGAGCACCGGTCCACGGCCCCCGGCGTACCGCTGCCGGCAGCCGTCGGTTCCCGACCGTGACCAGCGCGGCCAGCGCAGCCACCACCCCGGCGACCAGCACCGGCGCGGCGAAGCTGCCGCCGGCGACCCCGGCGAACCGCCCGGCCGCGACGGCCAGCGCGACCACCAGCAGCCCACCGGTGATCGACTGCGGGCGCGGGGCCCGGGCCAGGACGGCTGCCGCCACGGGTACGCCCGCGGCCGCGATCAGCGCCCCGCCGGCCAGTGCCACCCCGCCGGCCGCGAAGCCGGTGAAGAGCCCCGTCAGTGCGGCGAGTACCGCCACCATCGCCGCAGCCCCGCCGAGTGCGTACGCCGTGATCCCCAGCGCCGTCAGCCCGGAACGCCGCAGCTGGACCACCGCCAGGTTCACCACAGCCACCGCCACCATCGTGTACGCCCAGCCGGTGGCGTCCGGGTGGAACGGCGCCACCAGCAGCGGCAGCACCGGCTGGGCCACGAGCAGCGCCCCGAAGCGGGGTCCGATCAGCCCGGTCACGTGCTCGTACCCGGCGGCCACGGCGGCCGTCACCGCACAGACCGCGCCCGCGTACCCCAGCGCCGAGTAATCCGCGACGCCGAACAGGTTGACGTACCAGGCCGCGTACCCGTCGAGCAGCACCAGCAGCAGGCCGACCGCCGCGAAGGTCTCCGCCGTCGCGGTGAGGCCGCGGCGCAGCGCGGCGAGCGGCGCCGCCAGGGCCGCGACGGTGAAGCCCGCCAGCAGCAGCGCCCGGCCGCCCACGCCGAACTGCGACCAGGCGACCGCGGTGAAGACGATCGCGGCCACGCCCAGCAGCAGGCCGCCGAGCAGGAACAACGCGTTCTGCACCAGCCGGGTCGACGCTTCCTTGGTGCGAGGTGCCGCCATCGGAGGCCGCGGCGGCAGCGGCAGCGGGGCCGCGGGCACGGGGACCAGCGACGCCTGGATCCGCGCGACCGCGGCCTGCCGCAGCTGCCACGCCCGGCGCAGCGCCGCGTCAGCGCCCGCGACCGCTTCGCGCGCGGCCGTCAGCCGGGCGGTGAGCACCGGGATCTCCGCGTCGAGGCGGATCACCTCGGCGGCGTCGGGGTCCGGGCCGCGGCCGCAGCCGGGGCAGCCGGAGGTCAGGTTGGCCGGGGTACGGCACGACGGGCACGGGTACGAGGTCACGCCGTCGATCCTCGTCGCGGCGGCCGCCCAGGCCCTGAGTGCGCGTACCTACCTCAGCGGCCGGTGAACTCAGCTATCGCGCGTTCCCACTTGTCCAGGCCGGCCTCGACCTCGTCGCGGGGCCCGGACGGCAGCCAGCTCGACGCCCGGTGCACGCCCGCGCCGGCCAGCTGCTCCAGCGCCCTGGCCTGTGGCGGGACGCTCAGCACCTGGACCTGGATCGGCCGGTCGGCGCGGGCCTCCAGCTCGGCGATGCGGGCGAACAGGTCCTTGTCGTGCCACTGCGGGAACCAGCCGTCGGCCCAGGCGAGCACCCGGTCCAGCACGGTCGGGCCGCCCCCGCCGAGCAGCACCGGGGGCCACGGGCGCTGGACCG
Organism: Actinoplanes sp. NPDC048967; assembly: GCF_040649415.1. Classification (NCBI taxonomy): domain Bacteria; kingdom Bacillati; phylum Actinomycetota; class Actinomycetes; order Micromonosporales; family Micromonosporaceae; genus Actinoplanes; species Actinoplanes sp. NPDC048967. The sequence continues at coordinate 225,561 of NZ_JBEZFL010000003.1, forward strand.
GCTTGGGCCACGACCAGATCCGGTCGAAGTTCACGAACTCCCCGGCGTACGAGGCCTCGTCCTGCGTCCAGATCGCCTGCATCGCCTGGACGCGTTCGGTGAGCAGCGCCGTACGGGTCCGCGGGTCGGTGCCGTGGTTCTCCATCTCCTCACGGTTCCAGCCCGCGCCGACGCCGAACTCCAGCCGGCCGCCGGACAGGTGGTCGACGCTGGCGACCTCCTTGGCGGTGATGATCGGGTCGCGCTCGATGACCAGGCAGACGCCGCTGCCCACGCGCAGCCGGCTGGTCGCCTCGGCCGCCGCGGTCAGCGCCACGAACAGGTCGTACGTGTGCGCGTACTTGCGGGGCAGCTCGCGGGTGCCGTCACCCCACGGCGACAGCCGGCTCGCCGGGATGTGGGTGTGCTCGGCGAAGAACAGCGCGTCCTGCCCGCGGTCCTCCACCAGCCGGGCGACCGCCCCGGGGCCCAGACCGTCGTGGGTGGGGAAATAGCCGACGCCGAACTCCATGCCTCAGTCCCTTCAGCTGTCCCGGTGCAAGGTGAGGATGAGGTCCACGACCAGGGCCGTCCAGCCGGTCTGGTGCCAGGCGCCCAGGCCGGCGCCGTTGTCGCCGTGGAAGTACTCGGGGAAGGCGATCAGGTCCTTCCAGTCCGGGTGGTTCTGGAAGACCTCGGACGCGCCGTAGATCGGGCGCCGGCCCCACGAGTCCGGGACGAACAGCGACACCAGCCGCCGGGACAGGTCGTCGGCGACCGCGCTCAGCGGCATCTTGGTCTGCGAGCCGGTCGGGTACTCCACCATCAGGTCGTCGCCGAAGAACGCCGCGAACTCCCGCAGCGCCTCGATGAGCAGGTAGTTGACCGGCATCCAGACCGGGCCGCGCCAGTTGGAGTTGCCGCCGAACAGGCCGCTGGTGCTCTCGGCCGGCTCGTACCCGACGGTGAACTCCGAGCCGCCCAGGTGCACCGTGAACGGCTTCTCCAGGTGGGCGCGGGAAAGCGTTCTGAGCCCGTACGGGGACAGGAACTCCTCCGGATCGAGCATCCGGGCCAGGATCCGCAGCAGCTGGTCCTGGCCCACCATGGACAGCAGCCGCTGCCGGCGGCCGTCGGCCGACAGCCGGCGCGCGCTGATCACGTCGGCGTACTCGGCCTGCCCGGCCAGCAGCCAGCGCAGCCGCGCGGCCAGCTCGGGCAGCCGGTTGAGGGTGCCGGCGGACAGCCGGGTGGTCGCCGCCAGCGGCAGCAGCCCGACGATGGACCGGGCCTTGAGCGGCATCCGGTGCCCGTCGGGCAGGCGCAGCACGTCGTAGAAGAAGCAGTCCTCGTCGTCCCACAGCCCCTGCCGGTACGCCGCCTCGGCGATGTACGCGAAGTGCTCGAAGAACTTGGTCGCCATGTCCTCGTAGGTGCGGTCGTGCAGCGCCAGCCGGATCGACATGTCGAGCAGGTTGAGCGCGTACATGGCCATCCAGCCGGTGCCGTCGGACTGCTCCAGCACGCCCGCCACCGGCAGCGCCGCGGACCGGTCGAACGGGCCGACGTTGTCCAGCCCCAGGAAGCCACCCTCGAAGACGTTGTTGCCGCCGACGTCCTTGCGGTTGACCCACCAGGTGAAGTTCAGCAGCAGCTTGTGCATGACCCGGGCCAGGAAGTCGAAGTCGTGCCCGCCGTCGATCTCGAAGACATTCAGCGCGGCCCAGGCGTGCACCGGCGGATTGACGTCACCGAACGCCCACTCGTACGCGGGGATCTGGCCGTTGGGGTGCATGTACCACTCGCGCAGCAACAGCAGCAGCTGCGACTTGGCGAAACCCGGATCGACCCGGGCGATCGAGACACAGTGGAAGGCCAGGTCCCAGGCCGCGTACCAGGGGTACTCCCAGGGGTCGGGCATGGAGATGACGTCGAAGCTGTTCATGTGCCACCAGGCGTTGTTGCGCCCGTAGCGGCGGCCGGGCGGCGGCGGCGCCGAGCCGGGATCGCCGTGCAGCCACTGCTTGACGTCGAAGTGGTAGAACTGCTTGCCCCACATCAGCCCGGCGATGCCCTGGCGCGCGACGGCGGCCTCCTCGGCCGAGGCCGCGGCCGGGATCAGCTCGGCGAAATAAGCGTCGGCCTCGGCCAGCCGGTCCCGCATGACGGCGGCGAAGCCGTCACCGAGATCGGGCCGGCCGGGTGCGTCGTCGCCGCGGGTGAGCCGCAGCCGGATCTCGCGGGTCTCCCCCGGCCCCAGCGTCAGCTCGTAGTGCAGCGCGCCCTTGGTGCCCAGGCCGGCCGGGTTGACCGTCGGGGCGCCGGCGATGAGGTGGTCGTTGATGCCGTCCTTGGGGTACATGCTCGTGCCGGGCAGGCCCCAGAGCCGCTGCGCGTTGGTCTCGTTGTCGCACATCAGCGCGGGCGGCGCGCCCTCGCCGTCCAGAGTGATGTGCCCGAGGGTGCGGTGCTCACCGTCGAGGCGCCCGGGACGGCCGGTGATGACCGGGACCGGCCGGTTGGGCAGCCCCCACGACCACGTGTTGCGGAACCACAGCGTCGGCAGCACGTGCAGCGTCGCCTCGTCCGGGCCACGGTTCGACACGGTCACGACGATGCACATGTCGTGCACGTCGGCCTTGGCGTAGTCGACCGTCACGACCCAGAACCGGTCGTCGTCGAAAACACCGGTGTCGATCAGCTCGTACTCCGGCTCCTCCCGGGAACGGTGGCCGTTGACGCGGACCAGTTCGTCGTACGGGAAGGGGGCCTGGGGGTAGTGATAGCGCCAGCGCATCCACGAGTGGGTCGGCGTGGAGTCCTGATACCACCAGTACTCCTTGGCGTCCTCGCCGTGGTTGCCGCCGTCGCCGCCGAGGCCGAACATCCGCTCCTTGAGGATCGGGTCGGCGCCGTTCCACAGGGCCAGGGCGAAACAGAACGTCTGCCGGTCGTCGCAGACTCCGGCCATGCCGTCGTCGTTCCACCGGTACGCCCGGGAGCGCGCGTGGTCGTGCGGGAAGTAGTCCCAGGCGGTGCCGTGTTCGCTGTAGTCCTCCCGGACCGTGCCCCAGGCCCGTTCGGCGAGATAGGGCCCCCACGCGCGCCAGGGCCGCTCGCCGGAGTCAGCCTGCGCCAAGCGCTCGCGCTCCGCCACGCCGCCGCCCACCCCCTTCGTCCGGACCTCGCTGCATTGTTACTGGCAGGTGTTACGAACACTAACGGAGGCCACCGCCGAAGATCGTCGACGGCCGGACCCGGCTTAACAATCGCCGGGCACACTTTCCCGGTGACCTGGGCCGACGCCATCATCGCCGGAACCGCCGGCCTGCTCATCTCGATCGTGACAACTCCGGTCGGCGTCTCCGGCGCGGTGTTCCTGCTGCCGGTGCAGCTCAGCGTGCTGGACGTGCCCAACCCGGCCGTGACACCGACGAACCTGCTGTTCAACGTCGTGTCCGGGCCGGGCGCCCTGCTGCGTTACCGCCGCCGGGGCGGCCTGGCCGGCCCGCTGACCAGGCTGCTGCTGCTCGGCACGCTGCCCGGCGTGGCGGCCGGGGCAGTGCTGCGGGTCTTCGCGGTGCCCGGCCCCGGCGTGTTCCGGATCGTCGTCGCCGTGCTGCTGCTGCCGCTGGGCGTGTGGCTCTGCCTGCGCGAACCACCGCCGCCGCCGGAGCGGCCGGCGACCGACCGGCCGCCGCAGCGGGGCGTCGTCGCGCTCGCCCTGGGCGTCGGCGTGGTCGGCGGCGTCTACGGCATCGGCGGCGGGTCGATCCTGGGCCCGATCCTGGTCGGCCGCGGCCTGCCGGTGGCGGTCGTCGCGCCCGCGGCCCTGGCCTCGACCTTCGTCACGTCGGTGGCCGGCGCCGCCGCCTTCGCGGTGCTCGGCTGGGCCGGACCGGGCGACATCGCCCCGGACTGGGGCATCGGCCTGCTCTGCGGGGTGGGCGGCCTGGTCGGCGGGTACGTCGGCGCGCACCTGCAACCCCGCCTGCCGGAACGCGGGCTGCGACTGGTCCTCGGCGGGCTGGCGGTGGCCGTGGCGGTCCTGTACGCCGGTCAGGTCGCGCTCGGGCGCTGACCGGCGCCGGTCGATGCCCGGTCGCGCCTGCGCCTGCTGCGCGAAGCGCAGTCGCGCGCCGGCGCTGCGCGGGCCACCGCCCCGTGGTTCGTCGCCGACGCGTCCGCGCCGCCGTCGCAGCGCGAGCTGGTTAGGGTCGGCGGCATGCCTGCCTCCGACTACGTCAAAAAGCTGCGCGCCCGGGTCGGCCACGACCTGATCATGTTCCCGACGGTCAGCGCGATCATCCTCAACGACCGCGGCGAGATCCTGCTCGGGCAGCGCAGCGACAACCACCAGTGGTCGGTGATCGCCGGGATGATGGACCCCGGCGAGCAGCCCGCGGACGCGCTGATCCGCGAGGTCGAGGAGGAGACCGGCGTCCAGGTCGAGATCGAACGCCTGGCCGGGGTGGCCCTGCACGAGGTCGTGTACGGCAACGGCGACCGCTGCCACATGGTCAACACCTGGTTCCGCTGCCGGGCGGTGGCCGGCGAGGCCCGGGTCAACGACTCGGAGTCGATCGCGGTCGGCTGGTTCGCCCCGGACGCGCTGCCCGAGCTGAGCCCGTTCGCCCTGGTCCGGATCCGCACGTCGCTGCCCGAGGACGCGCCGGCCTGGTTCGCCCAGCCCGGCGAGAACGCGGTCCACGGTTACTGACCGGTACCGATATGATCGCCGCTTCCATGCCGGTACACGGGGAGGCCACCCATGGATGAAACGCGCGCAACACCTGATCAGCCGGCGTTCCAGCCGCAACCGCAACCGCAGCCGCAGCCGCAACCGCAGCCTTCGCGCCGGCGCGTCTGGGCGACGATCACCGCTGTGGTGGTCGTGCTGGGCTGTCTGGGCGGGGCCGGCTTCCTGGGCGTGCACGCGATGCGGTCGACCACGCCGCCGGTGATGAAGGGCCTGAGCTTCCCGGGCGCCTCGGCCGCGCCGGGCGCGTCCGCGGACCCGGAGGCCGAGACGGTCACCGGCCCCCGGGCCAGCACCTATCCGGTACGCACGGCCGACGACCTCAAGCGGGTCTGCGAGCAGTGGTACTACCCGAAGTCGCCGAAGGTGAAGTCGTCGGGCACCCAGCCGGTCAGCATCTTCGCCCAGGACAGCAAGGACTTCGACACCAAGCACGAGGCCACCCTGTTCGACATCCCGAACTGGTACACGAAGCCGAAGCAGCAGGCGTGGGACCCGTCGTCGCCGGGCAAGGTGCGCCTGGTGGCCTGCGTGGACCTGGTGCAGACCGGCAAGAAGATCAAGAACTGCAAGTACGACGACCCCAAAGGCCTCAAGATCCCGCTGCGCGAGGCCAGGTACCGCCTGGCCCTGTACGAGGTCGCGACGGGCAAGAAGGTGATCGAGAAAACCCTGACGGGCGAGGACGAGGAGTGCCCGTTCATGGTGCTGCTCGGCGCCGACCGGAACGTCTACAGCCAGATCGGCGACCGCCAGTACTACGAGCTCCTGAAGAAGTACGTCGAGAAGTAGACGGCAGCGCTCACCCGTCCTCATCGTCTCTGCCCGCGACATCCTGGAGCAACCGCAGGAACACCGCGACCAGCGGCGTGACGGTCGCGTCGGTCATCGTGACGACCTGCAGGTCGCGGTGCGGCACGGGCGGGCGCAGGGCGCGATGGGCGGTGCCCGGCGCGTGGGCGAGCGCCAGCCGCGACACCAGGGCGACGCCGATGCCGGTGCCCACGAGCGCCTGGGCGACGTCGTACGACGCGGTCTGGAAGCGGATCCGCGGCACGAAGCCGGCGGCGGCGGTGACCCGGTCGAACTGGGCGCGGGCGGCGTGACCGGCCAGAATGGTCACCCAGGCCGCGTCGCGCAGCTGAGCCAGCGCGACCGGCCCCGGCGCGGCCAGCGCGGGATGGTCGTCGGGCAGCACGACAACCATCGGGTCGCGCGACAACGGATGAACGGTGACCCGCTCCGGCGGCGTGAGCGGGGTGTCCCAGGAGGCGATGACCGCCACGTCGAGGCGGCCGGCGACAACCTCGTCGATGCCGACGTCGGACGTGATGTCGGTGACGGTCAGGTCGGCGTCCGGGTAGCGGTGACGCAACGCGGTGAGCGCCGGCGGCAGCAGGTGCAGAGCGGCGGCCTGGAAAGCGCCGATGCGCAGCCGCAGGGAGAGCCGTCCGAGCAGCCCGTCGAGCCCGGAAGCGGCGCGCCGGGTCTCCTCGTCGATGACGCGTCCGTGCTGGGCCAGCAGGGCGCCGGCGGCGGTGAGGGCGGCCCCTCGCGGCCCGCGATGCACGAGGATGGTGCCCAGTTCGCGCTCCGCCTTGGCGAGCTGCTGCGTGACCGCGGCGGGAGTGCGGCCCAGCGCCTGCGCCGCCCCGGCCATGGAGCCGTGACGGTCGATCAGCGCGAGCAATTGCAGCTGGGCCGGCTCCACGTGTGAAGAATAGCTAACGCTGCCTGCGGATATGCGGCCTTCACTTCACACTCGGCTGCCCGCACGCTGGGTTCATGCCGACTCACCTTGCCGCTTTTGTAGTCACGACCTGGCTGCTCGCGATGCTGCCCGGCGCCGGACAGGCCCTCATGGTCCGCCAGACCCTGGCCGGTGGGCTCCGCGCCGCGTGGGCGGGCATCGCGGGCACGGCGACAGGGCTGCTGATCTGGACGACCGCGGCCGCCGCCGGCCTGTCGGCGGCCATTCTGGCCAACCCCGGCGCGTACGCCGTGCTCCGCGCCGCCGGTGGCGCGGTGCTCGCCATTCTGGGCGTGAGCACCTTGCTGTCCCTGCGCAGAACTCCGCCCGCAGCCGGATCACCACAGCCGCCGGCGCGGTGGGGCGGCTATCTCGCCGGGCTGGCGACCAACCTCGGTAATCCCAAGGCCGGGGTGTTCGCGATCTCGCTGCTCCCTCAGTTCGTGACGGGGGACGGGCCGGTGCTGTTGTCGAGCCTCGCTCTCGGTGGCTTGTGGGCGTCGGTCACGGCTTGCTGGTACGTGATGTTCACGTGGGCGGTGAATCGGGGGCGGTCGTTCGCGTCGCGGCCGGCGGTGCATCGCCGGGTGCAGGTGGTCACCGGCGGGGTGCTGGTTGTGCTCGGAGTGGCTGTCGCCGCCGGCGTCTGAGACCGGCGGTCGGGCTTCGCCCAGCCACAATCGCCCAGCCACAATCGCCCAGCCGCACCGCACCCGGCCGGCCGCACCCGGCCGCACCTGGCCGCACCGCACCGCAGCCGCACCGCACCGCACCGCACCCGGCCGCACCGCACCCCGGCCGCACCGCACGCACCCGGCCGCCCGCACCGCACCCGGCCGGCTGGCCTCAGGCGAGCCAGCCCGGCCGTATCAACCCCGCCTCATAAGCGTGCACCACCACCTGCGCCCGGTCCCGAGCCCCCAGCTTCACCATCGTCCGGCTGACGTGGGTCTTCGCCGTCGCCGGACTGATCAGCAGGCGGGCCGCGATCTCGTCATTGGACAACCCCTCGCCGACCAGCACCATCACCTCCCGTTCCCGGTCGGTCAGCTGCTCCAGAACCCGTTCGGCCTCCTCCGGCGGCACCGAAGGACGACCTCGCCCGCCCGGGGTGGCGAATTCACCGATGACCCGCCGGGTGACGCTCGGCGACAGCAGCGCGTCACCGGCCGCGACCGCCCGGACCGCGCGCAGCAGTTCGACCGGTTCGGTGTCCTTGACCAGGAAGCCCGACGCGCCGGTGCGCAGCGCCTCGAACACGTACTCGTCCAGCTCGAACGTGGTCAGGATGACCACCCGGGTGGCGGCCAGGTCCGGATCCGCGGCGATGCGGCGGGTCGCCTCCAGCCCGTCCACGCCCGGCATCCGGATGTCCATGAGGACCACGTCCGGGCGGGTCTCGGCGGCCAGCCGGGCCGCTTCCAGCCCGTCACCCGCCTCGGCGACCACTTCGATGTCCGGCTCGGCGTTCAGCAGGGCCCGGAACCCGGCCCGCACCAGGGCCTGGTCGTCGGCCAGCAGCACGGTGATCATGCAGGCTCCCTCGTCGGGGTGGTGGGCAGAACCGCGGAAACCAGGTAGCCGCCGTCGGGCAACGGACCGGCCTCGAGGGAGCCGTCGAGGCTGGCGGCCCGGGCCCGCATCCCGGCGATGCCGCTGCCGCCGTCGTCAGTCCCCGGAGCCACGTCGGTGTCCGGTCGCGGCGCCGACCGGCCGGCATCATTGCGGATCGTCAAGCGCAGCTCGTCCGGGGCGTAGGTGACCGAGACGGTGGCCGACGCGCCGGTGGCCGCGTGCCGGCGTACGTTCGTCAGGGCTTCCTGGACGATGCGATACGCCGCGCGGTCCACCTCCGCCGGCAGGTCCCGCCGCTCCCCCACGGTCTCGGTCGTCACCGGCAGCCCGGCGTCCGCCGTGAGGTCGGTGAGGCGATCCAGGCCGAGCGCGGGCTGGCGAGGTGCGGCCTCCTCCTCCGGGCGCAGCACGCCGAGCACGGCGCGAACCTCCCGCAGGGCCTCCGCGCTCGCAGTCTTGATCGCGGTCAGCGCCTCGCGGGCCTGCTCCGGCCGGTTGTCCATCAGGTGCAGGCCCACTCCGGCCTGCACGTTGATCAGTGACAGGTGATGGCCGAGCACGTCGTGCAGCTCACGGGCGATGCGCAACCGCTCGTCGGCGGCCTGGCGGCGTTCCTGCTCCTCGCGGGCGCGGGCGCGCTCGGCGTTGGCCTTGGACAGCTCGGCGAGGTACGCCGCGCGGGCCCCGGCTGCGCTGCCGAGGAACCCGGTCAGGGCCAGGCCGAACGCGGTGAGCACAGCGTCGCGCGGGGTCGGGCGGGCGGCGGGCGAGAGTCCGAGCGGATCGGCGCAGACCACCATGACAACGAGGTAGGCCAGGTAGCCGGCCGCCACGGTGATCAGCGCGGATCGGCGGTGACCGGTGCGCACCGCGGTGAACAACGCGATGACCGGCGCGACGGCGTAGGTCCAGGACGGTACGGCGAGGGCCGCGTACCCGATCGAGGCCGCGCCGGCTACCGCGAGCACCGCGACCGGCGCGCGTCCCCGCCAGGCCAGGGTCAGCGGGCCGACCAGCAGCAGGGCGCAGGCGATGACGTCCCACGGGTGAGCCAGATGGGCGGCGTGCGTCCAGTTGCCGAAGATGTGGAAGCAGAGAGCGGTGATGACAGCGCCACGCCAATGCCCGTGCCGGGACCGGCGACGGGCGTATCCGGGCCAGTCCCCCGAGCGGCTGCGGCGGCGCCACTCCTCCCACTCCGCCTTGCGGGCAGCGGCAGACGGTCTCCCACGAAGGGAAGGCGGCTGGTCGCGTACACCCCGGTCTGGCACGTTCCCGAACCTACGGCACCGCTGCTCAGCCGGGCATCCGCACGAAGAACGACGGTGCCCTGCGCCTCAGGTACTACGGCCGGTCGTCGCGTACTCCTCAGGGCGTATGGCGGTGGGCGTACCGGATGCTCCGCCGGGCCGACGCGGCCCGGCGCCGGATCCGTCACCCTGGAAGTCAGTCCCGCCACGTTTCAGGAGGTCACCGTGTATCCCAGCGACACCACCCGGTCCGGTCCGCATCGGCTCCGCACCTCCGACACCGAGCGCGAGCAGGTGGCCGAGATCCTGCGGGCCGCGATGACCGAGGGCCGGCTCACCCTCGAGGAGGGCGAGGAAAGACTCGGTCAGGTGTACGCCGCCAAGTTCCGCGACGAGCTCGCCCCGCTGACCGCCGACCTGCCCGACAACGGCCGCCGCGCGCTGGCCGCGACACCGGAGGCGCAGGCCGCGACACGCCGGGGCGTACGCCGGCACGCCGGCTTCGTCGCGACGCTGGCCCTCTTCCTGACCGCTCTCTGGGCGCTCTCCGGCGCCCACTTCTTCTGGCCCGCGATCCCGCTGGTGTTCCTGGTCATGGGCCTGATGCGGCACGCGCGGTACGGCCGCTACCGGGCCGAGTACGGCTACCGCCACCATGTCGCCCCGTGGAACGCCCCGACCTATAGGTGATCGTAAACACTCCACAGTAGACGTGGCGGTCGTTGCCCGCCCCTCCCCGCTCTGCGACAGTTGCCAGGTTTACCCCCGGCCGTGTCGCGCCGGGGCTACGGGGAGGGGTGGGCACGACCATGATGGGTCCGTCGCACGCACTGTCGGGCGCGGCCGTCTGGCTGGCCGGCAGCTGGGCCTTGGATCACTTCGCGGGGTACGCCCAGTCGCCGCTCGCGATCGCGGTCGGCACCACGGTCTGCGCGGGCGGCGCCCTGCTGCCCGACCTGGACCTGTCCGGCAAGGTGACCCGCAACCAGGGCGGCGCGACGGTGGCCCGCACGTTCGGCGTGTTCTCGCTGTTCGTGGCCGAGGTCGTCGAGAAGGTCTCGTTGGGTGTCTACACGGCGACGAAACTGAGCAAGGACCCGCGCCGCAACAACGGTCACCGTACGTTCACCCACACCTTGCCGTTCGCGGCCCTGGTCGGCTGGGGCACGACGGCGCTGTGCGCAGGCTCGGGCAAGTGGGCGGTCGTGGCGGTGGTGTTCTTCATGGCCGGCCTGGCATTGCGCGGCCTGTTCGACGAGTGGGCCGAACGCGCGGGCTGGCTGATCGTGACCCTGGCATCGGGCGTGATCGCCTGGTTCACGGCGGCGAACCTGCCCGGCGACCGCGGCTACCCGATGCTGGGCTTCGCGGTCGGCGTGGGCTGCGTCGTGCACCTGCTGGGCGACATGATCACCAAGAACGGCGTACCGATCCTGTGGCCGATCCCGATGGGCCGCCGCATGTGGCGCATGATCGGCGTCCCGAACGGCATAGCGATCAAGGTCGGCGGTCGCGGCGAGGTGCTGGTGCTGCGCACCCTGTTCACGCTGATCGCCATCCTGTCGGTCTTCGGAATGTTCGCCCCGCACGTACTGCAACGCCTGGACCTGGAACTCTGGGCCGACGGCGGCTGAGCGGCGTGCGGGCCGTCGAAAGCTTCGTCGCCGGCAAGGCCGGCGATCCCCAGCTCTGCGAGGACGCCGTCATCGTGACGGAGGGTCACGCAGCGATCGTGGACGGCGCCACAGACGTCACCGGCCAGGGGTACGGGATGCCGGCCGTCAGCGGTGGCCGCTGGGCGATGGCGGCCTGCGTCTCGGCCATCACCGCCCTCCCTGAGGACGCCGACGTGGAGTCGGCCACTCTCCGCCTGACCTCGACGCTCGCCGAGCGGATCGCCCCGGAGCTGCCGGCGCACCTGCGCCCGAGCGCGTCGGTGACCATCTACTCACGGCGGCGCCGGCAGGTGTGGCAGATCGGGGATGTCGGCTTCTCGTACGCCGGAATGCCGGCCGGGGCAGGGCAGCCGCGCAAGCCGCTCGACCGGATCGCCGCCGACTTCCGGGCGGCGGTGATCGCGGCCGAGATCGCCATCGGAGGAGTGGATCTCGCCGTCAGCGATCCGGGCCGGGCCGCGGCCCGGCCGAGCTGCTGGCCGAGGACCCGCACTGCGTCGGCCCGCTGCGCGGGACCAAGGGGATCATGGCCGGCCGGAACAGCTTCGACGACCGCTCTGACGTGCGCCTCCGCCTCTGCTGACAAGACGTCACGTCCTGCGCCAGACCCCCGGATCGCGATAAATGAGTACGCGGCTGGATACCGGCTGCCGGATGATCAGCCGGTGGACATGGATGCGCAGGTCGATCTGAGCAACCTGACACCGGTCGAACGGCTACTGCTTCGGCTCGGCATGACGGAGTGGGAGCGCCCCGACGGTGACAGGCAAATGGTCGTCGACCTTCTCGGCTACCGCGATCGACGCGAACTGAGCTCGGATGTGCGACGGCTCGTCGGCCTGCTCGACGCGTCACGTCCCGTGTCGCGTCGTGATTGCCGCCGCCTTCTGCTGGCCACCGAGCTGGCATTCGCGAGCGAGACGCTGGGTTGGGCGCGGGACTGGACGTCCGACACCGGCTTCACCGACCGTGACACCATCACGGTGCTGCGCGGCATCCAGGAGAAACTGGCCGGCATCGTCCACGGGGTGGATGACCGCCTGACCGCGTCCACTCCATCAGCTCGGCCTGCCTGGGAACCGATCCCCATGGATGCCGACGACACGTACTGGGACGCTTTCCACCAGCGTTTCGCCTTCCGGCCCGGCATGCGATCCTGGCCCGCGATCGAAGAGCCCCGGCCGTCGGTCACCGTCGACCTCGGACCGATCTTCGCCGGCAGCCACGCGCAGTTCGCGGCCGGCGCGGACGCCATCAACAGCCTCGCACTGGCCGCGCTCACCCGGGTGCTGGACCCCGACACCAGCATTGTCGTGCTCGACTGGCAGCACCAGACGTACCGGTTCTGGCCCCACGTGTTCGCCTGCCGGTCGGACCAGCAATGGCCCACGACGGTCTTCCCGAATGGGGACTACTACATCTTCCTCACCGAGGACATGCACACCGGGATCTTCGGCCATCCATGGGAACAGACGCTCTGCATCTTCGGCGAGCAGCTGGTGTCCGCCCTGGTACCGACTCTCACGAGCTGGCTTCCCGTCAAGCGCAGCAACCTGGATGGCATCGACGGATAATCCCCCGGTCATGGCACGGCTGGAGGAATGCCGGGCTCTACGGGCCAGTCAGGCGCGCGGTCGGCGGACGATTTCCTCGACGACGGCCTGCGCTAATGCGGCTCGCGGGTCAGCACGGCCGCGGCGACCGCTGTCAGAAGTTGCTGGGCGACGGCCTGCACCGCCGCGGTGGCGTCGACGGTAACGGCTCCGCGTCGGCGCCATCGGGCCAGGAAGGAGGTGTGGCTTTCGAGGGCCTTCTGCAGGGCGGCGCCGGAGTCGCCGAAGTGGTTGTCGCCGCGACGTTGACCCATGCGCTGGACCACCGTTGTCTGATCGATGTCCAGCAGGGCGCACACGTCGAACCGGGCGCTGAGGTCCGGGGCGTTCTCGGCGTGTCCGACCAGCCACAGGGTTTGTACGCCCCGATCGCGGGCGGTGCCGATGAGGGCATCGAGGCGGTCCGGATCCCAGTGGCCTGAGGTGCCGGCCGTCCAGGCCGTGTCGTCGTCGAGACTGACCGCGTCGTGCCCGTTGAGCGCCAGGTACCGCGCAAGGGTGGATTTGCCGGAACTGCGGACGCCTGTCACGAAGACGACGAACATCATGTTCCTCCTGCTGAGGCGAGGACCGGGCGGCCGCTCGGCGACATCGTAGTGAGGGACGCGACTGTGGTGTCGCTGACATGTCCGATCAACCTGATTGGCGGCCCGACGTCCAGGGTGAGAGCATCTCCTGATGCTCTTGCGCCCAGATGCCACGGCACAACTCACCGAGCTTCTGCGGTCTCGGATCCTCGTCCTCGACGGCGCGATGGGCACGATGATCCAGCGGCATGCTTTCGCTGAGCAGGACTTTCGGGGCGAGCGGTTCGCCGAGTGGCCGAGTGACCTGCGGGGCAACAACGACCTGCTGTCGCTGACCCAGCCCGAGGCGATCCGGGAGATCCACCGCGATTACCTGCGGGCCGGCGCGGACCTGATCGAGACCAATACCTTCAACGCCCAGCGGATCTCGCTCGCCGACTACGGCATGCAGGACATCGCGTACGAGCTCAACCTCGAGGCGGCCAGGCTGGCCCGGGCTGAGTGCGACGCGGCGACCGCGGCCGACCCGGCCCGGCCGCGGTTCGTGGTGGGTGCGTTGGGCCCGACGAACCGGACCGCGTCGATCTCGCCGGATGTCAACGACCCCGGCGCGCGCAACGTCACGTACACCGAACTGGTCGAGGCGTACCTGGAGCAGGCCAACGGCCTGGTCGACGGCGGCGCCGACATCCTGATGATCGAGACGATTTTCGACACGCTGAACGCCAAGGCGGCGATCTTCGCGCTGGAGACTCTCTTCGAGCAGCGTGAGCGCCGTTGGCCGGTGATGATCTCGGGCACCATCACCGACGCTTCCGGCCGCACCCTGTCCGGTCAGGTCACCGAGGCGTTCTGGAATTCGGTACGGCACGCGCAGCCACTGCTGATCGGGCTCAACTGTGCCCTCGGGGCGCAGGAGATGCGGCCCTACCTGGCCGAGGTGTCGCGCCTGGCCGACTGCTTCGTTTCCTGCTATCCGAACGCGGGTCTGCCCAACCAGTTCGGCGAGTACGACGAGATGCCGGGGCAGACAGCCGGGATCGTGCGGGAGTTCGCGGACAGCGGCCTGCTCAACGTGCTCGGCGGCTGCTGCGGCACCACCCCGGAACACATCGCGGCGATGGCCGCAGCCGTCGAGGGCCTCGCCCCGCGGGTGCCGGCCATCTCCGATCCGGCCTGCCGGCTGTCCGGCCTGGAGCCGCTCAACATCACTGCCGAGTCGCTGTTCGTCAACGTCGGCGAGCGGACCAACATCACCGGCTCGGCGAAGTTCCGCAATCTGATCCGCGACGGCGACTACCCGGCCGCCCTGTCGGTCGCCCGTCAGCAGGTCGAGAACGGCGCCCAGGTCATCGACATCAACATGGACGAGGGCATGATCGACGGCCTCGCCGCGATGGACCGCTTCGTCAAGCTGATCGCCGGCGAGCCCGACATCAGCCGCGTCCCGTTGATGATCGACTCGTCGAAGTTCGAGGTCATCGAGGCCGGGCTGCGCTGTGTGCAGGGCAAGCCGATCGTGAACTCGATCTCGCTGAAGGAGGGCGAGGACAAGTTCCGGGCCCAGGCCCGGCTGTGTCGCAAGTACGGCGCCGCCATCGTCGTGATGGCCTTCGACGAAGACGGTCAGGCCGACAATCTCGAGCGCCGCAAGCAGATCTGCGAGCGGGCCTACCGGATCCTCGTCGACGAGATCGGCTTCCCGGCCGAAGACGTCATCTTCGACCCGAACATCTTCGCGGTCGCGACCGGCATCGAGGAGCACGCCAACTACGGCGTCGATTTCATCGAAGGCACGCGCTGGATCAAGCAGAACCTGCCCGGCGCGCTGGTGTCCGGCGGCGTGTCCAACGTCTCCTTCTCGTTCCGCGGCAACAATGCCGTCCGGGAGGCCATCCACGCCGTCTTCCTCTATCACGCCATCGGCGCCGGCATGGACATGGGCATCGTGAACGCCGGCGCTCTGACCGTCTACGACCAGGTCGATCCGGTACTGCGCGAGCGCATCGAGGACGTGATCCTCAACCGCCGTCGCGACGCCGGCGAACGGCTGCTGGAGATCGCCACCGAGTTCGCCGGTGACGGCCGCAAGGCCGAGGCGGTCAACGACGCCTGGCGTTCACTGCCCGTCGGGGAACGCATCACCCACGCCCTGGTCAAAGGCATCGACGATCACGTGGAGGCCGACACCGAGGAGCTCCGGGCGCTCATCGCGGGCCGCGGCGGCCAGCCCATCGAAGTCATCGAGGGACCCTTGATGGCCGGGATGAACGTCGTCGGTGACCTGTTCGGCGCCGGGAAGATGTTCCTGCCTCAGGTGGTCAAGTCGGCGCGGGTGATGAAGAAGGCGGTCGCCTACCTGATCCCGTTCATCGAGGCGACCAAGAAGCCAGGAGACGCCCGGCGAAGCAACGGTGTCGTCATCATGGCAACCGTCAAGGGCGACGTGCACGACATCGGCAAGAACATCGTCGGCGTCGTGCTGCAGTGCAACAACTACGAGGTCATCGACCTCGGCGTCATGGTTCCCGCCGAGAAGATCCTCGCCGCGGCCGAGGAGCACAGCGCCGACGTCATCGGGCTGTCCGGGCTGATCACCCCCTCGCTGGAGGAGATGGTCAGCTTCGCGGCCGAGATGGAGCGCCGCGGACTGCAGATTCCCCTGCTCCTCGGCGGCGCCACGACCTCGCGGGCGCACACCGCGGTCAAGGTCGACAAGAAATACCACGGGCCGGTCATCTGGGTGAAGGACGCCTCGCGTTCGGTTCCGGTCGTCGCAGCGCTGCTGTCCGACGAGCAGCGTCC
Source organism: Actinoplanes sp. NPDC048967 (assembly GCF_040649415.1). Lineage (NCBI taxonomy): Bacteria > Bacillati > Actinomycetota > Actinomycetes > Micromonosporales > Micromonosporaceae > Actinoplanes > Actinoplanes sp. NPDC048967. Next base: position 241,495 of record NZ_JBEZFL010000003.1, read on the forward strand.
CGCTCTGCTCGCCGAGGTCGCCGCCGACTACGAGTCCCTGCGCGAACGCTACGCCGCCCGCAACGACACGAAGGTGATGCTGCCGATCTCGGCAGCTCGGGACAACCACACCCCGATCGACTGGACCGGCTACCGCCCGCCGCGGCCCCGGCTGATCGCCGCGCAGTCGCCGCGGGTCCATCAGGACGGCCGGCCGGCACCGGCGGCACAGCAGTTCGTCAAGACGTTCCCCGACTACCCGCTCAGCGAACTGCGCGAGTACATCGACTGGCAGCCGTTCTTCAACGCGTGGGAGATGAAGGGCCGGTTCCCCGACATCCTCAACAACCCGGCCACCGGGGAAGCCGCCCGCCGCCTGTACGACGACGCGCAGACGATGCTCGACCGGCTCATCGCCGAGAAGTGGATCACCGCGGCCGGTGTCATGGGGTTGTTCCCCGCCAACGCGGTCGGCGACGACATCGAGCTGTACACCAGCGAGGACCGCACCGCGGTGCTGAGCACCTTGCATCAGCTGCGGCAACAGACCGAACACCGGGCCGGAGTGCCACACCGATCCCTCGCCGACTTCGTCGCGCCCCGCGACACCGGCCTACCCGACTATGTCGGCGCGTTCGCGGTGACCGCCGGTCTCGGCATCGGCGACAAGATCGCCGAGTTCAAGGCCGCGATGGACGACTACAACGCCATCCTGCTGGAGTCGCTGGCCGACCGGCTGGCCGAGGCCTTCGCCGAGCGGCTCCACGAACGCGTCCGCACCGAATTCTGGGCGTACCAGCCCGACGAGAACCTCGACAGCGAGGCGCTGATCAAAGAGCAGTACATCGGCATCCGGCCTGCTCCCGGTTATCCGGCCTGCCCCGAGCACACTGAGAAGCAGACGATCTGGCAGCTGCTCGACGTCCGGGCCAACACCGGGATCGAGCTGACCGAGAGCATGGCCATGTGGCCGGGCGCCGCTGTCAGCGGCCTGTACTTCTCCCATCCGCAGTCGCAGTACTTCGTGCTCGGCCAGATCGGCCGCGACCAGGTCGAGAACTATGCCCGCCGCAAAGGCTGGACCGTCGCCGAAGCGGAGAAATGGCTGGCGCCCAACCTCGGCTATCGCTCGGACAACGAATGACCAGCCGCGCTGACCCGATGGCCTGCCCCTGAGCGTCGATGCCGGGGCAGGCAGCGACGCATCATGTGCTCAGCGGCCATCGCCGTGGCTAATCGCCGGAGAATCCCCAGAAGTAGATCTCGTTCGGTTTCCCCGCGGTGTCGTGCAGTACGGCACACCTACCGAACCATCGCTCCTGAGCCAGTGGCTCCAGTGCCTTGACGTGTGCCCGGGTCGGTTTGGTGACACCCGAGCACTCGAGCGCCTCCGCCTCGCTGACTGTCCTGACCGTCCCGTAATCAGCGTCCTGGAGCTCGGTCACCACCCATCGCACGTCGAGGATCGAGTGTGTACCGCACTCTTGAACGGTTTCGTCAGCCCACAGCTCGTCCTCGGTCCGCGGTCGGTCCGGGAAATCGGCGGCCGACGTGCCGAGCTCGTACGGCACCGCCCACCAGTAGTCCCCGGTCTCGAAAACGTGCCGCCGCAGGTCATCCAGGGCGGCCTGCAGATCAGATCGGTACGGGACGTAGTAGTCCCAATGTGACGCGCCCACAGCTACCCCCTGTTGATCCAGATGGCAGGCTAGACACACCGATCGGTTCTCGCCACCCCTTGCCGGGCCACGTGCTGTGGAACCGAATTCGGCTGCTGCTCCGGCAACGCCGAGCTACGGTGCTCCGATGCAGGCGGACGCGGCCCACCGGGCAACCCGAGCAGCCCTGTCAACCGCCTCCTCACTCGGCCTGGCCGCCCACGACGCCGTCGTGCTGCACAACTCGAACAAGCTCACCCTGCGCCTGCGACCCGGCGACGTCCTGGCCCGGGTGGCACCGGCAGCACACCAGTCCGCCCAGTTCGAACTCGACATCGCTCAGCGTCTGGTCGAGGTCGGCAGCCCGGTCGCCGCGCTGGAAAGGCCCGAGGTCTTCGCCCAGGACGAGTTCGTGGTCACCTTCTGGACCTACTACGAACCGGTGACCACTCAAGCGATCCCACCCGCGGACTACGCCGCAGCGCTGGAACGTCTGCATGCCGGGATGCGCCGGGTCGACCTGCCCGCCCCGCACTTCACGGACCGGATCTCCGAGGCCCGGGCGCTCGTGGCCGACCCGCGACAAACGCCGAGGCTGGCCGACGAGGACCGCGCCTTTCTCGCCGGCACGCTGGACCGCCTGCACCGGGCGGTCAGCGACACCGGCCGGCCCGACCAGCTGCTGCACGGCGAACCGCACCCGGGCAACGTGCTCCCGACCGCGACCGGCCCGCTCTTCATCGACTTCGAGACGTGCTGCCGGGGACCGGTCGAATTCGACCTGGCCCACGCGCCCGACGAGGTCGCGGACCACTACCCCGGCGTGGATCACAACCTGCTCCGTGACTGCCGGGCCGTCATGCTGGCGATGATCACCGCGTGGCGCTGGGATCGCGACGACCAGTTCCCCGACGGCCACCGGCTCGGCGTCGAGTGGCTGAGCGATCTCCGCCGGGCGACGGCTCGATAGCTCACGCGTCCGCGTAGCACTCCACGATCGACACATCCAGCGGGAACCGCACCTCGATCCCCCCGAACAACAGCTTTCCCGCCTTGGCCGCACTCACCCGCACCGCCTCAGCGACCTGCTCCGTCTCCTCGACCGGGCAATGCACCCCGACCTCGTCGTGGACGAACAGCACCAGCTCCGCCCGCATCCCCTCCAACGCCGTCCGCAGCGTCGCCAGCAGCACCAGTGCCCATTCCGCCGCCGTCGCCTGGATCACGAAGTTGCGGGTGAAGCGGCCTCGGGCCCGGCCCGACGCCCCGCCCTGCGGCTCCGCCGATCCTGACTCCTCCGGCGGCTCCAGGCCCGCCTCGCGCCAGGCTGTGGAGGCCGGCGGGCAGGTGCGGCCCAGCCAGGAGCGGACCAGGCCGCCGGCCTCACCCGTGCGGGCCGCGGCCTCCACGTAGTCGAAGGCCGTGGGGTAGCTCTGCCTCAGCACCGCCAGGGCCGGAATCGCCGCGCCGCCGGTCTGGCCGTACATCGCGCCCAGCAGGGCCACCTTGGCCTTGGCCCGGTCGCCGCCGAACGAGTCGGTGGCCAGGGCCGCGTAGAGGTCTCCGGCGGCGCCGGCGCGGGCCAGCCGGGAGTCGCCGGACACCGCCGCCAGCACGCGCGGCTCCAGCTGGCCCGCGTCGGCGACCACGAAACGCCAGCCGGGGTCGGCGACCACCGCCCGGCGGACCACCTTGGGCACCTGGAGGGCACCGCCGCCGCGGGTGGCCCAGCGGCCCGACACCACCCCGCCGGGGACGTACTCCGGGCGGAAGCGGCCTTCGCTGATCCAGGCGTCGCGCCAGGCCCAGCCGTGGGCCGTCCAGATGCGGTAGAGCTCCTTGTATTCGAGCAGGGGTTTCACCGCCGGGTGTTCGACCTGGCGCAGCACCCAGGCCCGGGTGTTGGGCACCTCGATGCCGGCCCGGGCGAACGCGCGCAGCACCTCGGCCGGGGAGTCCGGGTGCAGGCCGGGCACGCCGAAGGCCGCGTTGATCTCGGCGGTCAGCTCGGCCAGCCGGCGGGGCGGGCCGACCGGCTGCGGGGCGCCGAGCAGGTCGCGCAGCAGCTGGTCGTGGATGTCGGCGCGCCACGGCAGGCCGGCATGGCCCATCTCGGCGCCGACCAGCGCCCCGGCGGACTCGGCGGCCACCAGCAGGGCGAAACGGCCGGGTTGTCCGGTGGCGGCGATCCGGGCGTGCTGGTCCGCGTACACCCTCGTCAGGGCCTCGAGGGTCACCGAGCCGGCGGCGGCCGACGGCCCGGACATGGCTTCGAAGAGTGCGCCCTGGGCGAAGCCCGGTGGTTGCGGGAGGCGCGGTGGCGGGTCGGCCGGCACCGGCGCGCCGGTCAGCCGGGCCCAGGCCGCCGCCAGCGCGCGGGGCTCGCCCCAGCGGCCCGCGTGGCCGAGCAGCAGCGCCTCGGTCAGCTCGATGTCGTGGCAGCGGCGCACCCGCACGCCGGCGCGCAGCAGCGTCGGATAGCAGTCGGTGGTGGCCGCCCACAGCCAGCGGGGGTGCTCGGCGGCCTCGCGGGCGGCGATGGCGGCCGGCAGGTCGGCCACGCGTTCCGGCTCACCGGCCGGGCTGCCGTCGGGGTGGACCTGCTGCCAGCGGCCGGAACCGTGCCAGCTCCCGTCGTCGGACACCACAGCCACCAGCACGGACCCATTCTGCCGTGCGGGTATGACACTTCAGCCGCCGAGCAGGCCTTCCAGCAGCTCCAGGGACTTCTCGAGGTTGACCGCGGGGTCCAGCAGCCACTGGGTCTGCAGGCCGTCGGAGGCGGCGATGATCAGCGCGGCCGCCGCCGGCGGGCTGATGTCGGGCCGGATCCGGCCGGCCCGCTGGTCCGCCTCGATGCGCTCGGTCAGCACTGCGCGGAGCTGGGCGAAGCGCCGGCCGAAGAACTCGCGGGACGGTTCGTGGCCCTCCTCCAGCGCGCCTGCCACCAGCGTCGAGTAGAGCTGGACCAGGCCGGGCACGCCGTGGTTGCGGCGGGCCGCGTGGGTCATCAGCCCGACCACCGAGACGTCCGGGGGCAGGTGGTCCTCGGCGACCGAGCGTTCCTCGGCGGCCCGGTAGACCTCGATGAGCAGTTCCTCGCGGGAGGCGAAGTAGTGCTTGAGCGCCGCGTGCGAGACCCCGATGGCCTCGCCGATGGCGCGCAGCGAGGTGCCCTCGGCGCCGCGTTCGGCGAAGACCTCGATGGCCCGGTCGAGGATCTCGCGCCGGCGGCGCACCCCTTTGCCGTACGCGCCGCGCCGGGTGATCTCGGGGGGCTCGTCCATCGCGCCATCGTAGGCCACAAAAACTTCCATGCGGAGGTTTTCATTGTTACGGTCGGGTCATGACACTCGACGTTCCCGCGCTGCTCGCCGCACTCACCCTCGAGGAGAAGGCCACCCTGCTGGACGGGGCCGACTTCTGGCGTACGCAGCCGGTCGAGCGTCTCGGCATCCCCGGCGTGATGGTCACCGACGGACCGCACGGCCTGCGCAAGCAGGCCGGCGAGTCGGACCACGTCGGCCTCAACGACAGCGTCCCGGCCACCTGCTTCCCGCCCGCCGCCGGGCTCGCCTCGACCTGGAACACCGACCTGGTGGGCCGCATCGGGGTGGCGCTGGGCCGGGAGTGCCGCGCCGAGCAGGTCGCCGTGCTGCTCGGCCCGGGGGTCAACATGAAGCGCTCGCCACTGTGCGGGCGCAACTTCGAGTACTTCTCCGAGGACCCGCTGCTGGCCGGCGAGCTCGGCGCGGCCCTGGTCAACGGCCTGCAGAGCACCGGGGTGGGCGCCTCGCTCAAGCACTTCGCCGCCAACAACCAGGAGACCGACCGGATGACGGTCTCGGCCGACGTCGACGAGCGGACGCTGCGCGAGATCTATCTGCCAGCCTTCGAGCGGGTGGTCACCCAGGCGCAGCCCTGGACAGTGATGTGCGCCTACAACAAGATCAACGGCACGTACGCGAGTGAGGATCCCTGGCTGCTCACCCAGGTGCTGCGCGACGAGTGGGGCTTCGACGGCCTGGTCGTCTCCGACTGGGGCGCGGTCAACCGCCGGGACGCCGGGGTGGCCGCCGGGCTGGACCTGGAGATGCCGTCGTCCGGTGGGGCCGGCACCCGGGTCATCCTGGACGCCGTCCGGGCCGGCACGCTGAGCGAGACGGACGTCGACCGGGCGGCGACGCGGGTGCTGACACTGATCAACCGGTCCCTGCCGGCGCTGCGCGAGGGCCAGACCTTCGACGCCGACGCTCACCACGCGCTCGCCCGTGAGGCCGCCGTGGCCAGTGCGGTGCTGCTCAAGAACGAGGGCGGGATCCTGCCGCTCGACCCCGCGGGCGGCGGCCCGGTCGCGGTCATCGGTGAGTTCGCCCGGACGCCGCGGTTCCAGGGCGCCGGATCATCGCAGGTCAATCCCACCCGGGTGGACACCGCGCTGGACGCTCTGCGGGCCGCCCTCGACGGGCGCCGCGAGGTCACCTTCGCCCCCGGCTTCGCGATCGACGCCGAGGCCGCCGACGAGGGCCTGGTCGCCGAGGCGGTACGGGCCGCAGCCGCCGCCGACGTGGCCGTGCTCTTCCTCGGGCTGCCCCCGTCGTACGAGTCCGAGGGCTACGACCGCGACCACATGGACCTGCCCGCCCACCAGCTCGACCTGCTGCACGCCGTGGCCGACGCCAACCCGCGCGTGGTCGTCGTGCTGTCCAACGGCTCGGTCGTGACTGTCGCGCCTTGGCAGGACCGCGCGCAGGCTGTGCTCGAAGGCTGGCTGCTCGGCCAGGCCGGTGGCAGCGCGACCGCCGACCTGCTGCTCGGGGCGGCCGATCCGGCGGGCCGGCTCGCCGAGACCGTCCCGGTGCGCTTCGCCGACAACCCGACCATCGGCGCGTTCCCCGGCGAGCTCGGCCACGTCCGGTACGGCGAGGGCCTGCTGATCGGCTACCGCTGGTACGACGCCCACCGCCTCGAGGTGGCGTACCCGTTCGGCCACGGCCTGTCCTACACGAGCTTCGGCTACAGCGACCTGGCCGTCTCCGTGCCGGCTGACGGCGACGACCCGCGGGTCGAGGTCACCCTGACGGTCACCAACACCGGTACGCGCCCGGGCCGCGAGACGGTCCAGCTCTACGTCACCGACCCGCAGGCCAGCGTGTACCGCCCCGAGCAGGAGCTGCGCGCGTTCACCCAGGTCGCGCTCGGTCCCGGTGAGAGCGCGCCGGTGACTCTGACGCTGGGGGCGCGGGCGTTCGCGTTCTGGCACGAGGCGGCCCGGAGCTGGGTGGTCGAGGGCGGCGAGTTCGGCGTCCGCGTCGGCGCTTCCTCGCGGGACATCCGGCTCACCGGCACGGTCACGCTGGCCGGCCAGGGCTACGCCGTGCCGCTGACCGCCGAGTCGACCGTGGACGTCTGGCTGGCCCACCCGGCCGCCGGCTCGTGGCTGCGCGAGCAACTCGGCACGGGCCTGTTCACCGACATGCTCTCCGACCCGGCCAACGGCCAGATGATGCGGGCCATCCCGCTGGTCCGGCTGTCGCGCTTCCCCGGCTTCCCGGTCACCGAGCCGGACGTCGAGGCCGCGGTGCAGCGGTTCAGCGCCCGGTGACGGCGACTCTCGGCGCCGGACCGACCGAGCAGGCCCGCCGGGCCCGGATCGCCGTCGCGGCGGTTTTCCTGACCAACGGGGCGCTGTTCGCCAACATCGTGCCGCGGTATCCGCAGATCAAGGAATCGCTGGAGCTGAGCAACGCGGCCCTGGGCTCGGCCCTGGGCGCGGGCGCGCTCGGCTCGCTGCTCGGTGGCCTGTTCGCCGCCGCCGCGATCCGCCGGTTCCGGTCGTCGCGGACCGGTTTGGCCGGGATGCTGCTGCTGGCGGTGGCGTTCATCCTGGTCGCGGTGGCGCCGGCCTGGTGGGTGCTGGCCGCGGTGTTCCTGGTGGCCGGGGCGGCCGACGCGATCGTCGACGTCGCGCAGAACGCGCACGGCCTGCGGGTGCAGCGCCTCTACGGGCGCTCGATCGTCAACTCGTTCCACGGAGTGTGGAGCATCGGGGCGGTGCTCGGCGGGCTCATGGGCTCGGCCGCGGCCGGTCTGCGGGTGCCCCTGGTCCTGCACCTGAGCGGGGCCGCGGTGCTGGTCGGGGCGATCCTGCTGGTCGCGTACCGGTTCATGCTGCCCGGACCGGAGGACGCCGAGCGGGCGGCGCCGCAGCCGGGTGCGGCCCCGCCGGGCCGGCGGTCCTTCGCCTGGCCGGCGGTACGGATGCTGGCCGCGCTCGGGGCACTGGCAGCCTTCGGGGCGCTCGTGGAGGACGCCGGCTCCTCGTGGGGTGCGCTGTACCTGACCGACTATCTCGGCGCGGGCGCGGCGACGGCCGGGCTCGCCTTCGTGGCACTGCAGGTGGCGATGACCGCCGGCCGGTTGCTGGGCGACCGGGCTGTCGACCGGTTCGGCCAGCGCACGGTGACCCGGGCCGGCGGAGCGCTGGCCGCGGCCGGGATGGGCTGCGCGCTCGCCTGGCCGTCCGTGGGCTCGGCCCTGGCCGGCTTCGCGCTGGCCGGGCTGGGCACGGCGACGCTGGTCCCGGCCGCGATGCACACGGCCGACGAACTGCGCGGACTGCCGCACGGCGCCGGCCTGACCATCGTGAGCTGGCTGCAACGGGTGGGCTTCCTGCTCTCGCCGCCGCTGGTGGGCTTGGTCGCCGACCACAGCAGCCTGCGGGTCGGCCTGCTCAGCGTGGTGGTCGCCGGCCTGGGCACGCTGCTGCTGGGCCGGGTCCTGCTCAACCGGGCCTGAACCGTCCGGTCAGCTCGGCGGGAACGACTCCTGGGTGATCGGCCACCGCTGAGCGCAGAGTTCCCCGGCCATGCTCCGGATGAGCTCGGCGGCCCGGGCCGCGTCGCCGGTCGCGGCCGACCGCTCGAACACCTGGTCGTCCACCTCGGGACCGGCGGGCGCCCCGACGTCGATCGACGTCTCGATCGTGAGCGTCCCGGCTTCGGCCGTCACCCCGAGACCCCAGGTGATCCGGGTACGGTCCGGCCGACTGCCCGCCACCCACAGCGCCACCCGGGCATCGGCCGTGCCGGCCACCTGGTAGATCCGGAAGGTGATCTCGGGCAGCGGACGCCACAGGTAGGTCAGGTCGCACCACAGCGGATAGAAGTCCTTGTCCCGGGCCTCCGCCAGGGCGCGGAACACTCGCTGGACATCGACGGCGGCCATCCGCCGATCGTGGCACCCGGCCACAACACCCCGGACGGGGAACGGAGCCGGGCGACGCCCCTCCCCCGTGGAAGGACGCCGCCCGGGTGCCGTGCTGAGTTACTTGGTCGCGCCCGCGGTGAGGCCGGACTGGATCTGGCGCTGGAAGAACGCGTACACGATGATCATGGGCAGGATCGAGAGCGTGAGCGCCGCGAACAGCGCGGCCCAGTTCGCCTGGTAGCCCGCCGAGACCGAGATGTTGGCGATGCCCTGGGTGAGCACCCACTTCTCCTGCGCGCCGGCCCCCTGCATGATCGCCACCGGCAGCAGGTACTGGTTCCACTGGCCGACGATGTTGAAGATCGTGATGCTGACCAGGCCGGACTTGGCCATCGGCAGCATGACCTGGAAGAACAGCCGGGTGTGGGAGGCGCCGTCGACGATCGCGGCCTCGGCGATCTGGTTCGGCAGCGTCTTGAAGAACGCCGTCATGAAGAAGACCGTGAACGGCAGCGAGTACGCGATGTAGACCAGGATCAGGCCGGTGTAGGTGTTGAGCAGGCCGAGGTTCTGCAGGATCAGGAACAGCGGCACCAGCGCCAGGAACACCGGGAAGGCCAGGCCCGAGACGAACAGGTAGTAGATGAAGCGGTTGCCGACGAACTTGTAGCGGGCCAGCACGTAGGCGGCCATCGAGCCGAACAGCATCGTGCCGGCGGTGCTGATCGCCACCACGAAGACGCTGTTGAGGAAGTAGCGCCCGACGTGCGCCTCGGTCCAGGCCGTCTGGTAGGTCTCGAACGAGATCTTGCTGGGCAGGCTGAACGGCGCCTGCGTGAAGATCTCCGTGTTGCTCTTGAACGACGCCAGGATCACCCAGATCAGCGGGGCGATGACCAGCAGGCCCCAGACCGCCAGGGCGATGTGGGCGAAGCCGCTGAAGAGCTTGATCTCTTTCTTGTCCCGCTGCGTGGCGGTGCTGGCGTGCCGCGACCCGGTGTACGAGGCCGCCGGCCCGTCCGTCTTGGTGTAAGTCACTTGAGGCTCCCGGTCCGGCTCACAGCTCGATCGCGTCGCGCCGGGTGACCCGCAGGGTCAGCGCCGCGAACGTGATGGTGAGGAAGAACAGCACGACACCCATCGCCGAGGCGTAGCCGAACTGCGCGTAGTCGAAGGCGTTGCGGTAGATCTCCAGGCCCAGCACCGTGGTGGCGCCGTCCGGCCCGCCGCGGTCCACGGACATGACGTTCACCAGGGCGAACGCGTCGAAGGCGGCGATGCCCAGGTAGACCCAGGCGACCTGCAGCGTGTTCCACAGCAGCGGCAGCGTCACCTTGAAGAACAGGGTGCCCCGGGTGGCGCCGTCCAGCGCGGCGGCCTCGTAGATCTCCGTCGGGATGGAGCCCATCCCGGCGGAGAACAGCACCACGTAGAAGCCGACCGCCTGCCAGACGAGCACGGCCAGGATCGACCAGAGGGCCAGGTTCTTGTCGGCCAGGAACAGCACCGGCCCGGCGCCGACCTGGTTGAGCAGGCCGTTGATCAGACCACTGTCGTCGGACGAGTAGACCCGGGAGAAGATGACCGCGACCAGGGCCAGGGCCAGCAGCTGCGGGAAGAAGAACACCACCCGGTAGAACTTCGAACCCCAGACCCCCCGGGTACGGCCGCCCTTCGAGCCGCCGCCCACGTTGAGCAGGAACGCGAAGAACAGCGCCAGCACAATCGTGAGCAGCGGCAGGAAGATCAGCAACAGGATGTGGTGCTGGATCGCCTTCCAGAACGTGCTGTCCTGGAACAGCTTCGTGAAGTTGTCGAAGCCGATGTAACTGACGTCCGGCGAGAAGCCCCGCCAGTTGGTGAACGACAGCTGGAACGCCTGGACGTACGCCGCGATCACGAACGTGCCGTAGATGGCCACCGGCACGATCAGGAAGCCAATGATGAACGGGTACCTGCCGTGCTTCATGGTTCGTTAGCTCCGTTCGTGAAAGCGGGTACGTCGTCGGCGTCGGACTAGCGGGAGAACTTCTGGATGGACGAGTCCTTCTTGACCGCGTCGGCGGCCTTCTGCATCCGCTCGACGAACTTGTCGGCGGTGCCGCCCTGGTAGATCAGCTCGTTGGTGGCGGCGCGCAGCTCGTCGTCCAGCTTCTTGTACCAGGTGTCGAAACGGAAGCTGAAGGTGTCCGCGCCCGCCGCGCCCAGGGCCTTGTTGCCCGAGGTGAGGCCGGCACTGATCTCCATGCCGTCGGTGGCGCCGGCCACGACGGTCAGCGTCTTGGTGAGCTGGGTGAAGCCCACGGCGCCGGCCTTGCTCAGCATGTGGCGCAGGAACTCCATGCCACCGCGCGGGTTCTTGCCCTTGCTGGCGACGAAGTACTGCTCGCCGGCCGCGGCGTAGAGGGCGGTGACGGGCAGCTTGTCGGCCGTGGTCACGCTCGGCACGGGCATGAGCTGGTAGTCGAAGCCCTCGGGGGTGTCCTTGGCCTGCTCGTTCTCGAGCCAGGAGCCGGACGGGTAGAGGCCCACCTTGTACTGGTTCTGCTGGAGCTGGACCTCGGTGTGCTTGAGACCGAGGAACGCCTTGTTGGAGTACTTGGCGCCGACCTCGGCCCACGCGGCGGCGGCCTGCTTGACGGCGTCGTTGGTCCAGGCACCGTCCTCGAGGTTGTCGATGTTCTTGAGGATGTCGGCGCCACCGATCTTGGCCGCGCTGGTCAGCAGCAGCGTGTACATGTAGTACGGCGCGTTCGCACCCGCGTAGCCGAACGGCGTGATGCCCTTGGCCTTCATCTTGCCGAGCAGCGCGGTGAAGTCGCTCCACGTGGTCGGCACGGTCCAGCCGTTGTCCTTGAACAGCTTGCCGCTGTACCAGAGGCCGAAGACGGTGAAGGCGTAGTTGAGCACGTACGGCTTGCCGTTGAACGTGCCCTGCTCGATGGTGCCCGGGATCAGGGTGTCCTTGACGGTCTTGCCGGTGATGTCCACCGACGGGGCCGCGTACAGGTCGGTCAGCTCCTGCACCTGGCCGGCCTGGACCAGGGCGCCCTGGTCCATCAGCTTCGAGCCGGAGTTGTTGATCATGTCCGGCGGGTTGCCCGCGGTGAACCGCGGCTGCACCACGGTCGAGATCTCCTCGGCCTGGTTGAACGTGACCTTGGAGTTCGGGAAGAGCTTGTTGTACGACGGGATGTCCACGTCGGTCGCGTACTTGGTGCCGAGGCCACCGTTGAAGATCAGGATCTCCAGCGGCTCGTCCTCCTTGATGCCCAGCGGGTTGGTCGCGGAGACCGTACCGGCGGGCTTGTCCGCGGCGTCGTCCTTGTCGTCACTGCCGCCGCCCACGCAGGCGCTCAGCATCGTGACGGCGGGGGTGGCCAGCAGGCCCACGGCGGCAGCGCGGCGCAGCAGCGTCCGGCGGTCGACCTCGGGCTTGAAAATCTCAGTCATGCGCTTTCTCCTCAGATGGTGATGCGGTGCCGGGTCAGCCCTTGACGGCGCCAGCCGTCAGGCCGGTTGCGATGTTGCGCTGGACGATCAGGAAGAAGATGACCACCGGGAGGGCGGTCAAGATCGACCCTGCCATGAGCGGGCCCCAGAAGGTCCCACGGCTCGTCTGGTTCTGCAAAAGCCAGGCCATCAGGTTCTGGTGGGCCTGGTCGTTGAGCGTGTTGATGATGATGAACTCGTTCCAGGCCTGGATGAAGCCGTAGACCGAGGTCGCAACCAGACCGGGACCGGTCAGCGGCAGAATGATCTTCCAGAAGACCTGGAACCGGCTGGCTCCGTCGATCGACGCGGCCTCGTCGAGCTCGCGCGGGATGGCCTGGATGAAGCCGCGCAGGGTCCACACCGTGTACGGCAGGATCAGCACGACGTAGACCAGCGTGATGCCCAGCAGGCTGTTGGTGAGGTTGGCCTTCTGCAGCATCAGGAAGAGCGGGATCAGGATCGCGACGAACGGCACCATCTGCACCGACAGGACGACGAGGATGATCGCCTTGCGGCCGTAGAACCGGAACCGGGCGATGGCCAGCGCGGCCAGGAAGCCGACCAGCAGCGCCCCGAGCACCGCGCCGGAGGTCACGATGACGCCGTTGAGCAGGTCCTGCTGGAAGAACGGGGCGTTGAAGGCCGACTTGAAGTTGTCCAGCGTGAACGTGTGCGGGAAGAACGTGGGCTCGAACTGCAGGATCTCCGGCGCCGGCTTGAACGCGGTGTTGATGACCCAGTAGACCGGGAAGAACATCACGATCGCGAAGAGCACGCCGACGGCGTTCGCGGCGACCGTCCCGGTCCGGCTCCGACCCACCGTGGGGGTGTCGGACTCGCGGGCCGGGCGGCGCCGCTTGCGTACGGCGGTCTGCGGTGCGGTGGCGACCATCAGTCCACGTCTCCGATCTTGAACATCTGCCGCATGTAGAACGCCATGACGCCGAGCAGCAGGAGCACGGTGACGACGGCGATCGCGGAACCCAGCCCGTAGTTGTTGTTCTTGAACGCCGTGCTGTACGCCCACGTCGCCAGGACCTGGTACTCCTCCTCGGGCCGGCCGTTGCGCACGACGTAGACCTGGGTGAAGAGGCCGAAGTTCCAGATCACCGAGAGCGTCGTGACGATGACCAGCAGCGGCTTGAGGATCGGCAGGGTGACCGAGCGCAGCACCTCCCAGGCCGAGGCACCGTCCACCACGGCGGCCTCGAGGAGTTCCTTGGGCACCTGGGTCAGGCCCGCGTTCAGGGTGATGGCGATGAACGGGATGCCGGCCCAGACCACGATCGCCGTGATGACCGTCCAGCCCTGGATCGGGTCGGCGAACCAGCTGTGGTTGGCGAAGTCGACCCCGGGCAGCAGGTCGATCAGGTAGTTCAGCACGCCGAAGTCGGAGTCGACCAGCCAGCGGAAAGTCTGGGTGGCGACCAGCTGGGGCATGGCCCAGACGAACATCATCGCGACGATCATGGCGATCCGCACGCTCGGCGCGACCCGGCGCATCAGCAGGGCGACCGCCAGCCCGAGCACGAGGGTGAGCAGGACCGAGACCACGGTGAAGCCGATGGTACGGCCGACGACCTGGTAGAACGTCGCGTTCGTGAAGATCTTGACGTAATTGGCGAACCCGACGTTCTCCGGGGCCAGGTTGGCGAACAGCTGGCGCAACCCGATGCTCTGGAACGACAGCACGACCATCCGGATGAGCGGATAACCGAGCAGGCCGGCCAGCAGCAGGAGTGCGGGCAGCGTGAGCGCGAGGGGGGCGAAGCCGCCGCTCGTGGCCGAACGACGCTTGCTCCGGGCGCGCCCACCCGCCGGCGCCGGTGCCGGTGGCTGCGCGGCCGGCGGGGCGGACGGGGAGTCGACGACGGACATCGGTCCCATACCTCTCTGCGGGGATGCGGTGCCGGGCCGGGCCGCCCGCCCGGGGAAGGGCGGGCGGCCCGATCACGGTCAGCTGGCGTTGAGGATCTCGTTGATCTTTGCGTCGGCTTCCTTCGCCGCGGCCGGCACGGTGGCCTTACCGGTGGCGATGCTGACCAGCATGTTCTGCAGGACGTTGGCCGACTCGACGTCGGACCACTTCGGCGCCATCGGCACGAACCAGGTCTCCTTGGCGGCCTGCGCGGTCGCCTCGTTGCCCTTGACCGCGGCGGCCTTGTCCAGCAGGGAGGTCGCGTTGGGCAGCACGCCCTTGGCGATCAGGCCCTCCTGCGACTTGGCGTCGGTGAAGATCTGCGCCCACTTGGCGGCCAGGTCGGCGTTCTTGCTCTTGGCCGTCACGGCCACGTCCGAGCCACCGAGGAAGGACGGGATGCCGGGCAGCGGCGCGGTGGCGACCTTGCCGTTCACCTTGGTCTTGACCTTGGCCGAGGCGGGGTCGTTGGGGTCCTTGGGCTGCTCCTGGACCGCGCCCAGCTCCCAGCCGTTGCCGTAGATCATGCCGGACTTGCCCTGCGCGTAGACCGCGTCCTGGTCGTTCTCGTCCTTGGTCGGGTCACCGCTGGAGTAGGTCTTGGCGATCTCGGCCCACTTGGTCAGGCCCTGCTGCGCGCCGGGCTCCGACAGGGTGCCGACCCACTTGTCGCCGTCCTTCTTGGCGATCGTGCCGCCGTTGCCGTGCACCCACGCCATCGCGGCGTACCAGTACTTGCCCGGCATGTAGAAGGCGGAGAACTGCTTGTCGCTGCCGTTCTTCTCCTTGAGCGTCTTGGCCGCGGCGACCAGGTCGTCGTAGGTCTTCGGGGCCTTCAGGCCGGCCTTGTCGAACAGGTCGGTGCGGTAGATCAGCACCCGGGCGCCGGCGTAGTACGGCACGCAGTAGGTCTTGCCGTCGAGCTCACAAGGGGCGGAGAGGCCGGTCAGCCACTGCGCCGAGTTCTCGAACTGGCCCTTGTCGAGCGGGGCGAAGGCGCCGTTGAAGACGTACTTCGGCATCTCGGTGTTGCCCAGCTCCACCACGTCGGGCACGTCGTTGCCGGCCAGGGTGGTGTCCAGCTTGGCCAGGTGGTCGGTCCACTGCTGGTAGTCGACCTGCACCTGGGCGCCGGTCGCCTGGGTGAAGCGTTCGTTGGCCTGCTTGACGACCTCGGGCCAGCCCGACTGGGCGTCGACCATCAGCCAGACCTTGATGGTCTTGCCGGCACCGTTGACGGAAGCGGCGGCATTGGGGGTGTCGCTGCTGTCGCTGTTCGAGCCGCACGCGGCGGCACCGAGCAGCGTCGCGGCGAGGGTCGCCGCAACCGCGATTCTGCGCTTCACGCTAGTCCTCCTGGACGAATGAGTTATGCGGGTGAGAGGGGATCTCGAATTCATGGGGCGGAGCTCCCGTCCTTGACGGCTTTGTGGCCGTGGACGGCTTGGGCGGTGCGTTGGAAGGCCGCGTGCGAACGTTCGTGGGTCCGCTGGGCGACGGCTACGTAGAGCAGATCGAGGACGACCAGTTGCGGGTGCCGCGCGGAGAGCGCGTCCGGCCGGAAGGTCGTGGCCTGGGTGGCGGTGAGCAGCACGATGTCCGCCAGCTCGGCCAGGGGCGAGCGGGGGAAGCTGGTCAGCGCGATGGTGGTGGCGCCGCGGCTGCTGGCCTCGGCGAGCAGCTCTATGGTCTCGCCGGTCTCGCCGCTGTGCGAGATGCCGAGGGCGACGTCGCCGGCCCGGGACAGGGCGGCGCTGGCCAGGCCGTTGTGCACATCGGTCCAGGCCCAGGCGGCCACGCCGATGCGGTGCAGGCTGAACTGCATCTCCTCGCCGACCAGCGCGCTGCCGCTGGCGCCGAAGATGTTGACCCGCGGCGCGGCGGCGATGGCCACCGCGGCCCGCTCGACCTCGGCCAGGTCGAGCAGCGAGGCGGTGTCGTGCATGGCCCGGGTGTCGGCCGCCATGATCTGGCCGAGGACCCGCTCCAGCGGGTCGCTGGGCTGGATCTCCCGGCCGATGTCCACGGTCCAGCCGGACGCGCGCGCCCGGCCGGTCTCGGCCGCGATGCCCAGGCGCAGGTCGGCGTAGCCGTCGAAGCCCAGCGCCCGGCAGAACCGGGTCACGGTGGCCGGCGAGGTGCCGCTGCGCTCGGCCAGCTCGACGATGGTCGCCCGGGAGGCCGCCGCCGGGTCGGTGAGGACCTGCTCGGCGACGCGCTGCAGGGCGCCGGTGAACTCGGGCAGCAGGGTGCGCACCCGCACCAGTACCCCGTCCGAGTTGTTCATGCTGTGCTGCGGCGGCGGGGCCTGGTCGCGCACCAGCGAGTCGACGACCGCGGTCGCTGCGGTGCCGTCTGCGTCTGGCTCGACCATGGGCCGTCCCTTCAGAAAGGAGTGTTAACTGTCGCGGTAAAAGTTCTTACTTTCTGACCCCCTGTGTCAAGACCGTGGGTGAAGTTTTCAAACCGTTACCTGGAGCACGTTGATGAGGACCGGCGACCAAGCAGTCAGTTGACGTATGTCGATCCGCATATGGCCGATAGGGCACGAGCGCCATCATTAATACTTTTTGGTGGGGTTTGCTCATCGGCCTTTTGGGTCACCAACGGCATCAAACGGTGCCCGGGGGTGGGCCGACCGGAGGAGTCGATGGACAACGCGAAACGCCCTCGCAATCTGCGAGGGCGTCTCGGCACAGGAGGGGTCCGGCAATAATTCTGCCCAGAACCGGTTAAGCGCTGTCGCGAACCGCCTGGGCGAAGACCTCGGAACGGTGCTCGAAGTTGCGGAAACGGCCGTAACTGGGGGCCGCCGGGGACAGCAGCACCACACCCTCGGACGGCGTGAGCTTACGGGCCAGCCGTACCGCCGAAGGCAGGTCTTCCGCCGCCTCCGTGCGCACGCCGGCCAGGCCGGCCAGCTCGGCCAGGATGCGCGGCCCGCTGTCCGGCAGGCCGATCACGGTGAGCTCCCGGTCCTTGAGGTGCTCCCGCAGGGGGCTGTAGTCCAGGCCGCGGTCGGTGCCACCGACGAGCACGGTCAACGGCCGGCCCTCGTACGCGTCGATCGCGTGCATCGCCGAGTACGGACTCGTGGACAGCGTGTCGTCCACGAACGTCAGCCCCGACGGGTCCTCGATCTCGGCCAGCCGGTGCGGCAGGCCCTGGAAGGACGCCACCGCCGCGCGCAGGGCCTCCCGCTCACCGACGACGTCGATGCCCATGCCGTCCAGCACGGCCAGGGCGACACAGAGGTTGCGCTCGTTGTGCCGGCCGCGCAGCTTGAGCGTGTCCCGCGGGAACAGGGCCTCGTCGCTGCAGTACACCTGGGCGTCGGCCTCGACCCGGAACCGCGAGTCACCGCCGGCGGCCGGGATCGCCGCGAAACCGTTCGCGTCCTTGACCGCCACGGTCTCGGTGACCAGCCGGTCGTCGGCCCCGTTGATCACGATGAGCTCGGGACCGTGGGCCAGCAGGTTGAGCTTGTCGCGGTAGTACTCCCGCTCACCGCCGTGCGCGTCCAGGTGCTCGGGGAACAGCGAGGTCACCACCGCGACCCGCGGCGAGTCGGTCAGATCGCTGCACTGGTAGCTGGAGAGCTCCAGGACGTACTGCTCGGCCGGGGGCAGGTCGAGCAGCGGCACGCCGATGTTGCCGCCGAAGACGTTGGGCCGGCCCACAGCCGCCAGCAGGTGACTGATCAGGCTGGACGTGGTGCTCTTGCCCTTGCTGCCGGTCACCCCGATGGTGCGGTTGGCGTGATCGGCCATCCACAGGGCGCTGCCACCGGTCACGGTGATCCCCCGGGCTCGCAGATCGGCCATCCACGGATGGGTCTGCGGCACCCCTGGCGAACGCACCACCACGTCGGCGGCCACCAGCGCGGCCTGGGCGTGATCACCACCGGCCAGCGGCGCCAGCGCGGCCAGCTCACCCTCCCAGGGCACGGACAGGAAGTTGGCGCTGTCGTCCACGGCGATCAGGCGCGAGGGACCGTGGGCGGCGACGGCCGTGACGGCAGCCCGGCCCTCCCGGCCGGTCCCCCAGACGGCAACGGAACGGCCGCGCAGGTCTGCCAGGCGCACAATCGTCTCCCTCGGTCGAGTCGCACTAGTATGGCTCGCTGGTCCTACGTTGGGAGTGCCGGGTGCGTGCGCAGTACGAGGTCATGCGGTTCCCCGCATACAGGTTCGATCCGGCGACGGGAGTCGCGGAGTTCGACTACCTGCTCGACGGCCCGGACCCGCTGGAGTTCACCGAGACCATCACCTTCCCGCTCGGTCCGGGCGAGCCGCCGGCCCACTTCTTCAAGGTGCTCGAGCTGCTGCACGTCGTGGCCGGGGTGAGCTACTACAAGGTCGGCGCGCCGGCCCGGATCGAGGCGCCGGTCGCGGTGCCGGGCGCGGTCACCGACTTCTTCACGGCCGTCTACACACACGGTCTCGGGGAGTACGCGTACGTCAACAAGCTTCCGCACGTGCTGACCCTGTCGGTTTCCTCGCCCTCGGCGGGTTCCCCGGCTCCCCCGGCTTCCCCCGTGGACAACTCGGAGGGACGGCCGCTGTCGGCGGTCGGTGGCGGCAAGGACTCCATCGTCACCCTGGAGATCCTGCGGGCCGCCGGGCTGGACCCGGTGCCGTTCTCGGTCAACCCCAACCCGGTGATCGTCAACGTGAACGCCGCCTCCGGCCTGACCGCCCTGGCCGCCCGCCGCAAGCTCGACCCGCGCCTGTTCGAGCTCAACAAGGCGGGGGCTCTCAACGGCCACATCCCGGTGACCGCGATCAACTCGCTGATCGCGATCGCGACCGCGGCCCTGCACGGCCTGGGCCCGGTGGTGATGTCCAACGAACGCTCGGCCTCCGACCCGAACCTGATCTGGAACGGTCACGAGATCAACCACCAGTGGTCCAAGGGAGTGCTCGCCGAGGGCCTGCTGCGAGCCGCGGTCACGGCCCACACCGGCCTGACCGAGCCGTACTTCTCGCTGCTGCGCTCACTGTCGGAGCTGCACATCGCCCAGCTCTTCGCCCGGTACACCGCGTACGACGACGTGGTGACGAGCTGCAACAAGGCGTTCAAGCTGCACGACCCGACGGCCCGCTGGTGCGGCGACTGCCCCAAGTGCCGGTTCGTGGCGCTGGCCCTGGCGCCGTCCATGTCCCGGGCCCGGCTCACCCGGATCTTCGGCCGGGACCTCTTCGCCGAACCGGCGCAGGTGCCGGGCTACCTGGAACTGCTCGGCATCGACGCCCACAAGCCGTTCGAATGCGTCGGCGAGGTGGAGGAGTCCCTGGTCGCGCTGACGATGCTGGGCGACGACCCGCAATGGGCGGACGCACCGGTGATCACGGCACTGCGGGCGGCGGTGCCGGCTGAGGCATGGGCGGCTGCTTCGCGGGACGAGGTGCTGACGCCGGGCGGGCCGACCTTCGTGCCGCCGGCCTACGCCAAGATCCTGGCTGCCGCCCTCGCCTGACCGGGCGCGGTCCGGCGGGGGCCGGCCGCGCCCCCTTCGGCCGCCGGACCCCTTCGGCCGCCGGACCCCTCCAGGCCGCCGGACCCCTCCAGGCCGCCGGACCCCTCCAGGCCGCCGGACCCCTTCGCGCCGCTGGACCCCTTCGCGCCGCCGCACCCCTCCGGGCCGCCGGGCCACCTGGGCTGCTCGGGCCGGGCCGGTCAGTCGGGCTTGTCGTGGTGGATGCGGTCGGGGGCCACACCCAGCGCCTGCAGGGCCAGGCTGGTCGCGGCCAGCATCAGCGGCGGCCCGGCCAGGTACACCTCGTGGGCCGACCATTCGCCGTAGGCGGCGACCGCGTCGGTGACCAGGCCGCTCGGGTACGGGCCGGCCTCCCCCTCGGAGACCACCGGGATCACGGTGGCCCGCCGACAGGCCCGGGCGATGTCCGTGATGTCGTCGATGTCGTACAGCTCGCTGAGGTTGCGCACGCCCCAGAAGAGCACCGCCGAGCGCGGGTCCCCGGTCGCGGCCAGCTCGGTGAGCAGGGCCTTGAGCGGAACGACCCCGGTGTCCCCGGCGATCATGAGCAGGTCCCGGCCGGACTCGGGCAGCCCCATCTCCCCCTCGGCGCGCGCGATCCGCACGGTGTCCCCGATGGCCGTCCGGTAGACCAGCGCACCGCTGATCCCGCTGTGACTCTTGGCCCGCACGTGCAGCTCGACGATGTTGTCCCGGCGCGGGTTGCCGGCCAGCGAATACGGCCGCCACACCCCGGGCTGGTCCGGCAACTCGATCCGGGCGTACTGACCGGGCCGGTAAGGCATGGGCAAATACGGTCGCAGCCACAACACGGCCAGATCATCCCGGCGCCGCTCGTGCCCGACCACAACCGCGGTCCACACGGTCGGCTGATAGGCGGCGGCGGCCATCCCATGGGCGATCCACTCGTACGCGTGCTGCCACGTCGACCGCCAAGCCTGGTCGAAGTCCTGCCGCCAGCCACCGGCAACCATCCCCGCCCGCATCGCCTCGGCCAGCGCGGCCCCGGCCAGCTGCAACTGCTGGGGCAGGACGCCGCACTCGGCCAGCGAGGCACCGAGCCGGCCACACGCCGCGACCAGCAGCGGCGGCTGGTCCAGGTGATGCACCAGCCAGGTCAGAGCTTCGGCAAGCTGCGCAACCTGTACGGCCGGCCCGCCGGGCACCTTGGCGAACAACGCGGGCTGGGCCTGGGCGAGAGCAGCCCGCAACCGCTCGGCGACCTCCTCGGGCCCACCGGCCAGCGAGAGGCTGTTGCCGAGCAGCCGCGCCATCTCCCGCAGGGCGGCGTCATCGGCGGGATCCATGCCGTCGGCGGGGAGGGCGGGACGGGCGCCTACGGGCGGGACGATGTCGGGCATCCGTACCGGTCCGAAGGGACCGACGGCCTGAACCGGATCACCAGGCCACTGCGGCCCGGCCGGCCGCGGGCCGCCGATGCCGGGAATGCCGCTGATGGGCTCGGTCGACGAACCGGTGGCCGGGATGAGCGGTACGCCGCCGGCCCAAGGCCCAGCCCCCGGCGGGTACGGGGTGGTGGCCCCGGGACGCAGCCCACCCGGCACGGGCGGGGCGCCGGCACCGGGCCGAGCGGGGACGACGGAGCCGGGCGGAACCGCGGGGACGATGGAAGTGCCGGGAGCAGGGGGCTGCCCGGCTGGTCCCTGACCGCCGCCGGAGCCTGCCGGGGGGACAAGCCCGCCCGGAATGGTGCCACCGGGCACCAGGCCATTGCCGCCAGGAACCCCACGCCCGGGAACGACGCCACCGGGGCCCATCCCACCCGGAAGGAAGCCACCCGGAAGGGGCCCGCCAGGAACAGCGCCACCAGAGCCAGTCCCACCAGGCGCCGCACCACCAGGGACCGCACCACCAGGGACTGCACCACCGGGGCCAGTCCCACCAGAGCCAGTTCCACCGGGGCCCGCTCCACTAGGACCAGACCCACCAGGCACCGCACCATCAGGGACCGCGCTGCCAGGGCTCGCCCCACCAGGGCTCGCCCCACCAGGAACCGCCCCGCCCGGAACCGCGCCACCAGAGCCAGTCCCACCAAGGCCCGTCCCGCCTGGCGGCAGCCCACCCGGGCCCGTCCCGCCTGGCGGCAGCCCACCCGGGCCCGTCCCGCCTGGCGGCAGCCCACCCGGGCCCGTCCCGCCCGGGACCGCTCCACCGGGAAGTCCGCTTGCCGGAGCTGAGCCTCCGGGAACGATCGCGCCGGGGACCGGCGATGTGCCGAGGCCACCCGGGGCCATGCCTACGCCGAAAGCTCGGCCCACGCCGGAGCCCGGTGCCGTTCGCGGGCTCAGACCCGCGCCCGCAGCCGTTCCCGAACCTGAACCGGGTGCCGAGCCGCTGGGCGCACCCGGAGCCCTGCCCGAGCCGGAACCGCCGCCGGACACCCCGCCCGAACCGGGCGCCGATCCGCCGCCAGTTCCCGAACCGGTGCCGGGCGGCGTTCCCGGACCGGTGCCCGACGTTGCGGGAGTCGATCCCGCGCCGCCCGGCGCGGGCGCCGCACCGGGCACCGGAGTCGTGCCGAACGCCGGCGGAAGGACCGGAGTCCCCCCACGCAGGAACGGGAAGCCGGGCCTGGACGGCCCCGAACCGATCGGATCGGGCATCACCGGCCCGTCGTCGCCCGCACCGGCGTCCGGAAGAAAATCGTCGAGGTCGGGCACGGCCGGCGGCGAGCCGGGCCGCACCGGCGCTCCGCCCGGCACCGGCGTCGTCCCGGGCCGGCCGGGAGCCCACCCGGGCGAGTCGACGCCTCCGGGCGCCACCGGCGCGGCGGAGTCACTCCCAGGAGGCGGTGTCCCCGGCGCGAACCCGCTGCCGTCCGGCACCACATAGCCGGGCTCCGACCCGGTCCCGGGAGCGGAAGGTGTGGGGCCACCCGGCGAGGAAGGAGCCTGGTAAGGCGGCCGCGGCCCCCGCGGTAACGGCCCGACACTCGCGCGCCAGGTTCGGCCGTCGGTGCCCGCGGTCTCGCGGTCGGCGCGCGGCACTCCACCTGCCGAGACATCCCGCAGCGGATGTGCCGCCGGCAGCTCCGACTGCGCCTCGCCCGGGCCAACGAGAGGAACAGCCTGCTCGGAAGCGGAGCTGTCAGCAGCAGGCCATTCGGGATGCATCATCCAGTCAGGGTGGACCGGCTCAGCCGCGGGCGCTTCTTCGGGCTCCGCGCCGGCCAGCGCCGCCTTCGCATCAGCCGCCCCCGCGGCAGCCGCGTCCGGTGCGGCGAGCCGGAGCCGGATGGCTCGCAGCAGCGCCAGCATATGAGGGTCGGACCCGGGACCGGACGACACCTGCACACCCCCGACGGCAGAACGACGCGAACAGTACAACCGTACTGCCGCAGCGTCCGGACCGCCGCCGCTACCTGTCGGTGGCGCTCGCCATACGTGCGGTCGCCTCGTTGAGGATATCGGCGTTCGTGCCGAAGTTCAGCCGAACGAAGCCCGCGCCGCGGGCGCCGAAGCGGGTGCCTGGTTCGAGGCCTACGCGGGCGCGGGACAGGAACAGCTCCCGGGGTTCGTTGTCGTCGCCCAGCGCTCGGCAGTCCAGCCAGGCCAGGTAGGTCGCTTCCGGTGGGATCCAGTTGATCATCAGTAGGCGGGTGCGTAGTTGCTCGCCCAGCTCGGCGCGGCGGGCGGCCAGTTCGGTGAGCACGTTGTCCAGCCAGGCGTCGCCCTCGGTGAAGGCTGCCACCGTGGCCAGCACGCCGAAGTGGCCCGTGCGCCAGCGGATGTCCGGTGGGAGGCGCTTGACCAGCGCCGCCATGGCTGGGGCGGCGGTCACGACGGCCGCGCATTTGAGGCCGGTCAGGTTGAAGGCCTTGCTCGCCGACACCAGGCTCACCGTGACCTCCGCCGCGCCGGGGACGGTCAGGGTGGGTGTGAAGTGGGCACCCGGCAGCACCAGCGGGGAGTGGATCTCGTCGCTGATGATCGTCACGCCGTACAGTCCGGCCAGCCGGACCAGAGCAGCCAGCTCGTCCGGGGTGTGCACGCGGCCGACCGGATTGTGCGGATTGCACAGGATGTAGACCGCGGGGTGGGCGGCGAAGGCCGCCTCCAGGGCCGGCAGGTCCAGGCGGTACTCGGCGGTGAGCGGCACCTCCCGCAGGTGCACGCCGGCCTCCGGCGGCCAGTCGAAGAACGGCGGGTAGACCGGCGGGCTGATCACCACGGTGTCCGCCGGGCGGGTGAGCATCCGCAGCAGTTCGACCACGCCGACGCCCACGTCGGTGACCGCGGTGACCGCGGCCGGGTCCACCTCCCACCCCCAGCGCCGGGCCGCGAAGCCGGCGACCGCCTCGCCGAGCTCCGGCTCCGCCGCCGAGTAGCCGGTGTCGGAGGCGTCGACGGCCGCCCGCAGGGCGGCGGTCACGGCCGGGGCCAGCGAGCAGTCCATCTCGGCGACACCCAAGGGCAGGACATCATCGGGGTACGTGCGCCACTTGGCACTGCGGCGCTTGCGCAGGGTCTCCAGCGAATCGACGAACATCCCCCCATCCTGCCGCTACCCGGTCGGTCGTGGGTGGCCCGGACGCGCCAGGCAGAATGCCGGTTGTGCCAGCACTGAGCATCACCGACCCCGACGACCCGCGGATCGCCGACTACCGGGCGCTGACCGATGTCGAGCTGCGGACCAAGTGGGAACCGCCGAACGGGCTCTTCATCGCCGAGGGCGAACTGGTGATCCACCGCGCGCTGCGGGCCGGGTACCGGCTGCGTTCCGCCCTGGTCGACGAGAAGCGGGTCGACCAGCTCGGCGATCTGCCCGCCGACGCGCCGCTCTACGCCGCCGCCCCGCACGTGCTGGAGTCGGTCACCGGGTTCCACGTCCACCGCGGCATCCTGGCGTCCTTCCACCGGCGGGCGCTGACGCCACTGGACGAGCTTCTTGCCGGAGCCCGGCGGCTGGCTGTGCTGGAGGGGCTGAACACCCACACCAATCTCGGCGCGCTCTTCCGCAGCGCGGCGGCGCTCGGCATCGACGCGGTGGTGCTCTCCCCCACCTGCGCGGACCCGCTGTACCGCCGGGCCGTACGGGTCAGCATGGGCGAGGTCTTCGCCATCCCGTACGCGAAAGCCGACGACTGGCCGCAGACCCTCGCCGCGGTCCGGGCCGCCGGATTCACCCTGCTCGCGATGACCCCGGCGCCCGACGCGGTGGCGCTGCAGCACCTCACCGACGCTCAGCGGGAGCGGCCCGCACTGCTGCTGGGCGCCGAGGGCCCCGGTCTGACCCGGCAGGCGCTGGAGGCCAGTGATGTCCGCGTCGCCATCCCGATGCACAACGATGTGGACTCGCTGAACGTCGCCACCGCGGCCGCCATCGCCTTCTGGGAGCTCGGCCGCACCGCTGTCGTACCGAACTAGACATCGGCCCCGGCCTTCGCGGCGGCTGACCCCGGCCGCGGAAATAGGGCGCGCGCAGGTGCCACCGACGGTCAGAATCCCGGCATGACAACCGCGACAGGCGTACGGATCGGCTGGACGGACCTCCCCGGCAAGGTCCGTTCCGCGATCGAGGACCTGCTCGGCTCACCCGTCGTGGAGGCAGTGTCGCAACCGGGCGGGTTCTCCCCCGGCACCGCCGACCGGGTCCGGACCGCGGCCGGCACCCGGGCCTTCGTCAAAGCCGTCGGCACGGCACAGAATCCTGCCAGCGTGGACATGCACCGACGCGAGGCAGCCGTGACGGCCCGCCTCCCGAAGGAAGCAGCCGCGCCACGCCTGCTGGGGACATACGACGACGGCGAGTGGGTCGCACTCGTCCTCGAGGACGTGCCCGGACGGCACCCGCACACGCCGTGGCAGGCCGGCGAACTGGCCACCGTACTCGCCGCGCTGCGGGACCTGGCTCGCCGGTTGACTCCGTCGCCGGTCATCGACGTACCGCCGGCCGCCGACGTCCTCGACTTCGACCTCGGCGGCTGGAAGCGGATCGCCGCCGACCCGCCGGGCAACCTCGATCCCTGGGCCGAACAGCACCTCGACCGGCTGTGCGCGCTCGCCGACCGGGCGCGGGCCGCGATTGCCGGGGACACGCTCGTGCACCTGGACGTCCGGGCCGACAACCTGCTGGTCGGGCCGGACGGCCGGGTCACGCTGGTCGACTGGCCCTGGGCCTGCCGCGGTGCGGCCTGGGTGGACACGGTGCTGCTGCTGATCAACGTACGACTCTTCGGCGGGCAGCCGGCGGACCGGTTGCTCGCCGAGCACACCCCCGGCGTGGATCCGCGGGACTTGACCGGGGTCCTCGCCGGCATGGCGGGCTTCTTCCTCGACGCCGCCCGTCAGCCGGACCCGCCCGGCCTGCCGACCGTGCGCGACTTCCAGCGGGCCCAGGGTGTCGCGACGCTGGCCTGGGTGCGGGAACGGCTGGACGGGGAGCGGGCCGACATCTGACCGATGCGCGCCTCGGGGGCTGTCGGGCCTGCCCATTGGGGATCGGGGGGCCGGCCTTGGCTTACTCCGAGGCCGGGCCGCGCGAAGCCTTGGCCGCAGGATGCTCGGCCCGCGCGAACTCCGGCCTGCGCACAGGCCAGCTCGCACCTGAAACCCGGCCGCACGAACCCGGGTCGGCACCAACCTGGGCCGGTTCGAAGCCCGGCCTGGGATCCCGCCGTGCGCCCCCAGGGCCAGCAACGGCGGACCAACCCCGGCGGCCGCACAAACCCCGGCCCGCACGAACCCGGCCCGGGCCCAACCTGCCGGGATCGGGTCGACTAGGTCTCCGGCTGCCTCAGACCGGCTCGCGGACGTATGTGGGGCGGATCAGCCGGCGTTCATCGTGTGCCGCAGGGTGAGAAGAGCGCGGCTGAGCAGCCTGGAGACGTGCATCTGGGAGATCCCGAGCTGTTCGGCGATCTGCGCCTGCGTCAGGTTGCCGTAGAAGCGCAGAGCGACGATCTTCTGATCCCGGTCGTCGAGCGACGCGAGGGCCGGACCGAGCGCCATGCGCATGTCGACGAGCTCGAGATCGTGGTCGTAGCCGCCGAGGGTGTCGCCCAGCTCCCGGTCTCCCTCGGCGCCGATCGGTGTGGCCAGGCTGGTGGCGCTGTAAGCCATCGCGCCCTCGAGTCCTTCCAGCACTGATTCCTCGGTGATGCCGAGGTGGGTGGCGATGTCGGCCACTGTCGGCGAACGACCCAGGGTGTGGCTGAGAGTGTTGTTCGCCGTGGTGATCGCGGCCCGGAGCTCCTGCAGGCGCCGGGGCACCCGGATGGACCAGGTCCGGTCGCGGAAGTGGCGCTTGATCTCGCCGAGAATGGTGGGAATGGCGAAGCCGGCGAAGTCGACTCCCCGGTCCGGGTCGAACCGGTCGACAGCCTTGATCAACCCGATGGTCGCCGTCTGCGTCAGGTCGTCCTGGGGCTCACCGCGACCGTAATAGCGGTGGGCGAGGTGGTTTGCCAGCGGCAGCCAGGCCTCGATGGCGCGCTCGCGAAGACGAGCCTTCGCGGGATCTCCGTCCGGCAGGGCGGCCATTGCCCGCACGAGCTGCACAGCGTCGGAGACGCCCGGGTCCGTGCTGGGATCGGCCGACGGGGCGGACATGTCGGTCATCGAGGTGGCGACTGTCACGTTCATGGTCGTCCTTCCACTGATGCTGAGGATCTGCTGATCCGAGGGCGACTTGTCCGTCGTCGTCAGCTGCCCGATCGGGGCGCCGGCACCCACCCTTCGGACCATACCGCCGAACAATCGACGCAGCAACCGACGCAACTTGTCATTTCTTGGTGATTGGCCCCACGTGATCCACTGCCCCGATCGCCGGACCTCCGGACAGTGGATCTCCCGACCGCCAACTCGGCGAACAGCCACCGACGCCGCCGCCCCCACCGCCAGGCATTGACTCGATCACGAAATGGTGCTGATAATGCTAGTACCATGAGGTGGATTATTGATCATTCGTCGCGAGAGCTGCTGTCGCATCAGGTCGCCAGATGCGTCCGTCAGGGCGTGGCGTCGGGCGAGCTGAGAGTTGGTGAGCAGCTGCCGCCGGCGGCAGAGCTGGCAGCCGCGTTGTCGGTCGATCGCAACACCGTGCTGGCTGCCTTCCGGCAGCTGCGGGACGAGGGCCTGCTGGAGTTCCGCCGGGGCCGCGGGACCCGGGTGGCCTCGACCATGGCCGAGCCGGCCCCGGTCGCCGAAGCGGCTCAGGAGCTGGTGGCCGTGGCCCGCCGGCACGGCCTCGGACGCGGCGACCTGATCCGCCTCATCGAGCGGCTGACGTGACCAGCCGAAGCAACAGCAACCGACGCAACCGGCCGGAGCGACCAGCCGGAACGAAAGCAACCGGCGCGACCAGCCGGAACGACCAGCCGGAGCAACCGGAACGACCAGCCGGAACGATCAGCCGGCGCGAGCAACCGGAACCAAAGCAACCGGCACGAACAACCGGAACCAAAGCAACCGGCGCGACCAACCGGAACCAAAGCAACCGGCGCGACTAACTGGAACGACCCCAACTGAAGCGACCTGCCGGAGCGAAAGCAACCGACGCAACCAGCGAAGCGACAGCAACTGACGTACCCAAGCGAAAGGACGGCGCCCCGTGACGGCATCCGCACTGCCCGGCCCGGGCCGGTTCGCCATCTACACGGGACGAGTCACCAACTGGCCCATGGTGGTTCTGAGCGCCGCCCTCGTGGTGCCGTTGCTCGTCCTGGGCCGAGCCGGGGACGGCAACCGGCCCGGCCTGGCCGTTCCGCTGCTCGTCGCGGCCCTGGCCGTTCTGGTGAACCTGCTGACCGCCGCCAGCATCCGGACGACGGCGGGCCCGAACGGCGTCTCGGTGCGCTTCGGTGTGTTCGGCTGGCCTCGCGGCACGTACCGCGTCGAGCAGATCGAGCACGCCGCGGTCGTCGACCTCCCACCCTGGTCCGTGTCCTACGGTTTCTGGTGGACGCCGCGCCGCACCAGCTGCACGGTGCGCTCCGGGCCGGCCCTGCGGTTGACCTTGCGCACCGGCCGGACCGTCACTGTCACGGTGCCGGACGCTCACGCGGCCGTCACGGCCATCAACGCGGTCCGGTAGAGCCCCGAAGGCACTACACGTGCGCGCTGGGGGTCAGTCGACCCGGTAGGTCAGGTGGGTGGCGTGCGGGGAGACCCGGACGTGGATCTGGCGGAGGGTGCGTGGGCTGACCCCGGCGTCGAACAACGGTGTGCCCCCGCCGAGCAGCACCGGCGAGAGGTGCAGGCGTAGCTCGTCGACGGCGTCGGCGGCCAGCGCGCCCCGGATGACCTGGGCGCCGCCCATGACCACCACGTCGCGTTCCTCGGCCATCGCGCGGGCCGTGCTGATCGCGCTGCGTACGCCGTCCACGACGAAGGTGAAGCGGTCGGCCAGCCGTACCGTTCCGGGTGGTCTGCGGGTCACCACCAGGACCGGCGGCGCCGCGGCCAGGCCCGCGCCGTAGCCGACCTCGTCGTTCCAGCCGTGCGGGCCGTCGACGATGTCGAACAGGCGGCGGCCCATCACCACCGCGCCGGTCGCGTCGGTGGCCGACGCCAGCACCTCGCGGTCCACCGGGTCGGTGCTGAAGGCCCAGGTGTGCAGGCCCTCACCGCCGCTGCCCAGGCCGCTGTCGGGTCCGGGGTCCGGCCCGGTCACGTATCCGTCGAGCGACACCGAGATGTCGGCGACCACCTTGCCCATGTGCACTCCCCGGCTCGTCGCTGCTTCGAGCCGAGCATGCCACCCGGGTACGACGGATCAGGCCGGCGGGATGAGCCGCGAGCCGGTCCAGGCCAGGCCCATGCCGGCGGCCAGCAGCAGCAGCGCGCCCACGGTGGGCAGCGGGCGCATCGCGTGCGACCCGGCACCGATCGACACGGCCGCGAGCATCAGCAGCACGCCGTCGGCCGGGTTGACCAGCTTGGAACGGAAGACCGCCCAGCCCAGCAGCAGCCAGCCGGTGCCGGTCACGGCCGCCGCGACCAGCGAGGCGGTGTGCACCTGGGCGGCGCTGAGGCCGATGCCGTCCGGGCCGGTGCCGGTCGGCAGCGCGGCCAGCGGCAGCAGCATGATGAAGCCGGCCATGGCGATGAGCAGCCCGGCGACGGCCGAGCGGCGGGTGCGGGAACCGGCCAGCAGCCCGGCGAGGCCGATCATGGCGATGGCGCAGAACCAGCCGGCGGCCAGCTTGAGCAGCAGGGGGCCGGGCGGAGCGGAGAGGCCCAGCGTGGACCAGCCGTAGAGGGCCGCGCCGATCGGCAGGGCCCAGAGCGAGACACGCGCATAGCGACGCACCGACCAGATCCAGACGGCTTCGCGCACCGGCAGGTGATGCTCCGCGACGGCGCCCGGCCCCGCGGCGCCGACCCAGGCCGGCGCCACCCGCAGCGGCCGTCCACTGGCAGTCTGGTTCTGACTAATGCTCATGGCTCATGGCTCCGCCTCGTGGTGGGCTCACAGCCGAGCGGCCCGGGGGTACCGGTCGGAATCCTCGGTCAGCATGGCAAAACCCCGCGCACAGCGCGGGGTTTTGCGTTATTCGCTCCGATCTTGCACCGCCCGGGCGGACGTCAGGCGCGTTCGGGCTCCCCCACGCCGTTGTAGTCGGCACCCCCGAGCGCCGCCGACGGCGGCACCGTGGACGGGGCCGGCAGACCGCGCGGACCGCTGTCGCCGGAGACCTGCGCCTCGGCCGCACGGACCTGGGCGTTCACGGCGGCGGCCTCCTGGGCCGCGGCCTCGGCCGCCTCGGCCGCCTCACGCTCGACCGCACCGGCGTCGACCGTCGACGCCGGCAGGTCGCCGACCATGTTGGCCAGTCCGCCCAGCGCGCCGCCCATGCCCTCCAGGGCCCGGGTCAGCTCGGTCGGCACGATCCAGACCTTGTTGGCCGAGCCGTTGGCGATCTGCGGCAGGGCCTGCAGGTACTGGTACGCCAGCACCTTCTGGCTCGGGTTGGCCTCGTGGATCGCGTTGAACACCGTCCGGATGGCCTTGGCCTGACCCTCGGCGGTCAGGATCCGGGCCTGCCGGTCACCGTCGGCGCGCAGCACCGCGGACTGCTTGTCACCCTCGGCCGTGAGGATCTGCGACTGCTTGACACCCTCGGCGGTCAGGATCGCGGCGCGGCGGTCCCGCTCGGCGCGCATCTGCTTCTCCATCGAGTCACGGATGCTCGGCGGCGGCTCGATCGCCTTGATCTCGACCCGGGTGACCTTGACGCCCCACCGGCCGGTGGTCTCGTCGAGCACCCCGGACAGGTGCCGGTTGATCTCCTCGCGGCTGGTCAGCGCCCGCTCCAGGTCGAGCGAGCCGATGACGTTGCGCAGCGTGGTGACGGTCAGCTGCTCGATGGCCTGGAGGAAGTTCGCGATCTCGTACGTCGCCCGCACCGGGTCGACGACCTTGAAGTAGAGCACCGTGTCGATCGAGACCACCAGGTTGTCCGAGGTGATCACCGGCTGCGGCGGGAAGCTGACCACGTTCTCCCGCATGTCCACCTTGGTACGGACCGTGTCGATGAACGGCACCAGCAGGTTGAGCCCCGGGGACAGGGTGCGCTTGTACTTACCCAGCCGCTCCACCACGTCGTGCCGCTGCTGCGGGACGATGCGGACCGACCGAACCAGCGTGATCACCGCAAAAAGGGCGATCACGAAGATGAGTACACCGATAGCAACTTCCATGGCGTCCTCTTTTCTCTTGTATGTGTGCCGTCTGCTCAGAGGTTCGGATGTTCGTCGCGCCACACGATCGCCGTGGCGCCCTTCACTTTGATGACCCGGACCCGGTCGCCGGGCGCGTACTTCTCGTCGCCGTCGAAGGAACGCGCCGTCCAGAGCTCACCGTCGATCTTGACGAGCCCGTGGTCGGCGGTCACCTCCTCCAGCACCGTCGCCTGCGAGCCCTCGATGGCCTCGATGCCGAACGGCGTGTCGCCCGTCTCCGCGGCGGACTTCGCGTGCCGCATGATGATGGGCCGGATCGCGGCGACGGAGAGGCCGGAGACGATGGCGAACACGATCGCCTGCAGCAGCACGGGGGCACCGAGAGCCGCCGCACCGGCCGCGGCGAGAGCACCGACGGCGAAGAAGATGACGAGGAAAGTCGCGGTGAAGGCCTCGGCGATCGCGAGGGCGATGGCGAGGACGATCCAGAGAACGCTTTCCATACCCAGATCGTGACACGTCCGCGCTCGCACGGCGACGTCCCGTCACGTCGGGTTCTTCCGTAGCCAGATCGGCGCCGTTCAGTTAAACCTTGGACCGTCCCCGCCCGAGAGAGGCCCACCGTGTCCCTGCTGCCGGAAACCGGCCGACGCGTCACCGGGATCGTCGCCCGCGCGCAGTCCGCGGGCCGCGCGCCGTCCGTGGCGCTGGCGGTCGTCCGCGACCGCTCGCTGCTGCATTTCACCGGCGCCGGGGAGACCCCGCCGCCCGACCCCAAGACCCAGTACCGGCTCGGCTCGATCACCAAGACGCTGACCGCCACCATGGTGATGCAGCTGCGCGACGAGGGCTTCTTCGCCCTCGACGACCTGCTCTACCGGCACCTGCCGGGCACCTCGGTGGGCGGGCTGACACTGCGTCAGCTGCTCGGGCACGTCTCCGGCCTGCAACGCGAGCCGGACGGGCCCTGGTGGGAGCGCAGCGCCGGCGGCGATGTCGACCAGCTGCTGGCCGAGCTGGCCGACAAGGTCGCCGGTCCGCCGTTTCACACCTACCACTACTCCAACCTGGCCTACGGGCTGCTCGGCGCGGTGCTGCAGCGCGTCACCGGGGAGTCCTGGACCGACCTGGTCGGCAAGCGGGTGCTCGACCCGCTGGGCATGAAGCGGACCACGTACGCGCCGGTCGAGCCGTACGCCCGCGGTTACGTCGTGCACGAGCTGGACGACAGCCTGCACGAGGAGCCGCGGCTGGACGCCGGCGCGATGGCCCCGGCCGGACAGCTCTGGTCGACGGTGACCGACATGGCCAAGTGGGCGGCGTTCCTGGCCGATCCCGCGCCGGCCGTGCTGAGCCGGGAGACCGTCGACGAGATGTGCACCCCGGTGGTCATCCAGGACGACGCCTGGACCGCCGGGCACGGCCTGGGTCCGGAGCTGATGCGCGTCGGCGAGCGGGTGTACGTCGGCCACGGCGGCTCGATGCCCGGCTACAACTCCCAGCTGGCCGTGCACCGGCCCAGCCGCACCGGCGTGATCGCCTTCGCCAACTCGTACGGCCTGCGCGGCAGCAGCATCCGCGCGCTGGCCCTGGAGGTGCTGACCACGGTGCTGGACCACGAGCCGGTGCCGGCCGAGCCGTGGCGTCCCGCAGCGCCGGCCGACCCCGACGTGGCCGAGTTGTGCGGCCGCTGGTGGTGGATGGGCCGCGAGTACGAGGTGCTCGCCGACGGTCCGGCCCTGACCATGCGGCAGGTGACCGCGCCGGAGAAGCCGCCGTGGCGGTTCGTCCGGGAGTCGCGGGACCGCTGGCGGGGCACGGCCGGCATGAACGCCGGCGAGGTGCTGACCGTGCTGCGCGGCCCGGACGGCGCGGCCGAACGGCTGGACATCGCCACCTTCGTGTTCAGCCGCGACCCGATGCACCTGGCGTGAGCAGGGCGTTGAGCGTCCCGTAGTCGGCCGCGCCAACGTCGATGTCCGCATGGTGGCGATCGGGCTGTCGGCCGGTGGCGTGGCGCGCATCCGCTTCGCCGTGTCCTGCCACTGGGAGGTCGTCGCGGCGGTGCGGGTGCTGCGCGATCCGGTCTGACGCCCCCGCCGGCGGCGTCTGCCAGCATCTGAGCGTCCTGCGGGCGGCCGGGCTGGTCGCCGCGCACCGGCAGGGCCGCAGCGTGCTCAACGTGCGGACGGCGCTGGCCGAGGCGCTGCTCAGCTCGGCTCGGTGACGAAGTCGATGAGCCGTTCCATCGCGTTGATCAGGGGCGTCTCGACGTCCTTGTAGCTGTTCACGCTGCCGAGGATGCGCCGCCACATCTCGTACGGTTCGGCGATGCCGACGGCCCGGCAGACGCCCTCCTTCCACGGCTGTCCGGGCGGGATCACCGGCCATGCCTTCAGCCCGACCCGCTCCGGCTTCACCGCCTGCCACACGTCGATGTACGGGTGCCCGGTGATCAGCACGTTCGGGTCGGTGACCGCGGCCACGATCCGGCTCTCCTTCGACCCGGCGACGAGGTGGTCGACCAGCACGCCGACCCGGCGACCACGGGCCGGCCGGAAGTCCCGGACCGCGCCGGCCAGGTCGTCGATGCCGTCCAGCGGCTCCACCACCACGCCCTCGATGCG
Source organism: Actinoplanes sp. NPDC048967 (assembly GCF_040649415.1). Classification (NCBI taxonomy): domain Bacteria; kingdom Bacillati; phylum Actinomycetota; class Actinomycetes; order Micromonosporales; family Micromonosporaceae; genus Actinoplanes; species Actinoplanes sp. NPDC048967. Next base: position 275,526 of record NZ_JBEZFL010000003.1, read on the forward strand.
CAGGTCGTCGCCCCAGATCCGCTCGACCAGGGCGGCGTCGTGCACGCCCTCGACCCAGATCCGGCTGGCCTTGGCCACCTGGGCGCGTACCCCCGCGACCGCGACCGACCCGGAGGCCGTGCGCTGCCGGGCCGCAGCAGCCGGCCGGGCCACCGGCCGGCGCAGGGTCACCACCTGGCCCTCCAGCAGGAACGCGGCCGGCTCGAGCGGAAAATTGCGACGCTTGCCACGCCGGTCCTCCAGCACGACCGCACCGAGCTCGAAGCCGACGACCGCACCGCAGAAACCGGAGTCGACGTCCTCGACCACCAGGTCAGGCTCGGCGTCCACCTCGGGCACCACCTTGCGGCGCCGCCAGTTCCCCGAGAGCACATCCTCCCCATACATGTCGAGCACGTTAAACCCTGCACCCGGACACGCCGCTTCCGACGCTCCGACCGAGACAAGCCAGGCGGACGGCACGTACCCTTGCTCGCATGTCCCCCGCAGCAGATGCGGCGACACTCACGGCACGCCGGTCCACCCGGTTCGTGGCGTGGGTACGCGCCTGGCGGGCCGGCCTCGTCCCGTTCGACGAGCTGGCCGACGAGATCGCCGGCGACGAGGAGCACCTCGTCGCCGATGCCCCCGGCACGTGGACCGACGTGCCGCTGAGCAGCGCGCTGCCCGCGTTCGCCAAGCTGCACCCCGACGACATCCGGCTGGTGCTGCCCGCTCCCGGCGACCCGCGCGGCCTGCCCGGCCCGGGCGAGCTCACCGGCGCGGCGCTGCTGGCCGGCGAGGCCGTGGTGACGCCGTCGTTCGGGGTGGTGCCCGAGCTGCGCCGGCACACCTCCGGCTCGGGCGTGGAGTTCGAGACCGTGCTGTGGCGCTTCTACCCGGTGCCGGCGTTCAAGCCGACGTTCCAGCTGGGCCCGGCCGAGGCGGAGATCGAGCTGACCACGGCCCTGACCGAGGCCACGACCCAGCTGACCCGCCTGGACGTCGCGCAGTGGCGCCCCGAGCTGGCCGGCGCGCTGCAGGCGTTGCGCCGCCCGGAGAGCACCGCGACGCTGCCGCCGGGTTTCGACCCGCGCTCGCGCCGGCTGTTCGCCCGGGCCAGCATCCTCGACCAGGTCCTGGTGCTGGCCGAGCACAACGCCCCCGGCGGCGCGGTGAACGGCTACGAGGCGCAGCAGCGCGACGCGGCGCTGCGTCCGCTGACCACGGCCTGCCGGCAGGCGCTGGTCGCGGCCTGCAACGCCCCGCTGCATGCCTGACAGATACGCGCACTGCACGTTCTGCGGCGCGCGCTTCGTGCCCGAACAGCCCTGGCCGCGCCGCTGCGGCGCGTGCGGCGAGACCAGCTACCTGAATCCGAAACCGGTCGCCGTCGCGGTGCAGCCGGTCGGCGGCGGCCTGCTGGTCGTCCGCCGGGGCATCCCGCCGGCCCGCGACACCCTGGCCCTGCCGGGCGGCTTCGTCGAGACGGGCGAGTCCTGGCAACAGGCCGCGTCGCGCGAGCTGAGCGAGGAGGTCGGCCTGCGGACCGACCCCGGGACGGTACGCCTGTACGACGCGATCAGCGCCCCGGACGGCACCTTGTTGATCTTCGGCCTGCTCCCGGCGCTGTCCTCGGCGGACGAACTGCCGCCCGTGGTGCCCAACGAGGAGGCTCTGGGCTGGGAAGTGCTGCACAGTCCGCAGGCGCTGGGCTTCGACCTGCACACGCGGGTCGCCGACCGCTACTTCGCCCAGGTCGCCGCGGGCAGGTAGCCGCCGCTCAGGAACGGAAGACTGCCGCGAGGCTGTTGAGGCGGTCCGCCGTACCGGTGAGGTCGCCGACCGCGCGGTGGGTCTCCTCCGCCGCGCCCCGCACCTCGGCCGCCGCCGAGCTGACGGCGCCGATGGCCAGGCTGATCTGCTCGGTGCCGCCGCTGACCGTGCCGGCGCCCTCGACCATCGTGCCCGTGGTGGCGCTCTGCTCCTCGACCGCCGCGGCGATGGTGACCTGGTGCTCGGCGATCGCGCCGATGATGGCGGAGAAGCCGCTGACCGCGTCCACGGCCTCGCCGGTGTCGTGCTGGATGCCCTCGATCCGGCGGGCGATCTCCTCGGTCGCCGCGGCGGTGGCCTGGGCCAGGTCCTTGACCTCACCGGCCACGATCGCGAAGCCGCGCCCGGCCTCGCCCGCCCGGGCCGCCTCGATGGTGGCGTTCAGCGCCAGCAGGTTGGTCTGCGCCGCGATCGCGTTGATGCTGCGCAGCACGTCGTTGATCTCCTGGCTGGAGTCCCGCAGCCGGGTCACGTTGCCGGTCGCGCGGGTCACCCCGGTCACCGCCTCGTCGGTCATCCGCGACACGTCGGTGGTGTTGACGCTGATCTCGGTGATCGCCCGGCGCATCTGCCGGGTGCCCTCGGCGATGGCCCCGACCTCGTCGCTGGTGCGGGCGGCCGACCGGGCGACGGTCTCCAGTTCGGTGGCGGTGGCGTCGGCGGCCGCCGTCATCGTGCTGCTGGCCTGCCGCAGGCTGCCGGCCGACGAGGTGACCTCGTCGACGGCCCGGCGGATGCCGGCCACGGTGTCCTGGAAGCGGTCCATCATCGCGTTGTACGCCTCGGCCATCTGGCCCAGCTCGTCCTTGCCCACCACCGGCATCCGCGGGCTCAGGTCCCCGCCGGCGGCCGACTTGAGCACGCCGGCGTCGAGCCGCAAAACCCGGACGATGCTGCTCCAGACCGACAACTGCATGAGCACCCCCAGCGGCGCCAGGACCAGCGGCGCCCAGAGCGCGACGGCGGCGAGCCGCTCGAGGTCCAGGCGGGCGGCCGAGCCGGCCGGCAGCCCTTCGGCGGCCGAGCCCGCCACGGCACGGGTGAACAGGCCGAGACCGACCATCCCGCCGACGAAACAGAGCAGGGCCAATCCGGTACGGGCCTTCGGCGGCAGCCGGTCGAGCAGCGTGAACACGGAACCTCCAGGGAATCTCTCCCCTGATCGGCCGCCGCGGCTCAGTCCAGCGCGAATGTGCCCTTCGTCTCGAACGCCGCCAGGTCCTGCAGGGCCCGCAGCACCAGGCCGCCCGAGCCCTTCGGCAGCGCGTCCGGGCCGAACCAGCCCGCGTCCACGCTCTCGTCGGTCACCCGCTCCAGCTCGCCGTCGTAGCCGTCGACCCGGCACATCAGGGAGATGTACTGGTAACTGTGCCCGTACGGGTTCGGGTACCAGTCGCGGGCCCGGGTGTAGAGGCCGAACGGGGTGACGTCCCGGGCCACCAGGCCGGCTTCCTCGCGTACCTCCCGGATCGCGCACTCGCGCAGGGTCTCGCCCAGCTCCATCGTGCCGCCGGGCAGGGCCCAGGTCCGGTCGTCGGAGCGCTGGATCAGCAGGATCCGGCCGTCCGGGTCACGGACGACGCCGTGCGCGCCGATCGAGATCAGCACGCGGTCGTCGCCGGCCAGCGTGCGCTGCCCGCCGATGTACGACTCTTCCCAGGACAGTCCCACTGTCGTCACTCCAGGGTGAAGGTGCCCGCGGTCTCGAACGCCGCGAGGTCGGTCAGGGTACGCCGGACGCCCTCACGCAACGGCTCGGGCAGGGCACCGGGCGCGAACCACCCGGCGTCCGTGGTCTCGTCCGTGGCCCGCACCAGCTCCCCCTCGTACGCGTCGATCCGCGCCGTCATGGTGATGTGCTGGTACGTGTGCCCGTACATGTCGGGGCCCCGCTCCGGCGACCGGGTGTAGACCGCGAACGGGGTGAGCTCGCGGACCTCCAGGCCGGTCTCCTCCCGTACCTCGCGCACCGCGCAGTCACGCAGCGACTCGCCGAGCTCCATCATCCCGGCGGGCAGCGCCCAGGTCCCGTTGTCGGAGCGGCGGACCAGCAGCACCCGGCCGGTGTCGTCGCGCAGCACGCAGCGGGAGCCGACGCTGATCAGGGTGCGGCCGTTGCCGGCCAGGGCCCGCAGCTGCCCGAAGTAGGACTCGTCCCATGACAGTGCCATGCGACCACCCTGCCAGATCGGGGCGGGCGCTCAGCTGCCCGGCCGCACCGGCAGCTCCACCGGGTACGGCTGACCGAAGTCCGCCGACCGGCTGACGTCCTGCCATGCGCCCGCCTCGTCGAGCTGGCGGCGGGAGTAGTCCAACGCCATCTCGCTCGCGTTCACGCCGAGCGGCAGGTGGGTAGGGGCATCGCCGCTCTTGACCGTCCGCACGATGATCTCCGCGGCCCGCTCGGGGTCGCCGGCCGCGCCACCGGCCCCGGCTCGGACCCGGCGGTGCATGGCGCCGATGGTGGCGTCGTAGTCGGCCGGGATGGTGTCGACGGACATGGAGGAGCCGGCCCAGTCCGTGGCGAAGCCGCTGGGCTCGACGACCAGCACCTTGATGCCGAACGGCGCGGTCTCGGCGGCGAGCACCCGGCTGAAGCCGTCGACGGCGAACTTGGCCGCCTGGTAGCTGGCGATGCCGGGTGAGCCGCCGACCCGTCCGCCGATCGAGGAGAACTGCACGACGGTGCCGCCACCCTGGGCCCGCAGCGGTGCGATGACCGCCCGGGAGACGTGGTAGACACCCCAGAAGTTCGTCTCGAACTGGGTGCGGAAGTCGGCCTCGGTGCCGGTCTCGATGGGGGCGACATTGGCGTATCCGGCGTTGTTGACGACCACATCGAGGCGGCCGAAGCGGGCGATCGCGGCGGCGACGGCCTCGTCGGTCCGGGCCGCGTCGGTGACGTCGAGGGGCAGGGTGAGGATGCGGTCGCCGTACTTGTCGGCGAGGTCGGCCAGCTGCTCGGGCCGGCGGGCGGTGGCGACCACCTGGTCGCCGGCTTCGAGGGCGGCCACGACGAGGGCGCGGCCGAGGCCGCGGGAGGATCCGGTGATGAACCAGGTCTGTGTCATGCCTTTAACAAAACACGGTTGCGTTAAGATTGGCCAGTGATGAGCACCTCATTCCAGCGGGCCCGTTCCGCCGCCGCCAAGGAGCAGCGCGAGGCGGCGATCCTGGCGGCCGCGACCGAGCTGGGAGCCCGGAGCGGCATCCGCCAGGTGACGCTCACCGACATCGCCGAGGCGGTGGGCATGCACAAGTCCGCCCTGCTGCGGTACTTCGAGACCCGGGAGCAGATCTTCCTCAGGCTCACCGCGGCCGGCTGGCGGGACTGGTCGGCGGCGTTGTGCGCGGCGTTGCGGGAGTGCCCGCCGCAGGCCGCCGCGGTGGCGGGCGTGCTGGCGGACAGCCTGGTGGAGCGCCCGATGTTCTGCGACCTGCTCGCGCAGGCCCCGCTCAACCTGGAACGCAACGTCTCCATCGAGTCGGTACGCGCGTTCAAGCTCGTCACCCTCGCCGAGGTGGAGGCGATCCGGGCCGAGCTGGACCGGCTGCTCGGGCTCACCGAGGAGCAGAGCGTCGACGTCATCGCGACGGCGACCAGCATGGCCGGGGCGCTGTGGCAGATGGCGACACCCGGCCCCGAGGTCAGCGCTCTCTACCGCGAGGACCCGCGGCTGGCGCACGCCGTCGTGGAGGTCGGGCCGCGGCTGACCCGGGTGCTCACCGCTCTGCTGACAGGAATGCGTCCAGCAGCGTGACCAGGCGCACCGGGGTCTCGTCCATGGCGTAGTGCCCGGCGTTGGCCAGCACCTCCAGCCGGGCGTTCGGGTAGTGGGCGAGCCAGGTCCCCCGCATCGCCGCCTCGCCCAGGGCCGGGTCGTGCTCCCCGGCGATCACCAGCACCGGCACCGGATTGCCGGCGATCTCGGCGCTGAAGTCGGTCCGCGCCCAGGCCGGCAGGTACGCGGCGAAGGCCTGGGCGTCGGAGCCGTCCAGCGAGGCCCGCACCATCCGGTCCAGCCAGCTGCCCGCGAGCCGGTTGCCGGTCGTCAGATCGATGATGGCCCGCCGGTTGGCCGGCGTCTCGGCGGCCCCGCTGAACAGCGCCCAGCCCTGCTCGTCGAAGGGCACGCCGCTCGCGGGCACCGGGCTGATGCCCACCAGCCGCTCGACCGGGTCCGGCGCGTCGGCCAGCACCCGCTGCGCCACGATGCCACCCATCGAATGGCCGACCAGCGAGAACCGGTCCCAGCCGAGCTCGTCGGCCACCGCCAGCATGTCGGCGGCGGCCTCCGCGATCGTGTACGCGCCCGGGACGTCGCGGCGCTCGCCGTAGCCACGCAGGTCGGGGAAGGCGTACGTGAAGCGCGAGCCGTCGATCAGCCCGGGCAGGCCACCCCACCCCCGGGCGGAACCGAACCAGCCGTGCAACGCCAGAACGTGAACAGGTCCACTACCGACAGTCAAAACCATGCCCGCATTGTGCCCATCGGGGGCCGCGAAGCCCAGGACCGCCCGAGTCGGATTTCGGCGGGTGGTCAGGCGGTGAAGCGGTAGCCGATGCCCGGCTCGGTGATGAGGTACCGGGGCCGGGCGGGCTGCGGCTCGATCTTGCGCCGCAGGTTGGCCAGGTGCACCCGCAGGTAGTTGGTCTCGGTCTCGTAGGCCGGCCCCCACACCTCCTGCAGCAGCTGCCGGTGCCCGACGAGCTTGTCCCGGTTACGGACCAGGACCTCCAGCAGATGCCACTCCGTCGGCGTGAGCCGGACCGGCTCCCCGGAGCTGCCGGTGAGCCGCTTGGCCGCCAGGTCGAGGACGAAGTCGGCCGTGGTGATGACGGCGATGTCGGTGCCGGGCGTGGCGCGGCGCAGGGCGGCCCGGATCCGGGCGAGGAGCTCGTCCATGCCGAACGGCTTGGTGACGTAGTCGTCGGCACCCGCGTCGAGGACGGCCACCTTGGCGGCCTCGCTGTCCCGGGCCGACAGCACGATGATCGGGGTCTGGGTCCAGCCCCGCAGCCCCTCGACGACCGTGACACCGTCGAGGTCGGGCAGGCCCAGGTCGATGATCGCCAGGTCCGGCGGGGTCCGGGCGGCCAGGGCCAGCGCGGTGGTGCCGTCGGCGGCCGTGACCACCTCGTACCGGCGGGCGGTGAGGTTGATCCGCAGCGCGCGCAGCAGGTGGGTGTCGTCGTCGACCAGCAGGATCCGGGTCACGGCGAGACCGGCCGGACAGCGGCGACGGGCAGGGTGATGGTCATGGTCAGTCCGCCGTCCGGGGTGTCGCCCGGGGTCAGCGTGCCGCCCTGGGCCTCGGTGAAACCTCTGGCGATGGCCAGCCCGAGACCGAGCCCGGCGCCGGCCTGGTCGTTCAGGCGCTGGAACGGCGCGAACACGCGGTCGCGGTCGGCGGCCGCGATGCCCGTACCGTGGTCGATCACCCGCAGCCGCAGCCGATCGTCCTCGGCGCGGCCCCGGATCACGACCGGCCGTCCGGCCGGGGTCGCGGCGACGGCGTTCGACAGCAGGTTGGCCACGACGCGTTCGAGCAGGCCGGCGTCGGCCTCGGCCCAGGGCAGGTCGTCGGGGATGTCCACGTCGACGGCGACGCCGTGGGTGTCGGTGATCATGACAGCCCGGGCCACGACGGCGTCCAGGGCGGTCGGGCCGGAGTGCACGGACAGCACCCCGGCCTCCAGGCGGCTCAGCGACAGCAGATTGTCCACGACCGTGGTCAACCGGTCGGTGGACTCCTCCACGGTGGCCAGCAGCTCCGCCCGGTCGTCCGCGCTGAACTCGACGTCGGACTGCCGCAGGCTCGACACCGCGGCCTTGATGCCGGCGAGCGGCGTACGCAGGTCGTGGCCGACCGCGCCGAGCAGCGCGGCCCGGACCCGGTCGATCTGGGCCAGTTCCTCGGCCCGGGCGGCCTGACCGGCGAGCCGCTGGGTCTGCAGAGTCCGGGCCGCGGTGGCGGCCAGGCGCTGCAGGGCCCGCCGGTCCTCGGCGAACAGCTGCGGCCCCCACCCGTTCAGCCGCACCCCTCCCCCGGCCGCGACGGACAGCGCCGGCTCGCCGTGCGGTGGCGGCCCGACCTCCTCGACCGTGCGTCCGTCGTCGGTGAGCGCGATGGTGTCCATCCGGTAGGTCAGCCGGACCTGCTCCAGCAGCCGGGTCAGGGAGGCCCGCTCGATCGGCTGGGTGCTGACCGCGGCGAGCAGGGCCGCCTCGGCGTCCCGGCGCTCGGCGGTGGCCCGGTGCCGGGCGGCCAGCTCGACGGCCAGGCTCACCACCGCGGCGACCCCGGCGTAGACGACCAGCACGACGACGTCGTCGGCCGTCTCGACCGCCAGGGTGTGCAGCGGCACGATGAAGAAGTAGTTGACCAGCAGGCCCGCGACGCCGGCGGCGGCCACCGCGGGCACCCAGCCGCCGACCATGGCGGCGAGGACCACAGGCACGAGATAGAGCAGCACCACGCCGGCCAGCGACAGGTCACCGCGGGCGGGCACCAGCACGGCGCTGGCCGCGGTCAGCCCGGCCGCCGCCACCGCCACGCCGGTGCCGGCCCGCCGCCACGCCCGGCGGTGCCGATCGCCCGGCCCTGCTGAGGTTCCCATGATGCTCAGGTGTACCCGATCGGCGGCTACGACCGGCGCCGACCGGCCGCAACCGGGTCCCGGTGCGGCTTGGTCCGGCTCGACTCCAGCTGCCAGGGCACGCTGACGACCATGACGCGGCGCTGGAAGAGCAGCCGGGCCTTGAGCCGCAACGCGCTCTGGTTGTGCAGCAGCTGCTCCCACCAGTGACCCACGACGTACTCGGGCAGGTAGACCACCACCAGGTCGCGCGGGCCCTCGGCGCGGAGCCGGACGACGTGGTCCAGCACCGGGTTGGTGATCTCCCGGTACGGCGACTCCAGCACCGTCAACGGCACGGTCAGCTCCCGGTCGGCCCACTCCCGCCGCAGCCGCACCACGTCCTCGCCACTGATCGCCACGGTCACCGCGGCCAGCGTGTCCGGCCGGGTCGCCCGGGCGTACGCCAGCGCCTGCAGGGTGGGCCGGTGCACCCGGGAGACCAGCACCACCGCGTGCACGTGGGCCGGCATGACCACCCCGCCCGGCTCGGGTTCCAGCTCGGCGCTGACCCGGTCGTAGTGGGCGCGGATCGCGCGCATCAGCGCGTACAGCACCGGCACGGCGATCACCACCAGGTAGGCGCCGTGGGTGAACTTCGTGACCAGCACGATGAGCAGCACCAGCCCGGTGAGCGCACAGCCCACGGCGTTGATCACCCGGGACCGGTGCAGCCGCCCGCGGACCCGGGGGTCGCGTTCCCCGGCCAGCGCGCGGTTCCAGTGCCGCACCATCCCGGCCTGGCTGAGGGTGAAGGAGGTGAACACGCCGAGGATGTAGAGCTGGATCAGGCGGGTCACCGAACCGTCGTACGCCCAGATCAGGCCGGCGGCGATCAGCGCGAGCACGATGATGCCGTTGGAGAACGCCAGCCGGTCGCCGCGGGTGTGCAACTGCCGGGGCAGGTAGCGGTCCTGGGCCAGGATCGCGCCGAGCAGCGGGAAGCCGTTGAACGCGGTGTTCGCCGCCAGGATCAGGATCAGCGCGGTCAGGGCCTGGATCAGGAAGAACCCGGCGCCCCCGCCGAACACCGCCGCGGCCACCTGGGCGATCACCGTCCGCTGCGGGTCGGACGTGCAGTCGCCCGGGAAGCCGATCAGGTCGCAGGTGTTCTCGGCGACCCGCACCTTGGTGATCAGGGCCAGCGCGGTCAGCCCGGCGAACATCGTGATCGCCGTGCCGCCCATGGCCAGCATGGTGCGGGCGGCGTTCTCCGCCTTCGGCGCCCGGAACGCCGGCACCCCGTTGGAGATGGCCTCCACGCCCGTCAGCGCTGTGCACCCCGAGGCGAACGCGCGCAGCGTCAGCAACGTCAGCGCCAGCCCGGTCAGTCCGACCTGCTCCGGGCGTACCTGCCAGCCGGCCGACTCCGCCACCGGCGGATCACCGGCAACGACCTGCCCCAGCCCGACCGCGATCAGGACCAGGATCCCGGCGATGAACAGGTACGTGGGCCAGGCGAACGTCTTGCCCGAGTCGCGCACCCCGCGCAGGTTCATCGCCGTCAGCACCGCCACGAAGCCGACGTTGATCAGCACCCGGTGCGGCTGCAGCGACGGCACCGCCGAGATGATGTTGTCCACCCCGGCGGCCACCGACACGGCCACCGTCATCACGTAGTCGACCATCAGCGCCGCCGCGACCACGAGACCGGCCGAGCGGCCCAGGTTCCGGGAAGCCACCTCGTACGACCCGCCGCCGCCCGGATAGGCCCGCACCACCTGCCGGTACGACGCCACCACCACGGCCAGCAGCACCACCACGGCCACCGCCACCCACGGCGCCACGTACAGGTAGGCCAGCCCGCCGAGGGTCAGCACGAGCAGGATCTCCTGCGTGGCGTAGGCCACCGACGACAACGGGTCGGAGGCGAAGATCGGCAACGCGAGCCGCTTGGGCAGCAGGGTCTCACCGAGGCGGTCACTCCGCAGCGGAGGACCCACCAGCACACGTTTCACAGTGGTCAGCACGGGCCCAGTGAAGCCCCGCCCCGCGCCGGCACGGCGAATCTTGACGTGTTCTTGACGCGCCGCCCGGCACTCTTGGCGGCTCCTTGACCCCGCGGGCGTCCGGATCAGCCGTTGCGGATCTCCGGGGTGCAGTTCTCCCGGCGGGGCGTGTCACGCCACAGGCAGATCTGCACGGTGACCGGCTGCCCGCCGATGGTCGTGGCCACCGCCGGGGTGTGCACGTAGCCGCGCTCGGTCACGGCCAGCGGCGCCGGGCAGCTGTGCCATTGTTCGCCCCCGGCGCGCCAGCGGACGCGGGCACCGCCGGAGTGCGGGTCGTGGTCGTCCGAGCCGGCCCGGCCCCAGTAGTAGGTGCGGCCCTGGTGGCGGGCGTAGCGGGCGGAGCCGTTCATCTGGTCGAAGTCCAGGGTGGGGCTCAGCCGGGTGGCCAGGTCGTCGTCGAAGAGCCGGGGCGTGTCGGCGATGACGTCGTCGCCCGTGGTGTCCGACCGGCACGCGGCCTCGCCGGCCGGCTCGTCGCCGGCGGGCTCCTCACCGCGGGTGGCGACGACCAGCCCCGCCGCGGCGAGTGCCAGGACCAGCAGGACGACGCCGGCCAGGACCGCCCGATGACGCCGGGGACGACGGGTGGTGAACGTGGCGTCGATGATGACCGGCCCGTCGCGGAGATCCCGGCCGTCGGCGTGATCCCGGTCGTCGCCGTGATCCGGGCCGTCGGCGGTCCGGGCCGGCTCGGCACGCTGCGGGGTGCCGCCACCGCGCGAGGCGGGCAGCAGGCTCGGGGCCCGCCGGTCGGCCTCCTCCGCGGCCGCCACGAGCGCGGCGACATGGGCACAGGCCACGGCGAGACGCTCGGCGTCGGCCTCGGCGAAGGGCGCCCGCGCGATGAGGTGCGCCGCCCGGGCGACCGCGGTGACGAGGACCGGTTCGGTGAGGTAGCGCAGCTCCCCGGCGAGGACGCCCGCGACGATGTCCATGTCCACCGAGACACCGGGGGCCAGGCGCCGGCTGCGGATCACCTCGGCCAGGTGGCGCAGGGAGCCGGGCTGACGCCGGCGGCGCGGCGGTGGTGCTCCCGGCGGCGGTGTGTAGACGCCGTCGCGGCTCGCGTGGGCCGCTGCCGCCTCCAGGTTCGAGGCCAGCAGCCGCGCGGCGTCGTGAGCTTCTTTCCACCATGGCGCCAGCGGTTCCGGCACGAACGTCACCTCCGGGAATCGACGGCGTTCATTGTGCCAGCACCGGATCATCTGTCTGCGGGGGACAGAAAGCCGCTGTTCAGGGACGGATCGGCGTTCCACCCGGCCCTTCGTCTGTCCAGCATGGAGGGCGGCCGGCCACCGAACCCCATCCACCGTGAGGAGCTATCCGTGCTCGTGAAACGTCTCGTCGGAGCCGCTGTCGCCGCGGCTCTCGCCATCCCGCTGTCGCTGGGTGGCGCCGCGCCCGCACAGGCGGCGCCGACCAGCGTCTACGGCATCTACAACTCGGGGTCGGTCGGCCTCGGGGTGCTGCAGAACTGGCGGACGACCGGGTCGAACTACGACCGGATCCTGCCCTCGGGCAACTGGACCGACTACAACCTCGGCTGGGGGCACGCCGGCGGGGTCTACATCGGCTCGGGCTACTGCGCCGCGCGGTACACCTCCGCCACCGGCCAGCCCGGGACCTGGAACCCGGCCGGCAGCGACTTCCGGGGACCCAACCGGTTCCGGCTGGCCGGGAACTACTTCGTGCAGATCTACCCGTACCACTGCTGACCGCCCCCACTCACCCAAGGACGTGCCCATGCGAAAGCTCATCGTCGCCGCCCTGCTGGCGGTCACGGCCGCCCTCACCGGCGCCGCACCCGCGCAGGCGGCCAGCACAGCCAAAGCCATCCTGAACGGCAGCAGCGTCGGGATCGGCGTGCTCTACGACTACCGCTCCTCGGGATACGACGAGGTCCTGCCGTCCGGCGCCTACACCACCAGCCTCGGCTGGCCGCACGCCGGCGGCGTCTACATCGGCTCGGGCTACTGCGCCCAGCGGTGGACGTGGAACGAGTCACAGGGCAAGTGGATCCGCGCCGGCAGTGACTGGACGGCCGGCAATCACGCCGTCACCAGCGGCATCGTCAAGATCGTGGCCTACCGGATGCGGACGTCCACGGCCTGCTGATCGCCGGCCGGCGGCCGCTCCCGTACGCGGGAGCGGCCGTGCCGTGCACTGAGCCTCAGATCTCGGCGATCAGGTCGGCGACGCTGTCCACGATCCGCGACGGCCGGTACGGATACCGCTCGCTCTCCGCCCGCGTGCTGATCCCGGTCAGCACCAGGATCGTCTCCAGCCCGGCCTCCAGGCCGCACAGCACGTCGGTGTCCATCCGGTCGCCGATCATCGCCGTGCTCTCGCTGTGCCCGCCGATCACGTTCAGCGCCGAGCGCATCATCATCGGGTTCGGCTTGCCCACGAAGTACGGGTCGACGCCGGTCGCCTTCGAGATCATCGCCGCCACCGAGCCGGCCGCCGGCAGGGCACCCTCGTTGGAAGGCCCGGTCGGGTCCGGATTCGTGCAGATGAACCGGGCGCCGTCGTTGATCAGGCGGACCGCCTTGGTGATCGCCTCGAAGCTGTACGTGCGGGTCTCGCCGAGCACCACGTAGTCCGGCGCGTAGTCGGTCAGCACGTACCCGACCGCGTGCATCGCCGTGGTCAGACCGGCCTCGCCGATCACGTACGCGGTGCCGCCCGGGCGCTGGTCGGCCAGGAACTGGGCGGTGGCCAGCGCCGCCGTCCAGATCGACTGCTCGGGCACGTCGAAGCCCATCCGGGCCAGCCGGGCCTGCAGATCACGGGGGGTGTAGATGGAGTTGTTGGTCAGGATGAGGAAGGGCTTGCCGGACTGCTTCATCCGGTTGACGAACTCGGGCGCACCCGGGACCGGCTCGCCCTCGTGGACGAGGACCCCGTCCATGTCGGTGAGCCAGCTCTCGACAGCCTTGCGCTCGGTCATGGGGCTCCTCGGCGTTGCGGGGGCGGGCAGCAGTCGGCCGGGCACTGGTCCCAGACCGGCAGCGTACCGAGCCGTTCCCGGGCGACGCCGTTCGTCCGCTCCTCGACCAGCTCGCGGACCATCGTGACGAACCGGGGGTCGGTGCCGGGGGTGCCCGCGCGGGCGTAGCCCAGGCCGAGCTCGGCCGCGGTGTCCCGGGCCTCGTTGTCCAGGTCCCAGAGCACTTCCAGGTGGTCGGAGACGAAGCCGATCGGGCTCACCACCACGTCGGTGACGTCCTTCTCGGCCAAAGCGGTCAGGTGGTCGTTGATGTCCGGCTCCAGCCACGGCACCTGCGGCGGGCCGGACCGGCTCTGCCAGACCAGGTCCCAGGGCAGGTCCGGTGCGGCGGCGGCGTGCACCAGCGCGGCGGTCTCGTGCAGCTGGGCCTCGTAGCGGCCGCCGTCGGGACCGGCTGTCCTGGCCATCGACACCGGGATGGAGTGGGCGGTGAAGACGAGCCGGGTGCTGGCCCGGCGGGCCGGGTCGAGCTGGGCCAGGGCGGCGGTGACCGCGTCGGCGTGCGGCGCGACGAAGCCCGGGTGGTCGTGGAACTGGCGCAGCTTGGCCACGGCCGGGGCGCCCGGACCGACCTTCGCGCGGGCCTGGGCGATGTCCTCCCAGTACTGCTTGCAGGAGGAGTAGCCGCCGTACGCGCTGGTGGCGAAGCCGAGCGCCGAGGTGATGCCGTCGTCGCGCATCTGCGCCATGGTGTCGGCCAGCATGGGCTGCCAGTTGCGGTTGCCCCAGTACGTCGGCAGCGTGATGCCGTGCGCCCGGAAGTCCGCCGTCACCGCCGCCAGCAGGTCACGGCACTGCTGGTTGATCGGCGAGACGCCGCCGAAGTGGTAGTAGTGCTCGGCCACCTCGGCCAGACGTTCCTCGGGGATGCCCCGCCCGCGCGTCACGTTGCGCAGGAACGGCATCACATCGTCGGGGTGCTCGGGGCCACCGAAGGACAGCAGAAGGAACGCGTCGTACGCCACCGCTCCATACTCCCTCGCCCGGCGGGGTGGCCCACAGCCACCCCCGCCCCGGGCTCAGGCGCCGAGCGCGTGATACCCGCCGTCGACGTGCACGATCTCGCCCGTGGTGGCCGGGAACCAGTCGGACAGCAGGGCACAGACCGCCCGCGCGGCCGGCTCCTGGTCGCTCAGGTCCCAGCCCAGCGGCGCGCGTTCGGCCCAGGCCTCCTCGAACTGCTCGAAGCCCGGGATCGACTTGGCGGCCATCGTGCGCAGCGGCCCGGCCGACACCAGGTTGCTGCGGATGCCCTGCTTGCCCAGGTGCAGCGCGAGGTAGCGGGAGGCCGACTCCAGGCCCGCCTTGGCCACGCCCATCCAGTCGTAGACCGGCCAGGCCTTGGTCGCGTCGAAGGTCAGGCCGACGATGCTGCCACCCCGGCCCATCAGCGGCAGGCAGGCCGTGGCCAGCGACTTGTACGAGTATGTCGACACCTGCAGCGCCGTGGCGACGTCCTCCCACGGGGCGTCCAGGAACCCGCCACCGAGGCAGCTCTGCGGCGCGAAGCCGATCGAGTGCACCACGCCGTCGAGCCCGTCGACGTGCTCGCGCACCTTGTCGGCGATGCCGGCGAGCTGCTCGGGGTTGGTCACGTCCAGCTCGATGACCGGCGCCGGCTCGGGCAGCCGCTTGGCGATCCGCTCGACCAGCGACATGCGGCCGAAGCCGGTCAGCACGACCGTCGCGCCGTTCTCCTGGGCGATCTTCGCCACCGAGAACGCGATCGACGCGTCGGTGATGATGCCGGTGATGAGCAGCCGCTTGCCGGCGAGCAGTCCAGACACTTCGTTTTCTCCGTTTCGCAGAGCGGGGTGAGTGAGCTCAGTGACCCATGCCGAGGCCGCCGTCGACCGGGATGACCGCGCCCGAGATGTACGCCGCGCCGTCCCCGGCGAGGAACGTCACCGCCCGGGCGACCTCGTCGGGTGCCGCGAGCCGGCCGGCGGGGATCGCCTTGAGGATCTCCGCCTTGCGGGACTCGGACAGCACGTCGGTCATCTCGGTGTCGATGAAACCCGGCGCCACGACGTTCGCCGTGATGTTACGGCTGCCCAGCTCACGGGTGATCGAGCGGGCCACGCCGACCAGCCCGGCCTTGCTGGCCGCGTAGTTGACCTGGCCCGGACCGCCGTAGAGGCCGACGACCGAGGAGATGAAGATGATCCGGCCCCACTTGGCCCGCAGCATCTTGGCGCTGGCCCGCTTGGCGACCCGGAACGAACCGGTCAGGTTGGTGTCCAGGACCCGGGTGAACTGCTCCTCGCTCATCCGCAGCAGCAGCGTGTCGTCGGTGATGCCGGCGTTGGCGACCAGCACCTCGACCGGGCCCAGCTCCTGCTCCACGGTGGTGAACGCGGCGTCGACGGCGGCGGAGTCGGTGATGTCGCACTCGACGCCGAACAGGCCCTCGGGGGCGCCGCTGCCGCGGTGCGTGACGGCGACCCGGTCGCCCTGCTCGGCGAAGGCCCGCGCGATGGCCAGGCCGATGCCGCGGTTACCTCCGGTCACCAACACGGTGCGGGCCACGCGTACTCCTTCGTTCGAGGAACAGACCGCTCGCAGACTAGGCGTTACCTGCTGGTAGGACGAAGCCCACCCCTTGTCATACCTGAGTACGACACAGAGATCATCCCGCAGGGGCACGACGGGCCGGGGCCGGTCACCGTAGCCTGCCGGGATGGAGCTGACCGGTCCCCTGCGCCGGGTGCTGCTGGGCCCGGACCGCCGGCAGCCGCCGGCCCGGACCCGGCGCTGGGCCAGGATCCGGCTGTACGGCGTCCCGGTGGCCCTGCTCGCCCTGGTCGGCCTGGCCCTGGTGAACGCCACCTACCTGCTCGACAACCGCGACCTCCACCGGTTCGTCGCCGGTGCCCTGGCGCTCTGGGCGGTGCTGCCGGTGGTGGTCGCCGTGCGCCGCCCGCTGCTCGCCTGGCGCCTGGCCTATCCCCTGCTGTTCCTGGGCGTCCTCGGCGCCACCCCGGACGAGCCCTGGCCCTGGTCGCCGGTGCAGATCTTCGGCTTCCTGTTCGTGCTGGCCGCGCTGGTCCGGCAGGAGGAGTCGGCCGTCATCGCCCTGGTGACCGCGTTGACCATCGTGCCGGTGGTGGCGTTCGCCCCGCGCGACAACATGTGGAGCGTCGTGATGCTCCTGGTCGCGATGGGTCTCGCCGGTGACCTGGTGTCCCGGCGCCGGCGCAGCCGGGCCGAGCTGACCCGCCAGGCCGAGCTGACCGAGCTGGAGCAGGCCCGGCGCGCGGTGCTGGAGGAACGCGCCCGGATCGCCCGGGAGATGCACGACGTGGTGGCCCACCACATGTCGATGATCGCGGTCCAGGCGGAAACCGCGCCGTACCGGATCACCGGCCTGCCCGCGCCGGCCCAGGCCGAGTTCGGCACCATCGCGGCGGGCGCGCGGGAGGCGCTGGGCGACATGCGGCGGCTGCTCGGCGTGCTGCGCGCGGAGACCGACGATTCGTTGCGCGCTCCGCAGCCGGGGCTGTCCGACGTGGTGGCGCTCGTGGAGACCGCTCAGCGGGCCGGGGTCGAGGTCACGCTGGCCGAGGACGGCGTCGCCGAGGTGCCGGAGGCGGTCGGGCTCGCGGCGTACCGGATCGTCCAGGAGGCCCTGGCCAACGCGGCCCGGCACGCGCCGGGCGGCCCGGTGCGGATCTCGGTCCGCGGCACCGCCGAGGCGCTGTGGGTGGAGGTCGGCAACGATCCGGGCGCGGCCCCCACCGCCGTCGCCGACGGCCCCGGACACGGGCTGGTCGGGATGCGGGAGCGGTCCGCCCTGCTCGGCGGCACACTCGAGGCCGGCCCCGCGCCGGACGGCGGCTACCGGGTCGCGGCCCGGCTGCCCTTGACGGAGGTCTGAATGATCCGGGTCCTGATCGCCGACGACCAGGCCATGGTCCGAGAGGGTTTCGGCGCGCTGCTGGCCGCCCAGCCCGACCTGCTCGTGGTCGGCAGCGCCCCGGACGGCGCCGCGGCGGTCGCGGCCGCCCGCCGGCTCGACCCCGACGTGGTGCTCATGGACGTCCGCATGCCGGTCATGGACGGCCTGGAGGCCACCCGCCGGCTGCTGACCCCGGGCGCGTCGGTCCGGGTGCTGATCCTGACCACCTTCGACCTCGACGACTACGTGTACGAGGCCCTGCGCGCCGGGGCCAGCGGCTTTTTGCTCAAGGACGCCCCCGCGGCGGATCTCGTGCACGCGGTCCGGGTCGTCGCGGCCGGCGAGGCCCTGCTGGCGCCCTCGGTGACCCGCCGGCTCATCGCCGAGTTCGCGGCCCGCCCTCAGGCCCGGCCGCCGCGGCCCACGACGCTGACGGGTCTGACACCGCGCGAGACCGACGTGCTGCGGCTGATCGCCCGTGGCCGGTCCAACCAGGAGATAGCGGCGGAGCTCGTGGTCGCGGAGCAGACGGTGAAGACCCACGTGGGCCGCATCCTGGCCAAGCTCGTCCTGCGCGACCGGGCCCAGGCGGTCGTCTTCGCGTACGAGTCAGGTCTGATCGCCGCGGGCGAGTAGCACCCCGGTAGGGCCTCGCAGTGGGCTCCGTGGGGTGACGCCCGGGACCGGGCCGCCGCCGCAGGGTGCAGGTCATGCGGATCTCCCTGACTCTCCTGCTGTTGACCCTGGCCCTGCCGCTGCAGGCGGCGCCGCCGGCCCCCGCACCCGCCCGCGCCGGCGAACCGTACGCGTCCTGGGCCCGCTCCGGACGCCAGTTCCTCACCCTCGACCCGCGCGGCGACGGCCGGGCCGTCGAGGTGCTCGGCGATCTGACCGGCGCGGAACGGATCGCGGTGCTCGTCCCGGGCGTCGACACCCGGCTGCGCGACTTCGACCGCGGCCTGGGCGGCGTCTCCCGCCGAGCCCCAGCCGTCCAGGCCCGCGCGCTGTACGCGGAACTCCGCGCCACCGCCCCCGGCACGCGGGTCGCCGTCGTGGCCTGGCTCGGCTACGACCCGCCGGAAGGCCTGTCCCTGGACTCGGCCCGCGACCTGCGCGCCCGGACCGGCGCCGACGAGCTGACCGCCTTCGTGCAGACGCTGCCCACCGGGGCCGCGGTGACGCTCATCGGCCACAGCTACGGCGCGCTGGTCGTGGGCCTGGCCGCACCGCACCTGCCCTGCGTCGCCGACGTCGTCGCGCTGGGCGCGCCGGGCATGGGCACGAACACGGCGGCCGGCCTGGGCGGGGCCCAAGTGTGGTCGGCGCTCGCGGACAACGACTGGATCCGGCGGATACCGCAGCTGCGGGTGGGCCACCTGGGTCACGGCCGGCGGCCCTCGTCACCCGCGTTCGGCGCGCAGCCACTGCCGACCGCCGGGGTGAGCGGCCACGACGGGTACCTGTGCCCGGGCTCGGCGACGCTGACCGCGGTGGCTTCGGTCGTGCTGCACCCGGCCTCGCGCACCGTGGGTGCGGCATGAGCGCGGCACCGCGGGACCGGACGATCGACGCGGTCCGCGCGTATGCGATCGTCGGCGTGGTCGCCGGGCACTGGCTGGTCACCGGCCTGGTTCCCGGTCCGGACGGGGTGACGACCGCGAGCCCGCTCGCCGCGATGCCCGGGGCGGCCCCGGCGACGTGGTTGTTGCAGACGTTGGGGCTGCTCTTCTTCGCCGGCGGATACTCCGCTGCCTGCTCCACCCGCGCACGCCGGTCCGCCGCCACCGGCTCGGCACAGCCAGGCCGGCCCGCCGCCGCCAGCTCAGTGCAGCCAGGCCGACCCGCCGCCAGCTCGGCACAGCCAGGCCGGCCCACCGCCACCGGCTCGGCACAGGCCGGCCGGCCCGCCGCCGAGCCGGCCGGGTGGCGTCGCGGGGCGCTGGCCCGGTTGCTGCGTCCGGCGACCTTCCTGCTGGCCGGATGGGCGCTGGTCCTGTTCGCGGGGGCGGCGCTGGGTACCCCGACCGCGACGTTGCGCACGATCGCCGGCCTGGTCGTGAGCCCGCTGTGGTTCCTGCTGCCCTATCTCGCGCTGCGCGCCGCCACCGGCCCGTTGAGCCGGGTCGTCCGCCGGCTCGGGGTGGCGGCCGTCCTGCCGTCGGTGGTGGCCGTCGCGGCCGGGGATCTCGGGCTCCTGCCGGACCTCGTGGTGATCCCGGCGGCGTGGTCCATCCCCTGGCTGCTCGGCATGATGCTGGCCGACAGCGACCGCCACCGCGCCCCGGCCGCGAGCACGTCCGTGGACACCTCCCCACGCCCGGACACCGGTCCGGGCATCGCCACCGGCCCGTCTGTCGGCGCCTACCCGCGGCCGGGCGCCTTCCCGCGGCCGGGCACTTCCCCTCAGCCGGGCACTTCCCCTCAGCCGGGCGCTTCCCCTGAGCCGGGCGCTTCCCCTGAGCCGGGCACTTCCCCTCAGCCGGGCGCTTCCCCTGAGCCGGGCGCTTCCCCTGAGCCGGGCACTTCCCCTCAGCCGGGCGACTCCCCTCAGCCGGGCACCGACCCGTGGCCGGGTACCCGCGCGTGGCCGGGGGCCGACCCTCGGCCGGGTGCCGACCCTCGGCCGGGCGCCGGTCCGTGGGTCGGCGCCGCGCTCGCCTGCAACGGCGCCGCGATCCTGGCCGCGCTGATCCTGATCGGCGGCTACCCCGTCAGCGCGGTCGGGGTGCCCGGCGGCGGGCGGTCCAACCTGGACCCGCCCACCCTGGCCGCCGTAGCGCTGGCCGTCACCCAGATCGGTGTCTTCCTGATGCTGCGCGGACCGCTGGCCCGCCTCCTGCGCCACGACCGGGTCCGCCGCCCGATCACCGCCCTCAACCGCGCCGCCGTCCCGGTCTATCTCGGCCACCAGAGCGTGCTGCTGGTCGTAGCCGGTGCCGCGGCCCTGCTCAACCCCGCGATGCCCGGCCTCCTGACCGCCCCGGACAGCCCCGGCTGGGCCTGGCAACGCCTCGCCTGGCTGCCCCTGCTGGCCGGCATTCTCGCCGCCGCGACACGTGGGCGACACCACGGTGAGCCCGATTACCTTAAGCCCCGCTTAAGAGGTACGCTCTTCGACGGTTCCCGAGCCCGGACTACTGACGGAGGTGATCGCTGTGCGAGATAGCGATCCTCCCAGTCGTGGCCGGGCCGTTCGTCAGCCGCTCTGACCTCGACCGCCGCGCGCCTGCACCGGCGTGCGCCCCGAGCCTGACCCGCTGACGCAGCATCCCATCCCGCTCCAACCGCCCTGCGGCTCCGTCTGTTCTACCGGAGCCGGGTGGTGTCGTGCCGCGCCGCGACGGGAGCTGGATGCCGGCCGCGATGAGCCGTGTGCGCACTTTCCCCGTCGGTCACCACCGGAAAGTCACAGCCATGGGCAAGTTCGTCGCTCCCCTGACCTTCACCATCGCCGCCGCCTGGGTGGTCGTCCTCTTCGTCCTCGTCCACAGCACCCCCTGACAGCCGACCCGGCACCCCGCAACGGCATGCCGCGTCGTCGCGGTCCGGCTGTCTCGGTGCTGGGCCGTCCCCGCTTCCACCCCGGCGTTTGCCGAAATCGCAAAGGGTTTCGGTCTACCGGGCCGGCGACCGTCAGAGTGCTGGGGATGACAACAGCAACGCGGAAGCGCCTCGACGGCCGTACGGCGCTCGTCACCGGATCCACCAGCGGCATCGGCCGTGCCGTGGCCGACCTGCTCGCCGAGCACGGCGCTCATGTGCTCGTCTCGGGCCGCGACGCCGGGCGAGGAAGCGGGGCAGTCACGCGGATCCGCGACCGCGGCGGTCGTGCTGACTTCCTGGCCGCCGACCTCACGACGACGGCCGGAACCACCGGCCTGGCCGACCGTGCCCTCGGCGTCACCGGTCAGGTGGACATCCTCGTCAACAACGCGGGCGTCTTCACCTTCGGGCCGACGACGGCCACGACCGAGGCCGCCTTCGACTCCATGTACGCGCTGAACGTCAAGGCCCCGTACTTCCTGGTGCAGTCGCTGGTGCCGGCCATGGCCGAGCGGGGTTCCGGAGTGGTGGTCAACATCCTGACCGGCGCAGCCCACCGCGGCTCCGTCGCCGCGGGGCTGTACGGCTCCAGCAAGGCGGCGTTGCTGCTCCTGACCCAGGGCTGGGCCGCGGAGTTCGGTCCCGCCGGCGTACGTGTCAATGCCGTCAGCCCGGGTCCGATCCGGACCGAAGGCACCGGCGGCGGAGCCGGACTCGAGTCTGTCGCCGCGGCCTTGCCCGCCCGGCGCCTCGGCGACCCGCGAGAAGTGGCGGCCGCCGTCGCCTTCCTCGCCGGGGACGAGGCGGCCTACGTGCACGGGGCGGTGCTGCCGGTCGACGGCGGCGCGATCGCCACCTGACCGGCGACGCTTCCGCTCAGGGCAGGCGTGAGGTCCAGAGCAGACTCATCGCCCCGGCGAGGAGCCCGAGCAGCAGAGCCACCCCGGCGTACCACTGGGTGACCTCACGGGGCTCGATCCGGTGGCCGATCGAGCTGCCCATGTCCTCGTACACCTGCTTGAGCTCGGAGACCGACGCCGCCTCGTAGAAGTAGCCCTTGGTCTTGTCGGCCAGCTTCTGCAACGACAGCCGGTCCACCGGCACCCGCTGCAGCTGGCCGCGGATGTCGACCACCCCGGTGTCGGTGCCGAAGGCGATCGTCGAGACCGGCACATTGGCCGCCTCGGCCGCCGCCGCCGCGTCCTCGACCGAACGGCCCGACGTCCGGTAGCCGTCCGACAGCAGCACGATGCGGGCCGGCGGCGCGCCGTTCGCACCGTCCGCCGGGACCGTGCGGATGGCGTCCAGCGAGGTGAAGACCGCCTCGCCGGTCGCCGTCGCCTCGGCCAGGGTCAGCCCGTCGATGCCGGCGAGCACCGCGGCGCGGTCCTTGGTCGGCGACACCAGCACGTTCGCCGCCTTCGCGAACGAGACCAGGCCCAGGTTGTACGTCGGCGGCAGCTCCTGCACGAACGCCTTGGCCGCCTCCTGGGCCGCCTCGATCCGGTTCGGCTGGACGTCGTCGGCCTCCATCGACAGCGACACGTCGATGGCCAGCATCACGGTCGCCCGTTCCAGCGGTTCCTCGCGGTCGATCGACGGCCGGGCCATCGCGAACGCCAGCGACAGCAGGCTCAGCAGGAAGGCGCCGGCGGCCACGTGCCGGCGCCAGCCCAGGCCCTTGGGCGCCAGGGTGCGCAGCAGCTCCACGTTCGTGAACTTCATCGCGTACGTGCGGCGGCGGAACTGGCGCAGGACGTACGCACCCGCCACCAGCAGGACGGACAGGACGGCGAGCAGCCACCACGGCTGCAGGAAACGGATCATCGCGTTGTCCCCCGGGTGCGTGCGTGTCGTTGGGCGGCCACAAAACGGACGACGTCGAGCAGCCAGTCGGTGTCGGTGCGCAACCTCAAGTGTGCGGCACCGGCGGCCCGTAGTGCCCGGGCAATCTCGCCGCGCTGGTTGCCGGCCGCCTCGGCGTACCGGGCCCGCAGCGCCGGATCGGCCGTCTGCACCTCGTGCAGCACCCCGGTCTCGGGGTCGGCCAGGGTCAGCACGCCGACGTCCGGCAGCTCCAGCTCGCGCGGGTCGACAACCTCGATGGCCAGCACGTCGTGCCGGACCCCGAGCTTGCGGATCGGCCGGGACCAGCCGTCCACCGGAGCCAGGAAGTCGGAGATGACCACGGCGACACCCCGGCGGCGCGGTGGCCGGTTCAGCATGTCGATCAGCTCACCCAGGTCGGTGCGTCCGGGCCGGATCCGGGTACGGGCGATCGCGCGCAGCAGCCCCTGCGCCTCCTTGCGGCCGGGCCGGGCGGGCATCCGCACCATCGGCTGGGTCTGCGGTGCCGGGGGGCCGGGCTCCCGTCGCTTGCGCCAGCTGAAGCCGCTGGGCTGCCGGGCGGGCAGGCCCGAGCCGGTGCCCACGACAGCGCCGATCCGGTTGCCGCCACGTACGGTCAGGTGCGCCATCGCCGTGGCCGCCGCGAGCACCAGGTCGCGTTTGAGCATGGTCGCCGTGCCGAAGTCGAGGCTGGCCGACAGGTCGACGGCCATCCACGTCTCCAGTTCACGGTCGGCGACCGTACGCCGTACGTGCGGAAGCGTGGTCCGGGCCGTGACCGGCCAGTCCATCCGGCGCACATCGTCGCCGGGCCGGTATTCGCGGCTCTCCCCCGCCTCGCTGCCCGGACCCGGCAGCAGGCCCGCGTAGTCGCCCTGCAGCAGACCGTCCAGCTTGCGGGTGACCAGCAGTTGCAGGCGCGACAGCACGGCCTCGGCGCGGGCCGTGCTCGCGTCCTTCACCACGGGCGGGAGGTCGGCGGTCGTCACGAGCTGACCGTCACTGCTGTCCCGGCCAGGCCGGCTGCTGCGGCAATGAGTCGAACGCCGGACCCCCGCTGGCCGGCACCGCCGACACCGGATGGCCGTTGGGGTGGGCGCCGGGGTGCCCGTTGGGCGAGGTGCCCTGCCGGGAGGCGACCGAGGGCATCGGCACGCTGGCCATGATCCGGGCGACGATGTGGTCGGCCGGGATGTCGTCGGCGAGCGCGTCGTAGCTGAGCACCAGCCGGTGCCGCAGGATGTCCGGGGCGATGTCCTGCACGTCCTGCGGCAGCGCGTAGTCACGGCCGCGGAGCAGGGCGAGGGCCCGGGTGGCGCGGACGATGCCGAGCGAGGCACGCGGGCTGGCGCCGTACTGGATGAGCTGGGCGACGTCGGGCATGCCGTGCTGGGCCGGCGCGCGGGTGGCCAGCACCAGCCGGACCGTGTAGTCGACCAGCGCGTTGTGCACGAACACCTGGTCCGCGCGGCGCTGCAGAGCCAGCAGGTCCTCGGACGAGAAGACGGTCTTGGGTTCCGGCGGGCTGACGCCCATCCGGTAGACGATCTCGCGCTCCTCCACGTCGGTGGGGTAGCCGACCAGGATCTTCATCAGGAAGCGGTCGCGCTGCGCCTCGGGCAGCGGATACACGCCCTCCTGCTCGATCGGGTTCTGGGTCGCCATGACCAGGAACGGATCCGGCACCGAGTGCGTCTCGCCGCCGATCGACACCTGGTGCTCGGCCATGACCTCGAGCAGCGCCGACTGCACCTTGGCGGGCGCCCGGTTGATCTCGTCGGCGAGCAGGAAGTTGACGAAGACCGGGCCGAGTTCGACGTCGAACTTCTCGCTCGACTGCCGGTAGATCCGGGTGCCGACGATGTCGGCGGGGACCAGGTCGGGGGTGAACTGGATGCGCGAGAAGGAACCGCCGACGACGCGGGCCAGGGTCTCGACCGCCAGCGTCTTGGCCACGCCGGGCACGCCTTCGAGCAGGCAGTGCCCGCGGGCCAGCAGCGCGACGAACATCCGCTCGACCATCCGGTCCTGGCCGACGATGACCCGCTTGACCTCGAACATGGCCCGTTCCAGCTGGGTGGCGTCCTGAGCCGGCGTCACCGGCCGGCCCTGCTCCGGCCGGCCCTGCTCCGGCCGCGCCTGCTCCGGCCGCGCCTGCGCCTGTGCCGGCCAGCCCTGCTCGAGCCGGCTCGGCTCCGGCCGGCCCTGCTCCGGCCGGCTCATCTCCGGCCGGGCCTGGTCGGCGCTGCCCGGATCGGCGCTGCTCGTGCCCTCGGGCATGGTCGGCTCGGCCACCGGTCCTCCATCGAGATTCTGCGGTTCTCAGGTCGCGCCGGCACGGGTGCCGACGCTCAAGACTTACACGACCACGCTGGGAGCCGTCGGGCAGAGGCGGATTACGCGCCCGCCACGCGGGCGAGGATGTCGATCTTTCTGCGCGATGCGCTCGAACGGGCACCTCCGGCGGGTAGACGCGGCACCCGCGTGAGCGTGTAACATTCAGCCCGTCGCCGGGCGACTTCCCCCGTGGTCGCCCGGCGCTCTAATCTCTCCCCCGGCTCTGATCCCTCCCACCGGATAGTGTTCATCCCGTGGTCGAGGAGCTTTCCCCGCAGTGCTCGCGCAAGGGCTGTCGTGCGCCCGGCGCGTGGTCGCTGCTGTGGAACAACCCCAAGCTGCACGACCCGGCGTACCGCAAGACCTGGCTGGCCTGCGACGACCACCGTGAATACCTCACCGATTTCCTGACCGCGCGGGCATTCCTGCGCGAGGTCAGCCCGTTCCGGGCGCCGCAGCGCGACAGCTCCGCTTAGGCTTTCAGCGTGACCGAGCCCAGCGCCCCGGCGCCCGCCCCGACCGACCCGCTCGAGCCATGGCCCGACACGGTCGAATGGCGGCCGGTCTCCCGCAGCCTGATCACAGTGGAGTTGATCAACAGGGCGGTCTGGGTGGTCATCGTCCTGGCCGGCCTGACGGTCGGCGCGGTCCTGACGGACCACTGGATCTGGCGCGCGGCCATGGCGGCGGTCGTGGCCATGGCGATCTGGCGCTCCCTGGTGACGGTCCGGGCCGTCAAAGCCTGGGGGTACGCGGAACGCGACAACGACCTCCTGGTCCGCCACGGCCTGGTGATCCGCCGGCTGTCGATCGTCCCGTACGCCCGCATGCAGTTCGTCGACGTGACCGCCGGACCGCTGGAACGCGCGTTCAAGCTGGCCACCGTCCAGCTGCACACCGCGTCGGCCGCCAGCGACGCCAAGATCCCCGGCCTCCCCCCGGAGGAAGCGTCCCGCCTGCGCGACAGGCTGACGGCGCTGGGCGAGGACCGGGCCGAAGGCCTGTGACCGCCGCCTACTCCCGCCCCCAGCCGGACCCCGGACCCGGCGGCGAGCCGTCGCAAGCCGCCGGGCCGCCCGACGCCGCCGAGCCGTCGAAAGCCGCCGGGCCATCCGATGCCGCCGGCCGGCCGGCCGCCGACAACGGGGTGCACCACGCCGACCGATCGCCGCTCACCGCCGAGCCATCCGCCGTCCCCCAACCGCCGGTCGCTTCGGAGCCCGGCGAGCCAACCACCCAAGCCGGCCCGCTGCCGCCCACGCCGCAGCCGAGTGGGCCGCCCACGCCGCAGCCCGGTCGGCCGCCCGCTTCGGAGCCCGGCGGGCCAACCACCCAAGCCGGCCCGCTGCCGCCCACGCCGCAACCGGGTGGGCCGCCCACGCCGCAGCCGGGTGGGTCGCCCACCGAGGCCGGGCCGTCAGTGCCCGCGGACGCGGTGGTCGCCGAGCCGCGCCGGCGGTTGCACCCGCTCAGCCCGCTGCTCAGCGGGGCCAAGTCCATCGCCGTCATCGTCGCCGCCCTGAGCTGGCAGACGTTGTCGCAGGTCGGGATCGAGCGCTTCGCCCTCGTCGTGGCCGTCGTCGCGGTCGGCGTCGTCATCTTCGCCGTGATCGGCTGGCTGAACACCGGCTATCACGTCGTCGGGCGGGAGCTGCGGATCCAGGACGGGCTGCTCTGGCGGCGCAACCGGGCCATCCCGCTCGACCGGTTGCAGGCCGTCGAGATGCGGCGGCCATTGCTGGCTCAGCTCACCGGGCTGGCCGAGCTGCGGCTCGAGGTGGTCGGCGGCGGTAAGACAGAGGCTCCGCTGGCGTACCTGAGTGTCCGGGAGGCCGCCGCGCTCCGGCAGCGGTTGCTCGCGCTCGCCGGGCGTACCCCCGGGGTTGTTGCTCCGGGCGCCGCGGAGCCGGCGCCGGCCGCGCCCGAGTGGCCACTCTTCCGGGTCAGCAACCGTGACCTGCTGATCAGCCAGTTGCTCACCCCGCAGGCCTTCCTGCTGCCGGTCGGTGTCGCCTTCGTGGTGATGCAGTTCGTGCTCGAAGGGTCCTGGACCTTCGTCGGCATCGCCAGCACGGTGACCGCGATGGCCGGTGTGCTGCTGCAGCCGGTCCGGCGGGTGCTGCAGGACTGGGACTTCCGGCTGGCCCGCGATCCCGACGGGCGGCTCGCCGTGCGCTACGGGCTGCTGGAGACCCGCAGCCAGATCGTGCCGCTGAACCGCGTGCAGTCCATCGGGGTGACCTGGCCGCTGCTCTGGCGGGCCAAGGACTGGCTGCACATGCGCCTGGACATCGCCGGGTACGCCGGTCCGCAGTCGAATGACGACAAGCGCTCGGACCGCCTGCTGCCGGTGGGCGTGTTCGCGGCCGGCCGGCAGCTGGTGTGGGAGGTGCTTCCGGGCGTCGATCTGGCCGCGCTGGCCACGCTGCCACCGCCGGACCGGGCCCGCTGGTTGCACCCGTTCGCGCTGCGGTCGTTCGGTACGGGGCTGACGCCGGAGGTGTTCGTCGCACGTTCCGGGCTGCTCACCAAGGAGCTGACCATGGTCCCGTACGCGCGGTTGCAGAGCGTACGGGTCGTGCAGGGGCCGGTGCAGCGGATGTTGCGCCTGGCCACCGTGTACGCGGACACCGCGGGCGGCCGGTCGGGGGTGGCTCAGGACCGGGACGTCGACGAGGCGTGGTGGATCGCCGAGCAGCTGTCGATCCGCGCCCGCCACGCCCGGGCCGCGACCGCACCGGCCGCCGGGCAGCAGCAGCCGATGCTCGCCCCGGCGGTCCCGGGTCCGTCCTTCGCCGGTCAGCCCGCTGCCGGCCCGCACGGCGCAGTGCCTGTGGATGACGCAGTGCCTGTGGATGACGCAGCGCCTGTGGATGACGCTTACTGGCGCCGGCCGTCGCAGCCCTAAGCTGTGTCGCATGGAGCTACCGGAGTTCTCCCCCGGGCTCAGCGCCCGGGTGGAGCTGACCGTCACCGACGCGGACACCGCCCAGGCGCTCGGCTCGGGTGACGTGCCCGTGCTCGGCACGCCCAGGGTGCTCGCGCTGGCCGAGGCCGCCACGGTCGCCGCGACCGCGCGGCAGATGCCCGGCGGCGTCACCACGGTCGGCGTCCGCGCCGAGGTCGAGCATCGCGCGCCCACCCCGCTCGGGCGCCGGGTCACCGCGCTGGCCACGCTGGCCAAGGTGGACGGGCGCAAGCTGATCTTCGACGTCGTGGTGCGCGACGGTGAGGAGCTGGTGGCCGAGGTCCGGGTCGAGCGGGTGCTCCTGGACCGGCAGCGCTTCATCGCCAAGGCCCTCGGCGACTGAACAAGACAAGTCCTGGGCGATCAGGTGAGCAGCGCCTCGAACGGCGCCAGCGGCACCACGCCCTCGACCTGCCGCGCCAGTTCCGGGTCGAGGGTCACGAGGGCGTCGGCCTGCAACTGCGCCACGGCCACGTATTCCGCGGCGACCGTGTCGTCCCAACCGAGCTGCTCGGCCACCCGCCACGCGGTCTGCCGGGAGACCCGGTCGCCGAGCAGCCGGATCTTCATCGTGGTGATCCCGTCGAGCAGCGTCCGCGCATCCGCCGCGGCGATCTCGCCCTGCCGGGTCTGCCGGTAGAGCAGCGACAGCGCCTGCGAGCGCAGCACGTTGGGGGCGACGAGCTGGTGCTCCGCGGCCACCGTCACGCCTTCACGGACGAGACGGATCGCCGTGGGGGCGTCGATCGTGTATCGCGTCATGCCCCATCTTGGCGTGCGCGGTGGTGGTCGGCAGCTCGAAGTGGGCGAAGTGTTCCGCGCCCAGGAACGACGTGATTTCCGCTATCCGGTCGTCGCGCAGGGTGAGCACGGAGATCGCCCACGCCCGCCCGTCGAGGTACTGCGCGACCGCGGGTTGCCCGTTCGCGGTCACCGGCACGTTGCGCCACGATCCGCACGAGCTCAGCGGCACCCGGGCCGCGAAGTCGGTGACGGCCGCCAGCCCCGCGTACCAGTGCGGCAGCGGCGGCATCGCCCAGGTCACGTCCTCGGTGAGCAGCGTGACCAGCCCGTCGACGTCGCCGCGTTCCAGCGCCGCCGAGTAGCCGTTGACGATCTCCCGCAACCGCGCGTCGCCGACTTTGCGCAGGGTCTGCTGCTGGCTGCGCGCCGGCACCTTCGCCGCGACGATCGCCCGGGCCCGCTGCAGCGCGCTGTTCACCGACGCGGTCGAGGTGGCCATCACCTCGGCGATCTCCGCCGCCGAGAAGCCCAGCACCTCGAAGAGCAGCAGCGCCGCACGCTGGTTGCCCGGCAGATGCTGCAGGGCGGCGACGAACGCGAGCTCGACCGCCTCGCGCTGCTCGTAGCGCGCGTCCGGCCGGGCGCGGCCCAACTGCCCGTCCGGGTACGGCCCCAGCCACGCGACCTCGTGCGACGGCACATCACCGAGCACAGCCCGGGGACTCGACGGCCCGACGTCGACGGGCAGCGCCCGCCGCCCCCGGGCCTCGACCGCGTCCAGGCAGGTCCGGGTGGCCACGGTGTAGAGCCACGAGCGCAGCGAGCTGCGTCCTTGGAAGCCGGCGAGCCCGCGCCACGCCCGCAGCAGCGCGTCCTGCAGCGCGTCGTCGGCGTCGTGGGTGGAGCCGAGCATCCGGTAGCAGTGGGCGTGCAGCTCCCGGCGCAACGGCCCGACGACGCGGTTGAACGCCTCGTCGTCGCCGTTGCGGGCCCGGGCCAGGTCGGCGGATTCGGCGCGGGTTTCACTCACCTCACGAAGTGTGCCCGACGGTCAGCCTTCCAGGACGCCCCGCAGGCGTACCTCGAACGCCGCCGGGTCCTCGGCGAAACCGATGTGGTCGCCGGGGAACATGGTCGGCGCGATGCCGAGGCCGGCGGCGAGCGCCCGGGACGCCCGGTCGCACAGCTGCCCGGTGGAGTCCTCGCCGATGCCGACCACGATCCGGGTGGGCACGGCCTTGAGCCGGTCGAGGTCGGGCACCCACCGGGCGGTGGCCCGCAGCATGTGGGCGAACTGGAAGTGCTCGTCGGCGACGGTCTGCGGCGAACGGTCGCTGAGGAACACCTGCTCGATCATCTCCGGCGGGAAGGGGATGTTCGCCGCCCGCAGGAACTTCACCCAGGCACCGAGCACGTCCCCGGCGAGGTACGCGGCGACCATTTCCTCGGTGGCGGCGTACAGCTCGGCGCGGTCCTCCAGCAGCTCCTGCAGCGGCGGCTCGTGGGCGATGACGGTGTGCACCAGCTCGGGCCGAGCCTGCGCCAGGGCCAGGACGCTGACCGCGCCGCCGCTGGAGCCGAGCGCCACGGCCGGGCCGGCGTCGAGGTGGGTCAGCAGCCGGGCCAGGTCGTCGGCGCGTTCACGCGGGGTGGAGTCCCGGTCGGGGTGCTCCACCGAGCTGCGGTTGATGCCGCGGGGGTCGGTGGTCAGCACGGTGTGGTCGCGGGCCAGCAGACCGGCGAGCGCCTCGAACGAGCGGGCGTCCATCGGCGCGCCGGCCAGCAGCACGAGCGGGCCGCTGCCGCGTACCTCGTAGTGCAGCCGGGCGCCGGGCACGGCGAGCTGCCGGGCGGTGACGGGAATGGTCATCGAGGGTCCTCCGGACACGGTCGGGATGCGTTGTCCGAGAGGTGACTCCCACCGCGCCGGCGAATCATCGCTCCCGGCGAACTTTCCTCCCGATGCGCGCTACAGCAGCGCGCCCCAGCGGGCGGTGAGCTCCTCGGCGGTCGGCATCGCCACCGCGCCGCCCGGGCGTTCGCACACCAGGCCGGCCACCGCCAGCGCGAAGCGGACGTAGCTCTGCCAGCCCTCGGGCTCGGCCGGCACGCCGTCGGCCAGCAGGCGGCGGACCAGCGCGCCCATCACCGAGTCGCCCGCGCCGGTGGCGTCCACCGCGTCGACCGTCGGCGCCGGCAGCATCACCGTGCTCGTCCCGGTGGCCACGTACGCGCCCTTGGAGCCGCAGGTCACCACGACCGCCTTCGCGCCGGTCTTGAGGATGCGTTCCGCGGCCGCCGCCGGACCGGCGCCGTCCCAGAGCACCTCCGCGTCGGCCGAGCTGAGTTTGACCAGGTCAGCCGTGGCGAAGAACTCCTCGACCAGGTCACGGAGGGCGCCGACCGCGGCGGCGTCGGGCAGCAGCTTCGGGCGTACGTTGGGGTCGAAGACCTTCAGCGGGCCGGGGATCGCCCAGGCCTTGCGGGCGGCGGCCCGGAACGGCTCGCGCATCAGGCTGATCGACCCGGTGTAGAGCACCGCCGCCCCGGCCACCACCTTGTCGTCGACGTCCTCGGGGCGCAGCAGCGCGTACGAGGGCGGCTCGCCGTAGAACTGGAAGGTCGGCTCGGCGCCCTCGAAGGTCGTCACGGCCAGCGTGGTCGGCACCGGTACGCGGGTCAGCCCGGTCGTGCCCACCCCGATCTGGCGCAGGAACGCGGCGATCCGGTCGCCCAGGGTGTCGTTGCCGAGCGAGCCGAAGTACTGCACCTCGCCGCCGAGCCGGGTGACGCCGACCGAGACGTTGAGCGGGGCGCCGCCGATCGCCTGCCGGTAGATCAGCTCGCCGTCGCGCTCGGTCTCCAGCAGATCCACCAACGCCTCACCGAGCACCACCGCGTAGCCCATCCGGATCCCCTCCACGTAACGCCGCACCGATGCCGTCAGCCTTACGCCCGGGACGCGAGAAAGCCAGCCACTCCCGGATGCTCGCCCGTTTTGTGGTTGTTTGGCATGATCCACCTATGCATCCGCGCGCTTCCGCCCTGCCCCTCCTGCTCACCGCGGCCCTGGCGGGTTGCACCGGCCCGGGCGGCCCGGCGACCGGGTCCGGCGGGTCGCTGCCGCCGGGCTCGACGCCCTGGCTGGTCAGCGGCGCGCCGAGCCCGGCGCTGCCGTCGTCGGCGCCCTCTCCGGGCGGCCTGGCGGCCCCGCTGGTCGAGGGCACCGTCTCCGGCACCTTCCTGCCGTTCCCGCAGAGCGCGCGGGCCGTCACCTACGACCCCAAGGTGGTCCCGCCCGGTGCCACGGCCCAGCTCACGATCTCCCGGACGGCCACGGGCACGACGGTACGGCTGACCGCCGGCGGCCTGGTCCCGCGCCGGGCGTACGGGGCCCATCTGCACACCCGGCCGTGCACCGCGACACCGGAGGACGCCGGCCCGCACTACCAGCACAGTCCCGACCCGAAGGCCGCCGCCTCGCCGCCCTCGGTCGACCCGGCCTACGCCAATCCGCGCAACGAGGTGTGGCTGGACTTCACCGCCGACGCGCGGGGCGGCGCCTCGGTCACCGCGCGCCAGAACTGGACCTTCGACGAGGTGGAGCCGGCCCGCTCGTTGATCGTGCACGCTGAGCACACCCGTACCGCCGCGGGCAAGGCCGGGACGGCCGGACCGCGCGTGGCCTGCCTCACCCTGGGCAACGGGTGACGCCGGGCTGCTCTTGATCTTGGCGAGGCGGTAACGTCAGGACGGGACGAGCGACGCCACGCGGATGACGGGAGGGCCGGCCATGGCCGAGCAGAGCGAGGGCACGACACCGAGGACCGAGTCGCACGACCCGGACTTCCCGGAGGCGTTCCTGCAGTTCATGCGCGGCGGCTGGCGGGACGACGCGCTGAGCGTGACCCCCCGTCCGGAGACGCCCAACTACGCCAAGCGGCGGGCCGCGCTCTCCGACGCGTTCCCGGGCGAGACGCTGATCATCCCCAGCGGCACCGAGAAGGTCCGCGCCAACGACACCGATTACCCGTTCCGCCCGGGCAGCGACTTCGTCTACCTGACCGGCGACAGCGACCCCGGCAGCGTGCTGGTGCTGCGGCCCAGCGGCTCCGGGCACGACGCGGTCCTCTACAGCCACCAGCGCTCCTCCAAGGAGACCGACGAGTTCTTCCGCAGCCGCGACGGCGAGCTGTGGGTCGGCCGCCGGCACACCCTCGCGGAGAAGTCGACAGAGCTGGGCATCGAGACGGCGCCGTGGGGCGACCTCGGGCCGGCCCTGGCCGACTGCGCGCCGGCCCGCACCCGGGTGCTGCGCGGCCACGACGCCAACGTGGACCGCGCGATCCTGGCCTACGAGCCGGACCCCCGGGCCCGCCGCGACCGCGCCCTGGCCGGGGTGATCTCGGAGCTCAAGCTGGTCAAGGACGAGTGGGAGATCGCCCAGCTCCAGGACGCCATCGACGCCACCGTGCGCGGCTTCGAGGACGTCGCCCGCGTCCTGCCGGCCGACCGCGGCGTCAAGGAGCGCCTGCTGGAGGGCGTCTTCGGGCTGCGCGCCCGCACGGACGGCAACGATGTCGGCTACGGCAGCATCGTCGGCTCCGGCGCGCACGCGACGATCCTGCACTGGGTCCGCAACACCGGCGTGACCAGGCCGGGCGAGCTGCTGCTGATGGACATGGGCGTCGAGGGCCGCACCTTCTACACCGCCGACGTGACCCGCACGCTGCCGGTGTCGGGCACCTTCACCCCGCTGCAGCGCCAGGTCTACGACATCGTGCACGCCTCCCAGCAGGCCGGCATGGACGCGATCAGGCCCGGCGTCAAGTTCCGCGACGTGCACCTGACCTGCATGCGCGTGCTCGCCGAGGGCCTGCACGACCTCGGCCTGCTGCCGGTGAGCGTGGACGAGGCGATGTCCGAGCAGTCCACGGTGTACCGCCGCTGGACCCTGCACGGCTTCGGCCACATGCTCGGCATCGACGTGCACGACTGCTCGGCGGCCCGCAAGGAGACCTACCGCGACGGCGAGCTGGGCCAGGGATACGTCCTGACCGTGGAGCCGGGCCTGTACTTCCAGCCCGAGGACGAGCTGGTCCCGGAGGAGCTGCGCGGCATCGGCATCCGCATCGAGGACGACGTCCTGGTCACCGCCGACGGCTGCCGCAACCTGTCGGCCGGTCTGCCCCGCTCGGCCGACCAGGTCGAGGCGTGGCTGGCGTCCCAGCGCGAGGCCGGCCCGCGCCTTCCCGAGTAGCCCGTCCTAGGCGCGCGGCGCGTAGTCGGAGATCACGAAGCAGGTGGGGCCCTCCCCGCCGGCTGCCGGGTCGGTGCCGTCGGAGACGTCGAAGGTGATGGCGACCGGGTGGCCGTCCGCCGGGTCCGTCTTGACCGTCATCGCGCCGCCGTCGTCGGCCGCGGTCCGCGCCAGCTCCAGCAGGCCGCCCAGCGACGGCACCTCGATCTCCTCCTCGCCGGAGGCGGTCCTGCCGTCGACCCGCTCGACGCCGGCGACCTCGCCGGCGGTGACGGTGACGCGGTATCTGCCCAGGGAGGGGCCGCCCTCGCACTGCCGGTCGGCGACGAAGGCGTAGTCGGCCGGCTCGGTCCACGCCGGCGCCGACCCGGGCGCGACGAAGGTGGGCGGCGCCGCCGCCGGCTTGTCGTCCGTGCAACCGGCCAGGGCCGCAACGAGTGCGATGCCGCACAATGCCCGGGCGTACCGCACGGTGACCTCCGACCTCGAGAACGC
The DNA here is from genome assembly GCF_040649415.1 of Actinoplanes sp. NPDC048967. NCBI lineage: Bacteria > Bacillati > Actinomycetota > Actinomycetes > Micromonosporales > Micromonosporaceae > Actinoplanes > Actinoplanes sp. NPDC048967. Next base: position 310,096 of record NZ_JBEZFL010000003.1, read on the forward strand.
CCGCCACCCGGCGGGCCGCGCCCATGTTCCCAGATCGGCGCAACGGCTGCGCACCCACCGCACTCGCCGCGCGGGTGACCCGCCACACGCTCATGGCGGCCGCGAATCGGACGATGGGTAAGACGTGGAGGAGCGCGCCCGGCTGACCGACGCGGTACGCCTGCGCCGGCTGCGGGAGACCGGCCTGCTCGAGGACGGCTGCTGTCCGTCGCTCGACCGGCTGGCGTCCGCCGCGGCGCAGCAGGCCGGCGCCCCGGTGGCGCTGGTCACGATGGTCGACGCCGACCGCCAGGTCTTCGCCAGCCAGGTCGGACTGGGTGAGCCCTGGGCGAGCCGGGGCGGGACCCCGATGTCGCACTCCTTCTGCCAGTACGTGGTCATCGACAACGCCCCGCTGATCGTGCCGGACGCCCGCGCCGACCCCCGGCTGCGGGACAACCTCGCGATCGACGACCTGCGGGTGGCGGCCTATGCCGGTTATCCGCTGCACGCCCCCGACGGCACGGTGCTGGGCTCGTTCTGCGTGATCGACACCGTGCCCCGCGACTGGACGCCGCAGGAGCTCTCGATCGTGCGGACCCTGGCCACCTCGGCCGAGACGGAGATCGCGCTGCGGACCGCGAACCGGAACCTGCGGCTGGCCACCGAGCGCACGAACCGGGTGCTGGACACCGCGCACGACGCGTTCGTGTCCACCGACGCCGACGGCGTGATCCTGGCCTGGAACACCGCGGCGGCCACGCTCTTCGGCTACCCGGCGGCCGAGGCCATCGGCCGGCCGGTCGGCGAGCTGATCCTGCCGGCCCGCTTCCGGGCCGCGCACGAGGCCGGACTGCGACGGGTACGCGACACCGGCGTGTCGATCCTGTCCGGGCAGCGCCTCGAACTGGCAGCCGTGGACCGTTCCGGCCGCGAGTTCCCGATCGAGATGACGTTGCAGGTCGTGGCCGAGGACACCCTGATCTGCCACGCGTTCCTGCACGACATCACCGATCGCAAGGCCGCCGGGCAGCGCGCCGACGACGACCGGACGTTCCTGCACACGCTGCTCGACAGCCTCGACACCGGGGTGGCCGCCTGCGACGCCGAGGGGCGGCTCGTGCTGCGCAACAGCGCCCTGCGCGCGCTGTACGAGCCGGGCGAGGAACCCGCGGCGGTCGCCTCGCTCACCGCGGCGGGCCGGCTCTACGACCCGGACGGCCGGCGCCCGCTGGAGCCGGACGAGGTGCCGCTGGCCCGGGCGTACGCCGGTGAGCACGTCGACGGGCAGGACGTGACGGTCCGGGCCGCCGACGGCCGCCGCCGCCGTTTCGTGGCCAACGCCCGCCCGATCACCACCGCCGACGGCCGGCACCTGGGCGCGGTCGCCGCCCTGCACGACGTCACCGATCAGCACCGGGCCGCGACCCTGCAGCAGACCCAGCACGCCGTGGCCCGTGCCCTGGCCGATGCCACCACCGCCGAACAGGCCGCCACCGGCACCGTGGCCGCCATCGCCGGCGCGCTCGGCTGGACCTGCGGGGAGTTCTGGCGCACCGACGACGAGTCCGGCCTGATCAGCCGGGTCGGCCACTGGACGGAACCGGGGCATCCGCTGCCGGCGGTGACCAATGACAAGCCGTTCGTCCTGCCCCGGGGCACCGGACTGGCCGGCATCGTCTGGGAGACCGGCGCGGAGCTGTGGGTGCCAGAGCTCGCCGACGATCCCCGTACGGCGGTGCGCCGCGACGAGGCCCGCGCCGCCGGCCTGCGTACCGCCGTCGGCCTGCCCGTCCGCAGCGACGACCGCGTCCTCGGCGTCCTGCTGTTCCTGAGCACCACGGTCGAGAAACCCGACGCGGAACTGCTGACCATGCTCGACGGCGTCTGCGCCCACCTGGGCCGGCACCTGGAACGCCGCCGCGCCGAGGAACTCACCCAGGTCCTGGCGGCCACCCAGCGCGCCTTCGACCGGGTCGTGGCCCAGGTCAACGACTATGTGTGGACCTACGCCATCGAGGACGACGGCCGTCCCGTCGTCGTCTACGCCAGCCCGGACAGCCACGGCATCCTGGGTGCGCAGCTGCCGGCGGGCACCGACATCGCGAAGACCATGGCCGAGAACGTGCACCCGGACGACATGCCGGCCATGGCCCGGCTGCGCGACAAGGTCTTCGGCGGCGAACCGGCGGACGCGGAGGTCCGCCTGCTCGGCCTGGACGGCGTCACCCGCTGGGTGTGGATCCGTTCGGTGCCCCGGCCGGAAGGCGGCCGGCTGTACATCGACGGCATCGCGACCGATGTGACCGCCCGCCGCGAACTGGCCGACCGCCGCGAGCAGGTGCTGCACGACCAGCAGCAGCAGAACCGCCGGCTGCGCGAACTCGACCGGCTCAAGGACGAACTGGTGGCCCTGGTCAGCCACGAACTACGGAACCCGCTGGCGACGATCCGCGGCTACACGGAGATGCTCCTCGACGACGCGGGTCTCACCGGCGACCACCGCCACCTGGCCTCGGTCATCGACAAGCACAGCGCGCACATGCAGGGCCTGGTCGACGACCTGCTGGACACGGCCCGGATCGACGCCGGTCAGATGAAACTGGAGCCGCGCCCGCTGTCGCTGATCCGGCTGGTGGTGGACAGCGTGGACGCCCGCCGCCCGGACGCCACGGCCAAGGACATCGCGATCGAGGTGGACGTGGCCCGGCACCTGCCCGCCCACGCCGACCCGGTACGCCTCCGCCAGGTCCTCGACAACCTGATCTCGAACGCGGTGAAGTACACCCCGCAGGGCGGCACGGTGACCCTGACCGGCCGCCACGACGACGCGACCGCGACGACGACGCTGCGGGTCACCGACACGGGCATCGGCATCCCGGCGGAGCAACGGACGCACTTGTTCGACCGGTTCTTCCGCGCGTCGAACGCGGTGTCGCAGGGGATCAAGGGCACCGGGCTGGGGCTGGCGATCAGCAAGGCGATCATCGACGCCCACCACGGCGGCCTGACGGCGGAGCCGGCCGGCCCGGACGGCGGCACGACCTTCACGGTCACCGTGCCGAGCTGCCCACCACCCGAGCGCTGACAAGGGCTCAGCCGCCCGCGGCGGGCAGCCCTGCCGGCTTGCTGCGCCCGGGCGCGCTGCAAGCTCGCTCGAGCCCGAGCGCGTCCGGCTCGCTCAAGCCCGAACCCGCCTGGCTCGCTCAAGCCGAACGCGCCCGGCTCGCTCAAGCCCGAACCCGCCCGGCTCGCTCAAGCCGAACGCGCCCGGCTCGCTCGAGCCGGACCAGCCCGGGCCGCTCAGGCCAGGCCGGCGACGAAGACGACCACCGAGCGGGCCGGCACGCTCAGCGTGCCCCCCTCAGCCGTAGCCGTCCGCACCACCGGATCCGCCGAAGCCACCAGCTCCGGATGCAGGTCCAGCCGCACCCCCGCCAACGCCGGCACGTGCTGCGTCGTCGGGGCCTCGGTCGCGTTGAAGACCGCCACCACCGTGCTCCAGCGTTGGTCCAGCCCGGTCCCGTCCAGGCACATCACGAGCACGCCGGGGCTTTCGTGCGGCCCGCCCAGCGGGAACGTCAGCCTCCGCTGGACCTCGTCGGCTGTGGGCAACCCGAAGACCGGCGACGAGCGGCGGATGCGCAACAGCTCGGCGTACCGGGCCGCGGTCAGGTCCATGATCTCCGCCGACGGGACCAGCGCCGGGTCGGCCAGCAGCGGCCGGGCCCACGGCCACTTGTCCTCGTTGTCCGGGGCCGGGGGCAGGCCCACGCCGAAGCCGTTGCCGTCGGCGCCGTTCCAGCGGATCTGGTTGAACCAGTCGCCCGAGTCGTAGGAGTTGCGGTCCAGCGACTTGGAGCGCAGCCGTTCCGTGCCGAGCGCCACGAAGCCGACGCCCTGGCCCAGCACCACCAGGGACAGCGCCAGGACCTGCATGCGGGCGCGGTCGATCATCGGCACGGACCGCGGCAGCTTGAAGGCCATCGCGTCGTAGAGGATCTCGTTGTCGTGGGCGTCGACGTACGTCACGCATTCGCCCGGCGCGGCCGCGTATCCGCTGGGTGAGCCGTTGTAGTCGATCTGCGCGCCGCTGTGCTCGGCGCCGGTGTGGGTCACGAACCGGTACGTCGCCAGGCCGCCCGACAGGCCCACCTTGATCCGGTCGTGCACCGACAGCGGGGTGGCCGCGCCCAGCCCGGTGGCGAACCCCTGCTCCGACGGGTCGTCGCCGAAGGAGCCGCCGCCCCGGACCGCGTCGCGGAGCCGGTCGTTGAACGTGCCGATCCCGGTGCCGGCCATGTTGACCTGGGTGGCCTGCACGAACCGGGCGTCGTAGGCGATCTCGCCGAAGTTCCAGCCCTCGCCGTACAGGTAGATGTCGGGGTCGATGTGGTCGAGGGTGACCCGGGTCTCGAGGATGTTGGCCCGCGGGTGGTGTCCCATGAGGTCGAAACGGAAGCCGTCCACCTTGTGCTCGCGGGCCCAGGTGACGACCGAGTCGATGACCAGCCGGCCCATCATCATGTGCTCGGGTGCGGTGTTGGAGCAGCAGGTGGATTCGGCGACCGTGCCGTCGTCGAGGAGCCGGTGGTAGTACCCGGGGACGATGCGGTCGAGCACGCTGAACGGCGCCAGCCCGTCGGCCATCGTGTGGTTGTAGACGACGTCCATGATCACTCGCAGGCCGGCCGCGTTGAGGGCCGCGACCATCGACCGGAACTCCCGGATGCGGGCGCTGCCGGCGGGCTCGACGGCGAAGCTGCCCTCGGGGGTCGTGTAGTGCAGCGGGTCGTAACCCCAGTTGAAGCCGTCCTCGGCGGCGACGGCCATGACCGCGCGCTGCTGCTCGGGTGAGTCCGGCGGGAGGGCGGCCAGGTCGCACTTGGGCACCGCCTGGTCGGCGCGGCGGTCCGGCACGGTCGCGTAGTCGAAGGCGGGCAGCAGGTGCACGTGGGTGAGCCCGGCGTCGGCGAGCATCCGCAGGTGCCGCATCCCGGCCGAGTCGTCGCGGGTGAACGCCAGGTAGGTGCCGCGCTGCTCGGGCGGCACGGTGGTGTCGGCGATGGAGAAGTCCCGGACGTGCAGCTCGGCGATCTGCATCCGGGCCGGCGCGACCGGCGGCGGCTTGACCAGCGTGTCCCAGCCCGGCGGCTTGAGCTCGGGGTCGTCGAGGTCGACGAGCTGGCTGTGGGTGGAGTCGACCGACAGCGAGAGCGAGTACGGGTCGGTGACGCTGCTGGTCACCACGCGCTGCGCCGCCGGATGCCACACCTCGACCCGGAAGCGGTAGTAGCGGCCGAGCCACTTGCGTTTGCCGGCGATCGACCACACGCCGGTCAGCGCGTCCCGGTCCATCGGCAGGACCTTCGGCTCGTCGTCGCCGGGTGTGCGGGAGAGCTCCAGCGCGACAGTGCGCGCGGTCGGGGCCCACACCGAGATGGTCGGCCGCTCCTCCTCCATGACCACGCCCACGCCCAGCTCGGCGTCGGCGGCATCCGCGTACAGGTCGTCGAGCACGCCGGGCAGCTGGACCGCCGTCAGGGCCGTGACCCGGCCGGCGTGGTCGCGGCCGACCGCGAGCAGCTGCCCGCGCAGCAGATGACCCAGCGCTGCGTCGGCCAGCTCCGGCACCGCGAACGCGCGGTAGGCCCGCAGGTGCGGGAAATGCCGGCTCTGCGCCTGGAACAGGCCGCCGGGGCGCGGGGTCAGCGGCAGGATGGTGCGTTCGCCGGTCAGCTCGTCGCCGTCGCGGCGCAGGCCACCGTCGGGGGACGCGACCAGGGCGAAGCTCTCGGCCCGTTCGGCGAGCTGCGGTGGCAGGGCCAGCGTGGTGCGGTCGAGGAAGACGGCCAGGGCCCGGGCCGGGTCCAGCTCGGGACCGAGCGACCGTACGTCGGGCAGCACGGGCGCCGTGGTGCCCGAGAGCAGCCAGACCTCGCGGCCGCCGGTCAGGTCGAGGCGCTGGTCGTCGGGCAGGTCCTTGACGTCGCCACGGTGCAGCACGAACCGCAGGCCGACGGCATCGGGGCGGACCGGCACCCGGAACACCGCACCGAACGCGTCGAACGCGGCCGGGGCGAGCGGCGCGTGCCAGCGCGGCTTGGCCGGAGTGCCCTCCCAGGCGTGCACGCCCCAGCCGTCGTAGTCACCGTCGGCCCGCCGGTAGTGGATGACCGCGAAGTCGTCCTCGGCGGGGATCTCGGTGGGGTGGCCGGCCGCGGCGGCGCTGGGGTAGACCGTCGGGTCGCCGGGGCGCAGCCAGATCTGCGGGGTGACGGCCGGGTCGACGTGCCGGTCGGTGGCCACGTCCTTGGCGCCGGTGTGGTCGACCACCAGGAAGCCGACCTCGCGGGCGGCGTCGGCCAGCCGCACCCAGGCGAAACGGCCGTAGGAATCGGCGCCGGCGAACGGGTGCCCGCCGGGGAAGCCGGTGATCGCGTCGGGGGCGATGTCACCCCAGGCGTGCAGTGACCAGTCGCCGTAGCCCTCGTCCTCGCGCCGGTAGTGCACGACCAGCCACTGCGGCCTGCTGAGTCTGGTCGGTGCCTCAGGCGAGGCGATCTCGATCGTGGTCACCTGGACATGATGGCACCGGGGTACGTCAGTTTCAGTGCGTCGCGATGACGGTGGTGATCCGCGGGCCGTTCGCGTCGACCCGGATCAGGTAGCGGTAGCTCTCGCCGGGCACGGCGTTGCCGAGGCTGTCGAGGTACTCCCATTCGACGGCGACCATCGCCAGCGCCGGGCTGAGCCGCTGCACATCGCGCAGCTGGGCGTGGGCCGCGACGATCTGCTGCTCCTTGTACGCCGGCGCGGCGCCGAGGAACGACAGGGCCACCGCCGCCGGTGAGGCGAAGGTGAAGCTGTACGAGTCCGAGACCACCATGCCCGGCAACGCGTAGCAGCCGGCCACCGCCGAGACGTCACCCCTGGTCAGGGCCGAGCCGTAGCGGTCGAAGAAGTCCGTGAGGTGGTCCAGATCCGTGGGTGCCTGCACGGGACGGTCAGTTCCCGTTGATCATGAGAAGCAAACCTCGGACCCGGGTTGCAGCGAATAACAAGACGGACGTACGGTTTACGGAAGACGTGAACCCTGAGTTAGGACAACCTAACCGGCGGGCGGCCGTCACCGGTGGGACAGACTGATGAGGACTACTCACGGTCGCTGGGTGTGAAGGAGATGACGTGGCCAGCCTCGACACCTTTGGTGCGAAGAGCGAGCTACGCGTCGCAGACGCGAGCTACGAGATTTTCACGATCGACAAGGTCGACGGGCATGACCGCCTGCCGTACTCCCTGAAGATCCTGCTGGAGAACCTGCTCCGCACGGAGGACGGCGCGAACATCACCGCCGACCACATCCGGGCCCTCGGCGGCTGGGATCCCACCGCCGATCCGAGCGTGGAGATCCAGTTCACCCCGGCGCGGGTGCTCATGCAGGACTTCACCGGCGTGCCCTGCGTCGTCGACCTCGCCACCATGCGCGAGGCCGTCAAGGAGCTGGGCGGCGACCCCACCAAGGTCAACCCCCTCGCCCCGGCCGAGCTGGTCATCGACCACTCGGTCATCGCCGACCTGTTCGGCCGCGAGGACGCCTTCGCCCGCAACGTGGAGCTGGAGTACCAGCGCAACCGCGAGCGCTACCAGTTCCTGCGCTGGGGCCAGACCGCGTTCAACGAGTTCAAGGTCGTCCCGCCCGGCACCGGCATCGTGCACCAGGTCAACATCGAATACCTGGCCCGGACGATCATGGAACGCAACGGCCAGGCGTACCCGGACACCGTCGTCGGCACCGACTCGCACACCACCATGGTCAACGGCCTGGGCGTGCTGGGCTGGGGCGTCGGCGGCATCGAGGCCGAGGCCGCGATGCTCGGCCAGCCGGTCAGCATGCTGATCCCCCGGGTCGTCGGTTTCAAGCTGCACGGCGAGATGCCGGCCGGCACCACCGCCACCGACCTGGTGCTGACCATCACCGAGATGCTCCGCGAGCACGGCGTGGTCAGCAAGTTCGTCGAGTTCTACGGCCCCGGCGTCAGCGCCGTGCCGCTGGCCAACCGGGCCACGATCGGCAACATGTCGCCCGAGTACGGCTCGACCGTGGCGATCTTCCCGATCGACGACGAGACGATCAAGTACCTCAAGCTCACCGGCCGCTCCGAGCAGCAGGTCGCGCTGGTCGAGGCGTACGCGAAGCGCCAGGGCCTGTGGCACGACCCGGCCGGGGAGCCGAACTACTCCGAGCGCCTCGAGCTGGACCTGTCGACCATCGTGCCCTCGCTGGCCGGCCCGAAGCGCCCGCAGGACCGGGTCCCGCTGGACCGCGCCAAGCCGATGTTCCGCGACGCGCTGGCCAACTACGTCAGCGCCGTCGGCCCCGCCGACGAGGCCAGCGAGGAGTCCTTCCCGGCCAGCGACCCGCCGGCAAACCACGAGCACTCGGACGCCGACAAGCCGCACGTCTTCAGTGCCGCCGACGGCGCCACCGGGCGGCCCTCCAAGCCCACCCGGGTGGTCGGCGAGGACGGCAACGAGTTCGAGCTGGACCACGGTTTCGTCGGCATCGCCGCGATCACCTCCTGCACCAACACCTCGAACCCCCAGGTCATGATCGGTGCCGCGCTGCTGGCCCGGAACGCGGTCGACAAGGGCCTCAACCGCAAGCCGTGGGTCAAGACCACGCTGGCGCCGGGCTCCAAGGTCGTCATGGACTACTACGACCGGGCCGGCCTGACGCCGTACCTCGACAAGCTCGGCTTCAACCTGGTCGGCTACGGCTGCACCACCTGCATCGGCAACTCGGGCCCGCTGCCCGAGGCGATCTCGGCCGCGGTCAACGAGGCCGACCTCACCGCGGTCAGCGTGCTGTCCGGCAACCGCAACTTCGAGGGCCGGATCAACCCGGACATCAAGATGAACTACCTGGCCTCGCCGCCGCTGGTGGTCGCGTACGCGCTGGCCGGCACGATGGACCTGGACATCACCACCGAGCCGCTGGGCACCGGTTCCGACGGCAAGCCGGTCTACCTCGCCGACATCTGGCCCAGTGCCAAGGAGATCGACGAGGTCATCGCCGCGGCCATCGGCGCCACCGGCTTCAGCACGGCCTACCAGGACGTCTTCGCCGGTGACGAGCAGTGGCAGTCGCTGCCCACGCCGGAGGGCAAGACCTTCGAGTGGGCGCCGGAGTCGACCTACGTGCGCAAGCCCCCGTACTTCGAGGGCATGCAGGCCGACCCGTCGCCGGTCACCAACATCGCCGGCGCCCGGGTGCTGGCCAAGCTGGGCGACTCGGTGACGACCGACCACATCTCGCCGGCCAGCTCGATCAAGGCCGACTCCCCCGCGGGCAAGTATCTGGCCGAGCACGGGGTGCCCCGGCACGAGTTCAACTCGTACGGCTCCCGGCGCGGCAACCACGAGGTGATGATCCGCGGCACGTTCGCCAACATCCGCCTGCGCAACCAGCTCGTCCCGGGCGTGGAGGGCGGCTTCACCGTCAACCACCTGACCGGCGAGCAGACCAGCATCTACGACGCCTCGGTGGCGTACAAGGAGGCCGGCGTCCCGCTGGTCATCCTGGCCGGCAAGGAGTACGGCTCCGGCTCGTCGCGCGACTGGGCGGCCAAGGGCACGATGCTGCTGGGCGTACGCGCGGTCATCGCCGAGTCGTACGAGCGCATCCACCGCTCGAACCTGATCGGCATGGGCGTGCTCCCGCTGCAGTTCCCGCCCAAGACCAACGCGGAGTCGCTGGGCCTGACCGGCACCGAGACGTTCACCATCACCGGCGTCGAGGCGCTCAACGACGGCGGCATCCCGTCGACCGTCAAGGTGCTGACCGACACCGGCGTGGAGTTCGACGCCGACGTCCGGATCGACACCCCCGGTGAGGCGGACTACTACCGCCACGGCGGCATCCTGCAGTACGTGCTGCGCAAGATGCTGACCAGCTAGACCCTGTATGTGCTGGAGAACACCCCGTCGTCCACCGGATGACGGGGTGTTCTTACCTGTGCGGAACACATTTCGAAACATGCGTGCCGCACGCTGAGGCCCATGGAGATCCTGCTGCTGGCCACCCGCCCCGGCGCCGCTGCGGAGGATCGGGCGCTACCGGCGCTCGATCTGCTGCGGCACTCGCTGCGGGTCGGCACCTTCGACGTCCAGTCCCTGCTCTCCGGCGCCGACCCCGATGTCGTCCTGGTGGATGCGCGCCGTGACCTGCTCGAGGCCCGTGACCTGTGCCGGATGCTGCGCGCCACCGGCCTGCGGGTGCCGCTGCTGGCCGTCGTCGAGGAGGCCGGCCTGATCGCGATGGCCGCCGACTGGGGCCTGGATGACGTGCTGCTGACCCACGCCGGACCCGCGGAGGTCGAGGCCCGGCTGCGGTTGACCACCGGACGGGTCTCCGGCGGCGCCGCGGGCGGGGCGAGCGGCACGGTCACCGCCGGCGAGCTGGCCATCGACCCGCAGACCTACTCCGCCCGGCTCAAGGGCCACCAGCTCGACCTCACCTACAAGGAGTTCGAGCTGCTCAAGTTCCTGGCCCAGCACCCGGGCCGGGTGTTCAGCCGGGACCAGCTGCTGCGCGAGGTGTGGGGCTTCGACTACTTCGGCGGCCACCGCACCGTCGACGTGCACGTCCGCCGGCTGCGGGCCAAGCTCGGCAGCGAGTACGAGTGCATGATCGGCACGGTCCGCCAGGTCGGCTACAAGCTGGTGCTCCCGCCGCAGCAGACCTCTCGCGTGCTGACCGGTGACTGGGCCGAGCCGGTCGCGCCGCGAGTGCCGCTTGATCTGTGAAACCCGTGTGCAAGGCTCTTGGTCATGGATGACAACACTGTGCTGGGCCGGATCAACGGCCTGGTCGAAGAGGAGCACAAGCTCCGCCAGCAGCTGAGCCGCGGCGAGATCACCAGCGACGAGGAGCACGCCAAGCTCAAGGAGCTCGAGGAGTCGCTGGACCAGTGCTGGGACCTGCTGCGCCGCCGGCGCGCTGCCCGGGAGTTCGGCAACAACCCGGACAGCGAGCAGGCCCACAGCACCAGCGAGGTCGAGGGCTACCTCCAGTGACGCGGCCCCGGCCGCGGCCAGCGCTTCTCCGGCGGCCGCGGTCCGGGCTGCCCGCCCCGGGACGTCACAGCAGTCCCGCTTCGTAGCTGAGGCGTTCGATCAGCCCGTCGGCGTCCACCGTCAGGCCGCGCGCGGTGAACCAGCTCGCCACGTTGCGCACGTCGCGGGCCAGGAACTCGGCGCCCTGCGGGTTGGCGATCAGGTCGACGATCTGCGGCATGTCGATGATCACCAGCCGCCCCTCGTGCACCAGCGTGTTGTACGGCGACAGGTCGCCGTGCGCGATCTGGGTGCGGGCCAGGACGCTGAGCGCGTCGGTCATCTGCCGCCACAGGTCCTCGAGCCCGTCGCGGTCGGTGCGCACCTGGGCCAGCCGCGGCGCGGCCTCCCCGGTCTCCCAGTCGCCGATGAACTCCAGCATCAGCTCGGTGCCGATGAGCTGCACCGGGTACGGCACCGAGATCGTGCCGCCCTCCTGACCGACCTGCCAGAGCCGGGACAGCGCGCCGAACTCGGCCGCCGCCCACTGCCCGGCGATGAGCTCCTTGCCGAACGCGGTGCGGTTGGTCATCGCGCGCATCTCACGGGACCGGCGCACCCGGCGACCCTCGAGATAGCCCGCGTCACGGTGGAAGAGCCGGTGATCGCCGTCGCGGTACCGCTTGGCCGCGATCATGCTGATCTTGTCGGTCTCGGGCACGGCCCGCCGGACCAGGAAGACGTCCGCTTCCTTGCCGGTCTTGAGCATGCCCAGCTCGGTGTCCACCGCGCCGTACTCGGTGCGGACCCAGTCGGGGCGGGGATGGGGGCCGTGCAGGGCGCCGTCCCACGTCGACCAGCGATCGCCGGTCTCGGGCAGGTCGGGATCCTCGGCCAGAGCGGGCTCGAGCTTGCCCGTCTTTACGAAGTCGGCGTCGTCGTCGTCGAACTTGCGGCGGCCGCGGCGCATGGTTGCCGGGCCGAAAGCGTCGTGCTCTCGCACTTGAGGGTCTCCTCGGAGAAGAAAGAAACGGGAACCTGGGCATGGCGAAGGACAAAGACGGCCATGAGGTTCACCCCCTTCTTCTCGAGAAACCGGCGGATCACGTACGGGATGCACTCTCCCGGGCGTCACCCGGTCGCGCAACCGAATTAACGGGCGGCCATCACCGCGGACAGTCCCTGGATCACGTTGCCGACCACCCGGGTCGGCGCGAACCGGTTGTCGATCCAGTCCCGGCCGCGGTGCAACCACACGCTGGGTAGTCCCATCGCGGCGGCGCCACCGATGTCCGCCTCCGGGCTGTCCCCGACGATCCAGGCGCCGCCGAGACGCATCCGGACCCGCTGGGCGGCCAGCGCGAAGATGCGCGGGTTGGGCTTGCTGACGCCGGCCTGCTCGGAGATGACCCAGTCGGCGACGTACCGGTCCAGCCCGGTGCGCCGGATCCGGGTCTCCTGCTGCTCGTGCGGGCCGTTGGTGACCACCACCGGGACCCACCCCGCGTCCCCGGCGATCTGCAGCGCACAGGCCACCAGGGGGTCGAGACGCTCGTAGGCCAGCGGGCCCTCGTGCAGCTCCTCGAGCAGGTCGATCGAGGGGATGTCGAGCTGGTAGCGGTCGCGGATCAGATCGGCCAGGTCCCACCGGGAGGTGAGGCCGTCCGCGTCGACCGACAGTAACCAGTCGAGATCGTCCTGCGGTGCCGCGATCTCGTCGAGAAAACCTTTCGCCCACAGACGGAACGCACCGCTGCGGTCAAGCAGGGTGTCGTCCAGCGCGAGGAAGACGAGAGGCACCCGCGCACTGTACGTGAGTGAATACGGGCACCGACAGTCCAACAGTGTTAACAAAGGGCGGGCGGGATGACGCTTTTGGCACCATGCGAGACGGATCTCGATGGGCTGGCAAGCCGTACGTACGGATTGCAAGCGTCCGAACCGGCGTGACACGATCGCAGGGTGCCCAGGGTAAGCCAGGACCAGCTCGACGCCCGCCGCCACGAGATCCTCGCGGCGGCGCGCGGGTGCTTCGCCCGATTCGGGTACGAGGGTGCCACCGTCCGCCGCCTCGAGGAGGCCACCGGGCTTTCACGTGGCGCGATTTTTCACCACTTCCGCGACAAGGACTCGCTGTTCCTCGCCGTCGCGGAGGACGACGCCGCCGCCATGGTCACCACAGTCCGCCGCAACGGCCTCGTCCAAGTGATGCGCGACCTGCTCGAGCAGGCCCGGACCAGCGACGGCGACACGGCCGGCTGGCTCGGCAGCCAGCTCGAGGTCTCCCGGCGGCTGCGCACCGATCCGGCCTTCGCCAAGCGCTGGGCCGAGCGCTCCGCCGCGATCGCCGAGGCCACCCGCGAGCGGCTGGAACGCCAGCACGAGGCCGGTGTGCTGCGCGACGACGTGGGCGTGGAGGTGCTCACCCAGTTCCTCGAGCTGGCCTACGACGGGCTGGTCCTGCACCTGGCGACCGGCCGCCCGGCGGGCGAGCTGAGCCGGGTCCTGGACGTCGTGGAGGAAGCTGTCCGCCGGCCGTGACCCGAACGTTGCATTGACCTGCACAATGAGGTCCAGCAACGACACAAGCTCGGGAGGTCGGACATGAATCTCGCGGCGCAGGGTGACACCTGGGGCATCCCCGGACCGGCTTTCCTCGTCCTCTATTTCACCGTGATCATCTCGGTGCTGATCCTCTCGGCCATCCACCGGCGCGTGCTGTTCTCCGGCAACCGCAGCGCCCCCGTCGACCGGCTCGGCCCGCAGCAGGTCGCCTACCTCAACGGCGGCGACCAGCTCGCCGTCTACGCCTCGCTGGGCGGTCTGCGCGGCGCCGGGGCCATCACCGGCGGCCCGGGCAAGACGCTGCAGCAGTCGGGCCCGATGCCCGCCGGGACCACCCCGCTGGACTCGGCGGTCTACAACGCGGCCGGCCGGCGCCTGCGGGCCCGTGACCTCACCGGTGACCAGTGGGTCGTCGCGGCGGTGCGGCAGCTGCGCGAGGGCCTGGAGGCCCAGGGCCTGGCCGTGACCCCGGCCAAGCTCAAGGCGGCCCGGGCCTGGGCCCTGGTCGGCGCGCTGGTGGTGCTGGCCGGCGTGGCCCGGCTCGTCGACGGCCTGCAGAACGACAAGCCCGTCGGCTACCTGGTGGTGGCCATCGTGATCGCCTTCTTCCTGACCATCATGTTGCTGACCCGCCGCCGCCGGGCGACGCACGCGGCCGACAAGGGCCTGCGCGCCCTGCGTCAGCAGCACGCATACCTCGCCCCGCACCAGTCCCCCTCGTACGCCACCTACGGCGCGACGGGCGCGGCGATGGGCGTGGCCCTGTACGGCACCGCGACGCTCTACACCATGGACCCGGCCTTCGCCGCCGACGCGGATGTCCAGCGCATCAACGCCTACAACAACAGCGGCTCGGCCTCCGGCGGCGACTCCGGCAGTTCCTCCTCGTGCAGCAGCGGCAGCTCGTCCTGCGGTGGAGGCGGCGGCTGCGGCGGAGGCGGGTGCGGCGGATGACCACCGCGTACGGGGTGGGCATCGGCTGGCGGCCCGAGATCGGCGGCTTCGTCGCCCAGCTCCCCGGCCTCAGGTTCGCCGAGGTGGTCGCCGAGTCCGTACACGCCCACGGGGACCTGCCGGTGGGCCTGGCCGAGCTGCGCGACCGCGGCGTGGCCGTGGTGCCGCACGGGGTGAAACTGTCGCTGGGCGGCGCGGAACCGGTCGAACCGGCCCGCGTCACCCACCTCGCGGCGGTGGCCGAGCGGCTGGGCGCACCCCTGGTCAGCGAGCACATCGCATTCGTCCGCGCGGGCGGCGTGGAGGCCGGCCACCTGCTGCCGATCCCGCGCAGCCGCGAAGCCGTCGACGCGGTGGTGGCCAACGTGAAGCGCACCCAGGCGGAGCTGCCGGTGCCGATCGCCCTGGAACCCATCGCGGCCCTGTTCGACTGGCCCGACGACGAGCTGGACGAAGGCGCGTTCCTGACCGAGATCCTGGAACGCACGGACGCCCTGCTTTTGCTGGATGTGGCCAACGTCTACGCCAACGCCCGCAACCGTGGCACGGACCCGCTGGCCCTGCTCGACCGGCTGCCCCTGGACCGGATCGCCTACATCCACGTGGCCGGCGGCGCCGAGCACGACGGGATCTACCACGACACGCACACCGACGCGGTCCCCCAGCCGGTCCTCGACCTGATCACCGAACTGTGCGCCCGGCACCGGCCGCCGGCACTGATGCTGGAACGCGACGGCGACTACCCGTCGGCGGCGGAGCTCACCGGCGAACTCGACGCGATCGCCGCCGCCTCCGGCTATCCGAGGGTGACATGACGTCGCTGGCGCAACGGCAGGCCGACCTGGTGGCCGCGCTGACCGGCGGGGCTGCCGTACCCCTGGGCTTTGACGCCCGGCTCGTCGAGGCCGCGCGGGTCGCGCTGCTCAGGAAGCGGGCCGGTGAGGTCGCACGGCAATGGCCGGATCTGGCGCACGCGCTCGGTTCGGGTTGGTACAGGCAGTGGTCGGCGTGGGCCGCGACGCGGCCTACGCGGGGGTCGCTGCGTGATGGCTGGGACCTGGCCCGGGAGCTGGCCTCGCGGGGGGAACTGCCGGCCGCGGCCGGCGCGGAGCTCGCGGCCCGCGAGGCGTCCCTGGTCTACGACGGCGAGAATCCGCCGCGTGCTCGCCGGCTGCCGGCCATGCGCGGCGCCGCCGGCTCCGTGGTGGTGCAGTTCGCAGGCCGGGTACGCGTCCTGCGCCGCGGCTGACCCCCAGGTCCGGCTGCTCAGCCCAACCTCCGCCTGCCCAGCCAACCTCCACCGGCTCGGGCCGACCCGCTCCTTGAGCCAAACCCGCCCGCTCAGCCCGAATCCCCTACGCCGAGCCCGCGCGCCCCGCCGCCGACCCACCCGGGTCACGGACAGCGGTCACGACCCCGGCCGTGCCGTCAGGCCAGGCGCCGCCGAAAACTGTCGGTGGTGGGCGGTAGCTTCGTCGGCATGGACGGCTCGGTTCTGGTCACCGGTGCCTCGCGGGGGCTCGGTGCGCACATCGCCCGGCGGCTGGCCGCCGACGGCTGGCCCGTGGCCGTCAACTATCTGCCCGACCGGGCGGACGCCGAGCGGGTCGTCGCCGACATCGAGGCCGCCGGCGGGCGCGCGGCCGCGTTCCGGGCCGATGTCACCGACGAGGCCGAGGTCACCGCGCTGGTCACGGCTGTCGAGTCCCGGCTCGGTCCGGTGGCCGTGCTGGTGCCCAACGCCACCGGCCCGCAGCCGGCGATCGACGCGGTCGACGTCACCTGGCAGGACCACCTGGACCAGCTCATCTTCTTCGTGAAGAGCCCCACGCTGCTGATGCGGGCGATCGCGCCCGGCATGCGCGAGCGCGGCGGTGGCCGGATCATCCAGATCGGCTCGGACCTCTTCGAGCGCGCGGCACCGGGCATGTCCGCCTACAGCGCGGCCAAGGGCGCGCAGTTCTCGCTGACCCGCACGTGGGCGCGCGAGCTCGGCCCGTGGGGCATCACCGTCAATGTGGTCGCGCCCGGCTGGATCCCGGTGGAACGGCACGCGGGCATCGATCCGGAGCACGTCGAGGATTACCGGCGTGAGGTGCCGCTGGGCCGGATGGGCACCCCGGGCGAGATCGCGGACGTGGTGGCGTTCCTGGCCTCGGACGGGGCCCGGTTCATCACCGGCGAGCGGATCACGGTCAACGGCGGTCATGCCATGGACTGATCTCGTCGATCGGCCCACGGCACGGGCAGCGCGGCCCGGTGGTTTCCGCGTACGGTCGCTGATATGTCCTATCCCGATGCGCGCTACCTCGGCGACGGCGGCGAGGCGACCGCGACCCTGCGGGTCGCCGCCGCCGAGCCGGAGCTCGACGGAGCGGCGACCACCGCGAGTTACCTCGCCACCGGTGACAGCACGGACGGCCGGTTCGGCCTGTACCGGTGGGATTTCAAGGGTCCCCGCAGCGGTCCCGATCCGCACTTCCACCGCTCCATCTCGGAGTCCTTCTTCGTGCTGTCCGGCACGGTCAGGCTCTACGACGGCAGCAAGTGGCAGGACGGCCGCCCCGGCGACTTCCTGTACGTGCCGGAGGGCGGCGTGCACGGCTTCCGCAACGAGTCGGGCGAGCCGGCGTCGATGCTGATCCTGTTCGCCCCCGGGGCGCCCCGGGAGGACTACTTCGAACGGGTCTCCACCGTCGCGCAGATGTCCGAGGAGGAACGCACGGAGTTCTACCTGCGCCACGATACGTTCTGGACCTGACGCCGCCCGGTCAGCCCAGCGCCGCGGGAGCCTGGTCGATGAAGCCCAGCACCGTGCGGATCCGGCCGTCCGCTCCCAGCTCGGCCACGTCGAAGCCGATCACCACCGGCTCCTGGCCCGCCGGACCCAGATGCCAGGTGAAACGCGCCTGCTCATGATGGGCGTCAACCGGCCCACCAGGCGTGAAGGCCCACCCCGGGAACTGAGCCTGCACCGCACCGATCAGGCCGTCGAGCGCCGCGTGGCCCTCGACCGCGGCCAGCGGGTCGACGTACCGGATGTCCGCGGTGAAGGCCTCCTCGATGGCCGCGCGGCGGCGCTGCGGATCCGTCTCGTTCCAGGCGGCCAGGTAGTGCTGCACCACGATGTCGAAGTCGCTCATGTCGGTTCTCCTCGCTGCTCGGGTTGTCGGCCCGACCACCGTCACCCGGCCCGGGTAGTCCGGTCGATTACCTCGCGGGTAATCGGCGGTCCTCGGCCGGCTCCCTACGATCGGGTTCATGAGCGACGTGGGGGTGCTGCTGCGCCGGTGGCGGGGCAACCGGCGGCTGAGCCAGCTCGAGCTCGCCGGCCAGGCGGGGGTGTCGACGCGGCACCTGTCGTTCGTGGAGACCGGCCGGGCCCGGCCGACCCGGGAGATGATCCTGCGGTTGGCCGAGGAGCTGGCCGTACCGTTGCGGGCGCGCAATGCGTTGCTGCTGGCCGGCGGTTTCGCGCCGGCCTATCCCGAGGGGGATCTTCGCGGCCCGGCCCTGGCCGCGGTGCTGGCGTCGCTGCGTGACGTGCTGGCCGGGCACGAGCCGTATCCGGCCGTCCTGATCGACCGGCACTGGACCATGGTCGACGGCAACGCGGCGGTGCCGCTGCTGACCGCCGGGGCCGCGCCGGAGCTGCTGGAGCCGCCGGTGAACGTGCTGCGGCTGTCGCTGCACCCGGACGGCATGGCGCCCCGGATCCGGAATCTGCCCGAGTGGCGCGCGCATGTTCTGCACCGGCTGGACCGCCAGGCGCAGGCGACCGGCGATCCGGTGCTGCGGTCGCTGCACGACGAGCTGCTGGCGCTGCCCGGCGGGCAGGCCAAGGCCCGGCCGGACGGCATGGTCGTGCCGCTGCGGTACTCGACCGCGGGTCAGGAGCTGTCGTTCTTCAGCGTCACGTCGGTGCTCGGCACGCCGCTCGATGTCACCCTCGACGAGCTGGCCATCGAGTCGTTCCTGCCGGCGGATGCGGCGACCGCCACCTTCCTGCGCGCCCAGTGATCTTTCGGGGTGCCCGGGACGTCGCCGGGTGGCAGGATCTGCGGCATGGACCTCGGGCTGGCTGATCGTGTCTTCGTCCTCACCGGCGCCTCCCGGGGCCTCGGTTTCGCCACCGCCCGCGCGCTGGTGGCCGACGGCGCCAAGGTGGTCGTCTCCGCGCGCTCGCCGGAGGCAGTCGACGCGGCGGTCGCTCAGCTCGGCGACGGCGCGGCGGGCGTGGTGGCCGATCTGACCGATCCCGGCACGCCGGAGCTGCTGATCAGCACGGCGCGGGAGCGCTTCGGCCGCCTTGACGGCGCGCTGATCTCGGTGGGCGGCCCGGCCCGCGGCACGGCCGCGGACCTGACCGACGAGCAGTGGCGCGAGGCCTTCGAGACGGTCTTCCTCGGCACGGTACGCGCGGCGCGCACAATCGCGGCGGCACTGCCCGAGGGCGGGGCGATCGCCCTGGTGTTGTCCACGTCGGCGCGTACGCCGATCGCCGGTCTGGGGCTGTCCAACGGGTTGCGACCCGGTCTGGCCGGGGCGGCGAAGGACATGGCGGACCAGTACGGCCCGCGCGGCGTACGCGTGGTGAGCCTGCTCCCGGGACGCGTGCTGACGGACCGCAACAAGGAGCTGTTCGAGGCGACCGGCGACGCCGAGGCGGCTGCCGCGGAGGCGGCGGCTTCGGTCCCGCTCCGCCGGCTGGGTGAGCCGGACGAATTCGGCAAGGTGGCGGCGTTCGTGCTGTCCCCGGCGGCGAGCTACCTGACCGGGCTGACCCTGCCTGTCGACGGCGGCGCGCTACGGATGCTGTGAGCGTCACCGAGCCGGTCGTCTTCCGCGTGCACCGGTGGCGGCTGGGCCTCGGTGTCGCGCTGCTCGTCGCACCGGCGGTTCTGCTGATCCGCGGGCTGGCCATGGTCGCGGCGGTGGCGGTCGGGGCCTCGCTCGACCTCGGCGACTACGTGGAAGCCGGGCTGGTGACGCTGTCGACCGCGGCGGCCGGTGGGCTGGGTGCGGTGATCGGCGCAGGATCAAACCCCGGCTGGGTACGGGTCTCCGCGGCCGGCGTGGAGTTCGCGCCGAGCCGGCACCGGGCGACCTTCGTGCCGGCGGCCGCCATCGCGTGGGCCCGGTTGCGGTTCGCCGGGCCGTTCACCCAGCTGGTGGTCACGCCCACCACGCCGGAGGCGGTCGCCTGCGCACCGACGGACGGACGGACACCCCGGTTGCGCCGAGGGTCCTTCGTGATCGACGTGGGCCTGATGACGCCCGGCCCGGCGGTCCTGCTCAGCGAGCTGACCCGGCACCGACCGGTCCCGGCCGGGACCTGACCCTCACGGCCCTGGCGGCCGGGTCGATACATTGGGCGGATGCTGTCCGCCGTGCCGCCGCCCACATTCCGGCCGCCGACGGCCGAAGAGGTCGCCGCCGCCGGGGACCGCACGCTCGCCGACCTGGTCGGGCCCGGGCTGCGGGTGCTGTTCTCCGGGATCAACCCCAGTCTGTACTCGGCCGCCACCGGGCACCACTTCGCCCGCCCGGGCAACCGGTTCTGGCCCGCGCTGCACCGCGCCGGCTTCACCCCGGTGCTGCTGCATCCGTCCGAGCAGTGCAAGCTGCCCGAGCTCGGCCTGGGCATCACCAACGTCGTCGCCCGGGCGACCGCGCGCGCCGACGAGCTCACTCCGGCCGAGTTCGTCGACGGCGGCCGGATGCTGGACAAGCTGGTGCGCACCTGGCAGCCGCGGTATCTCGCCGTGCTGGGCGTGACCGCGTACCGGGCGGCGTTCGGCCGGCCCAGAGCGCGGATCGGGCCGCAGGACGAGACCGTCGGCGGGGTGCCGGTGTGGGTGCTGCCGAATCCGAGTGGCCTGAACGCGCACTACACGGTCGACACGCTGGCGGCGGCGTACGCGGAGCTGCGGGAGGCGGCGGAGCGGTGACCCCGGAGGCCGACTGCTGGTTGGATCCCGGCATCGAGGTGCGGGATTCGGCGATCGAGGGGCGGGGGCTGTTCGCCCGGCGGGCGTACCCGGCGGGTGTGGTCGTCTCGCGTCTGGGCGGGCGGCTGGTGTCGGGGGCGGAACTGCGCCGGCTCATCGCCGACCCGGAGCAGCCGTACGTCGACACGATCACCGTGAGCGAGACCGAGCATCTGGTCCTGCCGCCCCGCCGCCCCAACGGCTACGGCAACCACAGCTGCGACCCGAACCTGTGGTGGGTCGGCCCGTACGAGCTGGCCACCCGGCGCCCGATCGCGCCGGGTGAGGAGCTGACCAACGACTACGCCACCAGTACGGCGGAGTCCGCGTTCACGATGGCCTGCCGCTGCGGCACATCCTTGTGCCGCGGCACGGTCACCGGCGACGACTGGCGCCGCGAGGACCTGCGGGCGCGCTATGGCGAGCACTGGATCCCGATGCTGCTCGCCCGGATCGCCGCGCTGCCGGACGGCTCCGGCCGAAAGCCAGGTCAGCGGGGGCACTGACCTGACCTCCGGCGGCATCCGGGGACCGCTTCCCAGGCCCCACCCTCCAAGACGGAGCTGAGCCCGGATCGGTTGCATTCAGAGCGCGGTGCTCTTGAAGGCCGTACGCGTGAAGGCCGAGCCGGTCCACTTCCAGCTCTGGGTGATCCGCAGGTCGGGGCAGCACAGCGGGGCGTCGTCGCTGAGCGCCTCGGAATCGACGGTCAGCGACCGTCCCTTCGTCCGCAGGTCGGCCGTCCGCAGGTACGAGTCCTTGCCGATGGTCAGCAGCGGCCCGGTGCTGGAGTCCGCGCCGAAGACGAAGACGCGCACCGCGTTGGTCGAGGTGGTCGTCGGGCAGGACGCCGCGACGATCGTGTCCGGCCGGCCGTCGCCGGTGAGGTCGGAGTGGTCGACGTGCTGCACCTCGGCCCGCTTGGGCAGGTCGGCGTGGCGCTTGCAGCCGAGCGCCCGGAAGGCGACCTTGGCCCAGTCGGTGTCGTCAGCCTGACCGCCCTGGCCGGTCGACGGCTCTTCGCTGGTCGCCGGCTTCTCCGCCGGGGGCGCGGGCCGGGTCGAGGTGCTCACCGTGGGGCTCGGCGCGGGGCCGGCGGCCTGGCTCGCGGCGGAACCGGCGCCCGTGGACGCGGACGGAGCAGCGATCGGCGCGTCGGACGGCGCGGAGCAGGCCGCTGTCGCAGCGATGGCACAGCCGGTGAGGGCCAGCAGAGTGAGCTTGTTCTTGACCTGACGCATCGGTTTCTCCCCGTGTCTTCCCTTGGACGAGGCCCCACCGTATCGACGCTGAAGGCCACTCCGGCTCACGGATTCATGCCAAGCCGCCACGGACCGTCATCGCCGGCCCGCGTATGGTCGGCGCGTGCTGACCGCCGGAGTCGACCTTGCCGCCGACCCGGCCGGGACCGCCGTCGCGTCCATCGCCTGGTCCGCCAGGGGAGCCACTGTGCGACTGGTGACCGTGCCCGCGGACGACGAGGCGATCGTCGAGCTGGCCGGCCGGTCCGCGAAGATCGGCATCGACTGCCCGCTGGGCTGGCCGGACGCGTTCGTGACCTTCGTCGGGGCCCACCGCGACGGCCGGGTGCCGATCCCCGACGGCGTGGACGCCAAGCAGTGGCGGCGCCGGCTGGCCTGGCGGCACACCGACGAGGTGGCCCGCCGACTGACCGGCCTGGTGCCGCTGAGCGTGTCCGCGGACCGGATCGGGCACACCGCCATGCGCTGCGCGGCACTGCAGACGCGGCTGGCGCAGGCCGGACGCGGCGTCGACCGCACCGGCGCCGGCGCGGTCGTGGAGGTCTATCCCGCCGCGTCGCTCAAGGTGTGGGGTCTGCCCTGGCGCGGCTACAAGACCACGAAGCACCAGGCCGCCCTCGGGATCGTGGTCGACCAGCTGAAACAGGCCGCGCCGTGGCTGGACCTGGGCGGACACGAGGAGCTGTGCCGGCACAGCGATCATGCGCTGGACGCCGTCGTCGCGGCGCTGACCGCGCGGGCCGCCGTACGCGATCAGGTCTGCCGTCCCGACGAGCGGGAGCTGCCCGCGGCCCGGACCGAAGGATGGATCGCGATCCCCACCGCCGCGCTGGCGGCACTGCCGGGATAAACCGCATGTGCCGGGCCCGGCCCGGAGCCTAGGGTGGCGCGGATGACTCTCTCTCATGACGTGGCCGGCGACGGCCCCACGGTGGTCCTGCTGCATTCGACGGTGTGCGACCGGCGCATGTGGGACCCGCAGGTCCCGGCGCTGGTCGAGGCCGGCTACCGGGTGGTCCGGGCCGACTTCCGCGGCTTCGGCGGCTCCCCGATGCCCGCCGGGCCGGCGGGCGACGCCGACGACGTCGTCGAGCTGATGGACTCGCTCGGCGCGGGGCAGGTGGCGATGATCGCGGCGTCCGGCGGGGGCCGGGTGGCGCTGGAGATCGCGGCGGGCCGGCCGGAGCGGGTGACCACCCTGGCGCTGCTCGGCACGGCCTGGTGGGAGCAGGAACGCAGCGCCGGCCTGCGGGCCTTCGGCGCCCGCGAGGACGCGCTGCTGGAGGCCGGGGACGTGGATGCGGCGACCGAGCTCAACGTGGAGATGTGGGTCGGCCCGGCGGCGGACCAGGCAACCCGCGACAAGGTACGCGAAATGCAACGTCGCGCCTTCGAGGTGCAGCTGGCGGCGGTCGAGGAATTCCCGCAGCCGGCGACGGAGCCGGACGTCGGGGCCATCACCGCCCGGACGCTGCTGGTGTCCGGGGCGCACGACGTGATCGACTTCCGCGAGATCGCTGTGGCGCTGGCCGAGCGGATCCCGGGTGCCCGGCATGTGGAGTTGGACTGGGCCGGGCATCTGCCGAGCCTGGAACGACCCGAAACGGTCAACCCTCTGCTGATCGACTTCCTGCGTGGCGCCTGAGCGGGGCCCGGCGCGGCGCCTGAGCGGGGCCCGGCGCGGCGCCTGAGCGGGGCCCGGCGCGGCGCCTGAGCGGGGCCCGGCGCGGCGCCTGAGCGGTGGTGGCGCCGGATGATGCGAGCGCGGCGCGGGGGTTGCCCGACCCGGACGCTGTGCGGCAAACGGCCGCCTCGGCATTCAGCGCCCGGCCCACCCCGGAACGCTGCCGGCCGGGGCGCACGGGCAGGTTGTCGATGCGGCTTCCCCATCGCTCGTCGTGGTCGGCCTTGATGTGGATGAAGCCGATCAGCTCGGCGCCGGCCTCCGCCAACCGGGTCCGACCAGCGCCGGGAGCCGCCGGCCGCGATGACCACACCGCCCGGCGTTCGGTGACCACGTCACCGTCGAGACAGGAGTCCGCGAAGGCGCCCCGGGAGTGGCGACGCCAGGCGCACCGCCGAGCGGGCCGCCGCCGGTGCGCCGTCGGCCGGCTGGCGGCGTGCAACTCGGCGTTCAGGGCGGCGTCCGCCGGGCCGGCCCGGCCTAGGTCCATCGAGTGTCTCTGTCACAACCTCACCGGCTGCCGCAGCTCCATTCTCAGCGCATGTCCGGGTGCTCAGGGCTCGATCGGGTGCGGCACCTGCACGATGACCTGCTCGGTCTCCTCCGCGTACGGCATGGCCGGGCTGTCGCCCACCGCGAACTGGGTGCGGTAGAGCTCCGCGTACAGACCGCCGGCCGCCACGAGCTCGCTGTGCTTGCCGCGCTCGACGATGCGGCCGTCGTCCAGGACCAGGATCTGGTCGGCGTCGCGGACCGTGGACAGGCGGTGGGCGATGACCAGCGCCGTCCGGCCCTCCAGCGCCACGGTCAGGGCCCGCTGCACGGCTGCCTCGGACTCGCTGTCGAGGTGGGCCGTCGCCTCGTCCAGGATCACGATCGACGGGTGCTTGAGCAGCAGCCGGGCGATCGCGATGCGCTGCTTCTCGCCGCCGGAGAAGCGGTAGCCACGCTCGCCGACCACGGTGTCCAGTCCTTCGGGCAGGGCGCGGACCAACTCGGCGACCTGGGCGCCGCGCAGGGCGTCCCACATCTCCTCCTCGGTCGCTTCCGGCCGGGCGTAGCGCAGGTTCTCCGCGATCGTCTCGTGGAACAGGTGGGAGTCCTGGGTGACGACGCCGATGGTGTCGCGCAACGACTCCAGGGTGGCGTCGCGCACGTCGACCCCGCCGACGCGGACCGCACCCTCGGTCACGTCGTAGACCCGGGAGACCAGCATGGACGTGGTGGACTTGCCGGCGCCGGACGGGCCGACCAGGGCGACCATCTGACCGGGCTCGACGACGAAGTCGACGCCGCGCAGCACCGGTGCGTTCTCGGTGCGGTCGAGGGCGACCACGTCCTCCAGCGTGGCGAGGGAGACCTCGTCGGCGCTCGGGTAGCGGAAGTGCACGTCACGGAACTCGAGCCGGCCCGAGCCGGGCGGGATGGCGACAGCGTCCGGCTTTTCCTCGATGCCCGGCTTGAGGTCGAGGACCTCGAAGACCCGGTCGAAGGAGACCAGCGCGCTCATCACGTCGACGCGTACGTTGCTCAGCGCGGTGAGCGGGCCGTAGAGGCGGGTCAGCAGCAGCGCCAGGGTGACCACGGTGCCGGCGGTGACGCTGCCGGTGACCGCGAGCCAGCCGCCGAGCCCGTACGTCAGGGCCTGGGCCAGCGAGGCGACCAGCAGCATGGCGACGAAGAAGGTGCGGGAGAACATGGCCTGCTGCACGCCGATGTCCCGGACCCGCTGCGCGCGCTCACCGAAGCGCGCGGCCTCGGCGTCGGGGCGGCCGAACAGCTTGACCAGCAGGGCGCCGGAGACGTTGAAGCGCTCGGTCATGGTCGCGTTCATCTTCGCGTCCAGGTTGTACGACTCGCGGGTGATCTCGGCGAGCTTCTTGCCGACCCGGCGCGCGGGGATGATGAAGACCGGCAGCATCACCAGCGACAACACGGTGATCTGCCAGGACAGGCTGAACATCACGGCGGCGGTCAGCACGAGCTGGATGACGTTGCTGACCACACCGGACAGTGTGGAGGTGAACGCCCGCTGGGCCCCGGTGACGTCGTTGTTGAGCCGGCTGACCAGGGCGCCGGTCTGCGTCCGGGTGAAGAACTGCAGCGGCATGCGCTGGACGTGGTCGTAGACCTTGGTGCGCAGGTCGAGGATGATGCCCTCGCCGATGCGGGCCGAATACCACCGCTGGGCCAGGGACAGGAACGCGTCGACGATCGCCAGCCCGGCGATCATGAAGGCGAGCTTGACGACCGTGGCGGCGGCGTCGGAGCCGCCGGCGGTGATGGCGTTGACCACGTGGCCGGCGAGCACCGGGGTGGCGACGCCGATGCCCGCGGCGAACACCACGGTGATCAGGAAGACGATGATGTCGCGCCGGTACGGCCGGGCGAAGCGCAGGATGCGCCTGGTCGTGCCCCGGCTGAGCTGATGCTTCGAGACGCGCTCGGAATTCTGGATCGAGCGCAGCATCATCCAACTGGAGCCGCTGGAGTTCGGACCCATGCGTCACCTCCCGGGCGTCTGTGGCAGGCACAGTCTGCCCGCTGGGTATGACAACCCGAGAGGTAACCGGTTTCTTCCTGATCGGTCCTTACTCGGCACCCAGGAGGTCGCGCAGGCGGCGGGTCTGCGCCTCCCGCTCGGCCCGGTCCTGCTCGGCGTACGAGCGGCCGGTGGCCCCGGCGAGCAGGGCCTTGATCTCGGCAACGGCGCCCCGGTCGGCGGCCAGCACGGCCGCGGCCAGGTCGGAGACCGCTCCGGACAGGTCGGCACCGGGCACGACGGCGGTGGCCAGACCGATCCGGTCCGCCTCCTGCGCCGAGATGCGCCGGCCGGTGACACAGATCTCCAGGGCGCGGGACGGCCCGACCAGCTCGGTCAGCCGTTTGGTGCCGCCGAGATCCGGCACCAGGCCGAGGGTGACTTCGGCCATCGAGAAACGGGCGTCGTCGGCCAGGATCCGCAAGTCGCAGTTGAGTGCGAGCTGAAATCCGGCCCCGATCGCGTGGCCCTGCACGGCCGCGATGGTGACCAGCGAGGGCCGCCGTAACCAGGTGAACGCATCCTGGAAGCCGGCAATCCGATCCGCGCACTCTTCCGGGGACAACGCGGCCAGTTCCGGCAACGAAGAATCGCCGCCGCCCCGGGCAACCGACAAGTCGAGTCCGGCGGAAAAGGCACGGCCTTCACCCCGGACAATGACGACTCGCACGTCCCCCGGCATTTTCCGGGAAATGTCGGCGAGCTCCGACCACATGGCGGGAGTCTGGGCATTGAGCACATCGGGCCGGCACAACGTCACCGTCGCGACCGGCCCGTCCTGGTCATACCGAACGCCTGCTTCGGTCCCGGGTGATGCGCTGGTCGTCACGCCTTCTTGCGACGACGGGCGCCGCCGCGCTGGCGAAGCTGGACACCCGACTCGGTGAGCACCCGGTGCACGAATCCGTAGGACCGCCCGGTGGAGGCGGCCAACGCCCGAATGCTCTCGCCGGAGGTGTATCGCTTCACCAGGTCTTTGGCGAGCGTCTGTCGCTCGCTGCCGACGATTCGACGACCCTTCTCAGTGCTGGTGGCTGTGCCGGTGGCTGCCATGTTGAATCCTCACGTCCCAGACTGTGCGGTTCGATACGGTCCCACCTATTAGACCGCCTCCAACGATCATGCGCTAGGTATCTCGGCTTAGCCAACGTGCCCAATTACCACTGTCAGGAACCCGACGGTGACCATGCGCATCAATGTCAGACCGTTGCCCCGGAGGCCGGATCGGGTCGGGAATCGGACGCCGGAGAGCGTTTGCCGGCCGCCCGCCGGGACCGCCTCGCCGCCCCGGACCTCGCCCCAAGACCACCCGTTGAGCTGCACAAACATCAACTACACGGTGGACGGACAACGATGTCACGCAGCGTCGACGCAGCATGCACGCAGGGATGTCGGCGGGCGCCCGAACGGGCAGTGGAGGCCGGCGGAGGGGCGCCCGGGACCGGCCGCGCGGTGACCGGAGCCGGGCAGGAGTCGCACTGTCTGTGTGGGCACCAGTTGACAACCGACGATGCCGTTGATCCTCGATCAAGCGATGGCGATCACGCCAGCTCGACGAGCTCCAGCAGATCGTCGCTCCACGCGTCCTCGTCGCCGTCGGGCAGCAGGATGGCCCGGTCCGGCTTGAGTGCCTGCACGGCCCCCGCATCGTGGGTGACCAGCACGATCGCGCCCGGGTAGTTGGCGATGGCGTCCAGCACCTGCTCGCGGCTGACCGGGTCGAGGTTGTTGGTCGGCTCGTCCAGCAACAGCACGTTGGCACCCGAGCAGACCAGGGTGGCCAGCGCCAGCCGGGTCTTCTCGCCGCCGGAGAGCACGCCGGCCGGCTTTTCGACGTCGTCACCCGAGAAGAGGAACGCACCCAGGATCTTGCGCAGCTCGGTGTCGGTCTGCTCGGAACCGGCGCTGCGCATGTGCTCCAGGATCGTGCGGTCCACGTCCAGCGTCTCGTGCTCCTGGGCGTAGTAACCCAGCCGCAGCCCGTGCCCGGCCCGCACCTCACCGGTGTCGGACTGCAGGTGCCCGCCGAGGATCCGCAGCAGCGTGGTCTTGCCCGCGCCGTTGAGGCCCAGAATGGCGACCCGGGAACCCCGGTCCACCGCCACGTCCACGTCCGCGAAGATCTCCAGCGAGCCGTAGGACTTGGACAGGCCCTGCGCGGTCAGCGGGGTCTTGCCGCAGGGCGCCGGGCTCGGGAAACGGACCTTGGCCACCTTGTCCGAGGTGCGCACGTCCTCCAGGCCGTCGAGCAGCTTGTTGGCCCGCTTGGCCATGTTCTGCGCGGCGACGGTCTTGGTGGCCTTCGCCCGCATCTTGTCGGCCTGGGCCAGCAGCGCGCCGGCCTTCTTCTCCGCGTTGGCGCGCTCGCGGCGGCGGCGGCGCTCGTCGGTCTCCCGCTGGGCCAGGTACGTCTTCCAGCCGACGTTGTACATGTCGACCTCGGCACGGTTGGCGTCGAGGTACCAGACCCGGTTGACCACGGCTTCCAGCAGGTCGACGTCGTGGCTGATGACGATCAGGCCGCCCTTGTGGTTGGCGATGTAGCCGCGCAGCCAGGTGATGGAGTCCTGGTCCAGGTGGTTGGTGGGCTCGTCGAGCAGCAGGATGCCCTTGCCGTTCTGGCCGGAATTCTGGAACAGGATGCGGGCCAGCTCGATGCGCCGGCGCTGACCACCGGACAGGGTGCCGATCGTCTGGGCCAGCGCGCGGTCGGGCAGGCCCAGGTTGGAGCAGATCCGGGCGGCCTCGGCCTCGGCGGCGTACCCGCCCAGGCTGGCGAACTGGTCCTCCAGCTGGCCGTAGCGGCGGATCAGCTTCTCGTCGGCGCTCTCCTCGAGCTCGACCTCGAGTTTCTGCATCTGCGACAACAGGACATCGAGGCCGCGAGCGGACAGCACCCGGTCGCGGGCGGTGACGTTCAGGTCGCCGGTGCGGGGGTCCTGCGGGAGGTAGCCGACCTCGCTGGTGCGGGTCACCTCACCCGCGTACGGCGTGCCCTCGCCGGCCAGCACCTTGAGCGTGGTGGTCTTGCCGGCACCGTTGCGGCCGACCAGGCCGATCCGGTCGCCGGGCTGCACCCGCAGCGTCGTCGGGGAGATGAGGATCCGGGAGCCGGCGCGCAGTTCGAGTCCGGTGGCGGTAATCATGAGGAAGCGTCTCGCTCTCGAGGGAAGAAGGCTGGCTCAGGGCACACGGAAGCGCCGCCGGGATCACGGAAGATCACGGTCGGCGCGGGGCAGGTCAGCCTTCGCAGAGCAGCACCCGGCAATTGTACCGGGCGCCGGCCACGACCCCCCACCCGATTAGCGGGCGCGGCCACCGGGTACGAATGGCGCCACACGTGGTGGACGCGCGAGCGAGGATGCGATGGAACTCAACGAGAACGCCAGGATCGACACCAGTCAGATCGACGACCAGCGTTCCTCCGGCGGGGGCGGCGGCGGGATCGGCGGCCTGCCCATCGGTGGCGGAGGTCTCACCGGCATCATCGTCACCGTGCTCATCGCGGTCGTCGGTGGCTTCCTCGGCATCAACAATCTCACCGGTGACGACGGCGCGAGCACGCAGACGGGGGACAACACCTCGCTCACCCAGAAATGCTCGCAGTCCGAGGCGATCAAGCAGCTGGACTGCCGCAACGTGCTCTACGTCAACTCGATCCAGGACTACTGGGTGGAGGCCCTGCCGGCGACCTTCGGCGAGCAGTACAAGGCGTCCAAGACCGTGCTGTTCTCGAAGCGGGTCAGCACCGGCTGCGGTAGCGCCGACTCCGGCGTCGGGCCGTTCTACTGCCCGGCCGACGACCGGGTCTACATCGATCTGACCTTCTACACCGTGCTGTCGCAGCAGCTGGGCGCGCCGGGCGAGTTCGCCCAGCCGTACGTGCTGGCCCACGAGTACGGCCACCACGTCCAGGACCTGCTGGGCACCGAGGGCGCGATGCGCCGCGAGCAGGAGCGCAACCCGACCGGGGCGAACGAGCAGTCGGTCAAGCTGGAACTGCAGGCGGACTGCTACGCGGGCAGCTGGGCGAAGAACGCCACGGGCACCGACGACGGCTCGGGCCAGAAGATCTTCAAGAGCATCAGCCAGGAGGACATCCAGCAGGGCCTGGACACCGCGGCCAAGATCGGCGACGACACCCTGCAGAAGAAGAGCGGCGGCTCGGTCAACCCGGCGGAGTTCACCCACGGCACCAGCGCCCAGCGCCAGGAGTGGTTCAAGCGCGGCTACGACACCGGCGACCCGAAAAGCTGCGACACCTTCGCCGCCGGCGCGGTCAGCTGACCGGCCACGAGCGATCCGGCCCCATCTGGCCTGGCGTACTGCCGGGTCAGGTGGGGTCTTTGACGAGGATGCGGACCGCCCGGGCCTGGGCGATCGCGTCCTCCAGAACCGTCTTGCGTGGCTCCGGGACCTCGAGGAAACGGTCGCTGCGCAGCGCGGCCAGGGGTTGCAGGGGTGCGGCGGCCAGGATGGTGTCCACCGCGGTGTGGTCGCCGCCGGTCACCAGGGCGCTCAGGGTGCGTACCTCCGGCAGGAGCAGGCGGGCCGCGATGCCGGCGCCGTCCGCGGCCGCCGCTTTGGCCTGGTTGTTCCGGCGGCGGGCGAAGCGCTGCTGGGACCAGCCGCCCGCGGCCGTGCGGCCCTGCACGTAGTGTGTGTCGACCTTGGACACGACGAGCTTCGGGCCGTCGGCCACGCCGACCGCCACCGCGCCCTTGCGGGCCAGCAGCAGACCGATCCGGCGTGACTCCCCCGCCGCCCGGCGCAGCTCGTCCAGATCCTCGGTCTCCGGCGACCCGGGCGGCGCCGCCAGCTCGGCGGTCGCGCCGTCCTCCGCGGTCAGCAGCAGCCCCTCGGCCGTCCACGGGCCGTGCCGGCCGGTGAAATTCTCCAGCCAGCGGGCCAGCCGCTCGGGGGCCACGTCCACCCACCGTCCGCCGCCTGCCGCCGGTCTCGCGCTCATGACTGCCACCCTACGGTGGGATGATCCCGGCATGACCCGAGCGCCCGCGGAGGAACTGCTGGACCGCCTGGTGCGCAGCTTCGAAGCGGCCCGCGACCCGGAACGCGCCGGTCCGGCGGCGGCCTACATGCGCGACCGGTTTCCCTTCCTGGGCATCCCGGCCCCGACGCAACGGGCGCTCGCGCGCACGGTGGTCGCCGGACTGCCCGGACCGACCGAGGACGAGCTGCGCACGGTGACGCTGGCGTGCTGGGAGCTGGACGAGCGGGAGTACCAGTACTTCGCCTGCGACTGGCTGCGCCGGCACGTTGCGGTGCCGGGGCCGGGCTTCCTCGCCACGCTGCGGACCCTGATCACCACGAAGTCGTGGTGGGACACGACCGACCCGCTGGCCACGCGGGTGGTGGGCGGCCTGGTGTGCCGGCATCCCGAGCTGGGCGCGGAGATGGACGCCTGGTCGGCGGACGGGGACATGTGGCTGATCCGTACGGCGATCCTGCACCAGCTGCACTACGGCACGGACACCGACGTGGACCGCCTGTTCGGATACTGCACCCGGCAGGCGGGCCACCGCGACTTCTTCGTCCGCAAGGCGATCGGCTGGGCGCTGCGGCAGTACGCCCGCACCGATCCGGCCGCGGTGGCCCGGTACGTCGCCGCCCACCGTGACCGGCTGTCGCCGCTGTCGGTCCGGGAGGCCACCAAGCACCTGTGACCCCCGGCTCCGCTTCAGCCGGCACGCGGCCAGCTGAACACGGCAGCCGGCTCGCCACGGCTCGCGGTTGACTGAGCGCGGACGCGGCCGAATGAGCGCGGCACGCAGCCGACAGAGCGCGGCACGCAGCCAACTGAGCACGGAACGCGACCGGCTGAGCGCGGCTCGCGGTCAGGTGACCAGGCCGACGGCGAGGACGGCGATCACCGCGCTCGAGACCATAGCGGTGATCAGGCGGCCGCGGTCGCCGGTGAGCAGGCGGCCGACCAGGGCGCCGCCGCCGGCGATGAGCAGCTGCCAGCTCGCCGAGGCCACGAAGGCGCCTATCACGAACCCCACCCCGCCACCGGTGCCGCCGCGGCCCATGACCAACGCGGCGAAGTAGACGATCGTGGCCGGGTTGAGCAACGTCAGTCCCAGCACACCGAGGTAGGCGCGGCCGGCCGTGGTGGTGTCCGGTCCCCCGGCGCGCTTGCCGGCAGAGCGCGGAGCAGGCGCGTCCGGCCCGGCGCCGGGCGTCGCCGACCCGCGCGCGGCCGCTTCCATCCCGTCGGCTTCCGAGCCTCGGCCATCCCGCCCGGCATCCGGCACTGCGGCAACCGGCCCCGCCCCGAGGGCACCGGCATCCGAACCAACCGGCCCGACCCCGACGGCACCGGCATCCGAACCAACCGGCCCGACCCCGACGGCACCGGCATCCGAGCCAACCGGCCCGACCCCGACGGCACCGGCATCCGGACCAACCGGCCCGACCCCGACGGCACCGGCATCCGGACCAACCGGCCCGACCCCGACGGCACCGGCATCCGGATCCGCCGGACGCCCCGCTGAGGTGCCGTTACCGGGAGACGCACGCTCGGAACGCGCCGGCTCACCGGGGGAATCCCGCTGGGCCGCGCGTTTGCGCAGGGCCGACCAGGCCGTATGCGCCGCCAGGAACAACAGGACCACCGCCGCGACCCAGCGCAGCGGCGTCGAGATCGGTGCGATGGCCGCCGCCAGCGCCGCCCCGCCCAGGACCGCGATCAGTGCGTACACCCCGTCGGCGGTGGCCGCGCCCAGCCCGGCCGCCGCGCCGACGCGCAGGGAGGTGCGGGCGGTGAGGCCGGCGATCAGGACCGCGATGGCGCCGACGGGCACGGCGACGCCGTAGCCGGCGATCGCGCCGGCCAGGAACGCCGCGGTCATGGCGCGGGTGGGTGAGTGGCCGGGCCGGCGGCGACGCGCTGCTGTCGCGCGGCCCGGGCGGGCGCGGCGGCAGACAGGGTCGGGTGCGGGCTCGGCTTCTTCACGCCGCCATGATGGCCGGGACGCCGCGGTGGAGGCCACCGATTTTGCGCAGCAGCCGGTTGGTGTCGCCTCAGCTGGGGATGAGCAGGCCCGGACGCGCGACCGCGGTGTGCTCCGGCGCGTTTCGGGCGGGCCGCTGCGGCCGCCGCGGACACGTTAGGGTCCGGGGATGGGCGTGGTCGCGGAGCTGATCCTCATCCGGCACGGGCAGAGCGCGGCGAACGTCGCGTTTCCGCTCGCCAACCAGCAGGGGCGGCTGGACTCCGGCCTCGGCGGCCGGGACACCGATGTGGAGCTGACCGATCTCGGGGTCGAGCAGGCGCGCGCGGTCGGGCGGTGGCTCGCCGCGCTGTCGCCCGGTGAGCTGCCCGAGGTGGTGATCACGTCGCCGTACCGGCGGGCGCGGGAGACGTGGCGGATCGCCGTCGAGGCCTCCGGGCTGTCGCTGCCCACGCCCGGCACGGACGACCGGCTCGTGGACCGGCTGACCGGGGAGCTGGAGATGCTGACCGATGCCGCGATCCGGCAGCGTTTCCCGGACGAGCCGGCCCGGTTCGAGCAGGCCGGTGAGTACGCCTACCGGCCGCCGGGCGGCGAGACCTTCGGTGACATCGCCGAGCGGCTCTCCGCTTTCCTCGCCGACCTGAACGGCAAGCACGCCGGTGAACGGGTCGTGGTGGTGGCCCACGACTCGGTGGTGCTGATGATGCGCTTCGTCATCGAGGGTCTGGAACTCGCCGCCCTGCCGGGCCTCGTCGAGCAGCACGGCCAGGTCCGTAACGCCTCGATCACCAGTTTCCGGGAGTCGTCAGGGCGTCTCGTGCTGGACCGCTACAACACGGTCGACCACCTCTGAGCGCTACTCGGTGTCGGTCCAGGCCAGGAACTCCTCGACGGCCTCGCGGTCGCCGTCGACCTCGATGCTCTCCAGCGGGATCCGCTTGTAGATCGCCAGCACCAGGTCGCTGGCCGAGCCGCGCATCGTCGCCAGCGGCTCGCCGCCGGCCGCCGGGCCGGACCTGGCCCCGGACGGGGTGAGGTCGACCAGCCAGGTCGGGCCCTCGACCGCCGACAGCGCGATCCGGGCCGGCCGGTGCGGCCAGGCGCCGATCGAGCCCAGGGTCACCACCAACAGCTCGTCGATGGTGTCGACGGCGACCGCGGCCGGGACCGGCTCCGGCTTGCCGACGGTCTCCTGGGCGTCCCACGCGTGCACCGCGGCCTCCTGGACCTGGTGGCGGGCCACCGCACCGGAGGTCATCGGGGCCTCCGAGGCGCCCCACCACGTCCAGCAGTCGCGGTCGGGGCCGGCCACGCGCAGGGCGTCGATCAGCAGCCGGGTCGACTCGGCCGACCATTCCACCAGGTCACCGACGGGGTCACCGGTGACGAACTCGGGCGCGCTGTCGGCCGGTCCGGCCGCCACGACCTCGGCCCAGAAACGCTGAACGGAGCCCAGGTGCGCCACCAGGTCGCGCAGGGACCAGTCGGGGCAGCCGGGCACGCGGGCCCCGGTGTCACCCGTGGCGACCGCCTGGCGGAAGGCGGCGGAGCGCTCGGCGATCAGGTCCAGCAGTTCGGGGAAGGGAAGCAGCTGCGTCATCCCGATGGTCTACCACCGGCGTGCGACAAGTTCCGGCTCAATGCGATTCCCGGCTCACCTCGTCGCCGCTGGAGCCGACGAGGAAGTCCAGGTCGGCGCCGACTTCGGCGCCCAGGACGGTGTCCACGTACAGCTTCTGCCAGCCGCGGTCGGGACGGGCCAGCGCGGCCAGCAGGGCGGCGGAGGGCTCACGGGCGGCCAGTTCCTCGTCCGGCAGGTCGACCGACAGCTGCCTGTTCTCCACGTCGAGGATGATCCAGTCGCCGTCGCGGACCCGGTCCAGCGGTCCGCCCGCGGCGGCTTCCGGGGCCACGTGCAGCACGACCGTCCCGTACGCCGTACCGCTCATCCGCCCGTCGCAGACCCGGACCATGTCGCGGACGCCCTGGTGCAGCAGCTTGGTCGGCAGTGGCATGTTCGCCACCTCGGGCATGCCCGGGTAGCCGCGCGGCCCGCAGCCGCGCAGCACCAGCACGGAGTCCGCGTCGACGTCGAGGTCCGGCGCGTCGATGCGGGCGTGGAAGTCCTCCACCGAGTCGAACACCACCGCCCGGCCGCGGTGCCGCAGCAGGTGCGGGCTGGCCGCGGCGGGCTTGATGATCGCGCCGGCCGGGGCCAGGTTGCCGTGCAGCACCGCGATGCCGGCCTGCGGCAGCAGCGGCTTGTCGCGGGTGCGGATGACGTCCTGGTCCCAGATCTGCGCCTCGGTCAGCGACTCGACGAAGGGCCGGCCGGTCACGTCGATCGCGTCCTGGTCGAGCAGGTCGGCCACCTCGCGCAGCACCGCGGCCAGGCCACCGGCCCGGTACAGGTCCTCCATCAGGTACTTGCCGGCGGGCTGGAGGTCGACCAGCAGCGGGACGTCCGCGGCGATCCGGTCGAAGTCGGCCAGTGTGAGCGGCACGCCGAGCCGGCCGGCGATGGCCAGCAGGTGCACGACGGCGTTGGTGGAGCCACCGAGCGCGGCCAGCGCGACGATCGCGTTGTGGAACGAGCCGGTGGTCAGCACGCGGCTGGGCCGGCGGTCC
This sequence comes from Actinoplanes sp. NPDC048967, assembly GCF_040649415.1. Classification (NCBI taxonomy): domain Bacteria; kingdom Bacillati; phylum Actinomycetota; class Actinomycetes; order Micromonosporales; family Micromonosporaceae; genus Actinoplanes; species Actinoplanes sp. NPDC048967. Next base: position 345,735 of record NZ_JBEZFL010000003.1, read on the forward strand.
GCGGCGATCATCTCCACGATCAGCCGGCCGGTCTCGTGCGAGCGGGCCAGCAGCCGGCTGTCGGGCGCCGGGGTGCCCGCCGTGCCGGGCAGCACCGTGCCGAGCGCCTCGGCGAGCAGGCCCATGGTCGAGGCGGTGCCCATGGTGTTGCAGTGGCCGCGGCTGCGGATCATCGAGGACTCGGACTCGAGGAAGGCGGCCTGGCTCAGGGTGCCCGCGCGGACCTCCTCGGAGAGCCGCCACACGTCGGTGCCGCAGCCCAGCGGGGTGCCGCGGAACGTGCCGGTGAGCATCGGCCCGCCCGGCACCACGACGGCGGGCAGGTCGACGGAGGCCGCGGCCATGAGCAGCGACGGGATCGTCTTGTCGCAGCCGCCGAGCAGCACCACGCCGTCGATCGGGTTGGCCCGCAGCATCTCCTCGGTCGCCATCGCGGCCATGTTGCGCCACAGCATCGCGGTCGGCCGGACCTGGGTCTCGCCGATCGACACGACCGGCAGATTCAGGGGGACGCCGCCGGCCTCCCAGATCCCCCGCTTGACGTGCTCGGCGACCTCGTCGAGGTGGCTGTTGCAGGGGGTCAGGTCCGAGGCCGTGTTGGCGATGGCGATCTGGGGCCGCCGACCCTCGAAGGCCGAGTTCGGCGATCCCCGGCGCATCCAGGCGCGGTGGATGTAGGAGTTGCGGTCCTGGCCGGCGTACCACTGGGCGCTGCGCAGTTCAGGCATATAACTTCCAATAATCGGAACGCTGGGTGCCTATCTGGAATATCCGGTACGGTACGCCAGTGCCCCCGGATACCGCACCCCCCTTGGTCGGCACGGACCGAGTGCTCGCCGTTCTCGCCGAGCTGGCGGGCCACGCCGACGGCGCCTCGCTGGAGGAGCTGACCCGGGCGGTGGCCAGCCCCAAGCCCACTGTGCACCGCGCCCTGGCCTCCTTGTGCCGCTTCGGCTTCGCCGCCCGCAACGGTCACGGCCGGTACGTGCTCGGCGACGAGTTCCTGCGGCTGGCGTTCGCCCACCACGAGGCCCGCCCCGACCACCTGCGGATCGCCCCGGTGCTGACCGCACTGACCGAGCGCTACGGCGAGACCGCCCACTACGCGGTGCTCGACGGCCACACGGTGGTCTACCGGGCCAAGGTCGACCCGGCCGCCGGGGCGCTGCGGCTGAGCTCCACGGTCGGCGGGCGCAACCCGGTGCACAGCACGGCGGTCGGCAAGCTGCTGCTGGCGTACGCGCTGCCGGACGACGACGCGGTCACCGCCTGGGTCGGCGACCGTCTCCTCCCCCAGCGCACGCCACATACTCTGACCAGCGCAGAAGCGCTCGCCGCGGAGCTGCGGACCATCCGTGCCCACGGGTACGCCGTCGACGACCAGGAGAACGAGCCGGGCATCGTCTGTCTCGCCGTACCCGTGTTCCTGACCTCGCCGACCCGGCCCAGCGGTGCCGTCAGCGTCTCCGCGCCGGTCTCCCGCACCCCGCTGGCGACCTTGGTCGCCGAGGTCCAGACCATCCGGGCGACGGTGGCGGCCCGATGAACCGGACCGCCGAGGTCGCCTCCACGCAGAGCTTCATGCTCGGCGAGGGCCCGGTGTGGGACGCCCCGCGCGACCGGCTGCTCTGGGTCGACATCGACGCCGGCACGGTGCACGAGGGCCGGCTCGACGGCGACCGGGTGATCGTCACCGGCACTCAGAAACGGGACCGCACGGTCGGCGCGGTGGTCTGTTCGGCCGCCGGCGAGCTGCTGGTGGCGGGCGCGGAAACGTTGCTCACCACGCCGCCGACCCGGGTCGTCGCCGCCGGCTCCGGCCGCCGGCTGAACGACGGCGCCTGCGATCCGGCGGGCGCGTTCCTGGTCGGCACGCTCGCCCTGGGCGACACCGAGGGCGAGGAGACCCTGGTACGCCTGGAGCGCGACGGCTCGCTGACCGTGCTCGACGACGACCTCAACCTGTCCAACGGACTGTGCTGGAGCCCCGACGGCAGCCTGCTCTACAGCATCGACAGCGTCCCGGGCATCGTCTGGGTCCGCTCGTACGACGCGGCCACCGGCGTCACCGGGCCCCGCCGGGAGTGGCTGCGGATCACCGACGGGCTGCCCGACGGCCTGTGCGCCGACGCGGACGGGCACCTGTGGATCGCGATCTGGGGCGCCGGTGAGGTGCGCCGGTTCACCCCCGACGCCCGGCCCGCCGGGGTCGTCACGGTCGCGGCCCCGCACACCACCAGCGTCGCGTTCGTCGGGGCGGGCCTGGACCGGCTGCTGATCACCACCGCCACCGCCCACCTGGACGCGGGCCAGCTGGCCGCGTATCCGATGTCCGGCCGGCTCTTCCTGGCCGACGTCGGGGTCACCGGGCTGCCGGTGACCCCGTGGGCCGGACCCAACCCTGGAGAGACATGAAGCTGATGCGCATCGGCGACGCCGGGCTCGAGCGCACCGTCGTCCGCGTCGACGAGGAGACCTACGTCGACGCCGCCGACCTGGAAGCGCTGTTCTTCCCCGCGCCGCAGGAGTTCCGGCAGGCCGTCGAGGCCCGGATCGCCGCCGGGCAGGTACGCCGGTTCGCCGGGGAACGGGTCGGCGCACCGATCCCCCGCCCGCACCAGATCCTCTGCATCGGGCTCAACTACCGCGACCACGCCGCCGAGACCGGGCAGGCCGTGCCGGCCGAGCCGATCCTGTTCACCAAGCCGCCGAACACCCTGGTCGGGCCGTACGACCGGGTGCGGCAGCCGCGCGGGTCGACCAAGCTGGACTGGGAGGTCGAGCTGGGCATCGTGATCGGCCGGCGGGCGAGCTACCTGGACGACCACGACGCCGCCCGCGAGGCCATCGCCGGTTACCTGGTCAGCAACGACATCAGCGAGCGGGCCTTCCAGATGGAACGCGGCGGGCAGTGGTCGAAGGGCAAGTCCGCCGAGACGTTCAACCCGGCCGGGCCGTGGCTGGTCACCCCGGACGAGATCACCGACGTCAGCGCGCTGGGCCTGTGGCTGGACGTCAACGGCGTCCGGCGGCAGACCGGCAGCACCGCCACGATGGTCTTCGACCCGTACGAGATCGTGCGCTACCTGAGCCAGTTCCTGGTGCTCGAACCCGGCGACCTGATCAACACGGGCACCCCGCCCGGCGTCGGCATGGGCTTCGACCCGCCGGTCTGGCTGCGCCCCGGCGACGTCATGGAGCTGGGCATCGACGGCCTGGGCAGCCAGCGCCAGACCGTGGTGGCCGCCCGCTGATGCGCGCCTTCGTGATCACCGGGCCGGGCCGGGCCGAGGTCCAGGAGGTCGAGCCGCCGGCGGCCGGTCCCGGTGAGGTCGTGGTCGACGTCGAACGGGCCGGCGTGTGCGGCACCGACATGGAGTTCTTCAGCGGCGCGATGTCGTACCTGCACACCGACCAGGCGAAGTACCCGATGCGGATCGGCCACGAATGGTCCGGCACGGTCAGCGCCGTCGGGCCGGGGGTGGCGGAGACCTGGCTCGGGCGGCGGGTCACCGGTGACACCATGCTGGGCTGCGGCCGCTGTGCGCGGTGCCGGTCCGGGCGGCAGCACGTGTGCGCCGACCGGTACGAGATCGGCGTGCGCAACGGCTGGCCGGGGGCGCTGGCCGAGCAGTTGCCCGTACCGGTGAAAGCTCTGCAGGTCCTGCCCGAGCAGGTCGACGCGGCGCTGGGGGCCCTGGTCGAGCCCGGTGGCAACGCGCTGCGCGCGGTCCGCGGCGCGGCCCTGCCGCCGGGCGGGCGGCTGCTGATCCTCGGCCCCGGCGCGATCGGCCTGCTCACCGCCCAGATCGCGCTCGCCCAGGGCGCTGATGTGCACCTGCTCGGGCGGAGCGAGGCGTCGCTGGCCTTCGCCGCCTCGGTGGGCTTTCCGCAGGGCTGGACCGCCGAGACCCTGCCGGACCTGGCCTGGGACGCGGTCATCGACGCGTCCAACGGACCGGAGTTGCCGGCGCTCGCCGCTGAGCTGGTCGAGCCGGGCCGGCGCGTGGTCTACGTCGGGCTCTCCGCCGAGCCCAGCCTGATCGACTCGCGGACGCTGGCCCTCAAGGACGTCACCGCGGTCGGGGTGCTCAGCGCCTCCGGTGGGTTCGCCGGGACGGTCGAGCTGTTCGCTTCGGGGGAAGTCGACCCGCGCCCGCTGGTCGCCGCCACTGTCGGGCTCGATGACGTCGCCGCGGTGCTGGCCGGCCAACGCCGTCCCGGCTGGGGCGCCGGACCGAAGATCCACGTCGATCCCCGGCTCCGGTCATGACCGGCCGCATCGGGCCACGCCCAGCGGCAACAGATCCCCGCCCGGCCGGCGCGGGCCAGGACGGCCCCAGCCGGAACGCCGCCGGCCAGGACGGCCCGGGCCACGACGGCACAACGCCGGGTCACCGCCCGGCCGGCGCGGGCCAGTTCGGCACGACATGGGAGGTCCAGGCATGACCGAGTTCGCCGGACTCACCGCGATCGTCACCGGTGCCGCCAGTGGTATCGGGGCCGCGACCGCCGCCCTGCTGCGCGAACGCGGCGCCCGGGTGGCCGGCCTCGACCTGGTCGAGCAGGACGCCGACCTGTCGGTGGTCTGCGACGTCGGTGACAGCGCATCGGTGGACGCGGCCGTCGCCACGGTCGCCGAGCGCTGCGGCCGCATCGACATCCTGATCAACAACGCCGGCATCGGCGCGGTCGGCGACGTCACCGCGAACAGCGACGACGAGTGGCACCGGGTGCTCAACATCAACGTGGTCGGCATCGCGCGGATGTCGCGGGCGGCGCTGCCGTACCTGCTGGCCTCGCCGAGCGCCGCGATCGTCAACACCTGCTCGATCGCGGCACCGCTCGGCCTGCCGCAGCGGGCCCTGTACTCGGCCAGCAAGGGCGCGGTGGCCTCGCTGACCCTGGCGATGGCCGCCGATCACGTCCGGCAGGGCGTACGGGTCAACGCGGTCGTGCCCGGCACGGCCGACACCCCGTGGGTGGCCCGGCTGCTGAACGCGGCCGAGGATCCGGCGGCGGCCGCGGCCGCGCTGCGCGGGCGGCAGCCGACCGGGCGGCTGGTCACGGCGGCCGAGATCGCCCACGCGATCGCCTATCTGGCCAGCCCGCTGGCGTCCGCGACCACGGGCACACTGCTGGCGGTCGACGGCGGTATGACCGGGATCCGGCTGCCCGGCTGAGACCGTCCACCGGGGACAGCGGCTCGCGTCGATCATTGTTAGCGTCTGGGGCGCACCATCGCCGAACTCCTCGGGGGACCCCCATGTCAAGATTGCGCACCCTGGCCGGCCTGGTCGTGCTGGCGACCGCCGGACTGCTGATCACGCCCACCGCAGCCCAGGCGGCCACGCCGTTGCGGGCGAACATCTCCTGTGACGCCGAGACCGGCGCCGTCACGACCTGGGCCTCGGGCAACCTGCTCGTCCCGGGCACCCCGACCTCGGTCATCGTCGAGTTCCAGCGCCGCGGTGGCACGCGGGTCACGGCCACGACGTCCACGGCGCTCGCCTCGGCGGCCCAGCCGTACGTGGTCAAGACCACCAGCACCAGCACCGGCGATGTCAACGCGACCGGATACCACACCACCTTCGACCCGGTGACCTCCCTCTTCTACCGGGAGAACCTGCTGGTCACGTTCAAGAACGCCGCCGGCGTCACGCTCACCACCCGCGAGGCGTCCTGCAACTACGACCAGCGGACCACGGCCACGCTGACCTGTGACCCCGAGGCCCGCACCGTGACCGCGACCGTCGACGGCGTCAACGGGCAGGCCGGGGCGTCGTCCGGGGCCGGACGCCCGACCCGGGTCGGCTACCACGTCGTGCGGATCATCCAGCACGTGCAGAACGAACCGCGCTTCCGTTCCGAGCTGCTCGGGGGTGCCTGGGACATCGAGCACCGCGTGACCCGGGCCGCGGACGGCACCTGGACCGACGCGGGTTACGCCCGCACGCAGACCGGCACCCCGTACTACTACGCCGAGGAGCTGACCGTCGGCGTCTTCGACACCTACGGCGCCATCGTCGGGTGGACCACCACCCGGTGCACCCTGTTCGACGGATCGGTCACGCCGGCGTAAGGACGAGAAACGCCGGGTCAGCGAGCTGACCCGGCGTTCTCGTGAAGCTGTGCGCTCTCAGACGTTGAAACCCAGCGCGCGCAGCTGCTCGCGGCCGTCGTCGGTGATCTTGTCGGGGCCCCACGGCGGCAGCCACACCCAATTGATCCGGAAGTCCTTGACCAGACCGCCGCCCGGCCCGGTGGTCAGCGCCTGGCGGGTCTGGTCCTCGATGACGTCGGTCAGCGGGCAGGCCGCCGAGGTCAGCGTCATGTCCAGGGTCACCACGTTGTCGTCGTCGACGTGCGCGTCGTAGACCAGTCCGAGGTCGACCACGTTGATGCCGAGCTCGGGGTCGACGACGTCCTTCATCGCCTCCTCGATGTCGGCGATGGTCGGCTTCGACACGACCGTGCCGGGCGCCGTCTCCGCCTCCGCCACCACGGGGGCCGTCGCGTCGTCGGGACCCGCCGTGTCGGCCGCGTCCGAGGCGATCTCTTCCAGCGTCCTGTCCGTCATGCTGTCTTCACCTCCGGGCTCACGCCCACACCGGCGCGCGCCGCGGCGTCCTTGAACGCCATCCACGGCAGCAGCGCACACTTGACCCGGGCCGGATAGCGCGCCACGCCGGCGAACGCCACCCCGTCCCCGAGCACTTCCTCGTCGGGCTCGATCTGGCCGCGGCTCTGCATGAGCGCGACGAACGCCTCCTGCACCGGGGCCGCCTCGTCCACCGTGCGGCCCTGCAGCAGCTCGTGCAGCACGGACGCCGAAGCCTGGCTGATCGAGCAGCCGATCCCGTCGTACGAGATGTCCTTGAGCGTGGAGCCGTCGACGGCGACCCGGAAGGTCACCTCGTCGCCGCAGGTGGGGTTGACGTGGTGCGCCTCGCCACCGTACGGCGCCCGCAGGCCCTTGCCGTGCGGATGCTTGTAGTGGTCCAGGATGATCTCCTGGTACAGCTGGTCGATCATCAGGCGAACACCTTCCGCACCTGCTCCAGACCGCGCGCCAGGGCGTCGATCTCGTCGGTCGTCGTATAGAGGTAGAACGAGGCCCGGGTCATCGCCGGGACCCCGAACCGCGCGCACACCGGGCGCGCGCAGTGGTGTCCCACCCTCACCTCAACACCGAGGTCGTCGAGAATCTGCCCGACATCGTGCGGATGCACACCTTCGACCTCGAACGAGACCGTGCCGCCGCGGCCTTCCGGGGTGCCCGGGCCGAAGACCCGGACGCCCGGCACGTCCGCGAGAGCTTTCAACGCGTACGCGGTGAGCTCCTGCTCGTGCCGGTGCACGTTTTCCATGCCCAATGCGGTCAGGTAGTCCACCGCCGCGCCCAGGCCGATCGCCTCGGTGATCGGCGGGGTGCCACCCTCGAAGCGCGCCGGCGGCGGGGCGAACGTCGTGCCGCCCATCGTCACCGTCTCGATCGTCGACCCGCCGGCCAGGAACGGCGGCATGGCCTCCAGCAGCGCCATCCGCCCCCAGAGCACCCCGATGCCGGTCGGGCCGAGCATCTTGTGCCCGGTGAACGCGATGAAGTCGGCGCCCAGCTCGACCACGTCGAGCGGCAGGTGCGGCACGGACTGCGAGCAGTCCAGCATGACCAGCGCACCGACCTCGTGGGCCCGGGCGACGATCCGCGCCGGGTCGTTGATCGTGCCCAGGATGTTGGACATGTGCACGATCGACACCAGCTTGGTGCGCTCGTTGATCAGCTCGCCGAGGGTCGACTCGTCGAGCCGGCCCTCGTCGGTGACGCCGAACCAGCGCAGGGTCGCCCCGGTGCGCTGGCACAGCAGCTGCCACGGCACGAGATTGGAGTGGTGCTCCATCTCGGAGACCACGATCTCGTCACCGGGGCCGAGCTTGAGGAGCTCCGCCGACGTGTACGCCACCAGGTTGATCGCCTCGGTCGAGTTCTTGGTGAACACGACCTCGTCGGGGCTGGGCGCCCCGATGAAGGCGGCGACCTTCGCGCGGGCATCCTCGTACGCCGTGGTGGACTCGGTGCCGAGCGTGTGCACGGAGCGGGACACGTTGCCGTTGTACTGCTCCTGGTGCGCCCGCATGGCGTCGAGCACCTGGCGCGGCTTCTGCGAGGTGTTCGCGCTGTCGAGGTAGACGAGCGGGTGCCCGTTGACCTCCCGGCTCAGGATCGGGAAGTCGGCACGCACCCGCGCCACGTCGAAGGTCATGATCGTCCCGGTCCTCAGGCCCGCGCGCCGGCCACGTAACGCTCGTAACCTTCGGCCTCGAGCTGCTCGGCGAGCTCCGGGCCGCCCTCCTGGACGATCTTGCCGGCCACGAAGACGTGCACGTAGTCCGGCTTGATGTAGCGCAGGATGCGGGTGTAGTGGGTGATCAGCAGCAGGCCGGCCTCGCCGGACGCGCGGACCCGGTTGACGCCCTCGCTGACGATGCGCAGCGCGTCGATGTCGAGGCCGGAGTCGGTCTCGTCGAGGATCGCCATCTTCGGCTTGAGCAGCTCGAGCTGCATGATCTCGTGGCGCTTCTTCTCACCGCCGGAGAAGCCCTCGTTGACGTTGCGCTGGGCGAACGCCGGGTCCATCTGCAGCTTCTCCATGGCGCCGCGCAGCTCGCCGGCCCAGGTGCGCAGCTTCGGCGCCTCGCCGTCGATCGCGGTCTTGGCGGTCCGCAGGAAGTTGGCCACCGAGACACCGGGGACCTCGACCGGGTACTGCATGGCCAGGAACAGGCCGGCCCGGGCGCGCTCGTCGACGGTCATCGCGAGGACGTCCTCGCCGTCGAGGGTGACCGTGCCGCCGGTGATCTCGTACTTCGGGTGCCCGGCGATGGAGTAGGCCAGGGTCGACTTGCCCGAGCCGTTGGGGCCCATGATGGCGTGCGTCTCACCCGACTTCACGGTCAGGTCGACGCCGGCCAGGATCGGCTTCAGCTCGCCCTCGGGCAGCTTGACCGACACCTGCAGGTCGCGGATCTCGAGGGTGCTCACGGCATGACTCCATTACTCGGCGTTGTCGAAACGTAGATGTCGCCGTCGCGGATCTCGACGGGGAAGGTCGCCACCGGCTCGGTGGCGGGCAGGCCGCTGGGCTCACCGGTACGCAGGTCGAAGCGGGAGCCGTGCAGCCAGCACTCGAGGGTGCAACCGTCGACCTCCCCCTCGGAGAGCGCGACGGCGGCGTGGCTGCACTCGTCCCGGACGGCGTAGAACTGGTCGTCGTCGGCGTGCACGACGGCGATCTCCACGCCGTCGAGCTCCGTGGTGATGACGGAGCCCTTGGCGACATCCGCGGCCGGGCCCACTAGCTCGAAACTCATGAACCCGCCTTCGCCAGCCTCGCCTCGATGGCGTCGCCCAGGCGCTCACGCAGTTCCTCGACCGGGATCTTGTTGATCAGCTCGGCGAAGAAGCCGCGGACCACCAGCTTGCGCGCCTCGGACTCCGGGATGCCGCGGGCCATCAGGTAGAACAGCTGCTCGTCGTCGAAGCGGCCGGTCGCGCTGGCGTGTCCGGCGCTGACCACCTCACCGGTCTCGATCTCGAGGTTCGGCACCGAGTCGGCGCGGGCACCATCGGTGAGCAGCAGGTTGCGGTTGATCTCGTACGTCTCCGTGCCGGTGGCCGCCGCCCGGATCAGCACGTCGCCGACCCAGACGGTGTGCGCCGACTGGCCCTGCAGGGCGCCGCGGTAGCCGACGTAGCTGCGGCAGTCGGGCACGCTGTGGTCGACGAGCTGGCGGTGCTCGACGTGCTGGCCGGCGTCGGCGAAGTACAGGCCGTAGAGCTCGGCCTCTCCGCCACGGCCGGCATACTCCACGCTGGCGAACTGCCGCAGCAGGCTGCCACCGAGGCTGACCTGCACGTGGACGACCTTGGCGTCGCGGCCCACCTTGAACTTGACGTGCTGGGCCTGCACCGCCTCGGCGTCCCACTCGGTGAGCGTGACGAAGGTGAGCTGGGCACCGTCACCCAGCACCACCTCGACGTTGTCGGCCAGGGTCGCCGCGCCGGTCTGCTCCAGCACGACGGTGGCCTGCGCGAAGTTGCCCAGCTTGACGTAGGTCCGGGCGGCGGCCGCCTCGAGGCCCTGCCCGACGACCCGGATGACCACCGGCTCGGCCGCGACGGTGTCGGCGGCGACGTCGATCAGCGTCACGTTCGCCGCCGCGCCGTACGCCAGCGCGCTGATCCGGTCGAACGGCGTCAGCACCGCCTCGACCTTGCCCGCGTCGACCTGGGTGACCGACACGCCGGCCGGCAGGTCGCCGGGCGCGAAGCCCGGCGCCGACCCGGTCAGCGTGGTCGCCGTGACCAGCTCCTTCAGGCGCTTGATCGGCGTGAAGCGCCACTCCTCCTCCAGGCCGCCCACGGCCGGGAAGTCGGTGACGTCGAAGGAGCGCAGCACCTGCGACTTGGTGCTCGGCGGGGCCATGGCCTCGGTAGTCATCTCGTCCTTGATCTCGTTTGTGAATAAAGGCCCGGGGGCGGTCAGCCGACCGCACCCTCCATCTGGAGCTCGATCAGGCGGTTCAGCTCGAGGGCGTACTCCATCGGGAGCTCCTTGGCGATCGGCTCGATGAACCCGCGCACGATCATCGCCATGGCCTCGTCCTCGGTCAGGCCCCGGCTCATCAGGTAGAAGAGCTGGTCGTCACTGATCTTGGAGACGGTCGCCTCGTGCCCCATCGCCACGTCGTCCTCGCGGATGTCCACGTACGGGTACGTGTCCGAGCGGGAGATCGTGTCGACCAGCAGCGCGTCGCACTTGACCGTGCTGGCGCTGTGGTGCGAGCCCTCCATGACCTGCACGAGACCGCGGTACGACGTGCGGCCACCGCCCCGGGCGATCGACTTGCTGATGATCGACGAGGAGGTGTGCGGCGCGGCGTGCACCATCTTGGCCCCGGCGTCCTGGTGCTGACCCTCGCCGGCCATCGCGACGCTGAGCACCTCGCCCTTGGCGTGCGGGCCGGTCATGTAGACGGCCGGGTACTTCATCGTCACCTTGGAGCCGATGTTGCCGTCGACCCACTCCATGGTCGCGCCCTCTTCGCAGGTGGCGCGCTTGGTGACCAGGTTGTACACGTTGTTCGACCAGTTCTGGATGGTCGTGTACCGGCACCGGGCGTTCTTCTTGACCACGATCTCCACGACCGCGCTGTGCAGCGAGTCGGAGGAGTAGATCGGGGCGGTGCAGCCCTCGACGTAGTGGATGTAGGCGCCCTCGTCGACGATGATCAGCGTCCGCTCGAACTGGCCCATGTTCTCGGTGTTGATCCGGAAGTAGGCCTGCAGCGGGATGTCGACGTGCACACCCTTCGGCACGTAGATGAACGAGCCACCCGACCACACGGAGGTGTTCAGCGCGGCGAACTTGTTGTCGCCGACCGGGATGACCGTGCCGAAGTACTCCTTGAAGATGTCCTCGTGCTCGCGCAGGGCGGTGTCGGTGTCCAGGAACAGGACACCCTGCTGCTCGAGGTCCTCACGGATCTTGTGGTAGACGACCTCGGACTCGTACTGGGCCGCGACACCGGAGACGAGGCGCTGCTTCTCCGCCTCGGGGATGCCGAGCTTGTCGTACGTGTTCTTGATGTCCGCCGGCAGGTCGTCCCAGGACGCGGCCTGCTTCTCGGTGGAGCGCACGAAGTACTTGATGTTCTGGAAGTCGATGCCGGTGAGGTCGGCGCCCCAGTTCGGCATGGGCTTGCGGTCGAACAGGCGCAGGCCCTTGAGCCGCAGGTCGAGCATCCACTGCGGTTCGTTCTTGAGCGCGGAGATGTTGCGCACCACCGCTTCGGACAGGCCGCGCTGGGCGGTCGCCCCGGCGGTGTCGACGTCGGCCCAGCCGTATTCGTACTTGCCCAGGGCGGCGAGGTGCTCTTCCTGGGTGACGACGGGCTGGACGATCTGCTCGGTCATTTATCTGTCCTCACAGTGGTGGCGGTCGAATCGGTTGTGCTGATCGCGCGCGGCGGGGTGGGGATGTGCGTGGTGCACACCCCGTCGCCGTGCGCGATGGTGGCCAGGCGCTGCACGTGGGTGCCGATGAGCCGCGAGATGACCGCGGTCTCGGCGTCGCACAGCTGGGGGAACTCGGCGGCGACGTGCGCCACCGGGCAGTGGTGCTGGCACAGCTGCCCGCCGGACGCGATCGTCGTCGCGTTGGCAGCGTAACCCTCGGCGGTCAGGGCCTCCGCGAGTGCCTCCGCCCGTGCGATCGGGTCGTCGCCGGCCTCGAGCAGCGCGGCCCGGCAGCGCTCCTCCAGGGCCGAGACCTGAGCGGTGGCGAAGGCGGTGACCGCCTCCGGGCCGCCGTGCTCGGCGATCCATCGCAGGGCGGCGGTGGCGATGCCGTCGTAGAAGTGCGGGAAGCCCTCCCGGGCCGCCGCGGTGAGCACGAACGCCTTGGCGGGCCGGCCCCGGCCGCGCGGACCCTGGGGCCGGGTCTCGCGGACCTCGACGAGCTGGTCGGCCAGCATGGCGTCGAGATGCTTGCGGATGGCAGCCGGGCTGAGCCCGAGCTGGGCACCGAGCTCGGCGGCGGTGGCCGCCCCGCTCTCGAAGAGCAGCTGGGCGACCCGGTCACGGGTGCGCGCGTCGGCAGAAGGGGCCACAACGGCCACTCCCCTGCTCCGCGCCAGCACTCCGTTTTTCACTACGCCAACGTTACGTATTTCGGGGAGCCCCTGCAAACCGGCACCCTGGTGATCCAGGACACCGCGGGGCCCCGGCGCGCTCAATCAAGATCAAATTCCGGCGTACGATGCCAGAGGTGAGCAATGGCACCCTGCTGCGCCGACTGGCCCTGGCCTCGCTGATCGCCAACATCGGCCTGGTCGTCACGGGCGCGGCGGTCCGCCTGACCCGATCGGGCCTCGGCTGCCCCACCTGGCCCAGATGCACCGAGGAGTCGTACACGTCGACCCCCGAGATGGGCATCAACGGCGCGATCGAGTTCGGCAACCGGGTGCTCGGCATCATGCTCGGCCTGATCGCCCTGGCCTGCTTCGTCGCCGCCCTGCTGCACAAGCCGCGACGCCGGTCGCTGATCCTGCTGGCGCTGGCGGCCGGGCTGGGCATTCCGGGTCAGGGCGTGATCGGCGGGATCACGGTGCTGACCGACCTGAACCCGTGGGTGGTCGGCCTGCACTTCCTGCTGTCGATGGCGCTGATCGCGACGACGTACGCGCTCTGGAGACGCACCAGCGAGGGCGACCGCCCCCGCCGCACCCTGGTCCGCACCCCGCTGCCGACCCTGGCCCGCCTGACCGCCCTGGTCAGCGCGGCCGTGATCGTGGTCGGCGTGATCGTCACGGGCAGCGGCCCGCACGCCGGCGACGAGAACGCCAAGCGCAACGGCCTGGACCCGGCCACCATCTCCCAGGCCCACGCCGACCTGGTGTTCCTGCTGATCGGGCTGTCCGTGGGCCTGTGGTTCGCGCTGCGCGCCGTGCGGGCCCCGGCCCCGGCGATCCGGGCGGCGGGCGTCCTGATCGTGGTCGAGCTGTCCCAGGGCCTGATCGGCTTCGTCCAGTACTTCACCCACCTGCCGGTGCTCCTGGTGGGAGCCCACATGCTCGGCGCCTGCCTGGTCTGGGTGGCGACGCTGAGTGTGCTGTGGAGCCTGCGCGAACGCCCGTTCCACGAGTCACCGCGGAGCACCCCGCCGGTTCCGGCCGCGATTCCCGAGCCCGTGGCCTGACTCTCAGTGCTCGGCGACCCAGTCCCGCGGGTCGCCGAAGTTCAAGTCGCCCACCCCGGCATCCGCGAGCGCCCCGACCACGACCGTGCGGCGGTAGGCGGCGAACGTCAGCACATGGGCGATGAGCCCGCCATAGGTGTACACCTGCGGCGGACTGCACTGCGCGTGCACGAAGGTGTCATCGAGCCGGCCCTCGGCGACGGCCTGCCGTACGTGGGTCAGGAAAGCCGGACCCACCTCCTCGAGCCGGTCCCGCATGCCGGTCAAGCTCTCGTTGCGCTCGACGTCCCAGTCGTAGTCGCGTAGCGCGAGAGCCCGGTTCCACATGTCCATCTGACCGATGAGCCGCGACAGCAGCGAACGCACGGTGGGATCGTCGTCCACCTGTCCGGGCGCCGACACCGGCCGGTCCAGCAGGCGGCCGTCCACGGTGCCGGCCCGGCCGACCAGTTCCCCGAGCAACCAGACGTGATGCTCGACCATCTTGCTGACCAGATCCATCGAACTCGCCTCGCTTCCTTCGTTTCGGTGGGCGGGGACCCGCAGGCCCGCCGGGGGATGAAAATGCACCCCGCTGGGTGCCGCGAGCAGCACGGCGGTGGGTGCTTGGCGCCACGCCTGCGGCGTCTGGCCGTACGCGCGGGTGAAAGCTCTCGTGAACGCCTCGTGGGAGCCGTAGCCGGCCTCGACGGCGACGTCGAGGATTCCGGTGTGGGTGTCGAGCAGCCGGAAGGCGGCGCGCTCCAGCAGCACCCGGCGCCGGAAGCGGGCCGGGGTCTCGCCGGAGGCGGCGGCAACCAGCCGATCAAGGTGCGAACGGGAAAGATGCAGCCGGCCGGCCAGGGCGTCGCTGTCGACGGCGTGGTCGTCGAGACAGTCGGCCACACCGGAGAGGAACACCGCGAAGGCGTCGGAGGGATTCACGTCCCTGAGCCTGCCAGCGTGGGGTGGGCGGTCGCTTGACCGTTTTCACCAAGCTCAGCGGGGTTGGGCCGGGCGATCAAGACATACGAAAGCGGCCCGGAAGTTTCCGGGCCGCTGTAACGGACAAGGGCTGTATGTGAGGGGGCGGAGTGACCCCGGGCTCAGCGCGCCATGCTTCGGCGGGACATCGAGCGCCACAGGTCGTTGCTCGGGCGCATCTGCTCCATGAGCTCCCGCTCCCATGCGTTTTCCACTTCGACGCCTGCTGTTTCGCATGCCTTGCGGGCGACGTCGGTGCCGTCGGCGGCGAACTGGTCGGTCCACTCGCCGTCCTCGCCGACCAGGACGATGCGGGCGCCCCGCTTGCCGACGTACTCGATGACCGCCTTCGCGCCGCCGTGGCCGACGGCGAACGACTTGATGTCGGCGGTCAGTGTCGTATCGGAACCTTCTGCCATGACTCGCAGCCTAGGCAGACTTCCGGCCTTGGCAAGCACACCCAGTACGTTTTTGTGATGGCAATTACCTGCGGGTTTAAGCGCCACGGACATTGTTTTCGACCGATACTGCCCGAATTGCACCCCAGGTCAGGTTCCACCTAACGGGGTACGGAGCGTGACCTCGCTAACCCGAATAACGGGCATTCTGTGCGACGTGCGTGAATGTCATCACGCATTGCCACCACTCAGACGAGTGCGTCGACCGCCACCGCGATGAACAGAATCGTCAGGTACGTGTACGACCAGTGGAACAGCCGCATCGGCTTGAGCGGCTCCCCGCGCCGTGAGCGCAGCACCATCCGCACCGCCTCGGACAGGAAGATCGCGCCCGACAGCACCGCCGTGACGCCGTAGATCGGCCCCAGACCGAGCGGCCACGCCGCCAGGGACGCCACCAGCATCAGCACCGTGAAGATCAGGATCTCGGCGTTGACCCGGCCGGCCGAGCGCACCACGGGCAGCATCGGGATGCCGGCGCGGGCGTAGTCGTCCTTGTACTTGATGGCCAGGGCATAGAAATGCGGCATCTGCCAAAAGAACACAACCGCAAAAAGCGCCCACCCGAGCGGGGCCACCGAGCCCGTCACCGCGGCCCAGCCGATCAGCACCGGGGCCGCCCCGCAGATGCCGCCCCAGAAGGTGTTCGCCGGGGTCCGCCGCTTCAGCCACAGCGTGTAGACCACGTCGTAGTAGAAGATGGACGCCGCCGTCATCGCCGTGGCGAGCCAGTTGGTGAAGGCGCCCATCAGGACGACCGACACCGCCGCCAGCACCAGGCCGAAGATCAGCACCGAGCGCGGGGTGACCGTGTGCGCCGGCAGCGGGCGCCGCTTGGTGCGCCGCATCAGCTGGTCGATGTCGCGGTCGATGTAGCAGTTCAGCGCGCTCGCCGCGCCGGCCGCCAGGGACCCGCCGACCAGCACGACCGCCATCAGCCACAGGCTGGGCCAGCCGCCCGCGGCGAGCATCATCGCCGGGATCGTGGTCACCAGCAGCAGCTCGACGATCCGCGGCTTGGTCAGCGAGACGTACGCCTTCACCACGGCGCCGATATCGCGGCGACCTCCCGGCCGGCCCGCCGTGGGCGGGGCCGCCTCGAGAAGACCGGGCGACCGCCCCTGGTCGGGACGCTCGGTGATCATGCTCACGGACAGCCACCTTCCGGCATCGGCGAGGGTGTGGAACAGAGCCGTGGCCGATGGGGACCGGCCGGCACGTTCGATCAGACTACGCGCAGCCCGGGGCGCCCTCCGGTCGACCCGGCACGGGTGTACGGCGTCACAGGCCGCAAGGTTCACTGTCCGCTCTCAGCGTATGGGCCTGTGCCGTTCCCCGGGCGGGGGTTTACCGGGAATGGATAGGGTCAAGTCAAAAGGATTCGACACACCATGCCCGAGGAGCGCAACCGACGTGGCTGCCAAAGACGATTTGAACTGGTCCGACCTAGACCGCCGGGCGGTCGACACCGTCCGGGTGCTGGCCATGGACGCCGTCGAGAAATCCGGTAACGGCCACCCCGGCACGGCGATGAGCCTCGCGCCCGCCGCGTACCTGCTGTTCAACCGGGTCATGCGCCATGACCCGACGGACCCGCTCTGGGCCGGCCGGGACCGCTTCGTTCTCTCCTGTGGCCACTCCAGCCTCACCCTCTACATCCAGCTCTATCTCTCCGGCTACGGCCTGGCGCTGGACGACCTGGCCGCGCTGCGCCAGTGGGGCTCGCTGACCCCCGGGCACCCGGAGTACGGCCACACCCCCGGCGTCGAGGTCACCACCGGCCCGCTCGGCCAGGGCATCGGCAACGCCGTGGGCATGGCGATGGCCGCCCGCCGCGAGCGCGGCCTGTTCGACCCGAACGCCGACGGTGACTCACTGTTCGACCACAACGTGTACGCGCTGTGCTCCGACGGCGACATCGAGGAAGGCGTGAGCCACGAGTCGAGCGCCATCGCGGGCGTGCAGAAGCTCGGCAACCTCACGGTGATCTACGACGACAACGAGATCTCCATCGAGGACGACACCCGGATCGCCAAGAACGAGGACGTCGGCGCCCGGTACGCGGCCTACGGCTGGGACGTGCGGCACGTCGACTGGCGCAAGGGTGACCCGGACAAGGGCACCGAGTACCAGGAGGACGTCGAGGCGCTGTACGCGGCGATCAAGGCGGGCCAGGAGGTCACCGACCGGCCCACGTTCATCGTGCTCAAGACGATCATCGGCTGGCCCGCGCCGAACAAGCAGAACACCGGCAAGATCCACGGCTCCGCGCTGGGCGAGGACGAGGTCCGCGCGACCAAGGAGATCCTCGGCTTCGACCCGAACAAGACCTTCGACGTCGCCGACGAGGTCCTCCAGCACGCCCGCCAGGTCGTCGAGCGCGGCCGCGCCGTGCACGCCGAGTGGGACAAGTCCTTCCAGGCCTGGGCCGCGAGCAACCCCGAGGGCAAGGCGCTGTTCGACCGGCTGTCGACCCGTACCCTGCCGCAGGGCTGGCACGAGGCCCTGCCCGAGTTCCCCGCGGACGAGAAGGGCATCGCCACCCGCGCCGCCTCCGGCAAGGTCCTCGACGCGCTGGCGCCGGTGCTGCCCGAGCTCTGGGGCGGCTCGGCCGACCTGGCCGAGAGCAACAACACCACCATGAAGGGCGAGCCCTCGTTCATCCCGAGCGAGTACGCCACCAAGGCGTTCCCGGGTCACGAGTACGGCCGCACGCTGCACTTCGGCATCCGCGAGCACGGCATGGGCTCGATCCTCAACGGCATCGTGGCGCACGGCGGCACCCGCCCGTACGGCGGCACGTTCCTGGTCTTCAGCGACTACATGCGGGGCGCCGTCCGGCTGTCCGCGCTGATGAAGCTGCCGGTCACCTACGTGTGGACGCACGACTCCATCGGCCTGGGCGAGGACGGCCCGACGCACCAGCCGATCGAGACGCTGTCCGCGCTGCGCGCCATCGTCGGGCTCGACGTGGTCCGCCCGGCCGACGCCAACGAGACCGCGTGGGCCTGGCGCGGCGCCCTGGAGCACACCGACCGGCCGACCGCGCTGGCGCTGTCCCGGCAGAACCTGCCGACCATCGACCGCGGCAAGTACGCCTCGGCCGAGGGCACCCTCAAGGGCGGTTACGTCATCTCCGACGCGACCGGCGGCGAGCCCAAGGTCATCCTCATCGGCACCGGCTCCGAGCTGTCCATCTGCCTCACCGCGCAGGAGCGGCTGGAGGCCGAGGGCACCCCGACCCGGGTCGTGTCCATGCCCTGCCAGGAGTGGTTCTTCGAGCAGGACACGGCGTACCAGCAGCAGGTCCTGCCGCGCGGCGTCAAGGCCCGGGTGACGGTCGAGGCCGGCATCCGGATGAGCTGGGACCGCCTGCTGGGCGAGGCCGGCGAGGCGGTCAGCATCGAGCACTACGGCGCCAGCGCCCCCGCCAAGGTGCTGTTCGAGCAGTTCGGGTTCACCGCGGACAACGTGGTGGCCAAGGCCAACGCCGCCCTCGCCAAGGTCGGCGAAATCACCGGTCACAAGACCGGAAACTGAGCTACCTAGGGCGGCTTCGCCGCACTGCAAGGGTAGAAAGACTGAGGAGTAGCGATGGTTGACAGGCTGGCAGAGCTCTCCGCCGCTGGCGTAGCGGTGTGGCTCGACGACCTCTCCCGCGTCCGGCTCGAGACCGGCTCGCTCGACAAGATGCGCCGCGAGCAGCACGTGGTCGGCGTGACCACCAATCCGTCCATCTTCGCCAAGGCCCTGGCTGACGCGGAGGCGTACGACAAGCAGCTGAAGGACCTGGCCGCGCAGGAGGTGACGGTCGAGGAGGCTGTGCGCCTGCTGACGTCGTACGACGTGCGCTGGGCGTGTGACGTGATGAAGCCGGCGTACGACGCGTCCAACGGGGTCGACGGCCGGGTGTCCATCGAGGTCGACCCGCGCAGCGCGCACCTGACCGAGAAGACCGCCTCCGAGGCCAAGACGCTGTGGTGGCTGGTCGACCGGCCGAACCTCTACATCAAGATCCCGGCGACCCAGGCGGGCCTGCCCGCGATCACCTCGACGCTGGCCGCGGGCATCAGCGTCAACGTGACGCTCATCTTCTCGCTGGAGCGCTACCGGGCCGTCATGGACGCGTTCCTGGCCGGCATGGAGCAGGCCAAGGCCAACGGCCACGACCTCACCAAGATCGGTTCGGTCGCCTCGTTCTTCGTGTCCCGCGTGGACACCGAGATCGACAAGCGGCTCGACAAGATCGGCAGCGAGGAGGCCAAGGCCCTGCGGGGCAAGGCCGCCGTCGCCAACGCGCAGCTCGCGTACCAGGCGTACGCCGAGGTGTTCAGCTCCGACCGCTGGCAGGCGCTGGCCGACGCGGGTGCCCTCCCGCAGCGGCCGCTCTGGGCCTCGACCGGCACGAAGAACCCGGACTACAAGGACACCATCTACGTCGAGGAGCTGATCGCTCCGGGCACGGTCAACACCATGCCGGAAGCGGTCATCAAGGCGTTCGAGGACCACGGGGAGACCCGCGGCGACACGGTCACCGGCTCGTACACCCAGGCGCAGAAGGTGATGGACGACGTCGCCGCCGCCGGGGTCGACCTGACCGATGTGTTCCGGGTCCTCGAGGACGAGGGCGTCGAGAAGTTCGAGGCCAGCTGGGCCGAGCTGCTGGAAGACGTGAAGAAGTCACTGGCCGCCGCCGCGAAGGGTTCGGACAGCCCGAGCGACGCCGCTAAGTGACCGACGACCTGCTCGCGGGTGTGGAGGCCGCCGCGGGGTTCGCCGTTCACGGCAGCCCGGCGTCGGCTTCCCGCCGCGAGCTGGTCGCGCAGGGCATTCCCGGCCTGCTCGCCGGCAAGGACCCCACCCTGTGGGGACCCGCCGCCGAGGGGCGGGCGCTCGGTCGGCTCCGCTTCCTGGACGCGTACCGGGGCGGGGCCGAATTGCTTCCCCTGATCGCCGAGCTGCACGAGGAGCTCGGCGATCTCAGCAATGTGGTGCTGGCCGGTCCCGGCCGGGCCGCCGGGGCCGTCGCCCGCACCCTGGGCCGGCCGCTGACCGTGCTGGACGATCCGGATCCGCACCCGGTCCGCGCCCTGCTCGACGACCCCGCCCGGCTGCGGCGCACCGTCGTGGTGCTGGCCGACGAGGTCCTGGGCAGTGTGTTCTGGCAGGCGTACCGCGATCTGGGCCTGACCGCGGCCGAGGCGGGACGGCATTTCGTGCTGCTGGGCGGGCCGCTGCCGGAGCTGGAGGCGGCCGGCGCGGTTACCGTCCCCGCCGAGCCCGGCGCGCTCGGTGCCGCCACTCTGGTGCCGGCCGCTTTGGCCGGGGTGGACGTCGCCGAGCTGATCGACCAGGCCGAGCTGTTCGCACCGTCGCTGGCCCGCGACGACGACAATCCCGCCCTGGCGCTGGGGGTCGCCCTGGCCGCCGCCGAGCGGATCCTGCTCGTCCCCGACGGCTCCGGCCTGGAGCTCGGCGAGTGGGCCGCCGACCTGCTCACCGGGGGTCTCGGCCTGCCGGTGACCATCGCCGGGGACGAGCCGCCGCCGGCGCCGTTCCGGACCCGGGGCCCGCAGGACGCTCCCGGCGACGCCCTGACCGTGACCTACGGCGGCAGTCTGGCGCCGGCCGCGGTGCTGGCCGACGTCACCGGCCCGATGGTGGCCGTCAACGGCCCGCTGGGCGCCCACTTCCTCGCCTGGCCGTACGCGGTCGCGATCGCCGCGCACGTACGCGGCGTGGACCCGTTCCGTGACTTTCCCGCCGAGACCGCCGATCCCGGGCCCACGACACCGTCCTTCGTCGAGGGCGCCGTGGAGATCTTCACCACCGGTCCCGCCACGGACCTCGCCGGCGCACTGCGTGGACTGCTCGCCGACGTGGACGATCAGCTCCGCATCCAGGCCTTCCTGGACCGCACCGGCGACGCCGAGGTGGCCCGGTTGCGGCCCCTGCTGTCCGCCGCGGGCGGCCGCCCGGTGGGCTTCGGCTGGGGCTCGTACCACCGCGGCGGGCCGCTGCACGGCTCGTTTCTGCAGATCACCGGCGCGGTCACCGGCGACGTCGCAGTGCCGGGCCAGGAGCGCACGCTCGGCGGTCTGCAGGCCGCCCGGGCCGGCGGCGACCGTCAGGCGTTGGCCGGCCGCGGCCGTCCGCTGCTGCATCTGCACCTCACCGACCGGCCCGGCGGCATCCGCCAGGTCCTCACCGCCGCCGAGATGTTGCGGCACTGACCCTTGGCCGTAACGCTGCGGGACACCAAAAAGCTGGCAGGATGGGACTCGTGGGTAATCCGCTTCGTACCGCACAGGACCGACGGCTTCCCAGGATCCCCGAGCCCTGCGCTCTGGTGATCTTCGGAGTCACGGGCGACCTGTCCCGAAAGAAACTCATCCCGGCGGTCTACGACCTGGCCAACCGGGGTCTGCTGCCGCCCGGCTTCGTGGTCCTGGGCTTCGCCCGCCGCGACTGGGGCGACGGCGACTTCGAGTCGCTGGCCTACGAGGCGGCCAAGAAGGGCGCCCGGACCCCGTGGCGTGAGGACGTCTGGACCAGGCTGGCCAGCCAGTTCCAGTTCGTGCCCGGCTCGTTCGACGACGACGCCGCCTTCGACCACCTGGCGACCACGCTGGACGATCTGCGTGAGCGCAACGGCATCGCGGGCAACGCCGCCTTCTACTTCTCCATCCCGCCCGCCGCGTTCCCGCTGGTGCTGAATCAGCTGGCCCGCACCGGGATGGCCGACAACGCCAAGTCCGGCGGCTGGCGGCGGGTGGTGGTCGAGAAGCCGTTCGGCAACGACCTGAAGACCGCGATGGCGCTGAACAAGCTGGTCGACGAGGTCTTCACCCCGGCCGACGTGTTCCGCATCGACCACTACCTCGGCAAGGAGACGGTCCAGAACATCCTGGCCCTGCGCTTCGCGAACAACCTGTTCGAGCCGGTGTGGAATTCCAAGTACGTCGACTCGGTGCAGATCACCATGGCCGAGGACGTCGGCATCGGCACCCGGGCGGCGTTCTACGACGCCTCCGGCGCGGCCCGCGACGTGCTGCAGAACCACCTGCTGCAGCTGCTCGCGCTGGTGGGCATGGAGGAGCCGACGAGCTTCGACCCCAATGACGTACGCGCCGAGAAGCTGAAGGTGCTCAAGGCCATCAGCCTGCCCGCCGACATCGCCAAGGGCTCGGTCCGCGGGCAGTATCTGCCCGGCTGGGTCGCCGGTGAGCGCGCGGTCGGCTACCTCGAGGAAGCCAACATCCCGCCGGACTCCACCACGGAGACGTACGTGGCCGTCCGGCTCGGCATCCAGAACAGACGCTGGGCCGAGGTGCCGTTCTTCGTCCGCGTCGGCAAGCGGATGCCGCGGCGGGTCACCGAGATCGCCATCATGTTCAAGAAGGCGCCGCACCTGCCGTTCGACCCGGCCGACGTGGAGATGCTGGGCAACAACCAGCTGGTCATCCGGGTGCAGCCGGACGAGGGCGTGGTGCTCAAGTTCGGTTCCAAGGTGCCCGGCACCACGATGGAGGTCCGCGACATCGCGATGGACTTCCAGTACGGGGAGGCGTTCACCGAGTCCAGCCCGGAGGCGTACGAGCGGCTCGTGCTCGACGTGCTGGTCGGCGACCGGACGCTGTTCCCGGACGCGGCCGAGATCGAGCAGAGCTGGCAGGTCATCGACCCGCTGGAGGCCGCCTGGGCCGGGACCAAGCCGGAGCCGTACCGCTCCGGTGAGTGGGGCCCGCGGGCGTCCGACGAGATGTTGGCCCGCGAGGGCCGCGCGTGGAGGCGAGCATGATCGGGCTGTGGGACACCACGGGCAACGAGGTCGTCAAGGCCCTCGCGGCCGAACGGCGCAGTGCGGGTGGGGTGGCCAGCGGCCTCGCCCTGACGCTGGTCGCCGTCGTGGAGGAGAAGAAGGTCCGCGAGGCCGAGGCCGCCGCGACCATCGCGGCGTCCGCGCACCCCTGCCGCCTGCTCATCGTGGTCCGCTCGGACCTCGAGGGCCGCAGCCGGCTGGACGCGGAGATCGTGGTGGGCGGCCGGCTGGGCCCGGCCGAGGCCGTCGTGATGCGCATGTACGGCCGCCTGGCCCTGCACGCCGAGTCGGTCGTCATGCCCCTGCTCGCCCCGGACGTGCCCGTGGTGACCTGGTGGCACAGCGAGCCGCCGGACGTCATCGCCAACGACTTCCTGGGCGTGGTGGCCGATCGGCGCATCACCGACTGCAAGCTCGCGCCGGACCCGGTGGCCGCGTTGCGCCAGCGGGCCAAGGACTACGCCCCCGGCGACACCGACCTCACCTGGACCCGGATCACGCTCTGGCGCACCCTGGTGGCCGGCGCGTTCGACACCACCGACGAGCGGGTCACCGGCGCGACGATCGTGGCGCCGCTCAACGACCCGACCGCCGCGCTGATGCAGGGCTGGCTGAAGTCGCGGCTGGGCATCGACCCGGTGTGGGAGCACACCGACCGTTCGCCGCGGATGCACTCGGTGGAGCTCCAGTGCGCCAACGGCGACTGCGTCCGGGTCACCCGGGACGAGGGCACCGCGCTGTTCAGCCGCACCGGCCAGGAAGACCGGTACATGCCGCTGCCGAAGCGACCCGTCGGTGACGAGCTCGCCGAGGAACTGCGCCGGCTGGACGCCGACCAGATCTACGGCGAGGCGCTGGGGGCGATGGCCGGTGTAGCGGGGCTGGACAGCAAGCCGGCTATGCGCGTACACGTGTGGAAGGACCCGATGCAGGCGGCCCAGGCGGGCGACGCGGCCGGCGCCTTCGCCGGCCCGGGTGGCTCCGCCGCCTGACGCTCTAAGATCGTGGGGGCCGCTCGCCGACTCGGCGGGTGGCCCCTTTCTCCGGTGACGAGGGGCTTCATGAGCGAGACCGTTGTGGTGGTGGTTCCCGACGCCGACATCCTGGCGTCGACGGTGGCGGCGCGGCTGGTCATCAAGATCATCGACGCGCAGGCCGAGCGCGGCTGGGCCGGTGTCGTGCTGACCGGCGGCCGGGTGGCGGCCAAGGTGCTGCGCTCGGTCAAGGAGCTGCCGGCCGCGGACGCGGTCGACTGGTCCCGGGTCGACCTGTGGTGGGGCGACGAGCGCTTCCTGCCCGCCGGTGACCCGGACCGCAACGAGACCCAGGCCCGCGAGGCACTGCTGGACGCCCTGCCGCTGGACCCGGCCCGCGTGCACGCCATGCCCCCGTCCGACGGCCCGGACGGCGACGACGCCAAGGCGGCCGCCGCCCGCTACGCCCGCGAGCTGGCCGCGGCGGCCAAGCCGGGCAGCTCCGAGCTGCCGCACTTCGACGTGCTGATGCTCGGCGTGGGCGAGGACGGGCACGTGGCGTCGATCTTCCCGGAGCACCCGGGCGGTTACGAGACCGGCACGGTCGCGGCGGTGCACAACAGCCCGAAGCCGCCGCCGACCCGGATCTCGCTGACCATGCCGACGATCCAGACGGCCGAGGAGGTCTGGCTGATCGCCGCGGGCAAGGACAAGGCGGCCCCGGTCGGCATGGCGATCGAGGGTGCCGGGCCCCAGCAGCTGCCGGCGGCGGGCGCGGTCGGCACGGACAAGACGCTGTGGCTGCTGGACCGGGCCGCGGCGGCCAACGTCCCGCCGAAGGCCCGCAGCCTGCGCTGACCGGCCGGCCCGGCACCGGGTCAGGCCGGCGGAGGCGCAGCCACGCGGCTCAACGCCGCCGGCTCGGCCAGCGCGGCCGGGCGATCCAGCGCTCCCACCCCAGCACAACCCCGTCGGCCCGGCCAGCGCGGCCGGGCGAACCAGCGCGCCCACCCCAGCACAACCCCGTCGGCCCGGCCAGCGCGGCCGGGCGAATCAGTGCAGCCACCCAGCACGACGCCGCCGGACCGGGCCCGCACGCCCGGACCGGGCCAGGCTGACGAACCCGGTCAGGGCGACCGGGCGGGCGTCGGAGCCTCAGTGTCGGGCCCGGCACGCTTCGGGGAGGCGCTCGGGGCGAGCGTGGCCGACGGCGGCGGGGGCGAGTCGCTGATGCCGACGGTCGACGGGACCGGCTCGGAGACCGACGTCGGGCTGGGCGAGGGCGAGAACGACGGCGAGGGCACCGTGGCGGCCGGGGCGTTCGGGACCGGCAGCGGCGGATCACCGGCGGGCCGCCGTACCGAGAAGACCACCGCCACCACGACGGCCGCGACCACCAGCAGCGAGCGCCACCGGGGCCACCACGACCGGCGGGCCGGCGCCGCCGCGGTCGGCGGCACGGCCGGCTGCAGGCTGCCAGGGGTGATCTGACCGGCCCGCGCGGACAACGCCCGGCGCACCCGATCCTCCACGTCCGTGCTCATCGGCGCTCCCCCAGCAGGCCGCGCAGGACGCCCAGCGCGCGGCTCGCGGTCGACTTGACCGTGCCGCGGGACACCCGCAGCACCTCGGCGATCTCCTGCTCGGACAGCTCCGACCAGTACCGCAGCACCACGACCTGGCGTTGCCGCACGGTCAGCCGGGCCAGCGCGGCCAGCACCTCGCGGTCGCCCTGGCCGAGCAGCACCTCGTCCTCGGCGGCCGGCGCGAGGCCCGGACGCGGCGGGACGTAGGCGCGGGCGGTGCGCCGGCGCCGCAGCGCCGACCGCGCGGCGTTCATCACCCCGGTCGTGAGGTACGCGTGCGGGTCCGCCACGGTACGCAGGTCAGCCCCGTGCCGCCGGTACAGGGCGGCGAACACGTCCTGCACGATGTCCTCGGCGGTGGGCAGGTCGTCGACCATGAGCACCGCCAGCCGCACCAGGCTGAGCCGGCGGGCGTGGTACAGCTCGTTGATCGGCGGCGGCCCGTCCGCGCCCGCGCCGCGCACCGCCGCCGATCGTCCGGACAGCATCGAGCGCAGCCAGCGCGGTACGAGCGCCGGCAGCGCTACGACGAAGGTCATGGCAGTCCTGTGGGTCAGCGCCGGGTCCGGGTGGGCGAGGGTACCGGGGTGGCGCCCGGCTTGTCGCCGGCCCGCGTCGGCGACGGCACCGTGGAGGCGCTCGGCTTGAGCCGCGTCGGCGACGGCACCGGCGCGGCGGTGGGCTTGACCCGGGTCGGCGACGGCACCGGCGCGGCGGTCGCGGTCGGCTCCGCGGGCACCGGGCGGGCCACCGGAGACTCCGCCGGAGCGCTGGTCTCCTCCGGGGCCGTGCTGGCGGTGGGGGCCGGCGACGCGGCGGGCGACGTGGCCGGAGCCGGGCTGGTCACCGCCGGCGCCGGTGCCGGGGCCTCGTCCGCGAAAGCCCTGGTGGCGGTCACCACGCCGGCCAGGACGACGACAGTCGCGGCGGTGACGATCGAGGCGGTACGGCGGTTCAGGCGCATCGCGGAACTCCTGTGCGGTCGGGGGTGATCCTTCGCAGGAGTAGACGCGCGGCGCCGGAATGGGTTGGCTGTGCCACGGTGACGCCCGTCACAGGTTGCCGTTACCTAGACTCGCGGCTGTGCAGCCCTTGATCCGCGCGTACCGTCCCGCCGACCTCGACGCCGTCTACGACATCTGCGTCCGTACCGCCGATGCCGGGGGTGACGCCCGGGGGCAGTACTCGTCCGACCGCCTGATGGGCGACATCTTCGCGGCGCCGTACGTGACGCTCGAGCCGGAACACGCGTACGTGCTCGACGACGGCACCGGCGCAGCCGTGGGCTACGTGCTCGGCACGGCCGACACGGTCCGCTTCGCGCGGCGTTACCGCGACGAGTGGCTGCCCGCGACCGCCGGCCGTTACCCGCACCCGGCGGAGCCGCCGGAGACCCGCGAGGACAGCATGCTGTGGCTGCACGAGCACCCGGAGCGCATGATCGTGCCGGAGCTGGCCGACTATCCCGCGCACCTGCACATCGACCTGCTGCCGCAGTGGCAGGGCCAGGGCTGGGGCCGCGGCCTGATCAGCGCTTTCCTGACCGGCCTGCGCGCCGCCGGGGTGCCGCGGGTGCACCTGGGCATGGCAGTGACCAACGTCAGCGCCCGGGCCTTCTACGAACGGCTGGGCTTCGCCGAGCTTCCGGTGCCCGGCGCGGCCACCGTCACCTATCTCGGCCGGAGCACGGCCGAGTGACGTGTCCTACTCGCTGCGGCCGCGGCGCTGCCGGACCTTGGCGAGCGCCTCGGCCAGGATGGCCGCCCCGTCCTCGTCGGAGCGCCGCTCCTTGACGTAGGCCAGGTGCGACTTGTAGGGCTCGCTGCGCATCCGGCCGGGAGGCTTCTCCCGGTCGAGACCGCCGGGCTGGCCGCACCGGGTGCAGTCCCACGTCTCCGGGGGCACCACATCGGCCGCGAAGCGGACCTCCACGGGGTGTCCGGCGGCGCACCAGTACGTCACCTCCCGCCGCGGGGCGGGCTCACTGCGCTCGTCAGGGCGCATCGGGCTGGAGCCGACACGACTGCCGCGGATCGCACTGCCACTGGACACGGAAGTCACTCCTGTCTCGAGGGCGTTTCATCGCCGGGGAAAGCGGCGGTATAAAAGCGGTGTAAAACAACCGCGCGGCCCGGACGGACCGGACCGCGCGGCAGAGTCTACGACTCGCGGAGCATCTGGAGGAAGACCTGATAACGAACGCTTGGGAAGCGGACGTTAACTATGTGTTTCAGCCGGCCTGCGCGACCTTGAGCCAGAGGCCCAGGCCCACGATGCAGGCGAACCAGATGACGCCCACGAGCACCGTGTAGCGGTCCAGGTTCTTCTCCGCGACCGAGGAGCCGGCGAGGCTGGAAGTGACGCCGCCACCGAACATGCTGGACATGCCGCCGCCCTTGCCGCGGTGCAGCAGGACGAGCAGGGTCAGCAGGATGCTGGAGATGAGCAGCAACACGATCAACGTGTACGCGAACGCGATCGGCATGGTCGGGTCATTCCTCTCGAAGGGCACAGCAGCGCCACCACAATAGCGGGTGCCCGGCCACCGCATCGCGGCGGCCGGGCCTACAACTCAGCGCTGGACGTGCTCGCGGAACCGGACGATCGACGCGAACTCCTCGGCGTCCAGGCTCGCGCCACCGATCAGGGCGCCGTCCACGTCGGGCTGCGCCATGATCGCGGCGATGTTGGCCGCCTTCACCGAGCCGCCGTACTGCACGCGCACCGCGTCCGCCGTCTCCGCGCCGTACTTCTCGGCGAGCCGCGCCCGGATGGCGCCGCACACCTCCTGCGCGTCGTCGGGCGTGGCGGTCTTGCCGGTGCCGATCGCCCACACCGGCTCGTACGCGATCACGATGTTCTTGACCTGCTCGGCCTTGAGCCCGTCGAGCGCGCCGTCGAGCTGCGAGCAGCAGTGCGGCACGTGGCCGGCGGCCTCGCGGATCTCCAGGCCCTCGCCCACGCACAGGATCGGCGTCAGGTCGTTGGCCAGGGCCGCCTTCACCTTGGCGTTGACCAGCGCGTCGTCCTCGTTGTGGTACTCGCGGCGCTCGGAGTGCCCGATCACCACGTAGGTGCAGCCCAGCTTGGCCAGCATCACCCCGGAGATGTCCCCGGTGTACGCGCCGCCCTTGTGCGGGGACAGGTCCTGCGCGCCGTAGCGGATCAGCACCTTGTCGCCGTCGATCGCCGTCTGCACACTGCGCAGGTCGGTGTACGGCGGCAGCACAACCGCCTCGACGTCGGTCAGCTGCTGCTCGGTCAGGCTCGCGGCGAGCTTCTGCACCAGGAGGATGGCCTCGAAGTGGTTGAGGTTCATCTTCCAGTTGCCGGCCATGATCGGCCGGCGGGTCACGTCTGACATCAGGACTCCAGTGCCGAGAGGCCGGGCAGGGACTTGCCCTCGAGGTATTCCAGCGAGGCTCCGCCACCGGTCGAGATGTGCCCGAAGCCGGACTCGTCGATGCCCAGGGCCCGGACGGCCGCGGCCGAGTCGCCGCCGCCGACCACCGAGAAGCCGTCGATCTTGGTGATCGCCTCGGCGACGCCCCGGGTGCCGGCCGCGAACGGCGCCAGCTCGAAGACGCCCATCGGGCCGTTCCAGAACACCGTCTTCGCCGCGCCGATCGTCTCGGCGAACAGAGCCACGGACGCCGGACCGATGTCCAGGCCGAGCCGGTCGGCCGGGATCGCGTCAGCAGCGACCACGTCATGGGCGGCATCAGCAGCGAAGGCGTCAGCGGCCACAACATCCACCGGCAGCACGATCCGGCCGTCAGCCTGCGCGAGCAGGTCGGCACAGGTGGAGATCATCTCGGCCTCGAGCAGCGACTTGCCGACCTCGTGGCCCTGGGCCTTGAGGAAGGTGAAGCACATGCCGCCGCCGATGAGCAGCTTGTCGACCTTCGGCAGCAGCGCCTGGATGACGGCGAGCTTGTCGGAGACCTTCGAGCCGCCGAGCACCACCACGTACGGCTGCTCCGGGGTCTCGGTCACCTTGCGCAGCACCTCGACCTCGGTGAGGACCAGGCCACCGGCGTAGTGCGGGAGCCGGGCCGCGACGTCGTAGACCGAGGCGTGCTTGCGGTGCACCGCGCCGAACGCGTCGTCGACGTAGAACTCCGCCAGCCCGGCCAGCTCGTCCGCGAACGCGCCGCGCACGGCGTCGTCCTTGCTGGTCTCGCCGGCGTTGAAACGCAGGTTCTCCAGCAGCAGCACCTGGCCGTCGAGCAGCGCGTCGGCGGCCGCCCGGGCGGACGGGCCCACGGTGTCCTCGGCGAAGACGACCGGGTTGCCGAGCAGCTCACCGAGGCGGGTGGCGACCGGCGCGAGCGTGTACTTCGGGTCCGGCGCGCCCTTGGGACGGCCGAGGTGCGAGCACACGATCACGCGGGCACCCGCGTCACGCAGAGTGATCAGGGTCGGCAGCACCGCGCGGATGCGGCCGTCGTCACTGATCCGGCTTGGGTCAGCCTTGTCGAACGGGACGTTCAGGTCGGCGCGCACCAGCACGCGCCGACCCGAGACACCCTCGCCGAGCAGGTCGTCGAGAGTCTTCAACTGGCTCAGCCGACCAGCTTGACCAGGTCGACGAGGCGGTTCGAGTAACCCCACTCGTTGTCGTACCAGCCGACGACCTTGACCTGGTTGCCGATGACCTTGGTCAGGCCGGCGTCGAAGATGCAGGAGGCCGGGTCGGTGACGATGTCCGCCGAGACGATCTGGTCCTCGGTGTAGACCAGGATGCCCTTGAGCGGGCCGTCCGCGGCGGCCTTGATGGCGGCGTTGACCTCGTCGACGGAGGTCTCCTTGCCGGCCTGGAAGGTCAGGTCGGTGGCCGAGCCGGTCGGGATCGGCACGCGCATCGCGAAACCGTCGAGCTTGCCCTTGAGCTCCGGCAGCACCAGGCTGACGGCCTTGGCGGCACCGGTGGAGGTCGGCACCACGTTGAGGGCGGCGGCGCGGGCGCGGCGCAGGTCCTTGTGCGGGCCGTCCTGCAGGTTCTGGTCCTGCGTGTAGGCATGGATCGTGGTCATCAGACCACGCTCGATGCCGATCGTGTCGTTGAGCACCTTGGCCATCGGCGCGAGGCAGTTGGTGGTGCACGAAGCGTTGGAGATGATCGTGTGCTTGGCGGCGTCGTACAGGTTGTCGTTGACGCCCATCACGATCGTGATGTCCTCGTTCTTGGCCGGCGCCGAGATGATGACCTTCTTGGCGCCGTTGTCGACGTGCGCCTTGGCCTTGGTGGCGTCGGTGAAGAAGCCGGTCGACTCGATGACGACGTCGGCGCCCAGGTCACCCCAGTGCAGGTTGGCCGGGTCACGCTCGGCGAACGCCTTGAAGGTCTTGCCGGCGACGGTGATCTCGTCGGCGGTGGCCTTCACCTCGTGCGGCAGGCGGCCCAGGATGCTGTCGTACTTGAGCAGGTGGGCGAGCGTCGCGTTGTCGGTCAGGTCGTTGACACCGACGATCTCGATGTCCGCGCCGGAGGCGGAAACCGCCCGGAAGAAGTTGCGGCCGATACGGCCGAAGCCGTTGATGCCAACCCGGATGGTCACAGGTGGATCTCCTCGTTTCGGTCCGCCGGGATCTAGGACCGGCGGAGGTCTGCGTGCCGACCTGATCGAGGGCCGGCAGTTGCTTCATCTGGCCACCGCGCCTCGAAGGTCGAGTCCGCCGCGGCCAGGTCGGAGCTGGCGCTGCCGGCGGCGCCCGGCGCGGGCGGCCATGCTTGCCGGCACCGTCGCCGTCGAGGCCACCCTATCCGAGAACCCCTCCCGCCCCTGGACCGGGGGCGCGACCTGATCGTGACCTGAGGCGCGCAAACGTTTCCGGTACGCGCACACCCATCGACAACCGCAAACCTGGCTGGGCGCTGTTTCCTCGGCGGCCGGGGGTCGTGGTCCGGGCCGTTGGGCTCCGCCGGGGGTTGGCGATCGACTGTGGCCGCGGCGGGTCGGTTGCGGTCGGTTGCGGCTCGGGTTGGCGGGTCGGTTGCGGTTGACGGTTGGGGGCCGGGGGTGCCCAAGCTGGCTGGTGGAGCGTTTCTATGCCTGCTTGGGCACCCCCGGCCCCCAACCTTGCATGCGAGTTGCCGGCGGGCAGGTTCTTGGTTGCTCGGCGCTCGGTGCATGGTGCCGGCGGTGATCCCCCTGCGGTCTGTGGTCTGGCTGCCGCGCCTGGGGTCACGCCAGGGGATGCTGTCGGGCAGGCCGGGGTCGGCGGTGGTCCTGCGAATAGACCGCGCCGGTTACGCCGGGTGCCGGGACCAATCACGCGCGGTGCCAGGCCGCTGGTCACGCTCGACGCCACGTCGCCATCACCTGGTGCCACCCCGCAGTCACATCGGTGCCAAGCCGTCGGTCATGCCCGGCGCCAGACCGCCGTCACGCCCGTGCCACGCCGCTAGTCACGCCCGGCCCCAGACCGCCGTCACGCCAGTGCCACGCCGCCCGTCACGCCCGACCCCAGACCGCCGTCACGCCAGTGCCACGCCGCCCGTCACGCCCGACCCCAGACCGCCGTCACGCCCGTGCCACGCCACTGGTCACGCCCAGCCCCAGACCGCCGTCACGCCCGTGCCACGCCACTGGTCACGCCCAGCGCCAGACCGCTGTCACGTCAGTGCCACGCCGCCGGTCACGCCCGACGCTACGTCGCCGTTACCCGGTGCCATGCCGCCGTTACACCTGCGCCAAGCCGCCGGTCACGGTCGACGCCAGGCCGCCGTTACGCCGGTGCCACGCCGCCTGTCACGCCCGGTGCCGGGTGGCCGGTCAGGCGCGGTGTCGGCCTTCGGGCAGGCGCAGTGTTGGCCTTCGCCAGGCGCGGCCGGGTCTTCGTCGGGCGTCAGTGTCGGGGGTCGGTCAGGCGGTGTTGGGCTCCGTCAGGGGTAAGGGTGGGTCAGCAGGCCATCATTTCTGGGGTCACTGCTGCTTCTGTGTCGGGGATGCCCAGGTCGCGGGCGCGTTTGTCGGCGAGGGCGAGCAGACGCCTTATACGGCCGGCGATCGCGTCCTTTGTCAGTGGTGGGTCGGCCAGCGCGCCCAGCTCTTCCAGCGAGGCCTGGCGGTGTTCCAGGCGCAGCCGGCCCGCTGAGGTCAGGTGGTTGGGGGCCTCGTCCGCGAGGATCTCCAGTGCGCGGGTCACTCGTGCGGCTGCTGCCACGGCTGCGCGGGCCGAGCGGCGCAGATTGGCGTCGTCGAAGTTGGCCAGGCGGTTCGCGGTCGCGCGGACTTCCCGGCGTACCCGTCGCTCTTCCCAGGCCAGCACGCTCGAGTGCGCCCCGATGCGGGTGAGCAGCGCCGCGATCGCGTCCCCGTCCTTGATCACCACGCGGTCGACGCCGCGCACCTCGCGCTCCTTGGCGGTGATGCCGATGCGGCGCGCGGCGCCGCGCAGCGCCAGCGCGGCCTCCGGGCCCGGGCAGGTGATCTCCAGCGCGCTGGAGCGGCCGGGCTCGGTCAGCGAGCCGTGCGCCATGAACGCGCCCCGCCACGCCGCGACCGCGCAGCAGACGTTGGCCGACACGACATGCGGCGGCAGACCACGCACCGGCCGGCCGCGGACGTCCAGCAGACCGGTCTGCCGGGCCAGCGCCTCGCCGTCCTTGACGATCCGCACGATGTAGTGGCTGCCCTTGCGCAGGCCGCCGGACGCGAGGACGTGCACCTCGCTGGGGTAGCCGTACACCTCGGCGATCTCCCGCCGCAGCCGCCGGGCCACCGCGCCGGTGTCGAGCTCGGCCTCGACGACCACCCGCCCGGACACGATGTGCAGCCCACCGGCGAAGCGCAGCAGGGCGGCCATCTCCGCACGGCGGCAGCACGGCTTGGGTACGTCGACCCGGCTCAGCTCGTCCTTGACCGCTGCCGTCATCGCCATCTTCGAAGTCACCTCATGCTTGTTTCGCGGTACGCCAGTTGCTTAACGATCGGAGCCGAGGACTGGCACCAGTGCTGTGCCCAACGACTCAGGATCATGCTTGGGACTGCCGTCCGCAACGGCCAGCGGCGCCAGTACCAGGCGTGCACCCAGGGCCCGGGCGGCCCGGTGCACCGGATCGGGCTCGCCGACCCACTTCGCGTCGGCCAGTACGGTGTCCACGCGCAGCCGCGGCAGATACCAGTGCAGGGCGGCCAGATGGTCGGCCACCGAGAGCCCGGAGGTCTCGTTGTCGGCGCCGAGGTTGAGCGTGACCAGCCGCCGGGCTGGACTGGCGACGATGGCCTCGGCCAGCTCGGGCACGAGCAGATGCGGAAGAACACTCGTGTACCAGCTGCCGGGCCCGAAGATCAACCAGTCGGCCTCGGCGATGGCGGCCAGCGCGGGCGGACAGGCCGGCGGCGAGGACGGCACGATCCGCAGCGCCTCGATGTGCCCGGTGGCGACGGCGACGGCATGCTGCCCGCGCACCGTGACGATCTCGTCGGGCCGTTCAGGATCACCGCCGCGCACCTCGGCCTCGATCCCGACGGCGTGCGAGGCCATGGGCAGGACCCGGCCGCGGGCACCGACCATGTCGGCGGCGTGCTCGAGGGCGGCCACGGGATCGCCGAGCAGTTCGAGCAGGCCGAGCAGCAGCAGGTTGCCGACGGCGTGCCCGGCGAGGGGGTCGTGCTTGCCCCCCACCGAGGCGATCCGCCGGTCGACACTGCCCCAGCCGGCCTTGTCGCCCGCGTGCCCTCCGGCACCGGAACCAGGGACCGCGTCGGGACCGGCGTCCGCGCCCGAGCCGGGACCGGAGTCCGCGCCGGGACCGGCGAGTGCGCCCGAGCCGGCGTCCGCGCCCAAGCCGGGACCAGCGTCCGCGCCCGAACGGGCACCGGAGTCCGCGCCTGAGCCGGCGGCTTCGCGGCCGCCGGTGACGAAGTCGGAGCCGGAGCCGCGGCGGTCCGGTTTGCCGACGAGGGCGAACCGGTGCTGCATGAGCGCCACCGTGCGCTGATGGCCGGGATCGTCACCGGCCAGCGCCGCCAGGGCCATCCGCAGGTCACCCGGCGGCAGCTGGGCGTCACGTTCCGCCCGCAGCCGCCCGCTCGACCCGCCGTTGTCCCCCACCGTCACCACGGCGGTGATGTCGAGGTCCAGCTCGGGCGCGCAGTTCCGCAGCCCGCGCAGGGAGGCCGCGAGCCCGTGCCCGCCACCGAACGCCACGACCTTGATGCGGCGCCGCGTGGTGTCGTCGCTGGAACCGGCGGTCACACCGCGTTGCTCTGCCGGGCTGCTGCCCGGCCCCGCCGGCTGCGCCGCCGTCACTCCCGCCCCAGGTCGCGGTGCGAGGAATGGGCGGACAGGCGGATGTCGCGCAGCTGCGCCGTGAGCTCCTCGGCGATCGCGACGCTGCGGTGCTTGCCGCCGGTGCAGCCGACCGCCACCGTCAGGTAGCGCTTGCCCTCGCGCTCGAAGCCGGGCGCCGTCGCGGCGATCAGGCTCGCGTACGTCCCGACGAAGTCGTGCGCGCCTTCCTGGCCGAGCACGTAGCTGCTGACGCCCTCTTCCAGGCCGGTGTGCTCGCGCAGCTCCGGCACCCAGAACGGGTTCGGCAGGAAGCGTGCGTCCATCACGTAGTCGGCGTCGGGCGGCAGGCCGTACTTGAAGCCGAACGAGAGCACAGTGATGCGCAGCCGCCGGGCGTCCTCGCCGCCGAACAGCTCCTCGACGCGGCGGCGGAGCTGGTTCACGTTCAGGTGGCTCGTGTCGATGATCACGTCGGACTGCTCGCGCGCCTCTTCGAGCAGTTTGCGCTCGGCGGCGATGCCGTCGGCGAGACGGCCGTCGCCCTGCAGCGGGTGTGAGCGCCGGACGGATTCGAAGCGCCGGATCAGCACCTCGTCGTCGGCGTCGACGAACACGACGCGCGGCGAGAAGCCGCGCTCCTTGAGCGCGCGGACCGCGCCGGCCAGGTCGGTGGAGAAGGCCCGGCTGCGGACGTCGAGGACCATTGCCGTACGGCGGGCAGCCCCGCCGGCCTCGAAGGCGAGCTGGGCCATGTCGAGCATGAGCGCCTGCGGCAGGTTGTCGACGACGTAGAAGCCGACGTTCTCCAGGGCGCGGGCGACCGTGCTGCGGCCGCCACCGGACACCCCGGTCACCACCACGAGGTCGGTTCCGGCCTCGTCGGGCGTCAGCTCCGGAACGAACTCCGGCATCGACTCGGTCACGCACTCCTCCTGAACCGCACTGCGCCTGCGCCCCCTCCGGGCGGACACTGCATCCTAGGCCGAAGCGTCGACCCGGTACCGCCGGACGTGGTGTCCTTTACCCGATCCGGTGCCCGAAGGGTCCCGCAAGCCACCCCGATCGGCCCACCCGGTGAACGGCGTCCCCACCGCCCGTATTCCGTCACCATCCGCGTCGTCAGCGCAATGATCGCGTCAAGGCCGTTCCAGCGCTGCCACGGACGACTCCTCCGGCCCCGGATCAGCCGGCGGGTCGCCGAGGTCCACGGTGTCGGGGGTCGGGATGCGCGGCCGGGCGGCCCTGTTGCGATTGGCTCCCGCCTTCGTCTTTCCCGCGCCGCCGGTCGCCGGGGTGGCCGGGTCCGGTGCGGGGTCGCCGGCCTTCGTGGTGTCGGCCAGGGCGGCGAGGACCGCCTCCGCGGTCCGGCGACCGATGCCCGGGACCTCGGTGATCTCCTCCGGCGTGGCCTGCCCGAGCCGCTTCAGCGAGCCGAAGTGCCGCAGCAGCGCCTTGCGGCGCGTCTCCCCCAGCCCGGCGATGTTGTCGAGCGCGGAAGCGGTCATGCGCTTGGAGCGCCGCTGCCGGTGGAACGTGATGGCGAAGCGGTGGGCCTCGTCGCGCACCCGCTGGAGCAGATATAGGGCCTCGGAGGTGCGGGGCAGGATCACCGGGAAGTCCTCGCCCGGCAACCACACCTCTTCCAGCCGCTTGGCCAGGCCGCACAGGGCCACGTCGGTGATGCCGAGGTCGGACAGGACCGCGGCGACCGCGTTGACCTGCGGCTGGCCGCCGTCGACGACAACCAGGTTGGGCGGGTAGGCGAAACGACGCGGCCGCCCGGTCAGCGGGTCGATGCCCGGCAGCTCGCTGGTCACCGGCTCCGAGCCGTCAGCCGCAGCGGCAACGCCGCCGGCCAGCGAATCGGCCGGACCACCGGCCAAGCCGCGGCCATCGGACCCACCAGCCGCGTCACCGCCCAGGCGATCGGCCCGGCCATCAGCCGCGTCACCGCCCAGGCGATCGGCCCCGTCATCAGCCGGGGCATCGGCCGGGCTGTCGGCCAAGGCGTCGCCGAGGGCGTCGGACGGCGGCGCGGAGCCGCCCGGTGCGGCCTCGGCACGGTAGCGGGCGAACCGCCGCCGCATCACCTCGCTCATCGCCGCCAGGTCGTCGGTGCCTGAGCCGTCCGGGTTTCCGCGGACCGCGAAGCGTCGGTATTCGCTCTTGCGGGCCAGGCCGTCCTCGAAGACCACCATGCTGGCCACCACGTCCGTGCCCTGGATCTGGGACACGTCGAAGCACTCGATGCGCAGCGGCGCCGTTTCCATGCCCAGGGCCTCGGCGATCTCGTCGAGGGCCTTGCTGCGGGTCGTCAGGTCGCCGGCTCGGCGCAGCTTGTGCCGGGCCAGGGACTCGCCGGCGTTGCGGGCCACCGTCTCGAGCAGGGAACGTTTGTCGCCGCGCTGGGGCACGCGCAGGCTGACCCGGCTGCCGCGGTGCTCGGTGAGCCACTTCTCCAGCGCTTCGGCGTCCGGGGGCAGGGCGGGGACGAGCAGCTCCCGGGGGACGTCGTTCTCGCCGTGCTCGTCGCCGTACACCTGGGTGCAGAAGTGGTGCACGAGGTCTCCCGTGCTGAGGTCCTCGACCTTTTCCACGACCCAGCCGCGCTGGCCGCGGACGCGGCCGTCGCGGACGTGGAAGACCTGCACCGCCGCTTCGAGCGGGTCCTCGGCGAAGGCGACGACGTCGGCGTCGGTGCCGTCGCCGAGCACGACGGTCTGCTTCTCCATGGCCTTGCGCAGCGCGGCGATGTCGTCGCGGAGCCGGGCCGCCTTCTCGAACTCGAGCTGCTCGGACATCTGCATCATGTCGCGTTCGAGGCGCTTGACGAACGTGTCGGTGCGCCCGGCCATGAAGTCGCAGAAGTCGTCGACGATCTCCCGGTGCTCGGCGGCCGAGACGGTGCCGACGCAGGGCGCCGAGCACTTGCCGATGTAGCCCAGCAGGCAGGGGCGGCCGATCTGGCCGGCGCGCTTGAACACGCCGCTGGAGCAGGTGCGGGCCGGGAAGACGCGCAGCAGCAGGTCGAGGGTCTCGCGGATGGCCCAGGCGTGCGAGTACGGCCCGAAGTAGCGCACGCCCTTGCGTTTGGCGCCCCGCATGACCTGCAGCCGGGGGTATTCCTCGTTGAGCGTGACGGCGAGGAACGGGTACGACTTGTCGTCGCGGTACTTGACGTTGAAGCGCGGGTCGAACTCCTTGATCCAGGAGAACTCCAGCTGCAGCGCCTCGACCTCGCTGCTGACGGTCACCCAGTCGACGGCGGCCGCGGTGGTGACCATCTGCTGGGTGCGCGCGTGCAGGCTGAACGTGTCGGCGAAGTACGAATTCAGCCGGCTGCGCAGGCTCTTCGCCTTGCCCACGTAGATGACGCGGCCGGTGGGGTCACGGAAGCGGTAGACACCGGGGGCGTCCGGAATGGTCCCGGGCGCCGGCCGGTAGCTGGACGGGTCAGGCACGACTCAACACTAGTGCGGACCCCTGACATGATTATCCGACCGGATGCCCGTTGCCGCCGCCACGGCGTCGGGCCTCCGGCCGGAGAGTGTCGGGGCCGGCGGTGTCGGCAGGATCACGCCGGCCCCAGTTCCCGGGTCGCCGCCCTCAGGCCGCGACGATGTTGTCGCCGTCCACCTTGACCTTGGTCTCGGGCAGCGGCTTCTTGGCCGGGCCGCCGGTCGGCGCGCCGTCCTCGATGGAGAAGGTGCTGTTGTGGCACGGGCAGGTGATCACGCCACCGTCGACCTTGCTCACGTCACAGCCCTGGTGGGTGCAGACCTTGCTGAACGCCTTGAAGGTGCCCGAGGCCGGCTGGGTGATGACGTAGTCGCCCTTGATGATGCCGCCGCCCTCGGGGATGTCCGCGACCAGCGCGAGCGCCGCGCCACCGGAGTTGCCGCCCGAGTCGCCGCCGGAGGTCGAGCCGGTGTCGGCGCCCTTGCTGCCGGCCGGCGCGGGATTGTTGCTGAAGTCGCCGCCGCTGGAGCCGTTGCTGCCGGCGCCACCGGTGTCGGTGCCACAGGCGGCCAGCAGGCAGCCGGCGCCGAGCGCGGTGGCTCCGGCCAGCACGACGCGGCGCGACGATCCCGCTCCCCCGCAGGCCGGCTGGACGGCGGTGATCTCGGCGTCGGGCCTCGTCTGCACGTCAGTCATCTGTTCCGAACCCTTCCCGTACCCCTGATCCGCGTGCTTGCGTCACGCGGCGTTGCTTGTACATACGCTGCCATCCGCGATGTGGTTCATGGGCCGGGTGGAAAATATCGGCGTGGATGCTGCGTTTCGCCGTAGTTTCGGGCACGCCGCCAGGCCCGCCCCTGGTAGCGGGGCGGGCGGACGGCGTAGCTGTGTGTTACCTGTGGATCAGACGGTGGCCTTGGCCCGGGACCGGGTGGCCCGGGGCTTGGTCACCGCCTTGGGGGCGCCGTTGGCCTTGGCCGCGCGGGCCAGAGCGGCGGCCGCACCGGCCGGCTCGCCGGTGAGGCCGAGCATCGGGCGCAGGAACTGCCCGGTGTGGCTGTCGGGCACGTCGGCCAGCTCCTCGGGGGTGCCGGTGGCCAGCACCAGACCGCCCTTGTGGCCGCCCTCGGGGCCCATGTCGATCAGCCAGTCGGCGTTCTTGATCACGTCGAGGTTGTGCTCGATGGTGATGACCGTGTTGCCCTTGTCGACCAGGCCGTTGAGCACCAGCAGCAGCTTGCGGATGTCCTCGAAGTGCAGGCCGGTGGTCGGCTCGTCGAGCACGTAGACCGTCCGGCCGGTGGAGCGCTTCTGCAGCTCGGAGGCGAGCTTGACGCGCTGCGCCTCACCACCGGACAGGGTGGGTGCGGGCTGGCCCAGCCGCACGTAGCCCAGA
This sequence comes from Actinoplanes sp. NPDC048967, assembly GCF_040649415.1. Classification (NCBI taxonomy): domain Bacteria; kingdom Bacillati; phylum Actinomycetota; class Actinomycetes; order Micromonosporales; family Micromonosporaceae; genus Actinoplanes; species Actinoplanes sp. NPDC048967. The sequence continues at coordinate 385,396 of NZ_JBEZFL010000003.1, forward strand.
CCGACGTCGACCAGGGTCTTGAGGTGGCGGTGGATCGACGTGATCGGCTCGAAGAAGGTCGCGGCCTCCTCGATCGGCATCTCCAGCACCTCGGAGATCGTCTTGCCCTTGTAGTGCACCTCCAGGGTCTCCCGGTTGTACCGGGCGCCCTTGCACACCTCGCAGGGGACGTAGACGTCCGGCAGGAAGTTCATCTCGATCTTGATCGTGCCGTCGCCGGAGCAGTTCTCGCAGCGGCCGCCCTTGACGTTGAACGAGAACCGGCCGGGACCGTAGCCGCGCACCTTGGCCTCGACGGTCTCCGCGAACAGCTTGCGGATGTTGTCGAACACGCCGGTGTACGTGGCGGGGTTGGACCGCGGGGTGCGCCCGATCGGCGACTGGTCCACACCGACGACCTTGTCGACGTGCTCCAGGCCGGAGATCCGGGTGTGCCGGCCCGGCACCATGCGAGCGCCGTTGATCTGGTTGGCCAGCACGGTGTAGAGGATGTCGTTGACCAGGGTCGACTTGCCCGAGCCGCTGACCCCGGTGACCGCGATGAACTGCCCCAGCGGGAAGCCGACGGTGATGTCGCGCAGGTTGTGCTCCCGCGCGCCCTGCACGACCAGCTCGCGGCCCGGCGTGTGCGGGCGGCGGGTGGCCGGCATGGGGATCTTCTTGCGGCCGGACAGGTACGCCCCCGTCGGGGACTCCTTGTTGGCCAGCAGACCCTTGACCGAGCCGCTGTGCACGATGTTGCCGCCGTGCTCACCGGCACCGGGGCCGATGTCGACGATCCAGTCGGCGGTACGGATGGTGTCCTCGTCGTGCTCGACCACGATCAGCGTGTTGCCCAGCTTCTTGAGCCGGACCAGCGTCTCGATGAGCCGGTGGTTGTCGCGCTGGTGCAGGCCGATCGACGGCTCGTCCAGCACGTACAGCACGCCGACCAGGCCGGAGCCGATCTGGGTGGCCAGCCGGATGCGCTGCGCCTCGCCACCGGACAGGGTGCCGGCCCCGCGGTCCAGCGACAGGTAGTCCAGGCCGACGTCGACCAGGAAGCGCAACCGGGCGTTGATCTCCTTGAGCACCCGCTCGGCGATCATCTTCTCGCGGTCGGTGAGCTCGATGGTGGCCAGCAGCTCGGCGCACTCGCCGACGGACAGGTTGCAGATCTCGGCGATGCTCTTGCCGGCGATCGTGACCGCCAGCACCTCGGGCTTGAGCCGGGCGCCGGAGCACGTCGGGCAGGGCACCTCGCGCATGTAGCCCTCGTACTTGTCGCGGGACCAGTCGCTCTCGGTGTCGCTGTGCCGGCGCTCGATCCACTGCACCACACCCTCGAAGCCGGTGTAGTAGGAGCGCTCACGGCCGTACTTGTTGCGGTAGCGGACGTGGACCTGGTCCTCGGAGCCGTACAGGATCGTCTTCTGGGCCCGGCTCGGCAGCTGCCGCCAGGGAGTGTCGACGCTGAACTTCTCGGCCTTGGCCAGGGCCTCCAGCAGGCGCAGGAAATACTCCATGGTGGAACCACCGGACCACGGCTGGATCGCGCCCTCGCGCAGGGTGCGCTCCTCGTCCGGCACGATCAGCTCCGGGTCGACCTCCTTCTTGGTGCCCAGACCGGTGCATTCCGGGCAGGCGCCGTAGGGCGCGTTGAAGGAGAAGACCCGCGGTTCGAGATCCTCGATCGCCAGCGGGTGGTCGTTGGGGCAGGCCAGGTGTTCGGAGAAGCGGCGCTCGCGGTTCGGGTCGTCCTCGGGCAGGTCGACGAAGTCGAGCAGCACGATGCCGCCGGACAGCGCCAGCGTCGCCTCGACCGAGTCGGTGAGGCGCTGCTTGCTGCTGGCCTTGACCGAGAGCCGGTCGACGACCACCTCGATGGTGTGCTTCTCCTGCTTCTTGAGCTTCGGCGGCTCGGCCAGCGAGTGCACCACGCCGTCGACCCGGGCCCGGGCGTAGCCCTTGGACTGCAGCTCGGCGAAGAGGTCGACGTACTCGCCCTTGCGGCCGCGGATCACCGGCGCGAGCACCATGAACCGGGTGCCCTCCCGCATCGCCAGGACCCGGTCGACGATCTGCTGCGGCGACTGCTTGCTGATCCGCTCACCGCAGACCGGGCAGTGCGGGATCCCGGTACGGGCGAAGAGCAGCCGCAGGTAGTCGTACACCTCGGTGATCGTGCCGACGGTGGAGCGGGGGTTGCGTGAGGTCGACTTCTGGTCGATGGACACGGCCGGGGACAGGCCCTCGATGAAGTCGACGTCGGGCTTGTCCATCTGCCCGAGGAACTGCCGCGCGTACGACGACAGCGACTCCACGTAACGGCGCTGGCCCTCCGCGAAGATGGTGTCGAAGGCGAGGCTGGACTTGCCCGAGCCGCTGAGACCGGTGAACACGATCATCGCGTCGCGGGGCAGGTCGAGGTTGACGTCGCGCAGGTTGTGCTCCCGCGCGCCGCGGATGATCAGTCGGTCGGCCACAGCCAGCCACTCCGTAACGTCAAGACAATGGGCGCCGCCACCCTAGCCACGGGGTACGACAAGTTTTCCGCCAGCGAACTACAGCGCCGTGGACGGGACCGGCATTCCCGTCACCCGGACGGGCGAACGATGCCCCGTACGTCCCACAGCTGAACCCCGCCGACCTGCTGCGGAGCCTTCCCGAGCAGGTCGGTGAGGATCTTTTCGAGCAGGTCGTGGTGCGGGGTGCCCGGCACGAGCACCACCACCGCGGCCCGCCAGTAGCTCAGGTCGTTCTTGGCGGCCATCCGGTCGGCGACCGTGACCACCGGCATCCGACCGTACGCCCCCGCGATGCGTAACAGGTCGGAGGTGCGCCGGGGTGCGGCGTTCCAGGAGCCGGTGTTGTTCAGCGGCGGGTCCGCCGGGCCCATGAAGTAGCCCCGCGGAACCCGGTAATCCAGCCCGGACATCGCGAACCACCGCATCCCGGCCCGGCCCGTGGTGACTTCGGGCAACGGCACGGTCACCAGGGTGCGGTCGTCGCTGACGTAGTCGCGCCACATCTGCTGGGCGATGAACGGCGGCAGCGGGTCGGCGGCGACCACCGGCAGCGGCTTGGGCAGCACCGGCACGATCGCTATGACGAGGCCGACCCAGAACGCGGTCTGCCGGTGCCGGCTCAGCGCGGGCACCCGGTCGGCGGCCAGCGCCAGCAGCAGGCCGATGATCGTCGTGGTCACCATCGCGAACCGGGTGACGCTGACCAGGTCGATCACCGGCACGTGGGCGATCAGCGCGAACGGCAGCGGGATGCCGGTGTCGTGGCCGCCGACGCGCAGCTCGGGGCCCATCGACATGATCAGCAGGACCAGGCCGGCGATCGCGGCGGCCCGGGCGGCCAGGTTGCGCCACACCAGCACCAGCGAGACGACGAGCAACACCAGCAGCGGTACGCCGTAGAAGGTGTTCTCCTCCGTCGGGCTGACGCTCAGTTCCCGGGCGATCGCCGCGTTGCCGGCCAGCGACTGCCGCGCGTACGCGCCCAGCGACAGCAGGTCGGTGACGAACTTGCCCGGCTCGAACGGCTGCCCGCTGTAACTCTGCGGCCCGGTGAACTGGAACCACAGCGGGTACGCCAGCGGCACCAGCGCGGTGATGCCCGCCACACCCAGCCCGGCCAGGAACCGGCGCCAGTAGCCCCGCACCTGCGACCACGCCAGCGCCGCGTACGCGATCACGAAGGCGCCCAACGTCAGCGCCGTGAACAGCAGAACTTCCTCGTTGATGAAGACCTGCAGCACAATCAGCAGCCCGAGCACGACCCCGCCGCGGACCGCCCGGCCGGGCTCGCGCAACCGCAGCACCTGCCAGACGATGAACGGCACGACGAACTGCGAGACGAAGTTGATGTGCCCGTTGGCGTGCGACACCATCGTCGGCGCGAACCCGCACCACAGGCCGCCGATCCAGGCGGCCCGGCGGCTCTCGACCAGGTGCCGGGACAGCACCCAGTACCAGGCGAAGGCCGTACCGGCGAGACCCAGCGTGAGCAGCAGCACGACCGAGACGCCCACGCCCAGCCAGTGGGTGACCGGGGCCATCGGCACGCTGAGCGCCAGCTCGGAGGTGTTGGCCATCATGTTGACGCCGTCGGGCACGTTCATCCGGTCGGTGAACAGCGGGTTCGCCCCGTGGAAGAGGACCCGCTCGCCGTGCGCCATGGCGAAGGCGAAGAAGCCGTGGTCGTCGTCGTTGTGCGACAGCACCCGGCCGGCCGGGTCGATCCAGAGCTGGATCAGCACCAGTACGCCGAGCGCGAGATAGCTGGTCAGCGCCCAGAGGTCGGGGCGGCGGCGCCGCGCGGGCGGGGGCGCCGCCGCGGCCGGGAGGCCGCGCTCGTCCAGGACCTCTTCCACCGCGGGCACCGGTGAATTGTGCCAGAGCCGCTCAGCGGCGCGGCCTGCGCCGTGACGAGCTCGCAGCCTGCGCCAGCCGCGCGGCCCGCCGGCTGCTCTCGACGGCGACCTCGCGGTGCAGCTTGCGCCAGCTCTCCAGGCGCCGAGGCAGCAACGTCCCGTCAGCCAGCGCCGCCGCGACGGCGCAACCGGGCTCTTCGTCGTGACCACAATCACCGAAGCGGCATTGAGCGGCCAGCTCCGTCACGTCGGCGAAGGCCCGGTCGAGACCCGCGGCGGTGTCCAGCAGACCCACCCCGCGGATGCCCGGCGTGTCCAGGACCGCTCCCCCGCCGGGGATGACAACCAGATTCCGGTACGCGGTGGTGTGCCGGCCCTTGCCGTCGGCGCGCCGGATCTCCTGGACGCCCATCACCTCGGTGCCGGCGAGCGCGTTGACCAGCGAGGACTTGCCCGCGCCGGACCGGCCCAGCAACGCCAGGGTGCGGCCCGGGGCGACGTATTCGCGTAACGCCTCCAGCCCGGTGCCGCGGTGCACGCTGACCGGCAGGACGCGTACCCCGGGCGCCAGCTCGGCGAGCTGGCGCGCGACCGCCTGCGGATCCCGCGCGGTGTCGCTCTTGGAAAGCACGATGACCGGCTGCGCGCCGGACTCCCAGGCCAGCGCGAGCAGGCGTTCCAGGCGGGCGTCGTCGGGCTCCGGGTGCATCGGTTCGACGACCGCGACGGCATCCATGTTGGCCGCCAGGACCTGCCCGACGGAGTCCTTGTCCGAGGTACGGCGGATCAGCGCGGTGCGCCGCGGCAGCACACAGTCGACGGTGGTACGCCGGTCGGGCCAGCGCCGCAGCACCACCCAGTCACCGGCGCAGGGCAGACTGGCCGGGTCGTGGGCGGCGCCGAGCAGCACACTGCCGGCCAGGCTGGCCCGGGTCACCCCGGACGGATCGAGAACGGTGCAGACGCCGCGGTCGGCCCGCAGCACGCGGGCGGCGGTGGCGTCGGGACGGTCGAAGGGGCGATAGGCGGACGCGAGTGTCTCGTCCCAGCCCAGCGCGGACAGGTCAGACATGAGAACCCTTAGGGTGAAGGGGAGGCCGCGCCGACAGGCGTCAGGCGGCAGCCTCCGGGCGAAGCCGGAACGCACGAACGACGAACAGCACGATTCCCACCCCCTCCGTGATCGTCTGGCGCGTCTGCACCGACGGTACGGACGCCGCTACGCCCACGAAAGCGAATTCCGGGGCGCCCGCCCCGGAGCCACCAACTAGGGTCGTCTCGTGACGGTTGACCCGCTTGTGCTGATGACCGACGTCGACGAGGCCACCGAGCGCCTGATCCGTACCGCGGAGGGGTTGGACGACAGCGCGATGAGCGCGCCGTCCGCGCTTCCCGGCTGGACCGTCGGTCATGTCCTGACCCACGTGGCCCGCAACGCCGACGCCTACACCAACCTGCTGACCTGGGCCCGCACCGGCGTGGAGACGCCGGCCTACGCCTCGCCGACGGCCCGCGCGGACGGCATCGACGCCGGCGCCGACCGGCCGGTGGCCGAGCAGATCGCCGACCTGCGCGAGGCCCACGAACGCCTCGCCGACGCGGCCGCGGCGATGCCGGCCGAGGCGTGGACGTTCTTCCTGGCCCCGACCGGCGCGTCGGCGGCCGCGGTGCCGTGGGCCCGGCTGCGCGAGGTCGAGGTGCACCACGTCGACCTGGGCCGCGGCTACACCCCCGAGGACTGGTCGGACGCGTTCGCGCTGCGCCTCCTGCGCGAGATCGTCACCAACATCCAGGACCTCGACCTGGTGCTGCGCCCGCAGGGCGTCGAGCACACGCTGACCATCGGCAACCCGGACGGCGCCCCGGAGATCAGCGGCCCGACCCGCTCGATCGCGGCGTGGCTGGCCGGCCGGGCCGACGGCAGCGACCTCACGGTGTCGCCGGACGGCGCACTGCCCGAGCCCCCGAGGTGGAAGTGACATGTCCTACACCGGAGACGTGACCCGCGGCGGCCGGCCGGCCGTGCGCGAGCTCACCGGCCTGACCGTCCGCAAGGTGTCGGTGGGCCCGATGGACAACAACGCGTACCTGCTGACCTGCCGGGCCGACGGCACGCAGGTGCTGATCGACGCGGCCAACGACGCGGACACCCTGCTGGAGCTGATCGGCCCGGCCGGCCTCGCGGCGGTGGTGACCACCCACCGCCACCCGGACCACACCGGCGCCCTCCAGCAGGTGATCAAGGCCACCGGCGCGGAATCGATCGCGGGAGCCGACGACGCCGAGGCGATCCCGGTGGTGAGCCGCACGGTCCGCGACGGCGACACCATCGCGGTGGGCGACTGCAGGCTCGAGGTGATCCACGTGGTGGGGCACACGCCGGGCTCGATCGTGCTGCTCTACCGCGAGCCGGACGGCATCGCCCACCTGTGGACCGGCGACAGCCTGTTCCCGGGCGGCGTGGGCAACACCCGCGGCGACCGGAAGAACTTCGCGTCGCTGATCGGTGATGTGGAGACCAAGCTGTTCGACCGCCTGGGCGACGACACCTGGTTCTACCCGGGCCACGGCAAGGACTCGACCCTGGGCACCGAACGTCCCCACCTGCCGGAATGGCGCGAGCGCGGCTGGTGAGGCTCAGAGGGCGGCGGTGAGCTCGGCCGACTCCATCGGCAGGGAGAACATCGGGTAGTCGTAGGCGATCGCGTTGTCGTGTTCCTCCGCCGAGGTCGCCGCCGTGCAGTCGGTCAGGGTGATGACGCGGTAGCCGTTCTCGTACGCGCTGCGCATCGTGGACTCCACGCAGCAGTTGGTCAGGAAGCCGGCCAGGATCACCGTCGAGATGCCGCGCGAGCGCAGGATGAAGTCCAGGTTCGTGCTGGCGAACGTGTCCAGGCCGCGCTTGCCCTCGATGAGGATGTCGCCCTCGGCCGGGGTCAGGTCCTCGACGATCGCCGCGCCCCAGGTGCCCTTGACGAAGGCGTTGCCGTCCACGACTCCCTTGAGGATCCCGTACGGGTGCCGCGACAGCTCGCCGTAGCCCGGCGCGAACGTGATCGGCGCGTGCATGATCGTCACGCCGGCCGCGCGGGCCGCGTCGACCAGGGCGATCGTGTTGGCCAGCATCCCGGTCTTGTCCATCACCGGCGCGACGGCGTTGTGCAGCACGCCGCCCTCCGAGACGAACTCGTTCTGATACTCGATCAGCACGAGAGCCGTCGTGGCGGGGTCCAGCTGCAGCGGTTCGGACATCACAACTCCTGGTGTGCGGCGGGTCACATGGTGTCCATGCAAGCACTCCGGGCAGCCGCGAGCAATGCGCCGTCCGCCCACGGCTGAACCGTTCCCCCATCCGGTGCGCGCGTCCCTAGACTCGGAACACCCCTCGACGCGCGGAGGTCCGGTGACACCCGATCTGCGATGGCAACCTTCCAGCCCTCCTCCCCCACCCGAGCAGTGGCCGGGCGGCGGTCCCGCCCTTCCCGGCTGGCTCGAGGAACGCCTCTTCGACCAGCGCATCGTCATGATCCGGGGCCCGCTCACCGGGCAGGCCGCCTCGGGGATCGCCGCCGCGCTGCTCACCCTGGACGCGGCCGGGCCGGAGCCGATCCAGCTGCACGTGGCCAGCTCCGGCGGTGACCTGAACGCGGCCCACGCCGTCATCGACGTCATGGACGCCATGGCCGCGCCCGTGCACGCGGTGGTCACCTCCGAGGCCGGCGGGGCCGTGCTCGCGGTGCTGGCCGCCGCCGAGCGCCGCTCCGCGTACCGGCATGCCCGCTTCAAGCTGGCCGAGCCCCGCGCGGCCGGGGTCACCGGCACCGCCGACGAGGTGGCCGCGGCCGCCGGGCAGCACCTGCGTGAGCTGGAGGAGGTCGTGCTGCGCCTGGTCGAGGTGACCGGCCAGACCCGCAGCAGGATCGAAGATGACCTGTCCGCCGGGCGGGTGCTCAGCGCGGCCGAGGCCCGCGACTACGGCCTCATCGACGAGGTCGTCGGCAAAGAGGCATGAAAAACGGCGCGGGCCCCGATCGGGACCCGCGCCGTTTCGTGCTTACGAGACTTACTCGGCGACCTTGACGCCCATCGAGCGCGCGGTGCCGGCGACGACCTTCACCGCGGCGTCGACGTCGTTCGCGTTCAGGTCGGGGAGCTTGCGCTCGGCGATCTGCTTGATCTGGTCGGCGCTGAGCGTGCCCACGGTCTGGGTCAGCGGGTTGGACGCGCCCGACTGGATGCCCAGAGCCTTGCGGATCAGGAAGCTCGTCGGCGGAGTCTTGTAGGCCAGCGTGTGGCTGCGGTCCTCGTAGACCGACACGACGACCGGGATGATCTCGCCACGCTGCTTCGACGTCGCCTCGTCGTACTCGACCTTGACGGCGCGCATGTTGGCGCCGGTCGGGCCGAGCATCTTGCCGAGGTCGACCATCGCGGCGTTACCCGCCTCAAGCGCGAGGGTTACCTCATGGGTCTTCTTCTTGGGCGGCATTACGCAAAAGCTCCTTAGTGTGTGCTGCACGAACCTACGTCAGGAGCTCGCCAGCATCATCAACGCACGACAACCCCGAGACCTTACTACCGCGCTCGAGAATGGGTCAAAGCGGCGGGCACAGTCTCGGGTTCCGCCGACTAGTGTAGCTCGACCCCTGCGGCGCCCGGCGACCCGGTCGGCTAGTAGCGGTCGCAGTAGCAGGACTTCATCAGCGAACGGGTGACGTCCACGTACTGCTCGTTGGGGAGCTCCTTGCGCGCGTACGCCTCGTCGACCGCCCCGCGGCCCATGTTGTAGCCCGCGATCACCATGTTGAGCAGGCACAGGCTGGAGTGGCTCTTGCACTTTGCGGTGCTCAGGTCGTACTTGCCCTTGAAATACGAGTCGCCGAACGCCTTGGTCAGCCAGGCCAGGTAGTTGGCGCCGAGCACCGCGTTCTGCTTGTAGTCCTCGGCCGAGTACGTCTTCTCGAAACGCTGGTTGATGAACGCCTCGGTGTCCGGCATCACCTGCATCAGGCCCCGGCCGCCGTCGCAGTTCACGAAGTTCGAGGTCCAGCCGCTCTCGTGCCAGGCGGTGACCAGGACCAGCCGGCTCGGCACCTTGAGCCGCGGCGCGGACCCCGGCCAGTACGTCTTGCCGGCCGCGGCCTTCAGAGCCGCCTTGGCCTTGGCCTTGGGCATCTCCTTGCCGTCGCGCTCGGCGCAGGCGGGCAGCTGGAAGTTGTTCGGGTCCTCGGTCGGGGTCGCCTTGGGCTTGGCCGTGCTCTTCTTCGGCCTGGGCTTCGCCGTGGTCGGCTCCGGGCTGGGCTCCTCGTCCTCGAGCACCGGGTCGACGATGTTCTCCGGCACCGAGGCCGTCGGCTGCGCCGCCACCGTGACCGGCTGCTGCTTCTGGCCGCCGAGCCCGCAACCGCTCACCACCAGCGACCCGACCAGCGTCGCGACGAGCACGGCAAGCCTGCGGTTCATCGACGAAGTCCTTCCCGGTGCCTGGAGACGACGCCCGAACGCTAGCAGCGGGCCGCCGCCCGTGCCGCCCGACAAAATGCCCATCAGGGACGAGGTCCGACACCGGTTCCGGGTTGTGACCCCGGACGGTCACCGCAACAAAGACCGGGGACAATGGTGATATGCAGACCCGCACCGACCTACGCAACGTCGCCATCATCGCCCACGTCGACCATGGCAAAACCACCCTGGTCGACGCCATGCTGCGCCAGGGGAGCCAGTCCCACGCACGGGGCGAGATGGCCGACCGCGCCATGGACTCCATGGACCTGGAGCGGGAAAAGGGCATCACCATTCTCGCCAAGAACACGGCGATCAGCTACCAGCCCGCCGACGGCGAGCCCGTCACGATCAACATCATCGACACTCCCGGCCACGCCGACTTCGGCGGTGAGGTCGAGCGCGGCCTCACCATGGTCGACGGCGTCGCCCTGCTCGTCGACGCCTCCGAGGGCCCGCTCCCGCAGACCCGCTTCGTGCTCCGCAAGGCGCTCCAGGCCAAGCTGCCGATCATCCTGATCATCAACAAGGTGGACCGGCCCGACGCCCGGATCAAGGAGGTCGTCGACGAGACGTACGAGCTCTTCCTCGACCTCGACGCCGACGAGCACCAGATCGAGTTCCCGATCGTCTACGCGTGCGCGCGCGACGGCATCGCCTCCCTGACCCAGCCCAAGGACGGCACGGTCCCGGAGGACAGCACCGACCTCGAGGTGCTGTTCAGCACGATCCTGGACACCATCCCGGCCCCCACCTACACCGAGGGCGCGCCGCTGCAGGCGCACGTCGTCAACCTCGACGCCTCCAACTTCCTCGGCCGGCTCGCGCTGTGCCGGGTGCACGAGGGCACGATCCGCAAGGGCCAGACCGTGGCCTGGTGCAAGACCGACGGCACGATCAGCAACGTGCGCATCTCCGAGCTGCTCATCACCGAGGGCCTGGAGCGCAAGCCGGCCGAGAGCGCCGGCCCCGGCGACATCATGGCCGTCGCGGGCATCGCCGACATCATGATCGGCGAGACCCTGGCCGACGCGGAGAACCCGATCCCGCTGCCGCTGATCAGCGTCGACGAGCCGGCCATCTCCATGGTCCTGGGCACCAACACCTCGCCGCTGGTCGGCAAGGTCAAGGGCGGCAAGGTGACCGCCCGCATGGTCAAGGACCGCCTCGACCGCGAGATGATCGGTAACGTCTCGCTGCGGGTGCTGCCGACCGAGCGCCCGGACGCCTGGGAGGTGCAGGGCCGCGGCGAGCTGGCCCTGGCGATCCTGGTCGAGCAGATGCGCCGCGAGTCGTACGAGCTGACCGTCGGCAAGCCCCAGGTGGTCACCAAGACGATCGACGGCAAGGTCCACGAGCCGGTCGAGCGCCTGACCATCGACGCCCCGGACGAGTACATGGGCGCCATCACGACGCTGCTGTCCACCCGCAAGGGCCGGATGGAAGAGCTGATCAACCACGGCACCGGCTGGCTGCGGATGGAGTGGCTGGTCCCGGCCCGCGGCCTGATCGGCTTCCGGACCGAGTTCCTCACCGAGACCCGCGGCACCGGCATCATGCACCACATCTTCGAGGACTACGAGCCGTGGTTCGGCGAGCTGCGCACCCGGCAGAACGGTTCGCTGGTGGCCGACCGGGCGGGTGTGGTGACCGCGTTCGCGATGACCAACCTGCAGGAGCGGGGCCAGCTCTTCGTCGAGCCGACCACCGAGGTCTACGAAGGCATGATCGTCGGCGAGAACTCCCGCCAGGACGACATGGACGTCAACATCACCAAGGAGAAGAAGCTGACGAACATGCGTCAGTCGACCTCCGACGAGACCGAGAAGCTGATCCCGCCGCGCAAGCTGTCGCTGGAGCAGGCGCTGGAGTTCTGCCGCGAGGACGAGTGCGTCGAGGTGACCCCGGCGGCCGTACGGATCCGCAAGGTCGTGCTCGACCAGCAGGTCCGCGGCCGGGCGGCGGCCCGCCGCAAGCACCAGGGCTGACGAACAGACAAAAAAGCCGGGGGTACGCGATGCGCGTACCCCCGGCTTTTGCCTTGCTCAGGCCTTGATCAGTTCTTTCCTTTTGTCACGCGACGACTTGACCAGGCTCGCGACCGTGGCGATGCCCAGCGTGCCGAGGATGACCAGCAGCGACAGCCAGATCGGGATCTCCGGGGCCCAGTGCACGCCCTCGCCGCCGTTGATGAAGCCCAGCGCGTTGGTGTGCAGCGCCTCGAGGAACAGCTTGACGCCGATGAAGGCGAGCACGAACGCCAGCCCGATGTTGAGGTAGACCAGCCGCTCCAGCAGGCCGCCGAGCAGGAAGTACAGCTGGCGCAGGCCCATCAGCGCGAAGACGTTCGCGGTGAAGACGAGGTACGGCTCCTTGGTGATGCCGAAGATCGCCGGGATCGAGTCGAGCGCGAAGATCAGGTCGGTGGTGCCGATCGCGATCATGACGATGAGCATCGGCGTGAACAGCCGCTTGCCGGCCTCGGTCACCACCGTCATCTTGCCGCTGTCGAACGAGGAGGAGATCGGCAGCGCCCGCTTGCTCCAGCGGATGAGGATGTTCTCCTTGAAGTCGTCCTCGTCGTTCTCGCCCTGCTTGAGCAGCGTGACGGCGGTGTAGACCAGGAACGCGCCGAAGATGTAGAAGACCCAGGAGAACTGCGCGATCAGGGCGGCGCCGGCGGCGATGAACGCACCGCGCATGACCAGCGCCAGCACGATTCCGATGAGCAGCACCTTCTGCTGGAACTGCCGGGGCACCGCGAAGCGCGCCATGATGATCACGAAGACGAAGAGGTTGTCGACCGAGAGGCTGTATTCGGTCAGCCAGCCCGTGTAGAACTCGCCGGCGGCCTGACCACCCCAGGCGACCCACACGCCCACCCCGAAGGCGAGGGCCAGCGTGACGTAGAAGGCGACCCAGCCGCTTGCCTCGCGCATGCTGGGCTCGTGCGGTCGCCGGCCGACGATCAGCAGATCAACGGCAAGGACAACGACCAGGGCAACGAGGGTGATGACCCAGACCCAGGCGGAAACATTCAACGGGAACCTCCGGCAGACACGGTTCATCGCTGCTCCCGCCCCGGAATGAAGCGGTGACAGCGACGTGCGACTGTCGGAGGTCTCTTCCGCCGGCGCCCGGCTGGGCGACGACCCCCGGCCCCGGGCTCACCCCGGAGGGTGAAAACCGTGTTGACGAGACCGGCGCAGAGGAATACTCCCCTCCTACGCCGCCATTGTGTCGCATCGGCGGCCCGGTTCGCACATCACCCCGGCTATCCGTGTCGAGGCTCTCGCCATCTTTTCCCCGCAATCCGGACACACCCCTGCACCTGCCGACGTTTCCGACACTCACCGCACACCCTTTATCGCATCCTAGGAGGCTAGTTCTCCTGCTGTGGCATGCTTCGGAGCATGATTCTCGAAGTCGCCTTGATCGACGTCTCCCCCGGTCAGGAAGAACAGTTCGCCGCGGCGTACCGCAAAGCCCACCCGATCCTGGCGGGCACGGAAGGCTGCCACTCGGTCCGGATGACCCACGGCGTGGAATCACCGTCCCGCTTCGTCCTGCTGGTGGAGTGGGAGTCGATCGAGGCCCACGAGGAGAACTTCCGCAACTCGGACCGCTTCGCCCAGTGGCGGGCGCTGATCGGCCCGTACTTCGCCCAGCCGCCGCTGGTCGAACACTTCAACGACGTGCCGGCCTAACTGAGCCGGTAGCGCGCCCGCCGTCCCCGGTGCTCGAAGCCGAGCTTGCGGTAGAGCCGTACCGCCGGATTGTCGACGTTGACGTCCAGCCAGGCATGAGTCGCGCCGTCCGCGCGCATCCGCCGCAGGGCCTCCGCGACGAGTGCTCCGCCGAGCCCGCGGCCGCGGGCGGCGGGCGCGACCCCGACCTGCACGATCCAGTCGACCGCGGCGGTGACGAACCCGGCGTCGCCCAGGTCGGGCAGGGTCGCCAGCACGGACCACTGCGGCCGGAAGTCATCGTCCTCGGTGAGGTCGGCGGTCCATTCGTCGGCGGTCCACCCGGGGAAGCCGGGCCGGTCCCGGAAAGCGGCCGTATAAACATCGTGAAAGCGCGGCGCATGCGTTTCGGACCAAGCGGCCAGCTGGGCGCCGGCCGGCCAGGACGCATCCGGTACGCCGTCAGCGAGGTCGATGCGCATGACGTCCTCGGCGAAGACCTGCCGGAGTCCACGGGCGGCGAAGAGCTCCTCGGCCGGGCCGGTCAACGACTCGGTCTCGACCGTGACGGGCTGGTCCTGGGCGAGGCCCCAGGTGAGCAGGTGGGAGCCGATCCCCCGGCCCCGGACGTCGGGGTCGACCAGGCCGCAGAAGGTGACGCCACCGGTTGCGGGCGTGGGACGTACGGCGCCGGCAGCCAGGAGTCGGCCGTCGTGGTCCCGGCCCTGGATGGTGCTGGTGCCGGGAGCCCCCCACCGTCGGCGCAGGAAAGCCGGGTCGGCGGCGAGCGGAAGTCCGCCGTCGGCGGCTAGACAGCGCGCGGCCAGGGAGACGAGTGCATCCTCGTCGTCGAACGGCAGGGGCGTCCAGGTGACCATCGTCGACACGGGCGCCAGCCTAGGGAACGCCGGGCTCGGGCCCCACCGAATTCCGGCGCGGAGCCGAAGCCGGCCAGAACCGTTCCCGTGCTGGAAGCTCTCACGGGTCGGCCCAGGCCTGCGCCGCCAACGGCGGCGCAGGCATTTTCTCCAGGCGATCGCCGCGACACCGGCCGCGCCGAGCGCTGCGGCTGCACGCACCGCCTTGGGTCTGCCGGGTGGTGATCGCCGTGGTGGCCAGGCCCCACCCCGAACCCGCGGCCAGCGGCAGCCATCCGCGGCCAGCGGCGGCGACCACACCGGAGACCGCGAGCAATTCCGCTGCGGAGCTTGCGACGGTTCGACGCCACCGGCGAAGATCGGGGACGAAACCGGCGAAGATCGGCGCCCCAGCCGGCCACCAGCAGTGTCCCCGTGGAGGCCGGTGCTGGATCCGGCGGGCGGCATGGCCGGCGATGCGGCTGGTCAGCGGAGCTGGTCGAGCACCGCCAGGTTGTCGGCCGCCACCCACACCCGGGCGATCCGCCCCGCCTCCAGCTCGTACACCGCGAACTCCCGCGTCGAGATCCTGCGTCCCGTCGGCGCCACCCCGAGGAACTCACCGCGGTGCGTCCCGGTGTCGGTGAAGTGCGCCGCGATCCTGTCCCCGTCGATCAGCAGACCGCGGATCTCCCAGCGGTAGTCCGGAAAAGCGCGGACCACCTCACGCAGACCCGCCACGTACGCCGTCAGGCCCTGCGGCCCATCGTTGACCTGGACGTCCTCGGCCACGAACCCGGACAGGCGATCGAAGGCGTGGGCGTTGCACACGGCGTTGTACTCGCGGTAGAACGCCTCCGCCTCCGATCGCCGCATCGTCGTCAGCGCACTCCGGTCATGTCCATGCCGCGGAGCTCCTTCTTCAGCTCCTGGACCTCGTCGCGGATCCGGGCCGCCAGCTCGAACTGCAGCTCGCGGGCCGCGGCCAGCATCTGATCGTTGAGATCCTGGATCAGCTGGGCCAGCTCAGCCCGGGCCATGCCCTCGCGGGCCGGCACGGAGCTCGCGCGGGCCTTCGAGCGGGTCTCCGGCACCGGACCCTTGCCCCGCGACATCTGCCGGCCGCCGCCGCCCACCAGCTGACCGCCGACCGCCGCGTCGGTGTCCTCGGCCTCGCGGTAGATGTCGTCCAGGATGTCGTGGATCTTCTTGCGCAGCGGCTCGGGGCTGATGCCGTTCGCCTTGTTGTGGGCGACCTGCTTCTCGCGGCGGCGGTCGGTCTCCTCGATCGCGTCGCGCATGGACGGGGTCATCTTGTCGGCGTACATGTGGACTTCGCCGGAGACGTTGCGGGCCGCGCGGCCGATCGTCTGGATCAGGGAGCGGCCGCTGCGCAGGAAGCCCTCCTTGTCCGCGTCGAGGATCGCCACCAGCGACACCTCGGGCAGGTCGAGGCCCTCGCGGAGCAGGTTGATGCCGACCAGGACGTCGTAGTCGCCCTTGCGCAGCTCCTTGAGCAGCTCGACGCGGCGCAGGGTGTCGACCTCGGAGTGCAGGTAACGGACCCGGATGCCGTTCTCCAGCAGGTAGTCGGTGAGGTCCTCGGCCATCTTCTTGGTCAGGGTGGTGACCAGGACCCGCTCGTCCTTCTCGGTGCGCAGCTTGATCTCGTGCATCAGGTCGTCGATCTGGCCCTTGGTCGGCTTGACCACCACCTGCGGGTCGACCAGGCCGGTCGGGCGGATGATCTGCTCGACGAACTCGCCCTGGGCCTGACCCATCTCCCACGGGCCGGGCGTCGCGGACAGGAACACCATCTGCCCGACCCGCTCGAGGAACTCGTCGAAGCGCAGCGGGCGGTTGTCGGCGGCGCTGGGCAGCCGGAAGCCGTGCTCGATCAGGATGCGCTTGCGGGAGGCGTCGCCCTCGTACATGCCGCCGATCTGCGGGATCGTCACGTGCGACTCGTCGATGACGGTGATGTAGTCGTCCGGGAAGTAGTCCAGCAAGGTGTGCGACGGCTCGCCGGGCGACCGGCCGTCCATGTGCATGGAATAGTTCTCGATGCCGTTGCAGAAACCGACCTGGCGCATCATCTCGATGTCGTAGGTCGTGCGCATCCGCAGCCGCTGCGACTCCAGGAGCTTGCCCTGGCGCTCCAGCTCGGCGAGCCGCTCGGCCAGCTCGGCCTCGATGTCGCGGATCGCCCGCTCCATCCGCTCCGGGCCGGCCGCGTAGTGCGTCGCCGGGAAGATGATCAGCTCGTCGACCTCGCGGACGATGTCGCCGGTGAGCGGGTGCAGATAGTAGAGCTTCTCGATCTCGTCGCCGAACAGCTCGACGCGGACCGCCAGCTCCTCGTAGGCCGGGATGATCTCCAGGGTGTCCCCGCGGACCCGGAAGGTGCCCCGCTGGAATGCCATGTCGTTGCGGGCGTACCGGATGTCGACCAGGCGGCGCAGCAGCTTGTCGCGGTCCCACTCCTGGCCGACCTTGATCTTGACCGCCTGCTCGACGTACTCCTGCGGGGTGCCGAGGCCGTAGATCGCGCTCACGGTCGCCACCACGATCACGTCGCGCCGGGTGAGCAGCGACATGGTGGCCGAGTGCCGCAGCCGCTCGACCTCCTCGTTGACCGACGAGTCCTTCTCGATGTACGTGTCGGACTGGGCGATGTACGCCTCGGGTTGGTAGTAGTCGTAGTAACTGACGAAGTATTCAACCGCGTTGTGGGGCATCAGCTCGCGGAACTCCTTGGCGAGCTGGGCGCACAGGGTCTTGTTGGGGGCCATCACCAGCGCCGGCCGCTGCAGCTTCTCGATGAGCCAGGCGGTGGTGGCGCTCTTGCCGGTGCCGGTGGCGCCGAGCAGCACCGTGTTGCGGTCGCCGCGGCGCACCCGGCGCTCCAGCTCGGCGATGGCCGTGGGCTGGTCACCGGCGGGTTTGTAGTCGCTGACGACCTCGAAGCGGCCGTCGAGTCGTGGGATGTCGAGCGCCATGCAGACCACCGTACGTCGCGGGTGTGACAAGTTTCCGCGGGCGCCGGGTGACCCCTGTTCGCAGAGTGCACATTCGGCCCCGGGGAACGGCATTGTCCGGCGTTCACCTGCGGCTATACGGTGATCGGGTAGGCCGCTCGCGGCGGCCGTCCGGCCCGGTCCGGCACCATCACACGGTGCGCCCGGGCAGGCCCGCGGATAGCTGCCCCGGCTCCGTCCGGCGCGCGCATCCGCGATGGTCGCGCACCCGCGCGAACCGGCCGCCGCGAGCGCCCCTTACTGTCCAGGGGCCGGTCTCCCGGCCCGGGCCGTTGGGCCTGCGCTACGGCCTCGGCGGCTGCCAGCCGCTGGCCTGCGCCCAGGCGTCGGCCGCCTCCGCCTCAGCGTCGAACCAGGGCTCCTTTGCCTCCGCGTAGCCCTCCACGTCCCGGTGCTGCGCCGCCCACTGCTGCTTGGCTGCCGCGTAGGCGTCCCGAGCCGCCGGCACCGCGCGCAGGTGGTCGCGCATCAGCAGCGCGAAACGCCAGCCCGGCGAGCCCGTCACCCGTAGGTGCAGATTGACCGGCCGTCCCGGGTCCGCGCTGCCGTGCAACCGCTTCGGCCAGGTCCGGCCGGGCAGGCCGCGGGCGTTGTCGTACCAGTCGCCGGCCCGCCGCGGCAGTCCCGCGGCCCCGAGCGCCGCGGCCAGCCGGTCGGCCTCGGCCAGGGTCGGCACGGCCAGCATGAGATCCAGCAGGTCCTTCGCGGGCAGGCCGGGCACGGCCGTGGACCCGATGTGCGCCACGTCGGCGTCGCCGCCGAGCTGCGGCGCCAGGGCGTGCCGGATCCGGTCGATCACCCGCTGCGCCTGCCGGGGCCAGGTCGGATCCGGGGGTACGACGCGGAGCACTCCATCGGCCGGGGCATGGCGGCCGAGTCGCAGGTTCTTCTCGTACGGGCGCAGCCGGTCCTGCCACAGGCGCTCGACCCGCGCGTCCAGCTCGTCGAGACCACCGTCGTTGGTGAGCACCACGTCAGCAGCGTCGCGCCGGACGGCGTCGTCGGCTTGCGCGGCGATTCGGGAGGCGGCCTGCTCAGCACTCATCCCACGGGTCTCCACCAGCCGCCGGACCCGGGTCTCCCGGTCCGCGTCGACCACGACGACCAGGTGGTACGACGCCGCCAGCCCTGTTTCGACCAGCAGCGGGACATCGTTGACGACGATCGCGTCCCGAGCGGCAGCCGCGGTCAGTTCCGCCGTACGGGCGCGTACGCGGGGGTGAATGATGCTCTCGAGCCGGCGCCGGGCCGCTTCGTCTCCGAAGACCCGCGCGCCCAGCGCGGGTCGGTCGAGCTCGCCGTCCGGGCCGAGCACCGCCGGGCCGAAGGCTTCGACGACCGCGGCCTGGCCGTCCGTGCCGGCCGCGACCACCTCGCGAGCCAGCCGGTCGGCGTCGATGAGCACCGCGCCGCGGGCGACCAGGCGCTGGGCGACGGCGCTCTTGCCCGCGCCGATTCCTCCGGTGAGACCGACCTTCAACACCGGGCAAGTATGCCGAAGGGCCGCCCGCGACCGAAATCGCGGACGGCCCTTCGGACCGATCAACTAGCTGGCGAGCCGGGCGCTGAGCCTCAGGCCTTGCCGCCGGCGAGCTTCTCGCGCAGAGCGGCGAGCGCCTCGTCGGTGGCCAGCGTGCCGGCCGGCTCCTCCGCCGCACGCGCCGGGCCCGCGGAGGAGCTCGTCGACGTGGAGGAGGTGGAGGTGGACGACGAGGTGGTCACGCCACCGGCCGGAGCCGGGTTGAGCGCGGCCTCGGCGTCGGCCTCGCGGGACGCCTGCACCTGCTTGGTGTGGGCCTCCCAGCGCTCGCGAGCGTCGGCGTACTGCTTCTCCCACGCCTCGCGCTGCTTGTCGAAGCCCTCGAGCCACTCACCCGTCTCGGGGTCGAAGCCCTCCGGGTAGATGTAGTTGCCCTCGTTGTCGTACGTCGCCGCCATGCCGTAGAGGGTCGGGTCGAAGTGCTCCTCGCCCTCGACGAAGTTCTCGTTGGCCTGCTTGAGCGACAGCGAGATCCGGCGACGCTCGAGGTCGATGTCGATGACCTTGACCATGACGTCGGAGCCCACCTGGACGACCTGCTCGGGCAGCTCGACGTGCCGCTCGGCCAGCTCGGAGATGTGCACCAGGCCCTCGATGCCGTCGTCCACGCGGACGAACGCACCGAACGGAACCAGCTTGGTGACCTTGCCCGGCACGATCTGGTTGATCGCGTGGGTGCGGGCGAACTGGCGCCACGGGTCTTCCTGGGTCGCCTTCAGCGACAGCGAGACGCGCTCGCGGTCCAGGTCGACGTCGAGCACCTCGACCTCGACCTCCTGGCCGACCTCGACGACCTCGGACGGGTGGTCGATGTGCTTCCAGGAGAGCTCGGAGACGTGCACGAGGCCGTCCACGCCACCCAGGTCCACGAAGGCACCGAAGTTGACGATGGAGGACACGACGCCCTTGCGGACCTGGCCCTTCTGCAGCTTGTTGAGGAACTCGGTGCGGACCTCGGACTGCGTCTGCTCCAGCCAGGCCCGGCGGGACAGGACCACGTTGTTGCGGTTCTTGTCCAGCTCGATGATCTTGGCTTCGAGCTCGCGGCCCACGTACGGCTGCAGGTCGCGCACGCGGCGCATCTCGACCAGCGAGGCCGGGAGGAAGCCACGGAGACCGATGTCGAGGATGAGGCCGCCCTTGACGACCTCGATGACGGAGCCGCGCACGACGCCGTCGTCCTCCTTGATCTTCTCGATCGTGCCCCACGCGCGCTCGTACTGCGCACGCTTCTTCGAGAGGATCAGGCGACCTTCCTTGTCCTCCTTGGTGAGGACGAGGGCTTCGATGTGGTCACCGACCGACACCACTTCCGCGGGGTCCACGTCATGCTTGATCGACAACTCGCGCGAGGGGATGACGCCCTCGGTCTTGTAGCCGATGTCGAGCAGGACCTCGTCCCGATCGACCTTGACGACGGTGCCTTCGACAATGTCGCCGTCGTTGAAGTACTTGATGGTCTCGTCGATGGCTGCGAGGAATGCTTCCTCCGAGCCGAGATCGTCGACGGTGACCTTGTTGGCGCTCGAGGTGGCCTCGATGCTGCTCGTCATGTGGACTGTTGCTCCGAACGGATGGTGTCGTGGTGTCTCTCTCGCCCTCACGGAACTGACGGCGGACACAGCACGAACATCCGGTGATCACGACAACTGGAGTCAGATCAAGCGAGCAGGATCATGCTGGGACCGACGACTTGCGGAACCTGCTCCCTGCCGAGGCACACGATCCGCGAGTGCATCGACTAGCTTACCGTGCGCATTACCACAGGTTGCAAGGCCTCCTGATGACCGAGGCACATTGTTCCCGCGGAACCGCTCTGAGCGGCCGTTTTGTGGCGTTTTGAGCGCCCGGTGCGGGGTCCGGGAGCCTCGGACGGGAAGTGTCGTACGGTCCCCGTACCGTTTGAGCGTGATCGAAGCGCAACCAACCACCGTGGCCGGCACCCTGCGCCGGGCGGTGACCGATGCGGAGAGCCGGGTCGCCAGCCGGCACTGGTGGGACCTGGACGCGGACGACTACCAGGACGAGCACGGCAGGTTCCTGGGCGACGTGGATTTC
This sequence comes from Actinoplanes sp. NPDC048967, assembly GCF_040649415.1. Taxonomy (NCBI): domain Bacteria; kingdom Bacillati; phylum Actinomycetota; class Actinomycetes; order Micromonosporales; family Micromonosporaceae; genus Actinoplanes; species Actinoplanes sp. NPDC048967. The sequence continues at coordinate 406,440 of NZ_JBEZFL010000003.1, forward strand.
GTCTGGTGCCCGGAGGGGCTGCGGGAGGCCGACGCGCGCCTGCTCGGCGAGGTGCGCGGGAAACGGATCCTGGAGCTGGGCGCGGGAGCGGCGGCCGGCGCCCGCTGGCTGGACGGACAAGGTGCCGACCCGGTCGCGTTGGACCTGTCGGCGGGCATGCTGCGGCACGCCCGCGAGGCGGCCGAGCGCTCAGGGGTACGGGTGCCGCTGGTCCAGGCCGACGCGCTGGCCCTGCCGTTCGCCACGTCCTCGTTCGACGTGGTCTGCACGGCGTTCGGTGCGATCCCGTTCGTGGCCGACTCGGGCGCGGTGATGCGCGAGGTGGCCCGGGTGCTGAAACCGGGCGGGAAATGGGTGTTCTCGCTCACCCACCCGATGCGATGGATCTTCCTCGACGAACCGGGCGAGGACGGCCTGCTGGCCGTGCACCCGTATTTCGACCGCTGGCCGTACGTGGAACAGGACGCCGACGGCGTGCCGACCTATGTTGAGCAGCACCGCACTCTGGGCGACCGGATCCGTGAGCTGGTCGCGGCGGGCTTCGTGCTGACGGACCTGGTCGAGCCGGAATGGCCGGAGGGCCACGAGCAGATCTGGGGCCAGTGGAGCCCGCTGCGCGGCCGGCTGTTCCCGGGCACCGCGATCTTCGTGAGTTACTTGCCGTCGTAGCCGGGTATCTGCAGCTCATGGCACATGACGAGAACCTGAGCAAGGGCGACCACGTGTCGTGGAGCAGCCACGGCCAGAAGGTCGAGGGCGAGGTCGAGCAGAAGATCACCAAGCGCACCGAAGCGGCGGGCCGCACGGTCGACGCGTCGAAGGACGACCCGCAGTACAAGGTCAAGAGCGACAAGACCGGCCGCGAAGCGGTGCACAAGCCGGGGGCGCTGCACCGTGACTGACGTGTACGAGGACTTCCGCGCGGCGGTGAACATGACGGCCGGCGAGCTGGAGAAGTGGCTGAAGACGGAAGAATCCCGCGAGGTCGGCCAGAAGAAGTCGGAGAAGGCGGAATCGGTGGGCCACGACTCGGGCCGGAAGATCATCAAGCTGCTGCACACCCGCAAGGGCGACCTGACGGACGAGGACGAGGCCCACATGCGCAAGGTGACCGGGTACGTCCACCGGCACCTGGCCCAGCGCCCGAACGGCGACCTCAAGGAAACGAAGTGGCGGTACTCGCTGATGAACTGGGGTCACGACCCGTTGAAGAAGTAGACCCTGGGGTTCGGGGCCACGATTGAGCGCTGCTGCACGGCCTCGTCGCGGGTGCCGGTCGGCGGATTGCAGGATTGCGAAGCCATCGCACGTTTGTGAAGCCACCGCATGCTTGCGAAGCCATCGTGCGATTGCCGGGTCACCGCATGCTTGCCGAGCCACCGCACGTTTGCGGAGCCGACGCATGCTTGCCGGGCCATCGCGCGCTTACCGAGCCGATGCATGCTTGCCGAGCCGATGCATGCTTGCCGAGCCGACGCACGCTTACCGAGCCGACGCACGCTTACCGAGCCGACGCACGCTTACCGAGCCGACGCACGCTTACCGAGCCGACGCACGCTTGCCGAGCCACCGCGCGTTTGTGGAGCCACCCGCACGGTTGCCGAGCCACCCGCACGCTTGCCGAGCCAATGCATGCAGCCGGAGCCGCCTCCGGCCGGGCGCCGGCCGGTGGTCAGATTCCGGCGGTGACGGAGCTGACGTCCAGCAGGCCGGCCAGCAGGGCGAGCGCCGCCGGCACGAGGCGGTAGTAGACCCACGTGCCGCGGCGGTCGCTGTCGACCAGGCCGGCTTCGCGCAGGACCTTGAGGTGGTGGGAGATGGTGGGGCCGGTCAGCTGGAACGAGCCGGTGAGGTCGCAGACGCACACCTCGCCGCCGCCGGCGGACGCGATCATCGACAGCAGCCGCAGCCGCACCGGGTCGCCGAGCGCCTTGAACATCGGCGCGAAGGCGTGGGCCTGATCGGCATCGAGCGGCCGCCGGACCACGGGCGCCCAAGCACTGGACGACGAAGTCATCTCGGTCGAAGAACTCGGCATGGGCTCACCCTTGCAAACCGAAGCAAGTCTCGGATTAGAAGATCCACCCTACGACTCCACACCGCCAGGGAGCCGTAGCGCAAAGCCAGAATGCATTACACAGCAACGGTTCGGCCGGGTCGTCGAGGCTGGGGGCGTGCGCTTCGGCCAGCTACGGAATCCGAGGTGGACGGTGCAGCTGGCACCGTCGAAGGTATCGAAGCTGACCTCTCGCTCCGAAGAAACCGCCCGAAGGGGCAACCGGACCCCTTCAACTCCCCGCTTGAAAGGCGTGGCCTAAGTCACTAACCGCAACCGGACGTCGATGTCGGCGGGGCGGAAGGCCCGGGCGGACTGCGCCGACTGAGACGTCCCGGATTCGTCAGCCAAGACCCGAGACGCACGGCGCAACCGACGACAGCCGGGCGCGTGCCAGATAGCCGCGGCGCCGGGTTCGTCGTCGATCAGCCAAGGCAATCACGCCAGCCAAGGCGGGCAAGGCGGGCACGGCGGGCACGGCGGGCACGGCGGCAATTACACCAGCCAAGGCGATCACGGCGGCCAAGGCGGCGATCACGCAGGCCAAGGCGATCACGGCGGCCAAGGCGATCGCGCCGACCGGGGCCGTCTTGGCTTGACGGCCCTGCTCCCCCAGCTTCGCAGCGCCGCCTTGCTCGTCGTTGCCTTGGTCATTGTCGGTGTCGACGTCACGGCTGGGTGCCGGATACGGACGCCGTGGGCCCTGCCCGCCCGGCGGGCCTTTCTCGCCGCGGTGGCCGCCTCGACCCTCTGCGTAGTTGTCGCGGTGGCCATCGCCGAGGTCGTGGAGGGGGCTTGGCCGGTTGTTGGCCTCGCCCCCTCGCTGGCGTCGTCTTCCTCGCCGGCGGCGTGGCTCACCGGGCGTCGACGGGACGACCACGGTGACCGACGAGCTCGACCCGGTCATCCATCCGGCGCATCGGCTGCGTATCTACGCGATGCTCGCCGCGGGCACCACGCTGGAGCTGTCGGTGATCAAGGACCACCTTGACCTGAGCCCGTCAGCCTTGAGCAAGCAGGTCGCGGCGCTCGTCGATGCCGGGTGCGTCAGGCAGGAACGTCTCGGCACCGACTCGCGCCGGGTGTGGTTGTCGCTGACCCGTCAGGGCACCAGGGCGTACCGGGACCATGGTGCCGGCGACGACTCGCATCGGTGATGCATTCGCCCGGTGCGGACCTCTAGTGGTCGGCGCCGTTCCAGTCCTGGCCTACTCCGACCGAGACCTCCAGCGGCACGGACAGCGGATAGGCCCCGCCCATCTCCTGCCGCACCAGAGCCTCCAGCGTCTCGCGCTCCCCCGGCGCCACGTCGAAGACCAGCTCGTCGTGGACCTGCAGGAGCATGCGGGACCGCAGGCCGGCGGTGCGCAGGGCGCCGTCGACGCGGAGCATGGCGATCTTGATGATGTCGGCCGCCGAGCCCTGGATCGGGGCGTTCAGGGCCATGCGTTCGGCCATGTCGCGGCGCTGGCGGTTGTCGCTGCTCAGGTCGGGCAGGTAGCGGCGGCGGCCGAGGATGGTGGCCGTGTAGCCGTCCTGGACCGCGCGGCGGACCACCGTCTGGAGGTAGTCGCGGACGCCGCCGAAGCGCTGGAAGTATTCCTCCATCAGGGTGCGGGCTTCGTCGGTCGAGATGGTGAGCTGGTTGGACAGGCCGAAGGCGCTCAGGCCGTACGCGAGGCCGTAGTTCATCGCCTTGATCTTGCGGCGCTGGTCGGGGACGACCTCCTCGACCGGGACGTGGAAGACCGACGAGGCCGTGGCCGCGTGGAAGTCGGCGCCCGAGTTGAAGGCCGCGATCAGGGCCTCGTCCTTGGACAGGTGCGCCATGATGCGCATCTCGATCTGGCTGTAGTCGGCGGTCATCAGCGACTCGAAGCCCTCGCCGACCACGAACGCGCGGCGGATGCGGCGGCCTTCCTGCGTGCGGATCGGGATGTTCTGCAGGTTGGGGTCGGTCGAGGACAGCCGGCCGGTCGCCGCCACCGTCTGGTTGAACGTCGTGTGGATGCGGCCGTCCTCGGAGACCGACTTGAGCAGGCCGTCCACTGTCGACTTCAGCTTGGCCACGTCGCGGTGGCGCAGCAGGTGCTCCAGGACGGGGTCGCCGGTCTGGGCGAACAGGCTCTGCAGGGCGTCCGCGTCCGTGGTGTAGCCGGACTTGATCTTCTTGGTCTTGGGCAGGCCGCGCTCGGTGAACAGGATCTCCTGCAGCTGCTTGGGTGAGCCCAGGTTGAACTCGCGGCCGACCACCTCGTGCGCCGCCTGCTGGGCCGCCTTCACCTCCGCGGCGAAGTGGGCCTCCAGCTCGGAGAGGTATTCCGTGTCGGCGGCGATGCCGACGTGCTCCATCTCGCCCAGCACGATCGCCAGCGGCTGCTCCACCTCGGCCAGCAGGCGCTGGGAGGCGCCGTCGTCGCGGGACAGCTCCTCGGTGATCGTGTCGGCCAGGTCGAGGGTGGCGCGGGCGCGGAGCATGACGTTCTGCTCGGCGGTGCCCTCGTCGTCGCCCAGGCCGTCCAGGGTCAGCTGGCCGGTCTCCGGGGCGTCGACGCGCAGCTCGCGCTTGAGGTAGCGCAGCGCCAGGTCGGTCAGGTCGTAGGCGCGCTGGTCGGGCTTGGCCAGATAGGCCGCCAGCGCGGTGTCGACGCGGACGCCGGCCAGGGCCCAGCCGTGCGCGCGGAAGGCCAGCATGGCCGGCTTGGCCTCGTGGATGACCTTGGGGCGGTCGGGGTCGGCCAGCCAGGCGGCGACCGCCTGCTCGTCGCTCTGGTCGAGGGTCGTGGGGTCGAACCAGGCGGCCGGGCCGTCACCGGTGGCGATCGCGACGCCGGTCAGCTCGCCGGTGCCGCGGCCGAAGCGGCCGGTGACCGCGACGCCGACGGGCGCCTCGCGGGCGTGCTCGCTCAGCCAGCCCTCGACCTGACCGGCGGCCAGGACCGTGCCGGAGAGGTCGAAGCCGGACTCCGCCTCGGGCTCGACGGCGTCGAGATACGAGTAGAGCCGCTCGCGCAGCACCCGGAACTCCAGCGCGTCGAAGACCTGGTGCACGGCCTCGCGGTCCCAGCCCTGCCACTTGACGTCCTCGGGACGCAGCGGCAGCTCCAGGTCGCAGACCAGGCCGTTGAGCTCGTAGTTGCGCATGACGTCGGCCAGGTGGGCGCGCAGGTTCTCCCCCGCCTTGCCCTTGATCTCGTCGACGTGCGCGATGATGCCGTCCAGCCCGCCGTACTGGTTGATCCACTTGGCCGCGGTCTTGTCGCCGACGCCGGGCACGCCGGGCAGGTTGTCGCTGGCCTCGCCGACCAGGGCGGCCTTGTCACGGTAGCGGCCCGGGGGGACGCCGTATTTCGTCTCGATGGCCTCGGGGGTCATCCGCCAGACCTCGGACACGCCGCGGACCGGGTAGAGGATCGTGACGTGCTCGCCGGCCAGCTGGAACGCGTCGCGGTCGCCGGTGGAGATGACGACCTCCATGCCGGCGTCGCGGGCCTGGCAGGCCAGCGTGCCGATGACGTCGTCGGCCTCGTAACCGGGTTTCTCCACGACCGGGATGCGCAGCGCCTCGAGGATCTCCTTGACCAGGCTGACCTGGCCCTGGAACGGCTGCGGGGTCTCGGCGCGGCCGGCCTTGTAGTCGGCGTACTTCTCGGTGCGGAACGACACCCGGGAGACGTCGAAGGCGACCACGATGTGCGTGGGCTTCTCGTCCCGCAGCATGTTGATCAGCATCGACGTGAAGCCGAACACGGCGTTGGTCGGCTGGCCCGTCTGCGTCGAGAAATTCTCCACCGGCAGCGCGAAGAAGGCGCGATAGGCCAGCGAATGCCCATCGAGCAGCAGCAAGCGGGGGGTCTGGGCGTCGTTACTCACGTCGCAGAACTCTAGTCTCGCCGTACGACAAGAACCGGGACCGCCCCGCCTGCTTCACAGCACCTTGCTCAGGAATGCCTTGGTTCGTTCCTGCTGCGGATTGCCGATGACCTCGCGCGGAGGTCCCTGCTCGACCACGACGCCGCCGTCCATGAAGATCAGCGAGTCGCCGACCTCGCGGGCGAAACCGATCTCGTGGGTCACCACGATCATGGTCATGCCGTCCCGGGCCAGGTCCTTCATCACGTCCAGGACCTCGCCGACCAGCTCGGGGTCCAGTGCGCTGGTGGGCTCGTCGAAGAGCATCAGCTTGGGTCGCATGGCCAGCGCCCGGGCGATCGCCACCCGCTGCTGCTGGCCGCCGGAGAGCTGACTCGGGTAGCTGTCCTTCTTCTCGCCCAGGCCGACCCGGTCGAGCAGCGCCGCCGCGCGGTCACGGACCTCGCCCTTGTTCTCCCGCTTGACCCGGCAGGGCGCCTCCATGACGTTCTGCAGCACCGTCATGTGCGGGAAGAGGTTGAACCGCTGGAACACCATGCCGATGGCCCGGCGCTGCGCGGCGACCTCCTTCTCCCGGAGCTCGTGCAGCTTGCCGCCGCGCTCCCGATAGCCGATCAGGTCGCCGTCGACGAAGATCCGGCCGGCGTTGATCTTCTCCAGGTGGTTGATGCACCGCAGGAACGTCGACTTGCCCGAACCCGAGGGACCCAGCACGCAGCTCACCTCCCCCGGCCTCACCACGAGGTCGATGCCCTTGAGCACCTCCAGGGAGCCGAAGGACTTGTGCACGTTCTCGGCGCGCACCATCTCGTCGGTCATGCTCCCGCCCCTCCCACGCCGCCCTGCTCGGCCGACAGGCCGCTGAGCCGCATCCGGGCCTTGCCGGCGGTGCCGTAACCGCGGCTGAAGTGCCGCTCCACGAAGAACTGCACGACCATCAGCACACTGCAGATGATCAGATACCAGAGACAGGCCGCGATCAGGACGGGCAGCACGATGAACGTGCGCGAGCTGATCGCCTGCAACTGGAAGAACAGCTCGAACGACACCGGTACGAAAGCCACCAGCGACGTGTCCTTGACCATCGCGATCGTCTCGTTGCCGGTCGGCGGGACGATCACCCGCATCGCCTGGGGCAGCACGATGCGGCGCAGCACCTGACCGCGGGACAGACCCAGCGCGGACGCCGCCTCGGACTGGCCCTCGTCCACGGACTGGATGCCGGCCCGGACGATCTCGGCCATGTACGCGGCCTCGGACAGCCCCAGCGCCAGCACACCGGCCAGGAAGCCGGAGAGCAGGTCGGTGGCCTTGATGCTGTAGAACTGCGCGTTCAGGTCGTGGATGCCGAACAGGTTGCCGAGCTGCGCGTCGAACGGCAGGCCGAAGCCGATCCGCTCCCACAGGATGCCCAGGTTGCCGAAGAGGATCGCCAGCACCAGCCGGGGCAGCGCCCGGAACACCCAGGTGTAGACGAAGGCGACGCTGGACAGGATCGGGTTGGTCGACAACCGCATGATCGCCACCACGATGCCCAGCCCGACACCGATCACCATCGCCAGCACGGTCAGCAGCAGCGTGCCGCGCAGACCCTCCAGCACCGGACCGGTGAACATGGCCCCGCGCTTGCCCTCGCCCATGCTGACGAAGATGAAGTGCCAGTTGAACCGGTCATTGGTGAAGATCAGGTGGAGGAACATGGCGGCGAGCACGGCCAGGACCGCGATCGCCACCCAGCGCCCGGGGTGCCGGACGGGCACGGCCTTGATGGCCTCGGGTCGTGCCCGTCCGGACTGTGTCTCCGTCGTCATTGCGCGGGTCAGGAGACCTGCGGGTTGACGGCCGGGTCGGTGATGCCGCCGGCCTCGACGCCCCACTTGGTGAGGATCGTCTTGTACGTGCCGTCGGCGATCAACGCCTCCAGCGCGGCCTCGATCGCGGCGCCGAACTCCGCCTGCGCCTTCGGCAGGACGTAGCCGTACGGCGCCGAGTCGTAGATGTCGCCGACCAGGGCCAGCTGGCCGTTGGTCTGCTTCACCGCGTACGCGCCGATCGGCGAGTCCGCCAGCATGGCCTCGTCCTTGCCCGAGACGACCGCGTTGGTCGCGTCGGCCTGGGACTGGTACTGGTCGATCGTGATCTTCGCCTTGCCGCCGTCGGTGCACTTCTTCGACCGCGCGGTGACGTCGTCGAGCTGCACGGTGCCGACCTGCACGGCGACCTTCTTGCCGCACGCGTCGTCCGGGTTGATCGTCGCCCCGGTCTTGGCCGCCCACTGCGTGCCGGCGTTGAAGTAGGACACCATGGTGGCCTCCTTCATCCGCTCGGCGTTGACGGTGAACGAGGACACCCCGACGGTGTACTTGCCGGAGGTCACGCCCGGGATGATCGCGTCGAACTTGGACGACTGCCACTCGGTGGTCAGGCCCAGCTTCTGCGCCACCGCGTTGAACAGGTCCACGTCGAAGCCGATGACCGTCTTGCCGTCGGCGTCCAGGTACTCGTTCGGCGCGTACGTGGAGTCCGTACCGATGATGAGCTTGCCGGCCGCCTTGATGTCGGCCGGCACCTTGTCGGCCAGCGAGGTGTCGGCGGAAGCCGACGGCACCGGAGCGCCCGAGCCGGTGCCCGGGTCGTCCGACTCCTCGCCGCAGGCGGTCAGAGAAAGGGTCATCGCGAACGCGGCGGTCAGGCCCACGAACGCGCGCCGCATGGGGGTGGTGCGGAACATCGTCGTCAACTCCTCAATGGTGTTCGGGTGGGCTCAAGCGACGCCGAGGTAGGCGTCCTTGACCGAGGGGTCGGTCAGCAGCTCGGCGCCGGTACCGGACTTGACGATCTCGCCGGTCTCCAGCACGTACGCCCGGTGTGCCCGGGACAGCGCCTGCTGGGCGTTCTGCTCAACCAGGAGCACGGTCGTGCCCTGCTGGTTGATCTCCACAACGATGTCGAAGATCTGCTGGATCAGCATGGGCGCCAGGCCCATCGACGGCTCGTCGAGCAGCAGCAGCTTGGGCCGGCTCATCAGCGCCCGGCCGACCGCCAGCATCTGCTGCTCACCGCCGGACATGGTGCCACCGACCTGCTTCTCGCGCTCCCGGAGTCGCGGGAAAAGGGTGAACACCCGGTCCAGATCCTCGTCGATCTCGGCCCGGTTGCGGCGCGTGTAGGCGCCCATCTCCAGATTCTCGCGCACCGACATGCCGGGGAAGATGCCCCGGCCCTCCGGCGACTGCGAGACACCCCGCACGACCCGCAGGTCCGCGCGGAGCTTGGTGATGTCCTCGCCGTTGAAGGTGATCGTCCCCTGGGCGACCGGGCGCAGCCCGGAGATCGCCCGCATGGTGGTCGACTTCCCGGCGCCGTTCGCGCCGATCAGGGCGACGATCTCGCCCTCGCCGACGCTCAGGCTGATGCCGTGCAGGGCCTGGATGCGCCCGTACATCAACGTGACGTCTTTCAGCTCAAGCAGCATCGGTCGGCACTCCCAGGTACGCCGCGATCACAGCCGGGTTGTCCCGCACCTCGGCGGGCGTGCCCTCGGCGATCTTCTTGCCGAACTCCAGCACCACGATCCGGTCGGTCACGCCCATGACCAGGCGCATGTCGTGCTCGATGAGCAGCACGGTCACCCCGCTGTCGCGGATCTTGCGGATCAGCGCGAGCAACTCCTTCTTCTCCGCCGGGTTGAAGCCGGCGGCCGGCTCGTCCAGGCACAGCAGCGTCGGGTTCGTGGCCAGGGCCCGGGCGATCTCCAGGCGCCGCTGCTCGCCGTACGACAGGTTGCGCGCGACGTCGCCGGCGCGGTGCTCGATGCCGACGAACCGGAGCAGCTGGTACGACCGGTCCCGGCCCGTACGCTCCTCGCGGTGGTGCCGGGGCAGCCGGAACAACGCGGCGATCACGCTGGTCTTGTGGTGGGCGTCCGCGCCCACCATCACGTTCTCCAGCGCGGTCATCTCCGGGAACAGCCGCACGTTCTGGAACGTGCGGGCGATCCCGCCGCGGGTGATCTCGTGCTTCTTCTTGCCGACGATCGACTGGCCCTGGAACCGGATCCCGCCGCTGGTCGGGCGGTACACGCCGGTCATGGCGTTGAAGCAGGTGGTCTTGCCGGCCCCGTTCGGGCCGATCAGACCGAAGATCTCACCCTTGCGCAGGCTGAAGCTGACCTCGTTGAGCGCGACGACACCACCGAAGCGCAACGTCACGTTGTCCACCTCGAGCAGGACGTCACCGATCGGCTTCGCCGTGGCGTTGTCCTTGGGCCCGGCCCTGTCGACGGGACCCGCATTGGCCGCGTCGGCCTCCTGCGGCGTCTCGATATGCGGCTCACTCAATGGGAGCCACCTCCTTCTCGCGGTCCTTGAGCTCCATCGCGCGGCGCCGGCTCGGGATCAGGCCCTGCGGGCGGAAGATCATGATCGCGATGATCACCGCGCCGAAGATGGCGAACCGGAAACCGAACAGGTCGGTGTGCCAGATCGGGTCCTCGATGCCCCGCAGCCGGTCCGGGATGTACGAGATCAGCGCGCCACCCAGGATCGCCCCGGCGATGTTGCCGGAACCACCCATGACCACACCGGCGAGCACCAGGATCGAGAACTGCAGGATGAACGTCTGCGAGTTCATGAAGCCCTGCTGACCGGCGAACATCACGCCGCCCAGGCCGCCGATGAAGGCGCCGATCGCGAACGCCCACAGCTTGTACTTGATCGTTCGCACGCCCATGATCTCGGCGGCTTCCTGATCCTCCCGGATCGCCAGCCACGAACGGCCGACCCGGCTGTTGTCCAGGTTTCGGACCGCGAAGATGACCAGAATGATCACCGCGAGGCCCAGCCAGTAGTACGGGATCGCGTCGGCCACGCCGAAGATCGGCTTGCCGTCGGAGAACTCACCCGGCGGGTGCGGGATGTCCGAGAAACCCCGGTCACCACGCAGCGTCTCGGTGCTCGTGGCCACGATCCGGATGATCTCCGCGAAGCCCAGCGTCACGATGGCCAGATAGTCGCCGCGCAGCCGCAGGGTCGGATAACCCAGGACCAGGCCGGAGAGCATCGCCACCGCGAGACCGATCGGCACCGCGGCCAGCCAGCCCCACTCGGTCCGCAGCACGCTGTCCGGCGAGGAGAGCAGTGCGACCGTGTAGGCGCCGACGGCGAAGAAGCCGACGTAACCCAGGTCGAGCAGGCCGGCGAAACCGACCACCACGTTCAGGCCCAGGGCCAGCAGCACGTAGTAGGACATGTTGAACAGCGCACTCGGCCAGTCGATGCCCTGCGTGACGATCTGCGGGCCGAGCAGCGGGATCTCGCCCACGTACGGCAGCAGGAACGCCAGTGCGGCGAAGACCACACCCAGCACGATGCGCACGATCTTGGGCTGCCGGCCGTACCAGCCGCGTACGCCGCCGCGATCCTCGCGGGCGTTCTTCTTCTCCTGCGCGGACATCGACCCGGGGGCCGGTGTCTTCGGCGCGGGGGAACTCGTCGCCTCGGTTGTCATGCCCGTGCCCTCCCGAGAGACTCGCCCAGCAGGCCCGTGGGACGGACCAGCAGGATCAACACCAGCAGCACGAACGACGCGGCGTGCAGCCACTCGGTGCCGAACAGCGAGGCCGCGTAGTTCTGCAGCAGACCCAGCAGCAGGCCGCCGAGCAGCGCGCCACGCAGGTTGCCGATACCACCGAGCACCGCCGCGGTGAACGCCTCGATGCCCAGCAGGAAGCCGGCGTCGAACCGCGTGACACCGATCTTCAGGTCGTACATCACCGCCGCGATACCCGCCATCAGGCCACCCAGCAGGAAGACCAGGGAGATCACGCGGCTCTTGTTCACGCCCATCAGCGCCGCACTGTCCGGGTTCTGCGCCACCGCGCGGATACCCCGGCCCAGCCGCGAACGGTTGATGAAGCGGTCCAGCAGGAACATCGACACGAGCGCCAGCACGATGATCAGAATCTGGAGATTCGTGACATGCATGTTGCCGATGACGAAGACGTCCCGCGGTTGGATCAGCGGCGGCACACCCTTGATGTTGCGCTGGGTCATGACGCCGACGGTCTCGGAGATGAACAGGGACGCGCCGATCGCGGTGATGAGGAACGCGAGCGGCGGCGCGTTGCGCTTACGCAGCGGCCGGTAGGCCACCAGCTCCACACCGAGTGCGGTGAGGCCGGAGAAAACGATCGCCACCACCAGGCCCAGCAACAACAGGCCGATGACGCTCATGACGTTGGGGGTAGCCGAGTTCTGGTCGAGTCCGAAGAAGCCCCACACGACGAGGCAGGCGTACGAACCGATCAGGAAGACCTCGGAGTGCGCGAAGTTGATCAGGCGGAGAACGCCGTAGACCAGGGTGTAGCCCAGGGCGAAGAGAGCGATGATCGCACCCTGGGCCAGGCCCGTGATCGTGAGCGGCCCGAAGTCCTGAATCAGACCGGAGAAGTTCACAAGGGGCTCCTGAAACGAGAAGGTCGGTGCGGCCGGAGATCATCCGGCCGCACCGGCCCTACGAAAAGGTACTCAGTCGATCAGGCGGTAGGAACCTCTTGGTCCGCGATCTGGTTGCCCGTCGGGTCGAACTTGAACGTCCACACCTTGATGTAGTTCGGGTCGAGCTCGCCCTTGTCGGTGAACTTGTAGGTGTTGGCGATGCCCTTGTACTCGGCCGTCGACAGGTAGGTGTTGAGCTTCTCCGTCGTGGTGTTGCCCGCGTCAATGCCCTGCAGCAGCATGTTGGCGGCGTCGAACGCCACGTCGCTGTAGGTACCGGCGTCGACGTTCCACTTGGCCTTGTAGTCCGCGACGAACGTGCCGCCCGCCTTCTCCGGCGGGGAACACGGGCAGGTCACGATGGTGCCGGTGGCCGGGCCGTTACCCGCGGCCTTGGCCAGGCCGACGTCCTTCATGCCGTCGCCGCCGACCATCGTGCCCTTCCAGCCCGCCGAGGTGAGCGCCTTACGGATCAGGCCGGCGTTCTGGTAGTAGCCGCCGTAGAACAGGACGGTCGCCTGCGAGGAGACGACCTTCTGCACCAGCGCCGAGAAGTCGGTCTGCTTGCCGTCGGCCTCGGTCTTGTCCTTGCCGATCACCGCGGAGCCGAGGGTCTTCTCCACGACCTCGGACAGGCCCGCACCGTACGCGGACTGGTCGTTGGCCACGAAGACCTTCTGGGCCTTCATCACGTTCTTGATGTAGTTGCCCGCGGCGGGGCCCTGCGCGTCGTCGTTGGCGACCGCGCGGTGGAACGTCTTCCAGCCGTTCGCCGTCAGCGAGACGCGCGTCGCGGACGGGGAGACCGACGGGATGCCGGCGGCCTCGAAGATCGGGACAGCGGCCTCGGACTCGCCCGAGAACGGCGGGCCGACAACGGCCAGGATCTTCTTGTCCGCGACCAGGTTACGGGCCACACCGGGCGCCACGCCCGGCTCGCCCTGAGAGTCGAACTTCGCGACCGTGATGCAGTCGGAGCCCTTCTTCGTGTTGTACTGGTTGATCGCGAGCTCGAAGCCCTGCTCGATGTTCACACCGAGGTTCGCCGAAGACCCCGTCAGGGCGCCAAAGTAAGCGAGCTTGTAGCCGCAGTTGCCGCTGGCCGTGTCATCACTGCCGCTGTCGCTGTTGCAAGCAGCAGCACCGGCGATGAGGCCGATAACGGCCAACCCGCCGATGGCACGTACGAGAACCTGCCTCAAGGTTGGAACCCTCCTCCATACCGAACCCACCGAGCCACCGCCGGTCGATTGGCACTTGCGCACCGGCACGACACAACTGCGCCCGTCATGGGGCGGGACGCTATCCCACGATCCGGCACCGTAGTAAGTGTTCGCACGGGCATTCACCGAACCGTTACGTCCGGTGATCCCCCGCCGGAGAAGGTGTAACAAACAGGCAGTTCTCAGAGGTCACCGGTCATGGGGCGGGCGTACCGGTGGACTCCTCACCCTCGGCAAGAATCCGGTCGGCGACCTCACGCATCGTCATCCGGTGATCCATCGCGGTGCGCTGGATCCACTTGAACGCCTGCGGCTCGGTCATCGAGTACTTCGTCATGAGCTCGCCCTTGGCCCGCTCGACCGACTTGCGGGTCTCCAGCCGGTCGGTCAGCCCCGCGACCTCCGACTCCAGCGCGGAGATCTCCGAATACCGGGAGAGGGCGATCTCGATCGCCGGCACCAGGTCGGACTTCTGGAACGGCTTCACCAGGTACGCCATCGCGCCGGCGGCCCGGGCCCGCTCGACCAGGTCCCGCTGACTGAAAGCGGTCAGGATGACGACCGGCGCGATGCGCCCGCCGGCGATCCGCTCCGCGGCCGCCAGGCCATCCATGATCGGCATCTTGATGTCCAGGATGACGAGGTCCGGCGTCAGATCCTCGGCCAGCCGTACGGCGGTCTCGCCGTCACCGGCCTCACCGACGACGTCGTAGCCCTCCTCCACGAGCATCTCGGCCAGGTCCAGCCGGATGAGCGCCTCGTCCTCGGCGATCAGAACCCGCCTGCGCTCGGCACCCGCCTGCGTGTCGGCCACGAACCCTTACCCCCAACGCTGGTGAAGTCGCGACACCCGGGTATCTGGGTGCCACCGCCCTCAGCGTAGTGGGTAAGCTTCGACGTGCTCTGGTCAGCGTGACCTTGTCATGATCGGACCAGGCATGCCGGGGTGGCGCAATCGGCTGACGCGGATGACTCAAAATCATCTGTCTGAAAGGACATGCGGGTTCGAATCCCGTCCCCGGCACCACGAAAAACTGTCGTACCCCTGTTCGACAATGCCGGGGTGCATTCACCTCATCTGCGCGAACGCGCGACAGCAATGATGGCGGCTGGCATCCCTTTCGGCGAGGTCTGCAAGACCGTCGGGCTGCCCCGCGGCACGGTCGCGCATTGGTTCTACGGCGAGCGGGCCAGACGGCGACAGATGCATCCTCCCGAGCCGTCAAGATGCCCGCGCTGCCGGCCGATTCCCGGCCCGCCGCAAGATCAGAAAAGCTATTCGTATCTTCTCGGCCTCTACCTCGGCGACGGTCACCTGGTCACCAGCGCCAAGGTGCCGGTGTTACGTGTCTCCTGCACCGCGACGTGGCCGGGGCTGATCGCCCAGTGCGAAACGGCGATGCTGGCGGTCCTGGCGAGGAGCGTGCAGCGGGTGCGGCAGACCGGCAGCATCAATGTGCAGAGTTACTCCGTACATTGGCCCTGCCTGCTGCCTCAGCACGGGCCGGGGCGAAAGCATGAACGACCCATTCAACTGACGGACTGGCAGCAGCCGATAATCGACGAGAATCCGGGAAGTTTCCTGCGCGGACTATTTCACTCCGATGGCTGCCGGGTTACCAACAAGGTGGTGCGATCAGGGAAAACGTATCTCTATCCGAGGTACATGTTCTCCAACGAATCCGCCGACATCATGGCGCTCTGCCAGGAATCGCTCGATCAGCTCGGCCTCCGATGGCGGATGTGCCGGCGCAACCTCCTGTCGGTCGCGCGCCGCGACGACGTCCGGGAGCTGGACCAATACGTGGGACCCAAGCACTGACGCGGTGCCCGGTAACCCTCAGGGTGACGACCGGACCAGGCAGCGAACCACTGCGGGGGAATTCCGGGAAAGACCGGTTTGCCGGTCTCGCTGGTGTTGTCATGGCAGTACCAGCACTGCCAGGAGGCTCCATGTTGTGGTCCGGCTCGTCGCCCCTGACCGTCGTCCGCGACGGGATGTGGGGGTTCCTTCTGTTCGCGGGTGTGGCGTGGCTGGCGATCGCCTGGAGTGTGCTGCGGCTGGAGCCCGCCGACCTGGTGCACGTGGCCGGGCCGGTCATCCTGTTCGCGGCGGTGACCGAGGCGGTGCGCGCGCTGGCCGGGACGCGGACCTGGTGGCTGAACGCCGGCCTGGCCGTGCTGTTCGCCGCCACCGGCGTGATCATGCTGCGGGACGGGGACACGACGTGGACCACGCCGGCCGCGTTGATCGGCTGGTATCTCATGGTCCGGGGGGCGGTCGACATCGCGATCTCGATGCTGACCCGCGAGAGCGACCGGATCTGGGGCCTGCTCATGGTGGTCGGCGTGGTCGAGGCCGGGCTGGGGTTCTTCTCGGCGAGTTCCTACGTGCGGACGCCGGAGCTGGTCGTGCTGGTGCTCGGCGGGGCCGCGCTGAGCCGTGGGATCGCCGACCTGGTCGCCTCGTTGCGGCTGCGGGAGGCCTCGGTCGCCGCGCGGGCCGGGCGGCTGCTGGAGCTGACGCCGCAGCGGGCTGTCGGAGTTGCCGGGTATTCGGCGGGCCTGACCGATTTCGAGTCCGGGTCGCCACGGGCCTCGGGACCGCGGCACCGGGCCGCGACCAGGCCTTCGGCCTCGGCTTCGGCGCTGTCGGACCTTTCCGCGTCGGCTGCCCCACCGGTACGGGTGCAGGCGCAGCTACCGCAGGACGGGCCGACCGGCAGCTTCCATGAAGAGGTGTTGCGGACGACCGCCGACCTCGACGCGATGCTGGCGCTGGCCGGGGTGACCGGCGCGGCGGTGCCGGGTGCGGCGGCTCAGGCGGCGGCCGACCAGCACGTCGAGGTGCCCGACACGGCCGAGGGTGCGGAGTTGCCGCCCGAGGCGCCGGCGGGGCAACGGGTGGCGCCCGGGTCGGATGAGGCATCGCCGGTGGCGGGCGAGGCGGGGATGGACGACTCGTCGAGCGTTGGCCGCGGCCGGCTGGTGGACTGAAAGTTTCCCCTGCCCCGCTGGTGGCGGGACCCGCTGAACGGCCAGTCGCCGGGCCGGGGTCCCGCCCCGGCGGGGCCCTTTTCGGTTCGGGGCCGGGCCGATGTGCGGCCGGCCACGCGGTCAGAACGCGCCGAGTCCGGCCGGCCACGCCACGCCACGCCAGATGCGCACGGTCAGACCGCGCCACGCCACGCCGAACGCACACGGTCCGACCGCGCCACGCCACAGCGAATACGCGCGGTCCGACCGCGCCACGCCACAGCGAATACGCGCGGTCCGGCCGCGCCACGCCACACCGAATACGCGCGGTCCAACCGCGCCACCCCATACCGAATACGCGCGACTACAGCCGCGGTCGCGCCGATGAAAGCGCCCACGCCCCAGCCCTGCGCCTCGCGCAGCCGGCGGCCGGCTCAAGCTCCGACGCGGCGGAGCAGGCCCTCCTGGACCGCGCTGGCGATGTGCCGGCCGTCCTCGGTGAACATCCGGCCGCTGGCCAGTCCCCGGCTGCCGCTCGCCGACGGGCTGGTGCAGTCGTACAGGAACCATTCGTCTGCTCGGAACGGCCGGTGCAGCCACAGCGCGTGGTCCAGGCTGGCGCCGATCACGCCGCCCGGGCCCCACACCTCGCCGTGCATCGACAGGACCGAGTCGAGCAGGGACAGGTCCGATGCGTACGTCAGGGCGCAGGCGTGGATCAGCGGGTCGTCCGGCAGCTTGCCGTTGATGCGCATCCAGACGCGTTGCTCGTCGGCGGCGTCGCGGTCGCCCGGCGGGACCCAGCCGGGGGTGCCCACGTAACGGACGTCGATCGCCTGCGGGGCCGCCTTGAACGCGGCCGCGCGGTCCGGGTAGCGGGCCAGCCAGTCGAGCATCGTGCGGGTCTCGTCCGGGCCCGGTACGCCCTGCGGCGGGGGCGTGTGGTGGTCGAGGCCCTGCTCGGTGACCTGGAACGAGGCCGACATGAAGAAGATCGTGCGGCCGTGCTGCTGGGCCGTGGAGCGGCGGACCGAGAAGGACCGGCCGTCGCGGATCTTCTCGACCGCGAAGTCGATCGGGACCGTCGGGTCGCCCGGGCGTACGAAGTAGCCGTGCAGGGAGTGCACGCGGCGTTCCGGGTCGACCGTGCGGCCCGCCGCGACCAGAGCCTGGCCCGCGACCTGGCCGCCGAAGACCCGCTGGGCGCCGACCTGGGGGCTCTCGCCCTGGAACGTGGCCGCGTCGATCTGCTTGAGGTCGAGGACCTCGAGGAGCTGATCGACGGCGGCCTGTCCCGTCAGCGGGGTGCTCACTTCTGCTCGGTCACCGTGGCCGGGTCGACGAGCGAGCCGAGCTGGTGCACGCGCAGGGTGTTGGTGGAGCCGGGCGCGTTCGGCGGGCTGCCGGCCACGACGACGACGTACTCGCCGGGCTTGGCCAGGCCGAGGCCGAGCATGGCGTGGTCGACCTGCCGGAACATGTCGTCGGTGTGCTCGACGAAGTCGGTCAGGAACGTCTCGACGCCCCAGGACAGGGCCAGCTGGTCGCGGACCTCGGCGACCGGGGTGAAGGCCAGCAGCGGCAGCTCGCAGTGCAGCCGGGAGAGGCGGCGGACGGTGTCGCCGGTCTGGGAGAACGCGACCAGGGCCTTGGCGCCGATGTTGCGGGCGATCCGGCTGGCGGCCACGGTCAGCGCGCCGCTGTGGGTGCGCGGGTCGTGCTGCAGGACCGGGACGCCGAAGTCGCCGCTCTCCGTGGTCGTGACGATCTTGGCCATGGTGCTGACGGTGAGGACCGGGTACTTGCCGACCGAGGTCTCGCCGGAGAGCATCACCGCGTCGGCGCCGTCGAGGACCGCGTTGGCGACGTCGGAGGCCTCGGCGCGGGTCGGGCGGGAATTCTCGATCATCGAGTCGAGCATCTGGGTGGCCACGATGACCGGCTTGGCGTTCTCCCGGCAGAGCTGCACGGCCCGCTTCTGCACCAGGGGCACCTGGTCCAGGGGCAGCTCGACGCCGAGGTCACCGCGGGCGACCATGACGCCGTCGAAGGCCAGCACGATGGCCTCGAGGTGGGTGACCGCCTCGGGCTTCTCGACCTTGGCGATGACCGGCAGGGTGGTGCCCTCCTCGGCCATGATCTGGTGCACCAGCTTGATGTCGTCGGGCGAACGCACGAACGACAGCGCGACCAGGTCGACGCCGAGGCTGAGCGCGAAGCGCAGGTCCTCCTCGTCCTTGTCGCTCATCGCGGGGACGCTGACGGCGACGTTGGGCAGCGAGACGCCCTTGTTGTTGCTGACCGGGCCGCCCTCGGTGACCAGGCAGCGGATGTCGTTGCCCTCGACCGCGGAGACCTCGACGGCGACCTTGCCGTCGTCGATCAGCAGGCGGTCGCCGACCTTGACCTCCTGCGGCAGCTTCGAGTAGGTGCAGCTGACCCGGTCGGGGGTGCCGAGGATGTCGTCGCTGGTGATGGTGACGGTGTCACCGTTGGCCCAGATGTGCGGCCCGTTGGCGAACTTGCCCAGCCGGATCTTGGGGCCCTGGAGGTCGGCCAGGACGGCGACGGCGCGGCCGGTCTCCCGGGCGGCGTTGCGGACCATGTCGTAGATCTGGCGGTGGTCCTCGTGGCTGCCGTGGCTGAAATTCAGCCGGGCCACGTCCATGCCGGCCTCGACCAGACCGAGCATGCGCTCGGGGGAGGCGGTGGCCGGACCCATGGTGCAGACGATCTTTGCGCGGCGTGTCACAGCCATCAGGCTAGTCTCTCTTTCGGATCGGCCCGCTGGCCGACCCCCGTCATGGGGATGAACTGCAAGTAGCGACGCGCCGTGAGTTTCCGGCCGGCGTCGGCGGGCTTCAGCGACCGCGATCGGCCTCAGCTTATCGGTCGTCCCGGTGCGGTCGCGGGCAGACGGGGTACGGCGCCGCCCGGCCCGCGCAGATGACCCTGAACCGTTTTACGCATCGTCACGTGTTGGCAGCAGCCGGTTGTTCAGCGGCGGTTGTCCTGGAGGTGTGACGATGGCGTTCGGGGAGCACGCGGACAGGTTCGGATGGGCGGCGGCGAGCCGCCGCCGGGTGCTGGAGCAGGCAGAACGTGAGCAGGCCCGGGAGTCCGAGGCAGCCCGCGAGAGGTTGTTGCGGCACGCCGCCGCTGCCGGAGCGGAACACCGGCCGGCCGCCTAGATACCGCATCCGCGCGACCGACACCGCGGGGGTGCCCGGCAGCGCGGAGCGGGATCGGGTGAGTGATACGAAGAATTCAGGACAGTGCGGCGTCGACCGCCTCGCGGGTCCGGTCGGCGTGGGTGCGCAGGCACTGGGCGGTGAGGATCAAGGTCCGGTCCGGCCCGTACGGGACCAGCCGGTGCGCCTGCCACCACGGCTCACCGTCGTGCTCGTAGGCCAGCTCGACGCTCTGCCCGTCCTGGCGCAGCAGGGTCTGTCCCGGGGCGACCAGCGACTCCGGGTCGGCGCAGCGCTCCCGGGGCACCGGGCCCTGCGGAAAAATCGCCGCCTCGCCGGGCCCGTGCAGGTAGAACGGGGTCCGGTCGCCCTCGTCGAGCGGTGAGTCGACGCGGAAACCGGCCGGCCAGCGCAGGTTGACGACCGAGGTCTGGATCTCCCAATGGTCGTACGCGGGCCCGTCGGCGACGTCGACCGCCTCGTGCGGCTCGACCGGCTCGCCGGGCCGCACCACCGTCCAGACCGGTCCGTCCGGCAGGCCCCGGACCACCCGGACCGTGTGCGGCTCGTCCGGAAGTCGTTCGAAGCGGTACGGCCAGTGCGGCATCAGCACCATGCCGTGCCCGGCGAGCCGGGTGAAGACGTGTCCCACGGCGGGGAGCGTAGTGGATCACGGGGCGGGCCCACCGCCCCGTGACCGACTCGTGGATCAGCGCACCGTGGCCAGCGGCTGCGACGACGGGCGTACCGGCGCCGGCAGTTCGCCGAAGCCGCCCAGGTAGGTGTGGATCGCCGCGGCGGCCGCCCGGCCCTCGGCGATGGCCCAGACGATCAGCGAGGCGCCGCGGTGCATGTCGCCCGCGACGAAGACGCCCGGCACGCCGGTCTGCCAGTCGTCGCCGGCGTCGACCGCGCCGCGGCCGTTGCGGATCACCCCGAACTGCTCCAGCAGCGGCTGCTGCTCGGTGCCCTCGAAGCCGATCGCGAGCAGCACCAGCTGGGCGGGCAGGTCACGCTGGGAGCCCTCCTGGACCGTGACGGTACGGCGCCCGTCCACCCGTTCCACGATCACATCCGCGACCCGTACCGACGTCACGTTGCCCGTACCGTCGTCGACGAACTCCTGGACCGCGACGCCGAAGATGCGTTCGCCGCCCTCCTCGTGGGCCGGGTAGTTGCGCAGGATGACCGGCCAGGTCGGCCACGGGTGCAGTTCGCCGAGCCGGGTCTCCGGCGGCAGCGGGTACTGGTCGAGCTGGATCACGCCCGCCGCGCCCTGCCGGTGGGCGACGCCGAGGCAGTCGGCGCCGGTGTCACCGCCACCGATGATCACCACGTGCTTGCCGGCGGCGTCGATCGGCGTGCTCTCCTGCTGGCCGGCCACCACCCGGTTGGCCGGGACGAGGTGCTCCATGGCCAGGTGGACGCCGCCGAGGTGGCGTCCCGGGGTTTCGGTGGCGTCCCGGCCGGCCAGGGCACCGCAGGTCAGCAGCACCGCGTCGAAGCGTTCCCGCAGGTCGTCGGCGGTGATGTCGACGCCCACGTCGACGCCGGTCTCGAAGACCACGCCCTCGGCGGCCATCTGCGCCAGCCGCTCGTCGATGCGCTCCTTCTCCAGCTTGAAATCGGGGATGCCGTACCGCAGCAGCCCGCCGATCTTGTCGTCGCGCTCGTAGACCGTGACGGCGTGACCGGCTCGGGCCAGCTGCTGGGCGGCGGCGAGCCCGGCCGGGCCGGAACCGACGACGGCCACGCTGCGCCCGGACTGGGTGGCGGCCGGCTGCGGGCGCAGGCCGGTCGCGAACGCGTGGTTCGCGATCTCCACCTCGACCTGCTTGATCGTCACCGGGTCGTCGGCGATGCCCAGCACGCAGGCGGCCTCGCACGGCGCCGGGCAGAGCCGGCCGGTGAACTCCGGGAAGTTGTTCGTCGCGTGCAGGCTCTCCGCCGCCGCGTCCCAGGCGTTGGTGCGGACCAGGTCGTTCCAGTCCGGGATGCGGTTGCCCAGCGGGCAGCCCTCGTGACAGAACGGGATACCGCAGTCCATGCACCGGGTGGCCTGGTCGCGGATGAGCTCCTCGCCCGCGGGCGGGTACACCTCACGCCAGTCGCGGATGCGTACCGGCACCGGGCGGCGCTTGGGCAGCTGCCGTTCGTAGCGCAGGAAACCGTTGGGATCAGGCACGGGTAACCCCCATAACCGCCTCGTCGATGTTCCGACCGGCGGCTTCGGCGGTCTTGATCAGTTCCATCACGCGCTTGTAGTCGCGCGGCACCACCGCGGTGAACTCGCTCACCGCGGCCGGCCAGTCGGCGAGCAGGCGCTGCGCCACGGCGGAGCCCGTCTCGGCGAAGTGCTTGCGCACCAGGGTGTGCAGCTGTTCCTGCTCCTCGGCGTTGAGCGGGGTCAGGTCGACCAGCTCCGGGTTGACCCGGCCCGGGTCGAGGCGGTGCACGAACGCGGTGCCGCCGCTCATGCCCGCGGCGAAGTTGCGCCCGACCGTGCCGAGCACCACCACGGTGCCGCCGGTCATGTACTCACAGCCGTGGTCTCCGACGCCCTCGACGACCGCTGCGGCGCCGGAGTTGCGGACCGCGAAGCGCTCACCCGCGCGTCCCCGCAGGAACACCTCACCGCCGGTGGCGCCGTACAGGATGGTGTTGCCGGCAATGATGTTCTCCTCCGCGACGAACGGCGCGGTCTCGGCCGGGCGCACGATCACCCGGCCACCGGAGAGGCCCTTCGCGACGTAGTCGTTGGTGTCGCCGATCAGCCGCAGGGTGACCCCGCGCGGCAGGAAGGCGCCGAACGACTGCCCACCGGTGCCGCGCAGGGTGAAGTGGATCGTGTCGTCGGGCAGGCCGTTGCCGCCGTAGCGGCGGGTGACCTCACCGCCGAGCATCGCGCCGACGCTGCGGTGGTCGTTGCGCACGGCCACCTCGGCGCGGACCTCGGTGCCCTCGGCCAGGGCCGGTGCGGCCAGCGCGATGAGCTCGTTGTCGAGCGCCTTCTCCAGCCCGTGGTCCTGGGCGACGACGCCGCGGCGGGCGGCGCCCTCGGGCAGCTCCGGCACGAACAGCACCGGGGCCAGGTCCAGGCCCTTGGCCTTCCAGTGCGACACGGCCGGGGCCACGTCGAGGATCTCGGCGTGCCCGATGGCCTCGTCGATGCTGCGGAAGCCCAGCTCGGCCAGGTAGCCGCGGACCTCCTCGGCCAGGAACAGGAAGAAGTTCTCCACGAACTCGGGCTTGCCGGTGAACCGCTCGCGCAGCACCGGGTTCTGCGTGGCGATGCCGACCGGGCAGGTGTCCAGGTGGCAGACCCGCATCATGATGCAGCCGGAGACGATCAGCGGCGCGGTCGCGAAACCGAACTCCTC
This sequence comes from Actinoplanes sp. NPDC048967, assembly GCF_040649415.1. Lineage (NCBI taxonomy): Bacteria > Bacillati > Actinomycetota > Actinomycetes > Micromonosporales > Micromonosporaceae > Actinoplanes > Actinoplanes sp. NPDC048967. The sequence continues at coordinate 429,636 of NZ_JBEZFL010000003.1, forward strand.
GGCGCCGAGCAGCGCCGCGATGATAACGTCCCGGCCGGTCTTGAGCTGACCGTCGACCTGCACGGTGACCCGGTCGCGCAGCTTGTTGAGCAGCAGCGTCTGCTGGGCCTCGGCCAGGCCGAGCTCCCACGGGGAGCCGGCGTGCTTGAGCGAGTTGAGCGGGGACGCGCCGGTGCCGCCGTCGTGGCCGGAGATCAGGATCACGTCGGCCTTGAGCTTGGCCACGCCCGCGGCGACGGTGCCGACCCCGATCTCGGAGACCAGCTTCACGTGTACGCGGGAAGCCGGGTTGACGTTCTTGAGGTCGTGGACGAGCTGGGCCAGGTCCTCGATGGAGTAGATGTCGTGGTGCGGCGGCGGCGAGATCAGCCCGACGCCCGGGGTGGCGTGCCGGGTCTTGGCGATCCACGGCCACACCTTGTTGCCGGGCAGCTGGCCACCCTCGCCCGGCTTCGCGCCCTGCGCCATCTTGATCTGCAGGTCGTCGGCGTTGACCAGGTATTCGCTGGTCACGCCGAAGCGGCCGGAGGCGATCTGCTTGACCGACGAGCGGCGCTCGGGGTCGTACAGGCGCTCGACGTCCTCGCCGCCCTCACCGGTGTTGGACTTGCCGCCGAGGCGGTTCATCGCGATCGCGAGGGTCTCGTGCGACTCCGCCGAGATGGAGCCGTAGCTCATCGCGCCGGTGGCGAACCGCTTGACGATCTCGCTGGCCGGCTCGACCTCCTCCAGCGGAATCGCCGCCCGGTCCTTGAAGCGGAACAGCCCGCGCAGCGAGCCGGCCGCCTCGGCCAGGCCGTCGACCTTGGCCGTGTACTGCTTGAAGACGTCGTACTGCTTGCTGCGGGTGGCGTGCTGCAGCAGGAAGACGGTCTCCGGGTTGAACAGGTGGATCTCGCCCTCGCGGCGCCACTGGTACTCGCCGCCGACCTCGAGGCGGCGGTGGCTGCGCTCGGCCGGGTTCTTCGGGTACGCCTTCGCGTGCCGCGCCGCGACCTCCGCGTGGATCTCGGGCAGGCCGGAGCCGCCGATCCGCCCCGACGTGCCGGCGAAGTAGCGCTGCAGCAGCTTGTTGTCCAGGCCGACCGCCTCGAACACCTGCGCGCCGCAGTACGAGGACACAGTGGAGATGCCCATCTTGGACATGATCTTCAGGACGCCCTTGCCGAGCGCCTTGACGTAGTTGCCGACCGCCTTCTTCGAGTCCATCCCGGCGAGCGGGCCGGTGGCGATGAGGTCGTCGACGCTCTCGAACGCCAGGTACGGGTTGACCGCCGCGGCGCCGTACCCGATCAGCACGGCCGCGTGGTGCACCTCCCGGCAGTCGCCGCTCTCCACGACGAGCGCCACCTGCGTGCGGGTCTGCTCCCGCACCAGGTGCTGGTGCACCGCGGCGGTGAGCAGCAGCGACGGGATCGGTGCCAGGTCGGCGTTGGAGTCGCGGTCGGACAGCACCAGGATGCGCACGCCGTCCTCGATCGCCTCCGACACGTGCCGGCAGATCTGGGTCAGGCGCGCCTTGATGCCGGCCGCGCCGTCCCGCAGCGGATAGAGCCCGGAGACCCGGACCGCCTTGAAACCGGGCAGGTCGCCGTCCTCGTCGATGGACAGCAGCTTGGCCAGGTCGTCGTTGTCGATGACCGGGTACGGCAGCACGATCTGCCGGCAGCTGGCCGGGCCCGGGTCGAGCAGGTTGCCCTCCGGCCCGATGGTCGTGGCCAGGCTGGTCACCAGCTCCTCGCGGATGGCGTCCAGCGGCGGGTTGGTGACCTGGGCGAACAGCTGATGGAAGTAGTCGAACAGCAGCCGCGGGCGGGTCGACAGCGGCGAGATCGGCGTGTCGGTGCCCATCGAACCCAGCGGCTCGGCCCCGCTGCGGGCCATCGGCGCGACCAGGATCTTCAGCTCCTCCTCGGAGTAGCCGAAGACCTGCTGGCGGCGCATGACCGAGTCGTGGGTGTAGATGACGTGCTCGCGGGCGGGCAGGTCACGCAGGTCGATCAGCCCGGCGTGCAGCCACTCGTCGTAGGGCTCGGCGGCGGCCAGCTCGGCCTTGATCTCGTCGTCGTGCACGATCCGGCCGGCCTCGGTGTCGACCAGGAACATCCGGCCCGGCTGGAGCCGGCCCTTGGCGACCACGGTGGCCGGGTCGAGGTCGAGCACGCCGGCCTCGCTGCCCAGCACGACCAGCCCGTCGCTGGTGTGCCACCAGCGGCCGGGCCGCAGGCCGTTGCGGTCGAGCACCGCGCCGATGATGCTGCCGTCGGTGAACGCCACGCTGGCCGGGCCGTCCCACGGCTCCATCAGGCTGGCGTGGAAGCGGTAGAAGGCGCGCCGGGCCGGGTCCATGGCCGGGTCGTTCTCCCAGGCTTCCGGGATCATCATCAGCACGGCGTGCGGCAGGCTGCGCCCGGACAGGTGCAGCAGCTCCAGCACGGCGTCGAAGTTCGCCGAGTCGGACGCCTCGGGCGTGCAGATCGGGAACAGCCGCTTGATGTTGCCGGGCACGGTCGGCGAGGCGAGCAGCGCCTCCCGGGCGGCCATCCAGTTCCGGTTGCCGCGGATGGTGTTGATCTCACCGTTGTGCGCGATGAACCTGTACGGGTGGGCGAGCGGCCACGACGGGAACGTGTTGGTGGAGAACCGCGAGTGCACCAGCGCGATGGCGCTGTCCACGCGCTCGTCGGTCAGATCGGGGAAGAACGCGGGCAGCTGGTCGGGCGTCAGCATGCCCTTGTAGGTGATGGTGCGGGCCGACAGCGACGGGAAGTACGCCGCGACGCCGCGCTGTGAACTCTCCCGCTCGGCCTGCTTGCGGATGCAGAACGCGACCCGGTCCAGCTCGAGCCCGGACAGCGGCTCGCCGGCCGGGCCGGGCTTGCCGCCGGTGAGCCGGTGCGCGGCCAGGAAGACCTGACGGATCCGCGGGCGGGCGGCCTCGGCGGTCTCACCGAGCCCGGACGGATCCACGGGCACGTCCCGCCAGCCGAGGATGTCGCCCCCCTCGACGAGGGCGTACTTCTCGAAGACGGCGACCGATCGGGCGGCCTCGTCGGGGTCGTTGGGCAGGAAGACCAGACCGGTCGCGTACGAGCCGGCGGGCGGCAGCTCGAAATCCACCACGGACCGCAGGTAGGCGTCCGGGACCTGGATCATGATGCCGGCACCGTCGCCGGTGTTGTACTCGGCGCCGCGGGCACCACGGTGATCGAGCCGGATCAGCGCCGAGAGGCCCTTGGCGACCACGTCGTGGGAGCGCCGGCCATACAGGTCGGCCACGAACGCCACACCGCACGCGTCATGCTCCTGAGCCGGGTCGTACAAGCCGCGGCTCTGGGCGTCGCTTCGGGCTTCCGCCGTGGTCTGGCCCACGTGGTTTTCGCTTCGGTTTTCCGCCGCGGGAAGATGTAGCCCCTGGGGGTGCGGAAGAGCCACCGGGCCTCCGATCGTCACTGGTGTTTCCGTTCAAGGTCGGGACGACGTCGGCCCTGCAAAAGTCTCTAGAGTCTACGTTAGTCGCCACCGATCTCCGCCAGGTGCGGATGGATCACACTTTTGCCCCGCCGAAATGTCCTCGGTGACGGTCCGGAGGGCGGTATGTCACTGCCGGGCGAGAGGCGCCGGCGGCTCAACGGGTAGTCTCGCGCGGTGGCGCTAGAGGATACCGACGTCTTCACCCGGCTGGAACGCTTCTACGATGCCGTACCCCGCGACGCCGCCGTCGCGGAGGAGATCGGTGGTTTCGTGCTCTTCGTCAACAACGGCAAGGGCTGGCCCTACTACGCCCGTCCCCGCCTGGGCGGCGCCGGCACGCCGTCCGCCGCTGATGTTACCGCCGTGCGGCAGCGGCAACGCGACCTCGGCGTGCCGGAGGCTTTCGAATGGGTGCACGAGACAACCCCGGACCTGCTGGCGGTGGCCCGCTCAGCCGGCCTCGACGTGCTGCTCGCACCCCTGATGGTGCTGGAGAGCGCGGCGCTGGTGCCGGACCTCCCGCTGCCCGGCGCCACCATCCGCTTCCTCGACCCGGCGGCACCGACCTTCCCGGCGGACATCAGCACCAGCCGCGCGGTGGGCCGGCTCGGTTTCGGCGCGCCGGCCAACGCGACGACCGTGCAGACGGGGTCGCTGGTGGTGGAAGTCGCCGGGCCGGCCCAACGCGATGCGGTGCCGCCGCTGAACGACGAGGCGGTGGCGGAGCTGGTCCGCCGGCACTCGTCCGGGCGTTTCCTCAGCGCTGTGGTGGAGTCCCCGACCGAGGGAATCCTGGCCTGCGGGTCGGTTCAGCGGGTGGGCGTGGTGGCCGAGGTCGCCGGAGTGGCGACGCTGCCGTCGGCCCGGCGCCGGGGGTACGCGTCGCAACTCACGGCCAGCCTGGCCCGGCGCACCTTGGTGGAGGGCAGCGAGCTCGTGTTCCTGTCCGCGGGTGACGATGACGTGGCGCGGTTGTATTCGAAGGTCGGGTTCCGGCGCATCGGTACGGCGTGTATCGCGGAGCCGGCCGCTACTGCCGCGGTGTAGCGGCCAAACGCACGCGGTCGCCGAAGGGTGGGCCGGTGCGCGGTTACTCCGGGGGTTGCCAGTCGGCCGTGAGGTCGTGAGCATGGCCGAGGATCCGGGGCCGCAACGACCCGAGCGCCGCGTTGCGCGCCCGCAACGCCAGCCGCCCGCGGGCCTGCACCACCGCCGACATCCGCCGGCTCTGGCGGACCACGCTGGTCGTGCGAGGCCGTCGCGCCCGGTCGTACTCCTCCACCGCCGCGCACAGAGCCGAACCAGGTTGCGTTTCCGCGACCAGGGCCCGCAGAGTGGCCGCGTCCTCGAAGGCCAGACAAGCACCCTGCCCCAAGTGATGCGGCATGGCGTGCGCGGCATCGCCCAGCAGCACCACGCCACCCGGTCCGGCCCGGAAGCCGTAGGCCCGCGGCAGCGGCCGCAGCTCGCGGACCTCCTGCGGCACCAGGTCTTCGGGACGGGTCGCCGCCAGCAGCGCTCCGACCGGCGCATGCCAGTTGGCGAACCAGCGCCGCAGCAGCTCCAGCTGGGTCGCGGGTGACTCCGGGCGCGGCGCCCCGGCCGCGGTGGCCACCCAGTAGACGCCGCCCCGGCCGGCTGCGCGGCCGCCCAGGGGCATCGAGACGAAGCGGTAGCCCGCGCCGAGGGTCTCGCCGCCGGCGGCCTGGTCGGCCGGCAGGTCCGGCACGCGGTAGCCGGGGATGACCGCCTGCCACGCCGCGAAGCCGGAGCCCACGGCAGCGGCCTCGGGGGCCAGGGCGCGGCGGACCCGGCTGTCGATGCCGTCGGCGGCGACCAGCAGGTCCGCCTCGAAGCGGCTCCGGCCGTCGGTCACCGACGGGCGCTGGACACCGCCGGTGCGTACGCCGGTGACGGCGATGCCGGTGCGGATGTCCACCCGGTCGCCGAGGCCCGCCACCAGGGCGTCGTAAAGGTCCTCGAGGTGGACGACCGCCGGGGCCGGGCCGGCGCCGGGGCGGGCGCGTGGCGCGGCCAGCCATTGACCGTCGGGGCGGCGGACGCCTCCGTCGGGCAGCGGGGACGCGATCGCTGACCAGCCGCCGTCGGGGTCGAGGGCTTGCAGGGCGCGCCGGCCGTTGGGCCACAGCACCAGGGCTGTCGGGGATGCCGCGATGCGTTCGCCGGACTCCAGCAGGGTGACCTGCCAGCCGTCGCGGGCCAGCGCTCCGGCGGCGGCCAGTCCGGCGATGCCCGCTCCCACCACCACGGCCGTGCGCACGCCGCCGCCTTCCGCCGGGGCCTGGCCGTCAGTGTTCGTCGGCGGATGCGGAGGCCGACGACTTGCTGTCGGGCTCCGCGGGCTCGGTGGGGCTGGGCTCGGTGTGATCGGGCTCGGTCGGTGCGTCGGCGGCGGGCGGCAGCACACCCGTGCGTTCGTACGCGTGGAACCGCTCCTCGCTGACCACCTGGTACGCCGACGGCGGCTTGGTCGTGGCCGGCGCCCCGCCCACGTCGACCTGGGAGACGTCGCTCTCGGCGCCGGGCTCCGGGGCCGAGTCGGGGGCGTCGATCGGCACCACGTACTCGCGGGGGCCCTTGACCATCAGGAAGTAGATCAGTGCGCCGAGGAACACCACGACGGACGTGAACACGTTGAGCCGGAGGCCGAGGATGTGGTTGGCCTCGTCGACGCGCAGCATCTCGATCCAGAACCGGCCCGCCGTGTACGCCATCACGTAGAGCGCGAACGCCCGGCCGCGGCCGAACTTGAAGCGGCGGTCCAGCCAGAAGACCAGGCCGGCCACGCCGAAGTCCCAGACGAGCTCGTAGAGGAAGGCGGGGTGGTAGAGGTCGGGCAGGGTCACGGCCTTGCCGTCGATGACGGTGGCGTGACCCGGGTTGGCCCGGTCCATGTCGTGCACCCGCAGGCCCCACGGCAGGGTGGTGACGCTGCCGTACAGCTCGTTGTTGAACCAGTTGCCGAGGCGGCCGATGCCCTGGGCCAGTGGCAGCGCCGGGGCCAGCGCGTCGGCGAAGACGCTCAGCGGCAGGCCGAGCTGGCGGGCGGCGAACCAGGCGCCGAGCGCGCCACCGGCGACCGCGCCCCAGATGCCGAGGCCGCCCTCCCAGATCTGGAAGACCCGGATCGGGTCGCCGCCGGCGCCGAAGTAGTCGCCCGGCGACGTGATGACGTGGTAGATCCGCGCGCCGATGATGCCGAACGGCACCGCCCACACGGCCATGTCGAGCGACGCCCACGGCGCGACGCCGCGACGGCGCAGCCGCCACTCCATGACCAGGACGGCGACCACGATGCCCGCGACGATGCAGAGTGCGTACGCCCGGATCGGCAGGCCGAGCACGTGCCAGACCGACGTCGTGGGGCTGGGGATAGCGGCGAGGTTCACGCGCGCACCCTACCGCCCGGCCCTGACAGAATCATCAAGAGGCCTTGCTGACCCGTACGCCTTCCGCCAGCTCCGCGCTGAGTGCGCGCAGCCGGTCCAGGCCGGTGCCGCGGTCGGGGGCGTCGAGCACGCACCGGATCAGCGCGCTGCCCACGATCACGCCGTCCGCGAACGCGGCCACCTCGGCCGCCTGCGCACCCGTGCCGACGCCGAGGCCGACGCCGACGGGCATCTCCGGGTCGGCCGCGCGGATCCGGGCGACGAGCTCGGGGGCCTGCGACGAGACCGCGGTGCGCGCGCCCGTGACACCCATGAGCGCGGTCGCGTAGACGAAGCCGCGGCACTGGGCGACGGTCATGGCGAGGCGCTCGTCGGTCGACGAGGGCGAGACCAGGAACGTGCGGTCGATCGCGTACCGGTCGGCGGCGGCGATCCACTCGCCGGCCTCGTCCGGGATCAGGTCCGGGGTGATCATGCCGGTGGCGCCGGCCGCGGCCAGGTCGCGGGCGAACGCGTCCACGCCGTAGCGCTCGACCGGGTTCCAGTACGTCATCAGCACGACGGTGGCCCCGGCGTTCGCGACCGCCTCGATGATCCGCAGCGTGTCGCGGGTGCGCACGCCGCCGGCCAGCGCGATGTCGCTGGCCTTCTGGATCACCGGCCCGTCCATCACCGGGTCGCTGTACGGCAGCTCGACCTCGATGACGTCGCAGCCCGACTCGGCCATGGCGACCATCGAGGCGATGCTCTCGTCGACGCTCGGGAAGCCGGCCGGCATGCAGCCGACGAGCACCGCGCGCCCCTCGGCCTTCGCCTTGCCGAAGGTGTCGGCGATGCTCACGAGTTCTCCCCCGGGACGATCGTCTCGACCTCGTCGAGGATGCCGAAGTAGGCGCCCGCGGTGTGCACGTCCTTGTCCCCGCGCCCGGACAGGTTGATCACGATCGTCGGGGTGCGGCCGAGCTCCGCGGTCAGCGCCGGCACGATCCGCTGCGCACCGGCCAGCGCGTGCGCGCTCTCGATGGCCGGGATGATGCCCTCGGTGCGGCAGAGCAGCTGGAACGCGGCCATCGCCTCGGCGTCGGTGACCGGCTCGTAGCGGGCGCGGCCGGTGTCGTGCAGCCAGGCGTGCTCCGGGCCGACGCCCGGGTAGTCCAGGCCGGCCGAGATCGAGTGCGACTCGACCGTCTGGCCGTCCTCGTCCTGCAGCACGTACGTGCGGGCGCCGTGCAGCACCCCGGCCGAGCCGCCGGTGATGGACGCGGCGTGCCGGCCGGTCTGCACCCCGTCGCCGCCGGCCTCGAAGCCGTACAGGCGCACGTCGGTGTCGGGGACGAAGGCGTGGAAGATGCCGATCGCGTTGGAGCCGCCGCCCACGCAGGCCGCGACCGCGTCGGGCAGCCGGCCCAGCTTGTCCAGGCACTGGGCCCGGGCCTCGATGCCGATGCCGCCGACGAAGTCGCGCACGATCTCCGGGAACGGGTGCGGACCGGCCGCCGTGCCCAGCAGGTAGTGCGTCGTGTCGACGCTGGAGACCCAGTCACGCAGGGCCTCGTTGAGCGCGTCCTTGAGGGTGCGGGAGCCGTTGGTCACCGGCACGACGGTGGCGCCGAGCATGCGCATCCGGGCCACGTTGAGGGCCTGGCGCTCGGTGTCGGTCTCGCCCATGTAGACGACGCACTCGAGGTCGAGCAGGGCGGCCGCCGTGGCGCTGGCCACGCCGTGCTGGCCGGCCCCGGTCTCGGCGATGACCCGCGGCTTGCCCATCTGCTTGGCCAGCAGGGCCTGACCCAGCACGTTGCGCACCTTGTGGGCGCCGGTGTGGTTCAGGTCCTCGCGCTTGAGCAGCACCTCCGCGCCGACCGCGGCGGAGAACCGCTCGGCCCGGTAGAGCAGTGAGGGCGTGCCCGCGTAGTCGCGCAGCAGGCCGGTGAACCGCTCCTGGAAGACCGGGTCGACCTTGGCCGCCCGGTACGCCGCGTCGAGCTCGTCGAGCGCCCGGACCAGCGCCTCGGGCACGAACCGGCCGCCGTAGCGACCGAAGTGCCCGGCGAGGTCCGGCAGGGCCGGGGCGCTCATTGCTGACCTCCGCTCCGCGGATCGGCGCTCGTCCGACGTCGTGGTCCTGGTCGTAGCCTCACCGCTGCGCTCATCGCACGGGCCGGGGCGTCGCCGGGTGATTGCCGGCGTTGACCAGCTCGGCGACCGCGTCGCGGGGGCTCTTCTTGGTCACCAGGCCCTCGCCGACCAGCACCGCGTCCGCGCCGGCCGACGCGTACCGGATCAGGTCGTGCGGGCCGCGCACGCCGGACTCGGCGATCTTGACCACGTTGTTGGGCAGGCCGGGCGCGATCCGCTCGAAGACGGACCGGTCCACCTCCAGGGTGCGCAGGTCGCGGGCGTTGACGCCGATGACCTGGGCCCCGGCGTCCAGGGCCCGGTCGGCCTCCTCCTCGTTGTGCACCTCGACGAGGGCCGTCATGCCCAGCGACTCGATGCGCTCGAGCAGGCCGGTGAGCACGTTCTGCTCCAGCGCGGCCACGATGAGCAGGACGAGGTCGGCGCCGTGGGCCCGGGCCTCGTGCACCTGGTAGCTCGACACGACGAAGTCCTTGCGCAGCACCGGCACGCCGACCGCGGCCCGCACCGCGGCCAGGTCCTCCAGCGAGCCGCCGAACCAGCGGCCCTCGGTGAGCACGCTGATGCAGCGCGCGCCGCCGGCCGCGTACTCGCCGGCCAGCTCGGCCGGGTCCGGGATGTCGGCCAGTGCGCCCTTGGACGGCGACGACCGCTTGACCTCCGCGATCACCGCCACGCCGGGCTTGCGCAGGGCCGCGTACGCGTCGATCGCCGGCGGTGCCGCCGCGGCGAGGTCACGCACCTGCTCCAGCGAGAGCTGCTGCTGGCGGGCCGCGACGTCTTCGCGGACCCCGGCCAGGATCTCCTCGAGCACGTTCTGCGGTCCCGCACCACGCTCCGCGGGTCCGCCACTGCCCGCCGCCTGATCGGATGTCACCTAATGACTCCCCTCTCCGGGTGTCCTCGGCCCGATGCTAGGTGGCCGCCGACATGTCCAGCCCCCCGGGGTATGGCGCGCCTCACGAGATGGGCTGCGGCATAATGCGCACCCGGGTGGCGCGCTGTTTCATCCGTCACATCCTCCTCGCCGGCATCAGGCGACTACCTGCGACCCCCTGGATGATCGGTTGATCCCCCCTGCCGGTGACGGTGGTGTCACCGATCGGAAATACGACTCCGGCATCATCGGACTCCGGCAGACTGGTCGGCGGCGTCAGCAACGCCGGCCCCCGGCACGAGTCTCGTGAGGTTGACCATGGCTACTGCAGAGGTTGGTTTCGTCGCCGTCTCCCGGGCCGTCGTCGCGGCGGCCGCCGAGCTCGCGGCCGAGGTCGAGCGCCGGGTGGTGGGCGACGAGAACGTCCGGACCGCCCAGGGCAACGCGTGGGCGGCGATCTGCGCCGACCGCGCCCGGGCCCAGGCCCGCGCCGACATGGACGCGATGGTGGCGGCCCTGGCCACGAACGCGAGCCAGGGTCAGCGGCGCAAGGGTCAGCGCGCCGTCGGGTCGTCGCCGCGGTCGAGCGCGTCCCAGGCCGCCCTGGTGTCCACCCGCTGATCCACGTCCGCGTCGGTGACCGGTGCGTCCGCGGCGCCCCGGCGTTCGTAGCGGGCGCCCATCGCGGGCCACTCGTGACCGGAACGGGCCGCCCAGAGGCCACCCGACACGATCAGCAACCCACCCAGCACGCAGACCACCGGCCACAGGGTGGCGCCGGTCCCGGCCGCGCCGACGTCCAGGCCGGCCCGTCCGGCGACGGCTCCGGCCGCGACACCCGCGCCGACCAGCGCCAGCAGCCCGCCCAGGAAACGGCGCAGCAGGCCGCGCGTGGCGAGCAGCGCGCCCGCTCCGGCCAGGGCGACCAGCGCCAGCCCGATCACCCAGGGCTCCAGGTCGGCGCCCGTGCGGGCCGCGCGCAACGACGACAGGCCCGGCCGCGCGGTGACGATCTCGGACCAGGTGCGGGTCACGCCGTAGACGGCCAGCCCGGCGCCCGCGGCGCACAGCAGGACCGCGTACGCCAGCCGGCGGCCGGGTGTCATCAGCGCGCCGCGCGCAGTGTCTCGGCGGCCGCGATCGCCGCCAGCACGGCCGCGGCCTTGTTACGGGTCTCCTGCTCCTCGGCCGCCGGATCGGAGTCCGCCACGATGCCGGCGCCGGCCCCCACGTACGCCGTCCCGCCGTGCATCAGCGCCGTACGGATCGCGATCGCCATGTCCATGTCGCCGGCGAAGCCGAAGTAGCCGACCGTGCCGCCGTACAGGCCGCGCCGGGTCGGCTCGAGGCTCTCGATGATCTCCATGGCCCGGACCTTGGGGGCGCCGGACAGGGTGCCCGCCGGGAACGTGGCGGCCAGGGCGTCGAAGGCGCTCCGGTCGGCGCGCAGCTCACCGACGACGGTCGAGACGATGTGCATGACGTGGCTGTAGCGCTCGATGCGGGCGAAGTCCGGCACCTCGACCGTGCCCGCCCGGCACACCCGGCCCAGGTCGTTGCGGCCCAGGTCGACCAGCATGACGTGCTCGGCGCGTTCCTTGGGGTCGGCCAGCAGCTCCGCCGCGAGCGCGTTGTCCTGCTCGGGGGTGCCGCCGCGCCAGCGGGTGCCGGCGATCGGGTGCAGCAGCGCCCGGCGCACCCCGCCCTGCTCGGCGCTGACCTTGAGGTGCGCCTCCGGCGACGAGCCGACGATGTCGAAGTCGTCGAAGCGCAGCAGGTACATGTACGGGCTCGGGTTCGTCGCGCGCAGCACTCGGTAGACGTCCAGCGGGTCGGCGTCGGTGGCCCGTTCGAAGCGTTGCGCGACGACGATCTGGAAGCACTCGCCGGCCCGGATGGCCTCCTTGGCCGTCTCGACCGCCTTCTGGTAGTCGCCCGGGGCGGTGCGACTGACCACGTCACCGGCCGGGCGCCGCTCGACGGTGGAGATCATCGGCGGGGTGGGCCGGGACAGCGCGGTGGTCATCGCGTCGAGCCGGCCGACCGCCTGGTGGTACGCCGCCCGGGCGGCACGCGCGTCGGCGCCGGGGTCGAGCACCGCGTTCGCGACCAGGATGGCCGAGCCGTCGTAGTGGTCGAGCACCACCAGGTCGGTGGCGAGCATCATGCCCAGCTCGGGCAGGGGCACGTCGTCGGTGGTGGTGGACGGCAGCCGCTCGAACCGGCGGACCAGGTCGTAGCTGAGGTAACCGACCATGCCGCCGGTCAGCGGGGGCAGGTCGTCGCCCGTACCGGGCTCCTCGGCAGCGGCCAGGGCCGCGACGGTCTCCCGCAGCGCGACCACCGGATCACCGTCCACCGGTACGCCGGCCGGCGGGTTACCGAGCCACGCGGCCTGACCGTCCCGTTCCACCAAAGTGGCGGCACTGCGCACGCCGATGAACGAGTAGCGCGACCAGGCGGCCGAGCCCGCGCCCTGCTCCGCCGACTCCAGCAGGAAGGTGCCGGGGCCGCCGGCCAGCTTGCGGTAGACGCCGATCGGGGTCTCGCCGTCGGCCAGCAGCCGCCGAACGACGGGCACCACCCGGCGCCGGGCCGCCTGCGCGACGAAGGCGTCCTCGTCCGGGGTGACCGAGCCGCTGGTCATGAGCTCTCCCCCGGCACGGCGGGCAGGTCGTCGGAGAAACAGGTGTGGGTGCCGGTGTGACAGGCCGCGCCGACCTGCTCGACCGTGACCAGCAGCGCGTCACCATCGCAGTCCAGCGCCACGGAACGGACATACTGGTGGTGGCCCGAGGTGGCTCCCTTGACCCAGTACTCGCCCCGGCTGCGGGACCAGTAGGTGGCCCGGCCGGTGGTCAGCGTGCGGTGCAGCGCCTCGTCGTCCATCCAGGCCAGCATCAGCACGTCGCCGGTGCCGGCCTCCTGGACGATCGCGGCCACCAGGCCGTCGGAGGTGCGGCGCAGGCGGGCGGCGATCGCCGGGTCCAGCGCGGAGACAGGTCCGTTCACAAGGTCAGTCGCGGGCACAGTGTCACATTCTCTCGTATCGGGTACCAGCGTCCACGGGGCCGTACCGGTAGCCCACGATCCGGTCACGGACCCGCACTGGGGGTGTGACCGGGAGGCCGGGGACGGTACCGTCGTCGTGCGCCGCACCTGAGAAGGTGCTGCGCCCGCCGTCCGACCGGCCCGCCCCGCGGATGGCGCCGCCACTGGAACGGGAGTCTTGACCGATGGAGCCGACGTCCGAGCCCGAGAACCGGCAGTCACGCGGCCTGGCCCGTTTCTGGCCGGGGCACGGGATGTCCACGCCGGCGCCCCGCCAGTCCGAAGAGGACCCGGGCGTCCGGCCGGACGCCACCGGCGCCGCGGCGCACACGTCCGACCAGCAAGCCGGCGCCGCCGGCCCGAACGGGGAGCACCCGCAGGTGAGCGATCAGCAGTCCCAGCCGCACGATGACCAGCCGGAGCCCGACGAGCAGCCGGCCCCGTTCGCCGCGCGGCCGCACCCGGCGCTGACCAGCGACACCCAGATGGTGGCCCTCGGCTCGCGGCGCCCGGCGGACGCGCTGCTCGGCACGAACGGCGCCCGGTGGACCAACCAGGGCGGGTTCCCGCCGGTGGAGACCAACGGGCACCGCAACGGCGACGCCGGTCCCCGGCACGGCGGCATCCCGATCGCCAACGGCCAGGCCCCGGTGAGCGGCGGCCCGCGTTCGCCGTTCGCCCCGACCGGCGACGAGCCGTCCCCGTTCGCACCGCCCGGTGACGAGGCGATGCGGTCCGCGTTCATGCCCGCCGACGACCGGCCCACCTTCGGCAGCCCCGCCGAGGAGCGGCCGGCCTTCGGCAATGCCGGCGAGGAGCGGTCCACCTCCGGCAGCCCGGGCGACGACCGCTCGGTCTTCGGCACCCCCGGCGACGACCGGTCGGTCTTCGGCAGCCCGGGCGACGACCGCTCGGTCTTCGGCGGCTCCGGCGACGACCGGCCCGTGTTCGGCGGGACCGGGGACGACGCCGCGCCCGGCCCACGGTCGCCGTTCGCGCCCACCGCCGGTGACAGCCGGCCCGGTGCGCGGTCGCCGTTCGCGCCGGCCGACGACGCCGGTCCGGCCGGGCCCCCGTTCGCGCCCTCGCCGTTCGCGCCGCACGCCTCCGGTTCGGCCTCCGTGACCGGCCCCGGTCAGCAGACCGCGCCGAGCGCGACCCCGTCCACTCCCATCCCCCCGCAGCAGCCGGGCCCGCAGCAGGGAAGCTCGCAGCAGTCCGCCGGCCGGCCGGCCGGCGCCACGCCGTCGGCGGCCGGCTCCGCCCAGGTGCCGATGCCGATGCCCGGGCGGCCGGTCAGCACGCCACCGGCCACCGCGCCGGCCCCGGCGGCGCACACGTCGGCGGCGCACACCCCGACTTCGCAGGCCCCGACTCCGCAGGCCGCAGCTGCACAGACCGCCACTTCGCAGGCCCCAACTTCGCAGGTCCCAGCGGCACAGGCTCCGGCGCCGCACACCCCGGCGGTCGACCCGTCGGCGCCGACCCGGCTCGAGCCCACCGGCTGGGCCACCGCCGGCCCACGGGCGGCTGCCTCGGGCAGCGCCGGCGTCCCGGTCAGCGGATCCGGCGGCCGGCGCAGCCGCGACGACGAGGCCGCCGATGAGCAGGTCGCGCCCGCTCCCCGGCGCTCGGCCAACCTGGACGACGTGCAGGAGGCCGCGGCCGGCCGGCGCGCCGCGAAGGCGGCCGGCGAGACACCGCTGCGCCCGGGTGACGTCAACGACGTCTCGATCACCTTCTGGGAGGAGTCGGCCAGCGAGCAGTTCCGCGCCGAGTGGCACGAGGTCAAGGCGCAGTTCGTCGACGACCCGGTGGCCGCCCTGACCCGGGCGCACGACCTGCTCACCGAGGCCGTGCACGAGCTCACCGAGTCGATGCTGGCCGAACGCGACGAGTTGGACCCGCTGCGCGCCGGTTCGACGCCGGACACCGAGAGCATGCGGATGGCGATGCGCGGTTACCGCGAGTTCCTGGACCGCATCCTGGCCCTGTAGGCCGGCACCGCACGACCCGAGAGCCGCGATCCCCGAGGAGGGGGTCGCGGCTTTTGTCATTGCCCCGCCCGCGGAATTCATCTAGCGTTGAACTCATCGAGCGATGAATTACTTGGGGAGGCATGATGACCAGCGCCATCGAGGTCCAGGACCTCGTGGTCGAGCGCGGCCGGCGCCGCGTGTTGCACGGGGTCAGCTGCGCGGTCGCGGCCGGCAGCGTCACGGGGCTGCTCGGTCCCAGCGGCAGCGGCAAGACGACGCTCATCCGGGCGATCGTCGGTGTCCAGGTGGTGAGGTCGGGCACGGTCACGGTGCTCGGCGAGCCGGCCGGGGCGCCGGCTCTACGGCGTACGGTCGGTTATGTCACCCAGGCCCCCAGCGTCTACGCCGACCTGTCGGTCCGGGAGAACGCCCGCTACTTCGCCTCGCTGTACGGCCTCGCCGCGGCCGACGCGGACCGGGCGATCGCCGACGTCGGCCTGGCCGGCGCCGCCGGTCAGCTGGTCGGCAACCTGTCCGGTGGCCAGCGCAGCCGGGCCTCGCTGGGCTGCGCGATGATCGGCGCGCCCCGGCTGCTGGTGCTCGACGAGCCCACCGTCGGGCAGGACCCGGTGCTGCGGGCCGACCTGTGGGCGAAGTTCCACGCGCTGGCCGCGGCGGGCACGACCCTGCTGGTCTCGAGCCACGTGATGGACGAGGCCGGGCGCTGCGACCGGCTGCTGCTGATCCGCGAGGGCCGGCTGATCGGCGACGACTCCCCCGACGCGATCCGCGCCGCGGCCGGCACCGACGACCTGGAAGAGGCCTTCCTGCGCCTCATCCGCGACAACGAGCGGGTGGCGGCGGCATGAGCTTGCGGATCACTCTCTCCACGGCCGCGCGCATCCTGCGGCAGCTGCGGCACGACCGGCGCACGGTGGCCCTGCTGGTCGTCGTGCCGGCGGTCCTGCTGGTCCTGCTCTATTTCATGTACGACGGCGCGGGTGGCACCTTCGACCGCATCGCCCTGGTCATGCTCGGGATCTTCCCGTTCGTGATCATGTTCCTGGTGACCAGCATCGCGATGCTGCGTGAACGCACCACCGGCACCCTGGAACGGCTGCTCACCACCCCGCTGGGCAAGCTCGATCTGCTCTTCGGCTACGGGCTCGCGTTCGGGCTGGCCGCGGCGGTGCAGGCCGGGGTCGCGGTGGCGGTGGCGTACTGGGCGCTGGGGCTGGACACGGTCGGCACCGCCGGGCTGGTCGTGCTGATCGCCGTGGTCAACGCGGTGCTCGGGGTGGCGCTGGGGCTGTTCTGCAGCGCCTTCGCGCGTACCGAGTTCCAGGCCGTACAGTTCCTACCGGTGGTGGTCGTGCCGCAGATCCTGCTGTGCGGGCTGTTCGTGCCGCGCGGGCAGATGGCCGGCTGGCTGCAGGCGACCTCGGACGTGCTGCCGCTGTCGTACGCGATCGAGGCGCTGACCCAGG
This sequence comes from Actinoplanes sp. NPDC048967, assembly GCF_040649415.1. Lineage (NCBI taxonomy): Bacteria > Bacillati > Actinomycetota > Actinomycetes > Micromonosporales > Micromonosporaceae > Actinoplanes > Actinoplanes sp. NPDC048967. The sequence continues at coordinate 446,053 of NZ_JBEZFL010000003.1, forward strand.
TCGGCGCGCACCCCGACGCCACCACGACGATGTGGCGCGACCTGACGGTCGTGATCGGTGCGGTGGTCGTCGCGCTGGTCCTGGCCGCCGCGACGCTGCGGCGCCGCACCCCCTGACAAGGAGCTCTTTTGGTACGGCGTAGCGGGCGGCGTCCGGGCAACCAGGACACCAAGCAGTCCATCCTGGAATCCGCCCGCACCGTGTTCGCCGAGGCCGGCTTCGACAAGGCCTCGGTACGGGCCATCGCCGCCGCCGCCGGGGTCGACCCGGCCCTGGTCCACCACTATTTCGGCACCAAGGAGAAGCTCTTCCTGGCGTCGATGAACTCACCGATCAACCCGGCCGAGCTGATCCCGGAGGCGATGGCCGGGCCCCGCGAGCAGGCGGGCGAGCGGCTCGTCGCCCTGGTGCTCCGGATCTGGGACTCCCCCGCCGGCGTGGCCGCGGTGGCCCTGATGCGCTCGGCGATGAGCAACGAGTGGACGGCCCGGCTGATGCGCGAGTTCGTGGTCACCCAGGTGCTGCGCCGCGCGATCGCCGAGCTGGACATCGACGAGAAGGAGGCACCGATCCGGGCGGCGCTGGTCGCCACCCAGATCGGCGGCCTCGCGATGATCCGCTACCTGCTCAAGGTCGAGCCGGTGGCCTCCGCCCCGCCCGAACGGCTGGTGGCCGCGATCGGCCCGACCGTGCAGCGCTATCTGACGGGTGACCTGCCGGGCGTCTTCGACGCCTGATCCCGCGCCGGCGGGGCGGTGGCCGGGTCAGGACCGCAGGAAGGCCAGCAGGTCGGCGTTGATCGTCTCGGCCTGCGTGGTCGGCATCCCGTGCGGGAAACCGGCATAGGTCTTCAGCGTCCCGTTCTGCACCAGCTTCGCCGACAGCGGCGCGGAGTCGGCGTACGGCACGATCTGGTCGTCGTCACCGTGCATGACCAGGACCGGCACCGTGATCTTCTTGAGGTCCTCGGTGAAGTCGGTCTGCGAGAAGGCGACGATGCCGTCGTAGTGCGCCTTGGCGCCGCCCATCATCCCCTGCCGCCACCAGTTCTGGATGATCGCCTCGGAGGGCTCCACGCCGGGGCGGTTGAAGCCGTAGAACGGGCCGGACGGCAGGGCCCGGTAGAAGTCGGACCGGCCGGCGGCCAGCTGCGCCTGGAGGTCGTCGAAGACACTCTTGGGCAGGCCGCCGGGGTTGGCCTCGGTCTGCACCATCAGCGGCGGTACCGCGCTGATCAGCACCGCCTTGGCCACCCGGGACTCGCCGTGGCGGGCGATGTAGTGCACGACCTCGCCGCCGCCGGTGGAGTGTCCGACGTGCACGGCGTCGTGCAGGTCGAGGTGGGCGGTCAGAGCAGCCAGGTCGTCGGCGTAGTGGTCCATGTCGTGGCCGTCGCTGGTCTGGGTGGAACGCCCGTGCCCGCGCCGGTCGTGGGCGATGACCCGGTAGCCGTGCTGGACGAAGAACAGCAGCTGGGCGTCCCAGTCGTCGGCCGACAACGGCCAGCCGTGGCTGAAGACGATCGGCTGGCCCGAGCCCCAGTCCTTGTAGAAGATCTCCGTACCGTCGGGTGTGGTGATCGTGCCCATGATGCCTCCATCGGTCCGGGCGGCGGTTACGCCGACAATCCTCCTGGTCCCGGTCTACCGCCGGGACCACTTCGAGGTGAACATCCGATCAGCGGATTGTTTCGGCCGCACTGTCCCGGGTGCACCGGTGGCAGAGCACCGGGTGCAGCAGGTGGGCCAGGTCGTGGCGGTCGGTGACCGGGCGCGGGAAGGCCAGCCGGGCGAACCGGTCGCCCAGGCGGACCACGAAGCCGTACCGGTCCAGGCGCACGACCTCGGGCTCGTCGCCGGGGCGGGCGGCCGGGCCGAGTTGACGGCGGACGTAGCCGGCCATCTCGTCGACATGGTGGTCGGCGAGGTCGGCGATCAGGTCGAACTCGATGGTGTGCAGCGGGTCGGGGCCGGCCAGGGCGTAGTCGTCGGGGTCGACGTCGACCAGCACGCCGTTGCGTTCGTAGCGCACCTCCGCGACCTCCATCCGGTGCAGGACCTGGGAGTCGCCCACGTCGAGCAGATCGGGGGCCGGGTCGGAGTCGGCGTAGTCCAGGGCGGCCTCGCGGGCCTGCTCGCCGGTGAGCGCCACGGCCCAGCCGGCCACCCAGACCCGGCCGAGCGAGGGGGCGCCGGCGACCGGCGGCACGTCGCTGATGTCGAGGACGAGCGCGGTGTCGTCGTTGCCCTCGCTCGGGCGCAGCGCCGTGGTGAGCGCGCCGTTGCGCGGGGCCAGCAGCAGCACCCGGCCCTGGCTGTCGGTCACGTGCCGGACCGGGTACGGGCCCTGCCGGCAGGCGATGTGCGCGACGGCGGGCAGGTGACCGGCGGCCAGGGTACGGGCGACCTCGGCGGGCGTGGGCTGCATGTCAGGTACCTCCGAGCACCGGTTAGGATTGCCTTAGTAAGGTGAGCCTAACCGTACAACACCCCTCATGCGAAGTGAGATCGCCCGTGAACAACTCCCGTCCCAAGGCCCGGCTCTCGCGGGCCCTCGGCATTCCGCTGACCCGCAAGTGCGTCAAGTACTTCGAGAAGCGGCCGTTCCCGCCGGGCGTGCACGGCCGGGGGCGGCGCAAGGCGTCGGACTACCAGGTCCGGCTGCTCGAGAAGCAGCGCCTGCGGCACCAGTACAACATCAGCGAGGCGCAGATGCGCCGGGCCTACGAGGACGCGCACCGCAAGGAAGGCAAGACCGGCGAGAACATGGTCGCCCTGCTGGAGAGCCGCCTGGACGCCACCGTGCAGCGCGCCGGCCTGGCCCGCACCATCTACCAGGCCCGCCAGCTGGTCGCGCACGGCCACTTCCTGGTCGACGGCAAGAAGGTCGACCGCCCGTCGTACCGGCTCAAGCCCGGACAGGTCGTCGAGGTCCGGGAGACCAGCCGGCAGAAGCCGCCGTTCCAGATCGCGGCCACCGGCGCGCACCTGGACGGCCCGACCGCGCCGTATCTGTCCACGGTGGTCGAGGAACTGCGCACCACGGTGATCCGCAAGCCGCTGCGCGCCGAGGTCCCGGTGGTCTGCGACGAGCAGCTGGTCGTCGAGTTCTACGCGCGCTGAGTCAGCGGGTCTGCTCCAGCCACGAGGCGAAGAGCTTGGCGTAGATCGAGTCCTCGTCCTGGATCAGGGTGGCGTGCGGGCCGCGTTGCACGACGCGGCCCGCGTCCACCACGATCACCTCGTCGGCGGACTGCGCGGTGGACAACCGGTGGGCGATCGCCACGGTGGTGCGACCGCGGGTCACGGTGTCGAGGGCCCGCTGCAGGCGCACCTCGGTGGCCGGGTCGACCGCGCTGGTCGCCTCGTCGAGCACCAGCAGGTCCGGGTCGGCCACGTAGGCGCGTACCAGAGCCACCAGCTGCCGCTCCCCCACGCTGAGCGCCTCGCCGCGCTCGCCCACCGGGGTCAGCAGGCCGAGCGGCAGCCCGGCCAGCCAGTCCGCCAGGCCCAGCTCGGTGAAGGCCCGTTCGAGATCCTCGTCGGTCAGCCCGGGCGCCGCGAAGCGGATGTTCTCCGCCACCGTCGCGTCGAACAGGAAGCCGTCCTGCGGCACCATCACCACCCGCTTGCGCAGGGACGTGAAACGCACCGAGGTCAGCGGCGTGCCGGACAGCAGCACCTGACCGCCGGCCGGGTCCATCAACCGGGTGAGCAGCTTGGCGAACGTCGTCTTGCCACTGCCGGTCTCGCCGACCACCGCGACCCGGGTCTTCGGCGCGATCTCGAGATCGACATCCGCGAGCACGACCGGGCCGCCGGGATAGCGGTACGACACGTCGGCGAAGCGCACCGACAGCGGGCCGGGCGGCAGCTCCACCCCCTCGGCGTCCGGGTCGGCCACGTCCGGCTCGATGTCGAGCACGTCGAGCACCCGGCGCCAGCCGGCCACCGCGTTCTGCGCCTCGTTGAGCACCTCGGTGGCGATCTGCACCGGCTGGATGAACAGGGTGACCAGGAACAGGAACGCGGTCAGCTTGCCCACGCTCAGGCCGCCGTCGACGCCGAGCAGCAGGCCCACGACCACCACGGCGGCCAGCGCCACGCCGGCCGCCAGCTCCCCGGTGGAGAAGCTGATCACGCTGGTCCGCAGCGCCTTCTGCTGCGCCACCCGCAGGTTGTCGATCGAGGTGTCGAGCCGCCGGCCGGTGCGCCCGGCCACGCCGTACGCGCGGATGACCGTCGCGCCGACCACGCTCTCGGCGACCGCGCCGAGCATGACGCCGGTGCGCTCGCGCACGATCCGGTAGACGCCGGCGAGCCGCTTCTGGAACAGCCGGATCACGATCACGGCCGGCAGGAACGCGGCGAACACCACCAGGGTGAGCTGCCACGAGTAGAAGAACATGACGATGGTGGTGACCACCAGCTGCCCCGAGGTGAGCAGCAGCATCACGCCGCCGGTCTGCAGGAACTGGGTGATCTGGTCGACGTCGCCGGTGACCCGCGAGACCAGCGAGCCCCGCCGCTCGGACTGCTGGTGCAGCATCGACAGGTCGTGGATGTGCCGGAACGTGCGCGAGCGCAGCGCACCCAGCGCGGTCTCGCTGACCGTGAACAGCCGGCGGGTCATCGCATAGCCGCAGGCCGTGGAGACGACCAGGACGGCGAGGGTCAGGCCGACGATCGCCGCGACGATGCCCAGATCGGGCCCGCCGGGCGCGCGGATGCCGCGGTCGATGCCCTGCTGGATGGCGATCGGCACGGCGACCCGGCCGGCCATCGAGACCAGCGCGAGCGCGAGCGTGCCGATCAGGCCGGGGCGCAGCTCGGGCGAGAGCGCGACACCGCGGCGGAACGTGGCCAGGGCGCCCTCTTCAGCAACGGGCTTCTCCAGTACGGCGGTGCTCACGCGATGACCTTGCTGTCCTCTTCGCGAGCGGCCTCGGCCTGCTCGTACGCGGTGACCAGGTTGAGATAGCCGGGCTCGGTGGCCATCAGCTCGGTGTGCGTGCCGGTGGCGACCACCCGGCCGTCCTCCAGGTAGACGACCAGATCGGCGAGCGCGATCGTGGCCCGCCGGTAGGCCACCACCAGGATCGAGGCGCCGGAGTCGTCCCCGCGCAGCGAGGCCAGGATGGCCGCCTCGACCCGCGGATCGACCGCGCTGGTGGCGTCGTCGAGCACCAGCAGCCTCGGCCGCCCGGCCAGCGCGCGGGCCAGGGTCAGCCGCTGGCGCTGGCCGCCCGACAGCGACGTGCCGCGCTCGCCGACCGCGGTGTCCAGGCCCTCCGGGAGGTGGGCGACGAAGCCCTCGGCCTGGGCCTGACGCAGCGCCGACCAGGCCACCTCGTCGTCGAGCCCCTCGCGGTCCAGCGTCACGTTGCCCCGCACGGTGTCGTCGAAGACGAACGGCACCTGCGGCACCAGCGCCGCCGCCGAGGCCAGGGCGGGCACGCTCAGCTCGGGCAGCGGGGTGCCGTCGATGCACACCGTGCCCTTGTCGGGGTCGACCAGCCGGACGGCCAGCGAGGCGATGGTCGACTTGCCCGAACCGGTCGCGCCGACCAGGGCCACGGTGCGGCCGGCCGGGACGGTGAAGGAGACGTCGTGCAGCACCTCGGTGCCGTCGCCGTACGAGAAGCGCACGTGATCGAAGGCGATCTCCGCCGGCCCGGTGCGGGCCGGGGCGGCCGAGCCGTACGCCAGGTCGCCGTCGGCGCCGAGCACCGCCTGGACCCGCTCCCAGCCGGCCACGCTGCGCGGCAGCTCGGCGACCACCCAGCCGATCGCCCGGACCGGGAAGGCCAGCACGGTGAACAGGAACGAGACGCTGACCAGCTCGGCGACGCTGATCGCGCCGGACTGCAGCCGCCACGCGCCGAGCAGCAGCACGGCCAGCGTGCCGACGCTGGGCAGGCTGTCCATCACCGGGTCGAACAGGCCGCGCAAGCGGCCGACCGAGATCAGGGCATCGCGCAGCTCGGTCACGTGCACGGCGAAACGCCGGGACTCGTCGGCCTCGCGGCCCATGGTCTTGACCACCAGCGCACCGTCGAAGCTCTCGTGGGCGACCGCGCTGACCTTGCCGCGCAGCTGCTGGGCGCGGATCTGCCGGGGTGACATCCGGCGCGAGTAGACCAGGTTGAGGCCGAACAGTGCCGGGAAGAGGCAGACGCCGACCAGGGCCAGGACCCAGTCGGTGAGGAACAGCGAGACCAGCGCGGCGGCGATCATCACAATCGTGCCGACCGCGAACGGCAGCGGCGCGATCGGCACGAAGGCGGCCTCGACGTCGGAGTTGGCGTTCGACAGCAGGGTGCCGGTGGCGTGCCGCTGGTGCCAGGCGGGCGGCAGGGCCAGATAGCGCCGGGTCACCGCGCGGCGGTAGCGGGCCTGCAACCGGAACTGCATGTAGCCCGCGCCCAGCCGGCGGCCGAAGATGCTGGCCACCCGCAGCAGCGCGATGCCGATGAACGCGGCGGCGATCAGGGCCATCTCACCGGCGCCGGCCCGGTGCTCGGCGAACGCGGGCACGACGACGTTGCCGATCACCCCGCCCACCACGAACGAGTTCGCGATGACCAGCAGGCCGAACAGGCTGCTGCCGATGGTGCCGATGACGAAGAGCCGGGGTTCGGTCCGGATCGCCCGGCCGAGCACGCGCAGGCCTCGGCCCAGCACGTCACGACTGGCCCTCGTGGTCAAAGTCCCCCGCCCTGCGGTAAGTGCCGACCGGCTGTTCCTGCCTTACCGGTCCATCCTGCCGAACCGACCGCGAAACGCCACAGATTTATATTGTGGCAACAAGCACACTGACGTGCAGCCCGGACCGAGCCGCCGGGCGGGAGACCCGCATCACGCCTACCATCGGCGTATGACCGACTACGCGCGCGCGGAGCGCCGGCAGCTCGCCGACCTGCTGCACCAGGTGGGCCCGGACCTGGACACGGTGTGCGCGGGCTGGACCACCCGGGACCTCGCCGCGCATCTGGTGGTCCGCGAACGGCGGCCGGACGCCATGATCGGCATGCTGATCCCGCCGCTGGCCGGGCACGGAGAGCACGTGCGGCTGGCCAAGGCCGCCCAGCCGTACCCGGAGATCATCCAGGAGGTGCGCACCCCGCCCTGGTGGAGCCCGGTCAGCAATCCCCTGGTCGACTCGCTGAGCAACACCGTCGAGTTCTTCATCCACCACGAGGACGTCCGGCGGGCCACGCCCGGCTTCACCCGCCGCGGCCTGGAGCACGGCGAGCAGCAGGCGATCTGGAACGCCACCAAGCTGACCGCCCGGCTGGCCCTGCGCAAGGTCGGCTTCGGTGTACAGGTCGAGGCGCCCGGCTTCGGATCCCTGCGGATCGGGGCCGGCGAGCCCCGGGCCACCGTCACCGGCGAGCCGGGCGAGCTGGCCCTGTTCGTCTCCGGCCGGCAGCGGGTGGCCGAGGTGCAGGTCACCGGCGAGTCCGACGCAGTCGCGAAGCTGACGACCGCCGCGATCGGTCTCTGACCGGCTACTCCCGGGTGGCGGAGACCCAGTTCGGGTCGCTGTGGTCCGACCGCGGGCCGACCACCGCACCGGCCAGGTCGTCGAGCAGCGCGACCTGCGCCGGATCCAACCGCACCTCGAGGCTCGCGACATTCTCATCGACCCGGGCGGCGCGCCGGGTGCCCGGGATCGGCACGACCGGCAGGCCCAGCCGCTCACCCCGGATGCGCAGCCAGGCCAGCGCGACCTGGGCCGGAGTCGCGCCCACCTCGGCGGCCACCCCGCGCACGCCCTCGACCACGGCCTGATTGCGGTCGAACGCGGAACCGGAGAAGCGGGACAGCCCGGCCCGCCAGTCCCCCGCGATCGCCGCCCGATCGAGAGTGCCGGTGAGGAAACCCCGGCCCAGCGGCGAGTACGGCACGAAGCCCACCCCGAGCTCAGCGGCGGCCGGCACCACGGCCCGCTCCACGTCCCGGCTCCACAGCGACCACTCGCTCTGCACGGCAGCGATCGGATGGACCGCGTACGCCTGCCGCAGCTCGGTGGCGGTCACCTCGGACAGGCCCAGGTGGCGTACCTTGCCGGCGCGGACCAGCTCGGCCATCGCCGCGACGGTCTCCTCGATCGGCACCCGCAGGTCGCGGCGGTGGAGGTAGTACAGGTCGATGACGTCGACGCCCAGCCGGCCCAGGCTGGCGTCGCAGGCCTGCCGCACGTACGCGGCGTCGCCCCGGGTGGCCATGGTGCCGAGGTCGCCGTCCGCGGCGGTGATGCCGAACTTGGTGGCCAGCGTCACCTCATCGCGGCGGTCGGCCAGCAGCCGGGCCAGCAGGCGCTCGTTGCTGCCGGCGCCGTACACGTCGGCGGTGTCCAGGAAGGTCACGCCGACGTCCACGGCGTGGTGCAGGGTGGCGAGCGACTCGTCCTGCTGCGCGGGTCCGTACACGTCGGCGAGACCCATCGCCCCGTAGCCGAGGGCGCTCACGGTCAGGCCGTCGCCCAGCTCGATGGTGTGCATGAGGACCACTCCAGCACAATTTCTCAGTCGTCGGCGACCAGCGCCGGGATGCCCGCCCGGCAGACGATCTCGAACTTCACCCGGTCCCGGCCGCCGCCACCCTGGGCGCGGAACTCGCCCTCGGCGTCGTCGTCCTGCAGGCCGCGGTCCTGTTCGTGCAGCTCGTAACCCTGCCGCGGCGACATGCTGACCACCTCGGGACGGGAGCCGACACAGCGACCGACGACCGTGCCCGCCCGGGTCGGGAAAGTCTGAGTGGGCGGGGCGGCGGACACCGACGGCGTGACCGCCGGGCGGCTGCCGGAGCCCTGCGAGGCCGACGGCGACACGGCGACCTGGCGGGCCAGTTCGTCGGCCACCTCGGCCGCGCTCAGCGGGCGGGTCTCCGGCGTGGTCAGCCCGTTACCGATGACACTGACCGCCGCGAGACCGACCAGCACGGCGAGCACCGCCGCGCCGAGCCAGCCGGCGGTCACCAGCAACATTCGACGATTCACCTGACCGACTATGCCGGGCGCCACCCTAAGCCGGGCCCGCGGGCACGCTAAGGGACGGTTAAGAGCGTCGTCGCGCCCGGGGTACCGGGTTACCGTGCAGCGTGGCCCACCTCCTGCTGATCGAGGACGACTCGGCGATCCGTACCACTCTGCTCCGTGCCCTGCGCGAGCGCGGCCATGCCGTGGCCGCGTCGCACACCGCGATGGACGGCCTGCGCACCGCCCTGGCCGAGCGGCCCGACCTGGTCGTGCTCGACCTGGGGCTACCCGACCTGGACGGCCGGGAGCTGCTGCGGATGCTGCGCGCGGTCAGCGCGATACCGGTCATCGTGGCGACCGCGCGCGACGACGAGGAGGAGATCGTCCGGGTGCTGGACGCGGGCGCCGACGACTACATCGTCAAGCCGTTCACCGCCGCGCAGCTCGACGCCCGGGTGCGTGCGGTGCTGCGCCGCGGCGGGGTGACCGGTGCCGAGCCGGTGGCGCTGGCCGTCGGCGGGCTGCGCATCGACGCCGGCGCGCGCACGGCCACCCTGGACGGTGCCGACCTGGACCTGACGCCGCGCGAGTTCGACCTGCTGCACCACCTGGCGACCCGGGCCGGGCAGGTGGTGAGCAAGCGGGAACTGCTCAGCGAGGTGTGGCAGGTCCCGTACGGCGGCGCCGACAAGACGGTCGACGTGCACCTGTCGTGGCTGCGCCGCAAGCTCGGTGAGACCGCCCAGGAGCCGCGCTACCTGCACACGGTCCGCGGGGTGGGAGTCCGGCTGAGCGGTCCGGCATGAGACGGCGGCTGACTCTGCTGGTCGCAGCGACCACGTGCCTGGTGCTCCTCGCGTTCCTGGTGCCGCTCGCGCTGCTGATCCGCCAGGTCACCGAGGACCGGGCGATCGGCCGGGCCAACGACGTGCTGCAGACGATCGTGCCGCAGATCGGCACCACCGATCCCGGGTCGCTGGCCCTGACCGTCCAAGGGCTGCCGCTGCCGGTCAGCGTCTTCCCGCCGGACGGCCCGGTGCTGGGCGCGGCCGCCGACCGCACCCCGGCCGTACGGCTGGCCCAGGCCAACGGCCGGTCCTTCACCGTGGACACCGACGCCGGCCGGGAGATCGTGGTGCCGGTGCTCAGCGGCGACGCGACGTACGTGGTGCGGACCGTGGTCCCGGCCGGGGAGCTCACCAGCGGGGTGGCCCGGTCCTGGCTGGTGCTGGCCGGGCTCGGCCTGGCCCTGGTGCTGCTCGGGCTGGTGGTGGCCGACCGGCTGGCCCGCAGCATCGTGGCGCCGATCGCCGACCTGTCCGCGGTCTCGCACCGGCTGGCCCGGGCCGAGCTGACCGCGCGGGCCAGCCCGTCCGGCCCGCGCGAGGTGCGCGAGGTCGCCGTCGCGCTGAACCATCTCGCCGGGCGCATCCAGGACCTGCTGCGCGAGGAACGCGAGCAGGTCGCCGACCTGTCGCACCGGCTGCGCACGCCGCTGACGGCGCTGCGGCTGGAGGCGGAGTCGCTGCGCGACGAGGAGGAGGCCGCGCGGGTCTCGGCGGCCGCGGACAGCATCGAGCGGGCGGTCACGGCGGTGATCCAGCAGGCCCGCCGGCGCGGCGGCGACCGCGCGGCCGCGGCCGACGCCACCGCGGTGGTCGCGGACCGGGTCGCCTTCTGGACGGTGCTGGCCGAGGACACCGATCGAGAGGTACGCCGTGAGCTACCGTCCGCACCTCTGCCGGTGGCGCTGCCGGCCGACGAGCTGGCGGCGGCGCTGGACGCCCTGCTCGGCAACGTCTTCGCGCACACCCCGGACGGCACCGCCCTGGTCGTGTCGCTGACCGGACGCCCGGGCGGCGGGGCGGTGCTGACCGTCGACGACTCCGGCCCGGGCTTCCCGGCCGAGGCGCTGTCCCGGGGTTCGTCGGGCAGCGGCTCGACCGGGCTGGGGCTGGACATCGCCCGCCGGGCCGCCGAAGCCGGTGGCGGGACCATGCAGGTGGGCACCGCCCCGGGCGGCGGCGCGCGGGTCCGGCTGGAACTGGCTTCGGTAAAGCGCTTGCCGCCCGATTGATCCTCTGTTGTCCTGACGGGCATGTCGATGTTCGATGACCCCGGCCTGTTCGGGCGCCAGTGGGCCGCCGCGTACGACGCGACGAGCAACCCCGACCCGGCCGCGGCCGTGAATTTCCTCGCCGGGATCGCCGCCGGTGGCCCGGTGCTGGAGCTCGCCATCGGCACCGGCCGGGTGGCCCTGCCGCTGGCCGCCCGCGGTCTGCGCGTCGAGGGGGTGGAAGGCTCACCCGAGATGGTGGCCAAGCTGCGCGCCAAGCCCGGCGGCGCGGACCTGCCGGTGGTCATCGGCGACATGGCCGACGTCGCCGTACGGGGCCGGTTCCCGCTGGCCTATCTGGTCTTCAACACTCTGTTCAACCTGGTCGACGCCGACCGGCAGGCCGCCTGCTTCCGCAACGTCGCCCGGGTGCTGACCCCCGGCGGCGCGTTCGTCATCGAGGCCTTCGTGCCGAACCCGGCCGATTTCGAACGCGACGAGCAGCATCCGCAGGTCCGCTCGGTGACCGAGGACGCGGCCGCGCTGCGGCTGCACCGCTACGACCGGGCCGCGCAGACGTACGTCCGCCAGAACGTGAGCTTCACCCCGGGCGGCGTACACCTGCAGCCGTTCGGGATGCGCTACCTGTGGCCGGAGCAGATCGACCGGCTCGCCGCGCAGGCCGGCCTGCACCTGGAGGCCCGTTACGCCGACTGGCACCGCAGCCCGTTCGACGCGACGAGCACCGACCACGTCTCGGTCTACCGGCTCTGACCCGGTCCGGTCAGCCGGCGATGGTGTCCTTGCCGCCCTCGCCGAGCAGCTGGTCCTCGCCGGCCCCGCCGTGCAGCCAGTCGTCGCCGTCGCCACCGGAGATCGAGTCGCCACCAGCGCCGCCGTACAGCCGGTCGCGGCCGTCCTCGCCCATGATGAAGTCGTCGCCGTCCCCACCGGACACGGTGTCGTTTCCGGTGCCGGCGTAGAGGGAGTCGGCGCCGCCGCGGCCGTACAGCTTGTCGTTGCCGGCGTCGCCCTGGACGAAGTCGGCGCGGGGGCCGCCGGTGATGGAGTCCTTGCCGGTGCCGCCGTACACGTGCAGCTTCAGATCGCTGTCGTTGCGCAGGGTGTCGTTGCGGTCCCCGAGGTTCACGGTGATCTTCGTCGGAGTCTTCCTCAGGGTGCAACGGACCTTGGTGCGGTCGCCCTTGACGGGCTTGCAGCCCTTGCCGGCCTTCACCGCCACCTTGTCGTCGACGGTGACCGTCCGGCCGGAGCGGGTGATGACGACCCGGCTCTGCTTGCCGTGGGCGGCCTGGTACTGCAGCCGGTCGGACCCGGTCACCCAGACCCTGCCGTCGGCGGGACCGGCCTGCGCCGCGCCGGGCAGCACAGCCACCCCGAAAACGACGACTCCGGCCGCGATGAGGCTCCGGCGCACAGTTGCTCCCCCGTTCTGTTGATCTTCGCCGGGAGCATAGAGGGAGCCGGCGATTCCGTGTGTCCCGGCGGCCTTAACCCGGTCTTAGTGGTCACACAGCGCGGCCATAGCGCGCCGGGCGCGAACCTGTCGGTGTTCCGTTCACGACACCGGAGGTTTTCATGATCAGGCTTCGTACCGCTTCCGCCCTCGCCGCCGGCGCGGTGGCCGCGCTCGCCCTCGGCGGCACGGCGATGGCGGCGGGCAGTGACGACACGTCGGGTACGGCGATCGTCGCCGCGCCGGCGCCGTCGGCCTCCACCGACTCCCCCGCGCCTTCGTCGTCGGTCCCGTCCTCGGCGGACCCGTCCTCGTCGGCCTCCTCGGCGCCCGCGGCCGCCGACGCCGTCAGCCTGGACGCCGCCAAGGAGATCGCGATCAAGGCGGCCGGGGGTGGCCAGGTCACCGACAGCGAGCGGGAGACCGAGCACGGCCGCGCGGTATGGGACATCGAGGTCCAGGCCGGCCCGGTCGAGCACGACATCGACGTGGACCGCGCCAGCGGCGAGGTGCTGCGGCACGAGAGCGAGACCGACAACGACGGGCCCGACTCCGACGACGACTCGGATGACGACTCCGACGACGACAGCTCGGACGACTGACGCCGTACCCCGGCCGGAGTGGAGCCCCGGACCTCGCGGTCCGGGGCTCCGTCGCGTTGCGCGGGGTTCAGCTGCCGACGTAGAGCAGGCGGTTCGGCGAGCCGGTGCCCGGGCTGGTCACCACATTGGGGGTGGCCTTGTTGACCAGGGTGTCGCGCACCTGGGCCGGGGTCAGCGACGGGCTGCCCGCCAGCACCAGGGCCGCGGCCCCGGCCACGTGCGGCGAGGCCATCGACGTGCCGCTGATCGAGTTGGTCGCGGTGTTGCTGCTGTACCAGTCCGAAGTGATGGCCGAGCCCGGCGCGAAGATGTCCAGGCAGGTGCCGTAGTTCGAGTACGAGGCGCGGGCGTCGGTGCTCGTGGTGGCGCCGACCGTGATGGCCGAGGCGACCCGCGACGGCGAGGAGTTGCAGGCGTTCGCGGTCGAGTTACCGGCCGCCAGGGCGTACGTGACACCCGAGCTGATCGAGTTGGCCACGGCGTTGTCGAGCGCGGTGCTGACGCCGCCGCCGAGGCTCATGTTGGCCACGGCCGGCTTGACGGCGTTCTGGGTGACCCAGTTGACGCCGGCGATGACCCCGGCGTTGGTGCCGCTGCCGGAGCAGTTGAGCACCCGGACGCCGACGAGCTTGACGGCCTTCGCGACGCCGTACGTGGCGCCGCCGACCGTACCGGCGACGTGCGTGCCGTGGCCGTTGCAGTCCACCCCGCCGGAACCGACGGCGTCGTAGCCCACCCGGGCCCGGCCCCCGAAGTCGTTGTGGGTGTACTTGATGCCGGTGTCGATGATGTACGCCGTCACGTTGCTCGCCGTGGTGGTGTACGTGTACGTGGTGCTCAGCGGCCGGGCCCGCTGATCGATGCGGTCGATGCCCCAGGTGGCACCGGTCTGGGTGGCGAGCAGCGAGACCCGCTGGTTCTGCTCGACGTAGGCGACGCTCGGGTCGGCGGCGAGCCGCTTCGCCGCGGCCTCGCTCATCCCGGCCTCGAATCCGTTGAGCGCCGCGCCGAACGTGCGGCGGACCTCCGCGCCGTAGCCGCGGGCCAGGCTCGACGACTTGTCGCCGACGGCCGCCACGCGGTTGGTCTTCGCGACCGCGCTGTCCTTGAGAACCACGATGTAGCTGCCGGCCACCGCGTCGGCGGTGCCGGCGAGCCGGATCTGCCCGGTGGCGGGGGCTGCCGTCGCCGGGGTCACCGTCGCGACGGTCGTCGTTGCCACGACGAGCACACTCACGGCCAGGAACCGGCCGCTTCGGGGGCGTCGAATCGCCATGCTTTTCCTCTCTCGCGCCTGCAGACCCGTGTCCTGGGCTTGTGGCCCACCCGGTCCGTTGAGCTGAGATTAGGGGCAGGACGTCGACATTCCTCTATATCGAAAGGGCCATACCGCCGTTGCTGAAAGACCCCGGGCGGTGACCCGGTTAGGATCACCTGTGCAGGTCCACCCACCGCACTCTGGCCCTCGCGACGCCCGGGCAATACTCTGCGGTAACACGGCTGTCACGTAATCCCCCATAGACGCAAAGAGGCGGCGCCCGATGGCTCTCGAGGTTCCCTACCGGTCGATCCCGGACATGTTCCTGCAACGTGTGCGGGCGACCCCGAACGGTCAGGCCTTCGCCGTACCGACGGCGAACGACACCGCGATCAGCTGGCTGACCTGGTCCCAGGTCGGCGAGCGGGCCACGGCGATCGCCGCCGGGCTGGCCGGGCTCGGCGTGGGCCTGGAGGACCGGGTCTCGATCCTGTCCGGCACCCGCCTCGAATGGGTCCTGGTCGACCTCGGCATCAACTGCGCCGGCGCGGCGACCACCACGGTCTACCCCACCACCGAGCCCGAGGACGCGGCCTACATCGTGGCCGACTCCGGCTCCAAGGTGCTGGTGGCCGAGAACCCGCAGCAGGCCCTGAAGCTGGCCGGCGCGGACACCTCGGTCACCCACGTGGTGCTGATCGACGGCCTGGCCGACGCGAACGCCACGCCGCCGCAGCTGACCCTGGCCGAGCTCGAGGAGCGCGGCCGGGCGGCGCTCGCCGAGCAGCCCGACCTGGTGGACCGGATCGTCGAGGGCGTCGGCCCGGACAACGTGGCCACCCTGATCTACACCTCCGGCACGACCGGCCGGCCCAAGGGCGTGCAGCTGCTGCACCGCGGCTGGACCTGGGAGGGCGTGGCGCAGGCCGACCTGGGCCTGTTCGAGTCGACCGACCTGCAGTATCTGTGGCTGCCGCTGTCGCACTCGTTCGGCAAGACCCTGCTCTGCGGCATCCTGCACGTGGGCGTGCCGACGTACGTCGACGGGCGCGTCGACAAGCTGGTCGACATGCTCGCCGTGGTGCAGCCGACGCTCATGTGCGCGGCGCCGCGGATCTTCGAGAAGGTCTACAACAAGACGGTGACGACCGCGCTGAGCGCCGGCGGCGCCAAGGCCAAGATCTTCGGCTGGGCGGTCGGCGTGGGCAAGCAGAAGGTCGCCCTGGAGCAGGCCGGCAAGCCGGTCGGCGGGGTGCTGAAGGCCAAGTACGCGGTCGCCGAGAAGCTGGTCTTCAGCAAGCTGCAGCAGCGCCTCGGCGGCCGGCTGCGGGTGCTGGTCTCCGGCTCGGCCCCGCTGAGCCGTGACATCGCGGAGTTCTTCGCGGCGGCCAACCTGCCCATCATGGAGGGCTACGGCCTGACCGAGTCGAGCGCGGCGAACTTCGTCAACCGGATGGGCAAGCTCAAGATCGGTACGGTCGGCCAGCCGCTGGGCGACCTGGAGTGCCGCATCGACAGCGACGGCGAGATCCTGCTGCGCGGCGCCCCGGTGATGCGCGGCTACCACAACCTGCCCCAGGAGACCGAGGAGTCGTTCACCGAGGACGGCTTCTTCCGTACCGGTGACATCGGTGAGCTGGACAGCGACGGCTACCTGAAGATCACCGACCGGAAGAAGGACCTGGTCAAGACCTCCGGCGGCAAGTACATCGCCCCGTCGGCGATCGAGGGCATGTTCAAGGCGGTCTGCCCGTACACGTCGCAGGCGGTCGTGGTGGGTCAGGCCCGCAACTACGTGACGATGCTGATCTCGCTGGACGAGGAAGCGATCGCGGGCTGGGCGGCGGGCGGCCCGCTGGCCGGCAAGAGCTACCGCGAGATCGTGACCGCGGCCGAGACGGAAGCGCTGATCGCCGGTTACATCGAGGAGCTCAACGGCAAGCTCAACCGGTGGGAGACCATCAAGAAGTTCGCCATCCTGCCCCGCGACCTGAGCATCGAGCAGGGCGAGATCACCCCGTCGATGAAGATCAAGCGGCGCAGCGTGGAGACCAACTTCGCCGAGCAGATCGACAAGATGTACGCCGGTTCGCTCGTACAGATGTAGCCCTGAACCAGGCAGGACCGGGCGCCGCGATCTCTGATCGCGGCGCCCGCGCCTTTGGCGGATCAGCTCAGCCAGGCGCCGTCGCGCATCAGGGTGCGGCCCTGGTGTTCGTTCTCCTCGCGCCAGGCCTGGATGCGGTCCGGGCGCAGGATCAGGTAGGCGTAGGTGCCGCCGGCCGCGCGCGGGTCCCAGTCGGTGCCGGCCGCGTAGCCGTCCGCCACCCAGGACGGCGCCTGCGCCACCGGGAACGTCTCCTCCAGCACCGCGTCGATCATGACGACGTCACGGGTCCCACCGAGGGCCAGCCGGGCCGTGCCGCTCGCCCCGAGGTTCATGGCTGTGCGCGACCTGCCGTCGGTGGCCAGCACGATCCGCTCCCGCAGCCAGGCGAGCGTGAGCGGCACCAGGTAGGGCCCCTCCGGAGCGCTCGTGGCGACCCAGACATCGGCGACCGGGGCGGTCAGTTTGGCCAGGACGTCGGCTCGGCGGATCGCCCGCGGGCGCGGTTCCGGCTGGCTCATGCCGGCTGGAGGAGGCCGAGGACGGTGCCGTCCTTGTCGCGTACCGTCGCGATCAGCTTGCCGTCGCCCACGTCCTTGACCTCCTGCACTTGCTCGGCTCCCGCGGCCAGCAGGCCTGGCAGAGCCGTCCTGATGTCTGTCACGGGCCAGTACATCACCGGGCGGGTCCGGCCGGCCGAGGTGCTGACCGCCCACGGTGTAGCCGACATAGTAGGGCTGCTCCACCTCCGGGGCCACGCCGAGCAGGCGCCGTAGACCGCCCTTCGTCGCGGTGAGGTCGCTGACCGGGATGACAATGGCGCCGATGCCGACCGGCCCCATCTGCGGGCGGTGGCGCAACGGATGCTCGGCTCGGCCGGCGAGGCCGATGACGCCGTGCAGGAAGCCCGGCTACGGCTCGGTCGCAGCGACACGTCCGAGGTCGGCGACCTGACCGGCCGGCTCACCACGGCGGTCTCCCGGGTGTGCCTGGACCCGGCCAGGCCGACGTTTCCCGCGGGCCGGCGTTCCCGGCGGGCCGGCGTTCCACGGCGGCCCGACGCTCCCGCGGCCCGACGCTCCCGCGGCCCGACGCTCCCGCGGCCCGACGCTCCCGGCGGCCCGACGTTTCCCGAGGGCCGGCGGTCCCGGCGGGCCGGGCGGGCCGGGCGAGGAGTCGGGTCAGGCGATGACGGCGGGTGTGCGCCAGGCCCGCCGGGCGGGTCAGGCGATGACGGCGGGTGTGCGCCAGGCCGGCCGGGCGGCGCGGTCCAGGTCGTGGCGGACCGACGCGATCCGGCGGACCGCCTCCCGCAGGTCGTCGGCGGGCAGGGCGAACGGCAGCCGGATGAAGCGTTCGAGGGTGCCGTCCAGGCCGAACCGGGGTCCGGGCGCGAGCCGTACGCCGACGTCCTCGGCCGCCCGGGCCAGCGCGCTGGAGATCGGTCCGTCCAGCTCCGCCCACAGCATCACCCCGCCGGCCGGCACCGTGAAGCGCCACTCCGGCAGGTACTCACCCAGCGCCGCGACCAGCGCATCCCGCCGGGACGAGAGCTCCGCACGCCGGGCGGCCACGATGGTTTCCGCGTCCCGCAGCAGGTGGCACGCGACCAGTTGTTCGAGGACCGGGCTGGCCATGTCGACGCCGACGCGCAGGGCCGCGAGGCGTTGCACCAGCGGCGCGGACGCGCGGACCCAGCCGATCCGCAGGCCACCCCAGTAGGCCTTGCTCATGCCGCCGATCGAGACGACCCGGGAGTGCCGGTCGAAGACGGCGACCGGCGGCGGGACCGGGGTGCCGTCCAGCGGCAGGTCCACGAAGGACTCGTCGACGACCAGCTCGGTGCCGGTGGCGTGGGCCGCCGCGACGAGGCGTTCGCGGAGGTCGGCGGGCATCAGGTGGCCGGTCGGGTTCTGGAACTCCGGGATCACGTACGCCAGCCGGGGCCGGGTCTGGCGCAGCGCGCCGAGCAGCATCTCGCCGTCCCAGCCGGCGGCGGCCGCGTCGAGGCCGTGCGTGTTGATCCGGGCGCGGCGGGCGGAGAGAGCGGCCAGGGCGTTCGGGTACGTCGGCGACTCGACCAGCACCGTCGCGCCGGCCGGGACGGACAGGCGCAGCACCAGGTCGAGGGCGTGCTGCGTACCACTGGTGATCAGGATCTGCTCCGGGCTGGTCGGCACGCCGCGGGCGGTGTAGCCGGCCGCGACCGCCTCGCGCAGCTCCATCAGGCCGGTCGGGTGGTAGCCGGCGCTGCCGAGGAAACGCGGCAGGTCTTCGGCGGCGGCCCGCGCGGCGGGCACGAGCTCGACGGGCGCGGCCGAGGCGGCCACGCCGAGGTCGATCATGTCCATGTCGTCGTCCGGGGTCCACAGGCCCGAGGACGCGACGCGGTGGCCGTTGGGCAGGGTGGTCCAGCTGCCGGCGCCGCGCCGGCTCGTCAGATGGCCGGTCTCGCGGAGCGAGCGGTACGCGGCAGTGACTGTCGTCCGGCTGATGCCCAGCGCCTCGGCGAGCTCCCGTTCGGCGGGGAGCCGAACGCCCAGCGGCAACCGGCTGTCGGTGAGCAGCCCCCGGATCGCCCCGGCCAGCGCGGCATAATCCGGACTGCGGTGCCGCCCCGGCAAGGAGTGCCACTGACCGAGCAGCCGAGCCAATTGGCCCCCGCGAACCGACGTCGTCATGGCCACCTCCGGCAAATTGGCTCTTTGATCGCCGCTAATTGGCCTTCAGAGTGGCACTTATGAGTCGTCTCAGCAACCTCGTTCCCGTCGGCGCCCGCCTGCCCCGCCGCGTGACCCAGCTCTTCGCGGGCCTGGTCCTGTACGGCATAAGCATGGCTTTCATGGTGGAGAGCGACCTCGGGCTGAACCCGTGGGACGTTTTCCACCAGGGTGTGTCGAAGGCCACCGGGGTCAGCTTCGGCTGGGTGGTGCTGCTGACCGGCATCCCGGTCCTGCTGCTGTGGATCCCGCTGCGGCAGCGCCCCGGCTTCGGCACGATCGCCAACCTGGTGGTGATCGGCTTCGCGGCCGACGGCGCCCTGGCGGTGCTGACCCCGGGCGGATCGATGGCGATGCGGATCACGTACCTGGTGGTGGGGATCGCCCTGAACGGGGTCGCGACGGCGATGTACATCGGTGCCCGGTTCGGGCCGGGGCCGCGCGACGGCCTGATGACGGGGATCGTCAACCGGTGGCCGCGGCTGTCCATCCGGGTGGTCCGGACCAGTATCGAGGTGCTGGTCCTGGGCGTGGGGGTGCTGCTGGGCGGCACCATCGGGTTCGGAACGGTGGCGTACGCGCTGGGCATCGGGCCGCTGGTGCAGTTGTTCATGCCGGCCTTCGCCGTGCCGGCAACGGTGGATGACCCGGCCGTGGCCACCGAGGGCGAGCCGCAGCCGGGCGTGCCTCAGATCGCGCCGGCCGTGGCGGCCTGACCCCGATCCACGGCGGTCACGGCGTCGACCACGACCGATGCCGGACAGGGTCTCGCGGTGGCGCTGGTTCCATGGCGCCACTCCCGGGGTCGGCGAAGCGGGCGATATGTCCGGGCGGCGGACACAGCTTGGTGATCATCGCGACACAATCGCTTTCCGGTTCGGCGGCCGCACGGCATCATGGCGACATGGGGGCTGGCGACTGGCATTGGAACGACGCTTGGATCTTCGTGTCCGCGGTCATCGCCGAGCGCCTGGAGCGCGACCGGGCCCTGCACGCGGCGCTTCCGGTGACCGGCGCGAGCCTGGCCGACGTGCTGGCCGCGGCCGACTTCCTGCACCACAGCGTGCCCAGCCGGTCCGAGCTGGAGGATTCCGTGCGCCGCCTGGCCGGGGCCGGCCTGCTCACGGTGGACGACGACCTGGTCGAAGTGGCACCGGCGGGCGAGCAGCTGTGGCGCACCAGGCCGTTCAGCGGTCTGTCGTCGGCGGTCGTGACGCTGCAGACGCAGCTGAACCGGGCGGCCACGCCGGGCGAGTCCGACTGGAAGCTCGACGAGCGCACCTACAACGCGGCCGTCCGCGAATACTCCCTGCGCCTGGCCGACGGCCGCTGACCGAACCGGCCCGGCCGCCAGGCCGGCCCAAGCCGCCAGGCCGGAACAAGCCGCCAGGCCGGAACAAGCCGCCAGGCCGGAACAAGCCGCCAGGCCGGACCGTCGGCGCCGCCTCGGCGGCAGTGGCCGGCAAGGCCGCCGGATCACACGACTGCGCGGCGCTACCGCCCAGACTGCCGGGTCGTACTCGGATCGCCGAGCCTGACCGCCGGACCGGCCGCACCGCCGAAGCGGATCGCCGGACCGCGCGACGAGCCGTCGCTCAGCGGACCGGGTTACCCGCCGCTCGCAGACTCTCCTTGACCTCGCCGATGGTCAACTCTCCGAAGTGGAAGACGCTGGCGGCCAGCACCGCATCGGCCCCCGCCGCCACCGCCGGCGGAAAGTGCCCCACCGCCCCGGCCCCACCGCTGGCGATCACCGGAATGTCGACCACCGCCCGGACCGCCGCGATCAGCTCCAGGTCGAACCCCGCTTTGGTCCCGTCCGCGTCCATCGAGTTGAGCAGGATCTCCCCCGCGCCCAGCTCGGCCGCTCGCCGCGCCCACTCCACCGCGTCCAGCCCGGCGCTCTTGCGACCGCCGTGCGTCGTCACTTCCCAGCCGCTGGGGTGCTCCGGCGTCGGCCCCGACGGCAGCCGGCGTACGTCGAGGGACAGCACCAGCACCTGATTGCCAAAGCGGTCCGCGATCTCCGCGATCAGCTCCGGCCGGTGGATCGCCGCCGTGTTGACCCCGACCTTGTCGGCTCCCGCGCGCAGCAGTGTGTCGACGTTGTCGACCGAGCGGACGCCGCCGCCCACCGTCAGCGGGATGAAGACCGATTCCGCCGTGCGGCGGACCACGTCGAGCATGGTGCCGCGGTCGTCGGACGACGCCGTCACGTCCAGGAAGGTCAGCTCGTCGGCGCCGGCGGCGTCGTAGGCCGCGGCCAGCTCCACCGGGTCGCCCGCGTCGCGCAGGTCGACGAAGTTGATTCCTTTGACCACCCGTCCCGCGTCCACGTCGAGACAGGGAATCACCCGCACCGCCACCGTCATGCCCCAACCCTATCGAGCCGCCGGCCGGCCGGTTCGGGAGTATCCACAGGCCGGGCCGGGCCCAGTACCCCGATCAGGACACCGCCGATCACGAGCACTCCGCCGGCCACGTCCGTCGCGTGCACGGTCTCGTCCAGGAGCAGGGCCGCCGAGGCGATGCCGAAGATCGGCACCAGCATCGAGAACGGGGCGACGGCCGATGCGCCGTACCGTCTGATCAGGGCGCCCCAGGCGCCGAAGCCGGCCAGGGTCGAGATCAGCGCGACGTACAGCAGGGCGCCGGCCGCGGGGACGTTGATCGCGCGCAGCGCGGCCAGGTCCGTGGCCGGGCCTTCGACGATCAGGGAGAGCACCGCCAGCGGCAGGGTCGCCACCGCGCTGACCCAGATCATGAAGCGGAGCGTGTCGGTCGGTGCCGCCTGCCGGGTGGCCACGTTGGACAGGCCCCAGGCCACAGCCGCACCCAGGACCAGGCCGAATGCTCCGGCCGGCAGTCCGTCCGCGCCGAGCCGGACCGCGACGACGCCGATGCCGAGCGCCGCGACCGCCAGCCCGGCGACGCGCCGCCGGCCGGGGCGCTCGCGCAGCAGCAGCACCGCGAAGACCGTCGTGAACACCGCCTGGCTCTGCAGGACCAGGGAGCTCAGGCCGGCCGGCATGCCGGCGGCCATCCCGGCGAAGAGCAGCGAGAACTTCACCACCCCGAGGGTGAGGGCGACCGCGATCACCCAGCGCCAGCGAGTGGGTGGGCGCCCGGCGAACAGGACCGCGGGGAACGCGGCCAGCAGGAACCGCAGCGCCGAGAACAACAGCGGCGGGAAGTGGTCCAGGCCGACGTCGATCACGACGAAGTTGACGCCCCAGGCGGCGGCCACGGCCACGGCGAGGGCGATGTCACGCGGTTTCACCGTCCCAGCGTCGCCGCCGTTGATGCTGAAGCACCAGCGAATAGTGCTACAGCGACGATGTAGCGTGACTACATGATCGATCTGGGTCGGCTCCGCGCCCTGCACGCCGTGGCCAGCTACGGGACGGTACTGGCGGCCGGGGAGGCGCTGCACTGCACGCCGTCGGCCGTGTCGCAGCAGCTCGCCAAGCTGGAACGCGAGACCGGGGCCACCCTGGTGGAGAAGGACGGCCGCCGGCTGCGGCTGACCGAGGCCGGCCGGATGCTCGCCGGTCACGCCGAACGGGTGCTGGCCGGCGTCGACGAGGCCGAGGCGGCACTGGCGGCCCATCGAGACACGGTCATCGGCCGGCTGGAGGTGGCGGCCTTCGCGACGGCGTGCCGGGCGCTGCTGCCGTACGCGTTGCACCGCCTGGCCACCGAGCACCCGCAGCTGACGACGGGCCTGGTGGAGGTGAGCCCGCACGAGGGCCTGGAGATGCTGCGGCGCGGGCACGTGGATCTGGCGGTGCTGGACGACTGGCCGGAGGTCGCGCTGCGCTATCCGCCGGGGGTCACGCATGTGGAGCTCGGCCGGGACGTGGGCGATCTGGTCGTGCCGGACGGCCACCGGTTGGCGGCGGGTCGCGAGGTGCGGCTGACGCAGTTGCGCGACGAGCGGTGGATCGCGGCGAAGGCCGGGGACATCTGTCACGAGTGGCTGGTGCGGGTGGTGCCGGGGGTGCGGCCGGACTTCCACGTGGGCGAGTTCGAGACGCAGCTGACGTTGATCGCGGCGGGGCTGGGGATCGCGGTCGTCCCGCGGCTGGCCCGGCCGCCGCTGCCGGCCGGGGTGCGGGTGGTGCCGGTGCGGCCGGTGCCGGCCCGGCGGGTGGTGGTGGCCTGGCGGGAGGCCTCGGCGGCCCGGCCCGCGGTGCCGGCCGCGGTCGCCGTCCTCCGCGAGGCCTGGCGCCGCCGGGAGACCTCCTAAGCCGTCATCGTGCGGATCCGGTCGGCCTCGGCCAGCTGCATGTCGATGCCGCGGCGCAGGAAGCCGGTGATCAGGGCGAGCTCCTCCGGGGAGTAAGCGGCCAGCACCCGACGCCCGGCCCGCTCGACCGGACCGTAGACGCGACCGATCAGCTCCTCGGCGCCCGGGGTCAGCGCCACCACGGCCCGCCGCCGGTCGTTCTCGTCCACCGTACGGGTCAGGTGGCCCGCCGCGGCCAGCCGCTGGATCGCCGTGGTGGTCGCGGCCGGGCTGAGCTTGGCCGCCCCGGCCAGGGCGGCCGCGGACAGCGGTCCGTGCTCGCTGATCAGCCCGAGGATGCGCAGATCGGTGCGGTTGACCCCGATGGCGCCGGCGGCCGCCTCGTCCACCAGGTCGTTCGCGGCTCCGAAGTCGGCCGCGGCCCGGACGGCGGCATCCCGCATTTGCTTCGACACTCGAAGGAGTTTACCGTAGCCGGATTACTTCGACACTCGAAGGGAACTGTCATGGTCGAGCCGAAGCCGGCCCTGCCGTCGTGGCTGCCAGTGGCCAACCGGGTGGTCCGGGCCCTCAACCGGCTGGGGCTGTCCCTGGGCACGATCGAGGTGCTCACCGTGCCGGGACGCCGCAGCGGCAAGCCCCGCACCACACCGGTGTCCCCGCTGACCGTCGACGGCTGCCGCTACGTCGTCGCCGCGGCGCCGCGCAGCGACTGGGCCGGCAACGTCCGCGCGGCGGGACGCGGTGTGCTGGCCCGGGGACGCCGCCGCTCGGACGTGACCCTCACGGAGATCGACGATCCGGCGGTGGCCCGCGCGGTGCTGCGGGCGTTCCCGGCCGAGGTGCCGACCGGGGTGCCGTTCTTCGTGCAGCTCGGGCTGGTCGAGCGGGCCGACCCGCACCAGTTCGAGGCCATCGCGGACCGGGTCGCGGTCTTCCGGATCGATTGACGCCGTTCAGACGTACGCCTCGACCTCGACCTCCACCAGGTGCTGGGGGTCGAGCAGGCCCGCGACCACGACCAGTGTCGCCACCGGCCGTACCGCCGCGAACAGCGACCCGTGCGCCCCCGCCACCGCATCCGAGTACGCCGCGTCGGTCACATACATCCGGGTGCGGATCACACTCTCGATCCCCGCACCCGCCCCGGCCAGCGCGTCCAGCGCGATCCCGAACGCCGTCAGCGCCTGCGCCCGCGGATCGCCGATCCCCGTCACGACCCCGTCCACCGTGGCCGTGCAGCCGGCGGTGACCAGCAGGTTGCCGGCTCGCACCACGCGGGAGTAGCCGTAGCGCTCCTCCCACGGACCGCCCGAGCCGAAACGGGTGATCATGCCGCGGCCAGCGCCTCGATCGCCTCGCGGACCGTGAACGCGCCGGCGTAGAGCGCCTTGCCCGCGATCACGCCCTCGACCCCGATCGGCTCCAGCGTGGCCAGGGCGCGCAGGTCGTCCAGGGTGGACACGCCGCCGCTGGCGATCACCGGCTTGTCGGTCCGGGCGCACACCTCGCGCAGCAGGTCCAGGTTCGGGCCGCGCATCGTGCCGTCCTTGGTGATGTCCGTGACCACGTACCGGGCCGCGCCGGCCTTGTCGAGGCGCTCCAGGATCTCGAAGAGGTCGCCGCCCTCGCGGGTCCAGCCCCGGGCCGCGAGGGTACGGCCGCGCACGTCGAGCCCGATCGCCACCCGGTCGCCGTACTCGGCGCAGATCCGGTCGCACCACTCCGGGTCCTCCAGCGCCGCCGTGCCGATGTTGACCCGGGCGGCGCCGGTGGCCAGGGCCGCGCGCAGCGACGCGTCGTCGCGGATGCCGCCGGAGAGCTCCACCTTCACGTCGAGCCGGCTGATCACGTCGGCCAGCTGCACGGCGTTCGAGCCCCGGCCGAACGCGGCGTCGAGGTCGACCAGGTGCACCCACTCCGCGCCGTCGTTCTGCCAGGCCAGCGCCGCCTCGAGCGGGTCGCCGTAGCTCGTCTCCGAGCCCGCGGCGCCCTGGACGAGGCGAACCGCCTGACCGTCGGCGACGTCGACAGCGGGCAGCAGGGTGAGGGTCACAGCGGAACTCCGATCAAGGACAGCGGGAACGGTCAGAAACGGCGGCCCAGCACCACGACCACCAGGGCCGGCAGCACCAGGACGATCATGGCGATGAGCACGAGGCGCAGCGCGAGCTCCGGCACCAGGAACCACACGGCCAGCGCCGCGATCAACGGGATGACCGCGATGCCGGTGCGCTGGGCCCGGCTGCGCTTGTACAGGGTGCCGGAGCTGGGGCGGCGCTTGAGCTTGAGGGAACGCACCAGGGCGCGGCGGCGTTGCCGCCGGGTGGACCGGCGGGCCCGGACGGCCTTCTCCTTCTCCAGGACGGCGAGCCGCTCGGCCCGCCGCCGGGCGCGCTCCTTGCTCACCGTACGGCGGCGGAGGGCAGACCCGACACCCAGTTGCTGAGCAGCGCGTACCCGGCGTCGGAGGACTTCTCCGGGTGGAACTGCGCCGCCGACAGCGGGCCGTGCTCCACGACAGCGGCGAACGGCTGGTCATGCGCGGCCGTCGTCACCCGGGCCCCGACGGCCTGCAGCGCACCGAGGTCCGACGCCGCGTACGAGTGGACGAAGTAGAACCGGGTCGTCGCCGACAGCCCGTCGAGCAGCACCGAACCGTCCGGCACGGACACCGTGTTCCACCCCATGTGCGGGATGCGCCGGGCGGCCAGCCGGGTCACCGCGCCCGGCAGCAGGCCCAGGCCCCGGGTCTCGACGCCGTGCTCGACGCCGGACTCGAACAGGATCTGCATGCCGACGCAGATGCCCAGCACCGGCTTACCGGCGGCGACCCGCTCGGCGATGACCGGGCCCGCCCCGAGCTTCTCGATGCCGGCCATGCACGCCGCGTAGGCGCCCACCCCGGGCACGACCAGGCCGTCCGCGGCGGCCGCGGCGGCCAGGTCGTCGGTCACCGTCACGTCGGCCCCGGTACGCGCGACAGCCCGCTCGGCGGACCGCAGATTTCCGGAACCGTAGTCCAGGATCACCACATTGCTCATCAGCTGTCTCCCGGGATCAGCCAGAGGACGCCACCGGCCAGCGCCAGCACCGCCAGCGCGGCAACCAGGCCGATGCTGAATTTGGTGGCGCCCTGCCGGGACAGCGAGATCACCCCGCCGACGAGCATGCCGCCCAGCCCGAGCAGCAGGATCGGGACGATGCTGCTCACAGCACGCCCTTCGTCGACGGCAGCGCGCCGGCATTGCGCGGGTCGATCTCCACTGCCTCGCGCAGCGCCCGCGAGAACGCCTTGAACTGCGTCTCCACCACGTGGTGGGCGTCCGCCTTGCCGCCGTCGCGGGCCGCGCGCAGCACGCTGACGTGCAGCGTCACCTTGGCCGCGTGGCCGAACGACTCGAAGATGTGCCGGGTCATACTGGTCGGGTAGACCGGCCCGATGTACGGCGCCAGCTCCGGCTCCTCGTGCACCACGTACGGCCGGCCGGACAGGTCGACGGCCGCGCGGACCAGCACCTCGTCCATCGGGATGGTCGCCGAGCCGTACCGCCGGATGCCGGCCTTGTCGCCGAGCGCCCGCGCGAAGGCCTCGCCCAGCGCAATGGCCGTGTCCTCCATCGTGTGGTGCGCGTCGATCTCGAGGTCGCCCTCGGTGCGCACGGTCAGGTCGAAGCCGCCGTGCTTGGCCAGCTGGTTGAGCATGTGGTCGTAGAACCCCACGCCGGTGGCCAGGTCGCCCTTACCGGTGCCGTCGAGGTCGATCTCGACGAGCACCTTGGTCTCATTGGTGACGCGCTCGATGCGCGCGGTACGGCTCACTACAAGGCTCCCAGGAAGGCGTCGGTTTCGGATGCTGTGCCGGCGGTGACCCGCAGCCAGCCGGGCAGGCCGACGTCGCGGACCAGCACCCCGCGGTCCAGCAGGCGCTGCCAGGCCTCGTGCTGATCGCCGCCGACCTCGAAGAGCACGAAGTTCGCGTCGCTGTCGGCGACCCGGATGCCCCGCGCCCGCAGGGTGGCGACGATCCGGTCGCGCTGCTCCTTGATCGCGTCGACGGTGACGAGCAGGGCACCGCGGTGCGCGAGGGCGGCTCGCGCGGCCGCCTGGGTCAGCGACGACAGGTGGTACGGCAGGCGGACGAGCTGGACGGCGTCGACCACGGCCGGGTCGGCGGCCAGATAACCGAGGCGCCCGCCGGCGAAGCCGAACGCCTTGCTCATCGTGCGGGTGACGACCAGGCGCGGGTGGCCGGGCAGCGAGGCGAGCGCGCTGGGCGTGCCGGGCCGGGCGAACTCCGCGTACGCCTCGTCGACGACGACCATGCCCGGCGCCGCGGCCAGCACGGCCTCGACCACCGACGGGTCCAGGGCCGTGCCGGTCGGGTTGTTGGGCGAGCAGAGGAACACCAGGTCCGGCGCGTGCCGGTCGATCTGCTCGACGGCCGCCTCCGGGGTGAGCCCGAAGTCGGGGTCGCGCAGCGCGCCGATCCAGCGGGTGCCGGTGCCGGCGGCCAGCAGCGGGTGCATCGAGTACGACGGGCCGAAGCCCAGCGCGGTGCGGCCCGGACCGGCGAACGCCTGCAGCAGCTGCTGCTGGACCTCGTTGGAGCCGTTGGCCGCCCACAGGTGCGCCGTGGCCAGCCCGTGGCCGAGGTAGCCGGCGAGATCGGTGCGCAACGCGACCGCGTCCCGGTCCGGGTAGCGGTTGAGGTCACGCAGCTCGGCCTGCACGGCCTTGCCGATCGCCTCCACCACGGCGTCGGGCACCGGGTACGAATTCTCGTTGGTGTTGAGCCGGACGGCGACGTCGAGCTGCGGCGCCCCGTACGGCGACTTGCCCCGCAGGTCGTCCCGGATGGGCAGGTCGTCGATCGTGGTCACGAGGGGAACCTCGCGGTCACGGCCTGCCCGTGGGCCGGCAGGTCCTCGGCGTTGGCCAGGGCCACCACGTGCGGAGCGACGTCACGCAGCGCCGCCTCGTCGTATTCGACCACGTGGATGCCGCGCAGGAACGACTGCACGGACAGGCCGGAGGAGTGCCGCGCGCAACCGGCGGTCGGCAATACGTGGTTGGAACCGGCGGCGTAGTCACCGAGCGAGACCGGCGAGTAGGCGCCGACGAAGATGGCCCCGGCGTTGCGCACCCGCATCGCCCACGTGCGGGCGTCGCGGGTCTGGATCTCCAGGTGCTCGGCCGCGTACGCGTCGACCACCCGCAGGCCCTGCTCCAGGTCGTCGACCAGCACGACGCCGGACTGGCGGCCGCCGAGCGCCTCGCGCACCCGGGCCTCGTGCTTGGTCGCCGGCACCTGCACGGCCAGCTGCGCCTCGACCGCCTCGGCCAGCTCCGGCGAGTCGGTGACCAGCACGCTGGCGGCGACCGGGTCGTGCTCGGCCTGGCTGATCAGGTCGGCCGCGACGTGCGCGGGCGAGGCCGTTTCGTCGGCGAGGATCGCGATCTCGGTCGGGCCGGCCTCGGCGTCGATGCCGACCGTGCCCTGCAGCAGGCGCTTGGCCGCGGTGACCCAGATGTTGCCCGGGCCGGTGATCACGTCGACCGGCTCGCAGCGGTCGGTCTCGTCGACGCCGTCCGAGCCGTAGCCGAGCATCGCGACGGCCTGGGCGCCGCCGACGGCGTACACCTCTTCGACGCCGAGCAGTGCGCACGCGGCGAGCACCCGGGCGTCGGGCAGGCCGCCGTTCTCCGGCTGCGGCGGGCTGGCCACCACCAGCGACTCGACGCCGGCGACCTGGGCGGGCACCACGTTCATCACCACGGTGGACGGATAGACGGCCAGTCCGCCAGGAACGTAGAGACCCACGCGGGACACCGGGACGTGCCGCTCGGTGACGGTGCCGCCGGGCACCACCTGGGTGGTCACGTCGGTGCGCCGCTGGTCGCCGTGCACCTTGCGGGCGCGTTCGATGGCCACCAGCAGGGCGGCCCGGACGTCGGGGTCGAGCTCCTCGGCGGCGGCGGTGATCGCGGCCAGCGGCACCCGCAGCCGCTCGAGCACGACGCCGTCGAACCTCTCCGTGGCCTCCCGGATCGCCGAGAACCCATGCTCGCGAACCGCCGTCACGACGGGGCGGATCTTCTCGACGGCAGCGGACACGTCGAGCTGGGCACGGGGCAGCAGACCGCGGGGGTCCCGACGGGAGCCGCGCAGGTCGATCCGATTCAGCACGGGTCAAGTCTAGGCGGCCCCGCGGCCGGCCCCCGGGCGGCATTCCAGGCACTGGGAAGGAGACCTTTGCGGCTTTTGCGCCGAGCCGAATTGAAGATCACCGGGACGGGGCGCGCGCGGACAGCTACCGGGCCGATACGCTCGCACCGTGGGCGCGATTATCCCGGTCTTCCCGCTGGGCACGGTGCTCTTTCCCGGCCTGGTCCTGCCCTTGCACATCTTCGAGGAGCGATACCGAACGCTCGTGCGCGATCTCGTCGCGACGACGGACGACGAACCGCACGAGTTCGGTGTGGTGACCCTCCGGTACGGCTGGGAGGTCGCCACCCCCGAGGGTGACGCCGAGCGCCC
This sequence comes from Actinoplanes sp. NPDC048967, assembly GCF_040649415.1. Taxonomy (NCBI): domain Bacteria; kingdom Bacillati; phylum Actinomycetota; class Actinomycetes; order Micromonosporales; family Micromonosporaceae; genus Actinoplanes; species Actinoplanes sp. NPDC048967. The sequence continues at coordinate 476,045 of NZ_JBEZFL010000003.1, forward strand.
GGCCGACGAGGCGGCGATCACCCCTGAGCAGCTCTACGGCGTCGGCTGCACGGCGGAGCTGCGCCAGGTCACCGAGCTGCCCGACGGCCGTTTCGACATCGTCACCGTCGGCCGCCGGCGCTTCCGGGTGCTCGCGATCGCGGCGGACACCCATCCGTACCTGACCGCCGAGGTGGAGTGGCTGCCCGACGAGGAGAGCGGCGACCCGGTGTCGGCGCTGCTCGCCCCGCGGGTGCTGGCCGCCTTCCGCACCTACCTGGACCTGCTGCGGCCCGACTCCGAGGTGCTCGACCAGGTCCCCGACGACCCCACGGTGCTCTCCCACCTGGTGGCGGCCACCGCGCAGCTCACCACCGAGGAGCGCCAGGAGCTGCTGGGCGCGGTCGACACCGCCACCCGGCTGCGCACCGAGCTGCGGCTGCTCAACCGCGAGGCGGGTCTGCTGGCCAAGGTGCGGGCGGTGCCGGTGCCGCTGTCGGATCTGGCCCGGCCGGTGAGCCCGAACTGAAGCCGCCCGACCCGGAACCGTCCGGCCCGAACCCGCCCGCGTGGGGCTCGGCCGAGCCGGGCCCACCCGCATAGGGCCCGCCAGAACCGGGCCCGGCCGGCAGGTCGTGGCCGTAGCCCGGCTTGGCTCCCGGCAGTTCCAGGTCCGGGTCGTTGGACCAGCCGGCCAGCAGCGTGGTCACGATCACCGCGGCGAAGGCGGCCACCAGCAGCGCGCCGTGCGCGTGCAGGTCCGGCGGCCGGGCGTAGGTCTGCCCGGCGGTGGAGCTGTCCTGCCAGTCGTTCCAGGCGGCCAGCCCGACCAGCCGGCCGGCCTGCCACATCACCAGCGTGCTGGCCAGCCCGCCCAGGGCCACTCCGAGCAGCAGGCCGGGGCCCCGGTCGCGCCGCAGGACCAGCCAGATCAGCACGGCGGCGAGCAGCCCGAAGGCGAAGCTGATCAGGGTGAACCAGGCGTCCGCCGCGATGTACTCCTCCGGCGACGGGTCATTGACCACGATGCCGTTCTGCCCGGCGTTGATCACCGGGACGGTCGGCGCGAGCCAGGACCAGAGCAGGCCGAGCGGGGCGCCGGCGACGGCCATCGCGGCCGTGATCAAGACCGCGACAAGCACGGTACGGCGTAACGGCCGCCGCTTCGGCCGCGCCGGCCCCCAGCCCATGGCGTCGACGGGCTCGCCGTACGGGTAGGCCGGCGTGTCGTACGGCTGGCCCTGGTCGTAAGACCGGCCCTGCTCATACGGCTGGCCCGGCCCGTAGTGCGGGGCCTGCTCGTAGCGCGGGGGGCCCGGCTCCTGGCTGGGGTTCACTCCCCGATCCTGCCAGGTCCGCCCGGGTGCCCGGTGGCGAGCACCGCGGCAGTGGGCATCAGAGGACCGCCGACGGACCGAGGATCATCTTCAGGTCGGCCCGCAACGCCGGCGTCGGGGCCACCCGTACCGCGCCCAGCCGGAAGATCGTGGTGCGGCTGCCGTTCTGCAGGTGGACGTGCACCTCGGCGTCGCCCGGGTGGCTGACCAGGATCTCCTTGAGCTCGTCGACCAGCGGCGGGGTGCACCGGGTGATCGGCATGGTCAGGGTGATCGGCTTGCTGTCCGGGTTGTGGGTGACGTCGGGCATCGACATGTCCATCGCCATGATCCGCGGGGTGTCGTCGCGGCGGTCCACCCGGCCCTTGACGATGACGATGGCGTCCTCGGCGATGTACTGGCCGATCACCTCGTACGTGTTCGGGAAGAACAGCGCCTCGACGCCGCCGGCCAGGTCCTCCAGCGTGGCCGAGGCCCAGGCCCGGCCCTGCTTGGTGATCCGGCGCTGCACCCCGGTGAGGATGCCGGCGAGGGTGACGACCTGCCCGTCCGGCACCGAGCCTTCCTCGTTGAGGGCGGCGATGGTCGTGTCGGCCGAGTTGTGCAGCAACTGCTCGAGACCGGCCAGGGGGTGGTCGGAGACGTAGAGGCCGAGCATCTCGCGCTCGAAGGCCAGCTTGTCGCGCTTGTCCCACTCGCTGTCGCCGATCGTGGGCATGGCGACGGTGGCCGCGCTGCCCGCGCCGGAGTCCTCGCCGAACGAGGCGAACAGGTCGAACTGGCCGGCCGCCTCGTTCTTCTTCACGTCCGCGTACGCGTCGATCGCCTCGGCGTGCACGGCGAGCAGCCCCTTGCGGGTGTGCCCCATCGAGTCGAAGGCACCGGCCTTGATCAGCGATTCCACCGTCTTCTTGTTGCAGGCGACGGCGTCCACCTTGGACAGGAACTCGTAGAAGTCCCCGTAGTCGCCCTTCTCCTTGCGGCAGCGCACGATCGCGTCCACGACGTTGTGCCCGACGTTGCGGACCGCGGCCAGGCCGAAGCGGATGTTCTTGCCGACCGGGGTGAACGGGCCGGCGGACTGGTTGACGTCCGGCGGCAGCACCTGGATGCCCATGCGCCGGCAGTCGGCCAGGTACATCGCCATCTTGTCCTTGTCGTCACCGACGCTGGTGAGCAGGCCGGCCATGTACTCGGCCGGGTAGTTGGCCTTGAGGTAGCCGGTCCAGTAGGACACCAGGCCGTACCCGGCGGTGTGGGCCTTGTTGAAGGCGTAGTCGGCGAACGGGACCAGGACGTCCCAGAGGGCCTTGATCGCGGCGTCGGAGTAGTTGCGCTGCTTCATGCCGTCGCGGAAGGAGACGTACTCCTTGTCGAGGACCTCGCGCTTCTTCTTACCCATGGCCCGGCGCAGCAGGTCGGCCTGGCCCAGCGAATAGCCGGCCAGCTTCTGCGCGGCGCGCTGCACCTGCTCCTGGTAGACGATCAGGCCGTACGTCGGGCCGAGGATCTCCTCGAGCGGTTCCTCCAGCTCGGGGTGGATCGGGGTGATCTCCTGCAGCTTGTTCTTGCGCAGCGCGTAGTTGGTGTGCGAGTCGGCACCCATCGGTCCGGGCCGGTAGAGCGCCAGCACCGCGGAGATGTCCTCGAAGTTGTCCGGCTTCATCAGCCGCAGCAGCGAGCGCATCGGGCCACCGTCGAGCTGGAACACGCCCAGCGTGTCGCCGCGGGCCAGCAGGTCGTACGTCGGCTTGTCGTCCAGCGGCAGCGCCAGCAGGTCGATCTTCTTGCCGTGGTTGAGCTCGATGTTCTTGACCGCATCGTCGATGATCGTCAGGTTGCGCAGGCCCAGGAAGTCCATCTTGAGCAGGCCCAGCGTCTCGCAGGTCGGATAGTCGAACTGCGTGATGATCGCGCCGTCGGCCGGGCGCCGCATCAACGGGATGTGGTCGATGATCGGCTCGGCGCTCATGATGACGCCGGCCGCGTGCACACCGGTCTGCCGGATCAGGCCCTCGATGCCCCGGGCGGTGTCGATGACCTTCTTGACGTCCGGATCGGTGTCGTACAGCGCGCGGATCTCGCCGGCCTCGCTGTAGCGCTTGTGGTCCTTGTCGAAGATGCCGGAGAGCGGGATGTCCTTGCCCATCACGGCGGGCGGCATGGCCTTGGTGATCCGGTCGCCCACCGCGTACGGGTAACCCAGCACCCGGGCCGAGTCCTTGATCGCGGCCTTGGCCTTGATCGTGCCGAAGGTCGCGATCTGGGCGACCTTGTCCTCGCCCCAGCGCTCGGTCACGTACCGGATGACCTCGCCGCGCCGGCGCTCGTCGAAGTCGATGTCGACATCGGGCATGGAGACGCGCTCCGGGTTGAGGAAGCGCTCGAAGATCAGCCCGTGCGGCAGCGGGTCCAGGTCGGTGATGCCCATCGCGTACGCGATCAGCGAGCCGGCGGCCGAGCCACGACCCGGACCGACCGCGATGCCGTTGCGCTTGGACCACTGGATGAAGTCGGCGACCACGAGGAAGTACGACGGGAAGCCCATCTGGATGATGATCCCGAGCTCGTACTCCGCCTGCTTGAGGTGCGTCTCCGGGATGCCGCCGGGGAAGCGGCGCTTGAGCCCCTCGAACGCCTCGTGGCGGAACCAGGACTCCTCGGTGTGCCCGTCCGGGACCGGGAAGCGGGGCATCAGGTTCTTGAAGGAGAACATGCCGTCGGTGTCCACCCGCTCGGCCACCAGCAGGGTGTTGCGGCAGCCCTCCAGCCAGGCGTCGGACGAGTCGACCGCGCGCATCTGGTCGGCCGACTTGACGAAGTAGCCGGCGCCGTCGAAGCGGAACCGGTTGGGGTCGGCGACGTTGCTGCCGGTCTGCACGCACAGCAGCACGTCGTGCGCCTCGGCCTGGGCCTCGTGCGTGTAGTGCGAGTCGTTGGTGACCAGCGGCGGGATGTTGAGCTTGCGGCCGATGTCCAGCAGGCCGTCGCGGACCCGCTTCTCGATCGACAGGCCGTGGTCCATGATCTCGAGGAAGTAGTTCTCCCGGCCCAGGGCTTCCTGGTACATCGCCGCGGACTTGAGCGCCTCGTCGAACTGGCCCAGTCGCAGCCGGGTCTGCACGGCGCCGGACGGGCAGCCGGTGGTGCCCATGATGCCCTCGGCGTGCTCGGCGATGATGTCGAAGTCCATCCGGGGGTACTTGCCGAGCTGGCCCTCGATGGAGGCCCGCGAGTTGAGCCGGAACAGGTTCTTCAGCCCGACGGCGTTGCGGGCCCACATGGTCATGTGGGTGTACGCACCGTTGCCGGCGACGTCGTCGCCCTTCTGCTCCGGGCGGCCCCACTTGATCCGGCTCTTGGTCAGCCGCGACTCGGGGGCGACGTACGCCTCGACACCGATCACCGGGGTGACCCCGGCCGCCGTGGCCTGCTTGTAGAAGTCGTACGCCCCGTGCATGTTGCCGTGGTCGGTGATCGCCGCGGCCGGCATGCCGAGGCGGTTGGCCTCGGCGAGCAGATCCTTGACCCGGGCGGCGCCGTCGAGCATCGAATACTCGGTGTGCACGTGGAGATGCACGAACGAGTCAGACACCCAGGGCCCCCTTTGCCGCGGCGTTTCCGGACTCGCCAGAGCCTAGTCCGGTGCGGCCCCGCGAGGCACCGCTGACACCCGATCTATTCGGCGAATGGCTCGATCATCACAGCCGCGGCGCGCAGCCACGCCTGGCGGGTCTCCGGCTGGAGCACGCTGTACTCGATCGATGACCCGACCTCGAGCGCGGGGTCGTACGGGACCACCGCGACGGCCCGCGTGCGGGTGGCGAAATGCTTGGCCAGATCGTCGAGCAGGGGCAGCTTGCCGGGCGACGGACAGGAGATCAACGTCACCGCGTTGGCGACCAGATCCTCCATGCCGGTCTCGTTGAGCACGTCCAGCATCCAGTCGGCGGTGAACGCGGCGTCCTCGCGCGGCACCGTGGTGATGACCAGCTGGTCGGCGCTGCGCATCACGGTCTGCCAGTTGACGCTCTCGACGTTGTTGCCGGTGTCGACGCAGATCACGTCGTGGGTGCGGCGCAGCAGATCCATCACCCGGCGCACCGTGCTCTGGTCGAGCCGCTGGGCGAAACGGGGGTTCTCCTCACCGGCCAGCACGTCGTACGAGCCGTCGGAGGCGTGCCGCAGGAAGTCGTCCAGGTGCGACATCATCTGCTCGCCGTGCATGTTCTCGATCTCGAGCAGCTCACTGACCAGGTGCCGGATCGTGCGGGCGTGCCGGGCACTGCCGGCCCGCAGGCCCAGCGTGCCCCGCAGCTCGTTGTCGTCCCAGGCCAGCACGCCCCGGCCGCGCACGCTGCCGATGGTGGCCGCGGCGAGCACGGTGGCGGTCGTCTTGTGCACGCCGCCCTTGGGATTGGCGAACGCCAGCACCCGCGGCTTGCCGAGCTTGCGGCGCAGCACCGAGACCGCGCGGTCCTCCTGCTCGGGCCGGGCCTGCCGCCACTCGATGCGCGCGGGCGCGGGCGAGGTCGGCATGGGCGCGGTGGCCGGGGCCGGGGTGGGCGGCGGCCGCAGGGCCGGCGGAGGCGGCGCGGGGGCCACCGGCGGCGGCATGACCGACGCGGACCCGACCGAGGCGGCGCCGCGGCTCGGCGGCGGGGGCGCCAACTCGGGCGCGACCCGACCGATCGACGACGGTACGGACCGGGTGGCCGGATTGAAGAAGCTGTGCGGCTCCTCGGGAGCCGAACGGGACTGGAAGCCCTCACCGATCCGCGACTGGCGGCGAGCCTCGGCGAGCGGATTCATCGGCCGCGGCTCGGGACGGGGCTCGCCCGGCCGGGGATCCATCGGACGCGGGTCGGACGGCGGCGTCAGCGGCTCGGACTGGCCCAGCCGCTCGCCCAGGCTGGCCCGGCCGGGACGGCGCGGATCCAGCGGGTTGACCGGGCGGCGCTCCGTCGGCCGCTGGTCGAAGGCACCACGGGCCGGGTCGCTCTGCCGGGGATCGCTCTGCCGGGGATCGAGCGGGTTGAAGGGCCGGCCGGGACGTCCGGGCAACGGTTGGCCGCCCGCCGTACGGCGGGCCTCGGCCTCCGCTTCCTCACGGTCCGTCTCGGCCTCGTCGGCCGTCCGGGACCCGTGCCGGGCGCGGTCGAGCAGCGCCCGCCAACGCGGGGCTGGTTCCGCAGGCCGGCCCCAGCCGGTCTCGGTCCCATCCACGGCTCGTCCTCCCAGCGACTACTCGATGTGCCCTTGTGACGCCTGTCCGATGCCCTGACGGGCCCGCCCGTTCTCCGACAGGCTACGGACGCCAACCCTATTCAGGCCACACCCCGAACCCGCAAATGCCCGGCAGTCTTGATCACCCAGTGGCAGAAACCACGTGCACGTGCACCTACCCGTACGCACCACAGGACTCGGTCGTTCAGGATGTCAACGCCCAGAAGCGTCGCGAGATGCTCCTGAGGCGGTCGGCGGCTGGCCGGGACCCGGTCCCACGGGTGACGCGGAGGCAACGGCAGCGCTCTCCTGAACTGCCGGGGCAGACGGACCGGGCCCCCGGACGGGGCCGTCGGGTGAGGCCGATGTCACAGCAGCCCCGGTCGATGAGGGTAGTGGCGCGGTACGGGCGGGGGCAACACTGCGCGACCGCGAAGGCACGGTGGGCGCACCCGACTCCGGGTCGTCGGGGACCGTGGTGGTCTGTTCCGGCCGGACCGGGCGGAACTCGGTACGGTCCAGGCTGCGGACCTCGGGGGCCGGATCGACCACCCGCACCTCGGCGCGGCCGGCCAGATCCTCCAGCACGGCGGGCGCGGCCCGCACCACGGCGGCGAAGACACAGGCGCAATGCGCGCGGTAGGCGGCGGCCTCCGAGGCGGCGATCTGCGCGGCATTGTCGTACGCCCGGCGCAGCCTGATCTGGTCGACGCCGTCGCCCTCGAGCTCTTCGCCCAGCTTCTGATAGTCGGCCTGCTCCTGGTCCCGGGCCAGAGCGGCGTTCAGCATGCCGGTCACCACGTCCTGCGGCATCCGGTAGACGGGCATCTTGACCACCGGGGTGCGTACCCCCGGCAGGGGTGCCCGGGCGTAGACCTCGGCCACCGGGACCCCGGCGAGGGTCGCCTGCAGCTGGTCCGGCGGCAGGTAGGACCGCAGGCTGACCAGCGCCCACGTCTCCCCGGCCACCGGCGAACCCGACGAGGGCAGCAGCGCGGCCAGCTCACCGCGGCTGGAGCGCAGATAGCCGGAGACGGACTGGCCCTCGACCACCCCGACCCGCACCACGTCACCGCTGGGATCGACCGCCTCGGGCCCGTGGTCGGCCGCCCAGACCACGGCGATGAGCAGCGCGGTCACCGAGGCCACGGCCAGCCCGCTGAGGATCCGCAACCGGGACGGGGCCGTGCCGATGCGGGACAGGCCGCGGGTCAGCGGCGGAAGCACCCTGTCCCCTGTCCTCATCGAGGTCGCCCCCTCAGACGGCGGTCGTCAGCTCGCGTCGCGGAGCACGTCCAGCGCGTACCCCAGGTCGTCAGGGTAGTCGCTGACGAAACGGACCTCGTCCTGCGTACGGGGGTGCAGGAAGCCGAGCTCGCGGGCGTGCAGCCACTGCCGGCCCAGCTTGAGCCGCGCGGACAGGGTCGGGTCGGCGCCGTACGTGACGTCACCGACGCACGGGTGCCGCATCGCGGAGAAGTGCACCCGGATCTGGTGGGTCCGGCCGGTCTCCAGCTTGACGTCGACCAGGCTGGCCGAGCGGAACGCCTCGAGCGTGTCGTAGTGGGTGACGCTGGGCTTGCCGCCGTTCATCACCGCGTACCGGTAGTCGGCGGTGGGGTGCCGGTCGATCGGCGCGTCGATCGTGCCGCGCAGCGGGTCCAGGTGGCCCTGCACGACCGCGTGGTAGCGCTTGTCGACCTCGCGCTCCTTGAACGCCCGCTTGAGCGCGCTGTAGGCCAGCTCGCTCTTGGCCACCACCATGAGCCCGGTGGTGCCGACGTCGAGGCGGTGCACGACCCCCTGGCGCTCGGCGGCGCCGCTGGTGGCGACGTTCTGGCCCATCGCGGCGAGCCCGCCGATGACCGTGGGGCCGGTCCAGCCCGGGCTCGGGTGCGCGGCCACCCCGACCGGCTTGTCCACCACGACGATGTCGTCGTCGCTGTAGATGATCTTCATGCCGTGCACCGGGGTGGCTTCCAGCGTCGGCGCGGTCACCGGCGGCGGCAGCGTGACCTCGAGCCACGAACCGGCGGAGACCTTGTCGGACTTCGGCCGCGGGATGCCGTCGACGAGCGCGTCACCGGACTCGACCAGGGTCGCGGCCGCGGTGCGGGACAGACCGAAGATGCGCGACACGGCCTGGTCGAGACGCATGCCGTCCAGACCGTCCGGTACGGGCAGGGAACGGGAGGTCATGCGGTCTCGGCTTTCCTGGAGGTGGCCCTGCTGCCGTCGCGCTGGCGCCCGGTGAGCTCCAGCAGCACGGCGAGGACGACGCCGACGGACAGGCAGCTGTCGGCGATGTTGAAGACCGCGAAATGTTCCCCGTACGGCCCGAACACGCTGATCATGTCGACGACGTGACCCTGGAACGGCCCGGGCGCCCGGAACAGCCGGTCGCCCAGGTTGCCGAGCGCGCCGCCGAGCACCAGCCCGAGGGCGATCGCCCACGGCACCGAGCGCAGCTTGCGGACCATGAAGCCGATCCAGCCGATCACCAGGATCGTGACCAATGGGAACACCCAGGTGTAGCCACTGCCGAGGCTGAACGCGGCCCCGCTGTTGCGCAACAGCGACAGATAGACCAGTCCGCCCAGGATCCGGACCGGCTCGCCCTCGGTCAGCCCCTTGGTGGAGAGCTCCTTGACGACCTGGTCGAGCACGACGGCGAGCAGGGCGGTGATGGCGAGCACCGCCACGGCGCGGCGCCCGAACCCGGAGGACACCCCGGGCCCGGACGCGGTCACCGTGGTGCCACCCGCAGCCTCGTCGGCGTTCAGCGTCGTTCCTCCAACTGCTTACAGGACACACAGAGGGTCGCGACCGGGAACGCCGCCAGCCGCTCGACCGGGATGGCGTTGCCGCATCGCTCGCACCAACCGTAGTTGCCCGTCCCGAGCCGGTCGATGGCGCGTTCCACCTGTGTGATCCGGTCGAGGAGATTGTTGGCCAGAGTGATCTCCTGCTCACGCTCCCCGGTCTTGGTGCCCCGGTCGCCCTCGTCGTCGCCGGCGGAGTCGGTGAGCCGGTCACGCTGCAGCTCGGTGATCTCGCTGAGCGTCTGGTCGTACTCGGCCTGCAACTCGTCGCGGCGCTCCACGAGCGCGACGCGGATCTTCTCGGTCTCCGCCGCGCTGCGCGCCTTGGCGGGCGCGGCCTTCGCGGTCGACGCGGACCTGGTGTCGGTTGCCTTGGCCATCGTCGCTCCCCTGAGCCGCGCTGCACGCGGCGAATCGGCGGTCTTCCAGCGGTCATCGGGACGTGGTCGGCCACCCGTCCCGTATCGGTGCCCCGGCCGCGCCCCCACGCGACCCGTGCACCGCCCCCACGTGCACAAACGGCGCGGCCATGGATCGCCGCGCACTCCGGAGGGTGGCAAGGATACGGAACGTGAAGAGCAGCGACAACACGGCGCACCGGCCCGGTGACCGGTTAACCGGGACGAATGCCCCGAACGCCCTCGTCGGATACCCGACGACCACACCCGCCTCGTTCGCACCTGCCCCTTCCGCCGGATTCGCCGGCGGCAGCCGAAGCGACGCAGCCGAATCGCCAGACAAGACCAAACGCCCATAACCCCGCGCTCAGGTCCGGTCGCGGCCGTCCTCACCGAACCAGCGGGCCAGCCGGCCCCGCCGGCTCACCGCCCGCAGCCGCCGCTCGGCCAGGTCCCGGGCCGCCGCCGTGGTCACGATCAGCAGGCCGTCGCCGGTCCGCAGCCGGGTGTCCGGCCCCGGAACGAAGCCGGCCCCCGCCCGCACCACGAGCGTCACCACCGCACCGACCGGCAGCCGCAACTCGTCGATGTGCACCCCGGCCAACCGGGAACCCGGCGCGACGTCGAGCTGCAGCAGGTCGGCATGCATCTGCTCCAGCGGCGCGGTCTCGACCTGGATCTCGATGGCCTCGGTGGGCGCGGTGATGCGCAGCAGCCGGGCGACGGGCGCCAGCGTGCCGGCCTGCACCAGCGTGAAGATGATCACCAGCACGAACACCACGTCGAAGAGCGTCTCGGCCCCGGGTGTCGCGCTGGAGAGCGGAATGGTGGCCAGCACGATCGGCACGGCCCCGCGCAGCCCGGCCCAGGACAGGAAGGTCCGCCCGGACCGGCCCAGCTCCCGGAAACTGCGGCTGACCAGCGCCGAGATCCAGACCGACAGCGGCCGGGCCAGCAGCACGAGCGCGCACCCGACAACCAGTGCGGGCACCAGCGCCTCGCCCAGCCGGGCCGGCGAGGCGAGCAGCCCGAGCAGCACGAACAGGCCGATCTGGGCGACCCAGGCCAGGGCGTCGGCGAACCCGAGAATGGCCTGGCGGTGTGGCAACCGGGCATTGCCGATGACCACGCCGGCCACGTAGACGGCGAGGAAACCGGAGGCGTGGGCGACGGCGCCGGCCGCGTACGCCAGGAACGTGAGCGCGACCGCCGCGATCGGATAGAGACCCGCCGACGGCAGGGCGGCATTGCGCAGCAACCAGCGCCCGGCCGCCCCCACGGCCAGCCCGATCGCGGCGCCGGCGGCGAGCTCGTAGATGACGATCAAGAGCTCGTACCACCAGGGGTGGGTCATCCCGGCGGTGGCCGACAGCAGGACGACCAGCAGGACCACCGGGGCGTCGTTCATGCCGGACTCGGCCTCGAGCGTGGCGACCAGCCGGGGAGGCAGCCGCAACACCCGCAGGGTGGCGAAGACAGCGGCGGCGTCGGTGGACGAGAGCACCGCGCCGTAGAGCAACGCGAGGCGCCAGTCCACGTCGAGCACAAAATGCACGACGACGCCGACCACGGCGATGCTCACGGCCACCCCGAGGGTGGCCAGGGTGGCCGACAACCCCAGAACCGGCCGCAACGTGCTCCAGCGGGCGGTCAGCCCGCCCTCGGCGATGATCATGATCAGGGCGCAGAAGCCGAGGGTACGGGTGAGCTCGGCATCATCGAAGCGGATACCGAACCCGGCCTCCCCGATGACCACACCGATCAACAGGTAGACCAGCAGACTGGGCAGTCCGAGCCGGGTGGAGAGCCGGACAGCACCGACGGCGACCAGCAGCACGGCAGCGCCGACAAGCAACGCAAGGTCGAGCCCGCCAGTCATGCGCTGCCGTCACGCAGGGCGGCGAACCGCTCCCCGACGTCCCCGGCCACACCGAACACTTTGTCGCGGCTGGTGGCGCCGACCTTGAGCACGACGTCCCGGGCCTTGAGCCCGAGCGCAGCGGCAAGCGCCAGCCGAACGGCCTCGGTGGCCTTCCCGTCAACCGCGGGCGCCCCGACGGCGACGATCAGCGCGGGCCCGTGCGGCCCCTCATAACGCCCACCGACCCGGGTACGCCCAGCGCCGGGCCGCACCCGCACCACGACAGACCGCCACCCGTCACCGTGACTCTGACCGGCCCGCGGCGTGCTCTCGCCGGGTCGGATGGTGGCCGGATCGGGTGAGGGGACGCGCCGCTTGGCCATGCCCCATTGTGCCGATCACCGACACCCCACCAAATCCGACGTTCCGCCAACGCCCCGCCCCGCCCTGCCCCGCAGCGCGCTCGGATCCGCGCCGGCCAGCACCTCACCGACCGGCAGGGTGGTCAGAGCGCCGGCCTCGCACAACATGCTCGCGGCCAGCCCGACGTTGAACAGCGACCAGCCCAGCGTGCCGCCGGTCCCGGTGGCCGTCAGCGCGGCGGCCTCGGTGGCGCGTTCGTCGAGCAGGTCACCGGCCCGGGTGAGGATCCGGCGCCGCTCGGTGGGGCGGTGGCGGACCAGCCCACCTCGCCCAGCCCAGCCCCGCCCGCACCTCGACCCGGACGGCGCACTCCTCGCAATCGCGCCCAGCTCTCCCGGGCGGGCCTGGACCCGACAGACGCAGCGACAGTAGATCTTGGTAGCAATTGGCCCCTGTAAGGGCCATTTTTTACCAAGCTCTCAGAGACGGAGGTGGCGCCGCGAGGCCCCGAATGGCTGGTGAGAGCGCGAGTGTGTCCGAGCACGGACCTAACGAGTCCAGGAGTCCGCCCGGACGGCGCCGGGTGCCCCGTCACAGGCCGCCGAGCAGGATCCAAGCACCCGGCCGCGGGACACCAGCCGCCGGACACCGGGCACCGGGGCGACAAAGACTTCACGGCAGTAACGAGCAGGTGGTGGACCTGCCAACCAAGATGCCCCGCTGATCTTGATTCGGCGGGCCGGCTTCAAAGCCGCGGAAGGTCAGCGGCGGGCGGCCGCAGCAACGAGCCGGTCAACCGGCCGGCACAACCCGCAAGGGCTGAACCCGAGCTCAACCGCCTCAGCAACAGGCAGCCCCTCAGTCATCCGCCCCACCAGGTGCGAACAGTCCGCCAGGTGGTACCGGGGCCGGCCGTCGACCACCAGCACCTCGGCGTCCAGGCTGGCGACCCGCACCGCGTCCGCCGGGCGGACCGACTGGGGCAGGGGTTCGTCGTCCGGGTCGTCCGGGTCCGGCTCGTCGAATTCACCGGAGGACGGGTCTTCCGCACGAGCTCCGCCGATGAAACTCGCCGCGTGCTCGTAGTCGGCCGGTGCCTGCTCCGTCGGCGCCGGGCCGGCCGTCTGACCCGAGGAAGGCCGGCCGGCCGCAGCGTCGTCGTAGTCGTAGAGGTCGGCGTCCGGTTGCACCCGCTGGGTCGCGTCCGGCCCCGTCAGGTGCTCCTCCGCGTCCTCCTGGCCCGCCACGTAGGCGGCGTCGGGCGCGGCCTCGGGGGGCGGGGCCGCGCGTGCGGCATCGCCGGCCGGGGCTGTCGCCGCGCGCCGGGCAGCCGAGGCCTGGCGGGCGCCGATGACCAGGGCCACCGCGGCCAGCAGGCTGGCGACGATGGAGCTGATCAACAGGGAGCTCGACCCGCCCACGAGGCCGAGCACGAGCAGCGTGACGGCGACGAGGATGAGCAGCAGACTAACAACGATCATGGCTCATCCCCGCCGCTGTGCGACCGTTCCGCAAGCCGAGGCTCAGCGGCCGGTCTCGATGGAGTTGGCGCGGCTGCCGCCGTACGAGCCGGCGAGACCCGCGGCCGCGAGGCCACCGGAGCCGCCGACCGAACGGTTGGCGTCGGCGCGGGTCATCTCGGCTTCGAGGCCCTGGCCACGACCGTCGAGGTCGCGCAGCTGGCTCTCGAGGTACGCCTTCAGCCGCGTGCGGTACTCCCGCTCGAACTGCTTGAGCTCCTCGATGTGCTTCTGCAGCGCCGACCGCTTGGCGTCCAGGCCGCCCATGGCCTCCTGGTGCCGCTGGCGCGCGTCGCGCTCCAGGGCGTCCGCCTTGGCGCGGGCCTCGCGGGTGACCTCCTCCGCCTTGGAGCGGGCGTCGGAGAGAAGCTTGTCGGCCTCGCGGCGGGCGTCGGACACGTGGTCGTCGGCCGTACGCTGGGCCATCATCAGCACGCGCAGCGCCTGCTGCTCGCCGTCGGCGCCCGTGGGGGCTCCGGCACCGGCGCCGACCGGACCCTGGGCCCGGACCTGCTCCAGCTCGGCCTGCATCTGCCGGGCAGCCTGCTCAGCGGCAGACTTGTCGCGCTGCACCCGGTCGAGCTGGGCCTTCATCTCGTTGAGCTCCGCCGCCATCCGCGGGTCGGCGCTCGGGCCGGCTGGTGCGCCACCCCGACCGCCGCGCTCCACCTGGGCGCGCAGCTCGTTGTTCTCCTCGATCAGACGGGCGAGTTCGCGCTCGACCTCGTCCAGGAAGGCGTCGACCTCCTCCTCGTCGTACCCCCGCTTGCCGATAGGGGGTTTCTTGAAGGCGACGTTGTGCACGTCCGCCGGGGTCAGCGGCATCGAAACTCCTCGGGTCAGTTGCGGCCGCGTGGGGCGCAGTCGATCAGGCGGACGCTGTCACGCGAACGCGATGATCAGACGCGCTAACACGAAGTTCAAAAGCACGAACAGGATAACCAGCAGGACCAGGGACGCCAGGTCCAAACTCACGGTACCAATTCGAAGCGGTGGGATCACACGCCTCAACGCCTTGAGGGGTGGATCAGTGACGCTCCACACCGATTCCAATGCCGCCGACGCCCCTCGGCCCGGCTGCCACCGACGCCCGTACTGCAGCACCGCACCCAGGACGAACCGGGCGAGCAGGGTCAGGAAGAACACATAGAGCAGCAGATAGATGATCTGAAACACGATCGACAGCACGTCAGGCGGGTCCCTCGTTAGGGTCAACTCTGGTTGAAGAAACCGCCCTCAGCGATCTTGGCCTTGTCCTCTGCCGTGACCTGGACGTTGGCCGGTGAGAGCAGGAAAACCCGGTTGGTCACGCGCTCGATCGTACCGCGCAGACCGAAAGCCAGCCCGGCGGCGAAGTCAACGAGCCGGCGGGCGTCCCCTTCATCCATCTCGGTGAGATTGATGATGACCGGTACGCCGTCGCGGAAGTGCTCGCCGATGGTGCGGGCCTCGCGGTACGTGGTCGGGTGCAGCGTGGTGATCTGGTAGCGCTGGTCCTCCTCGACGACCCGCTGGTGCACCTGGGTCTGCGGGGCGAGCGCGAGGTTGTCGCGGGTGGAGTAGCCCGCCGGCTCAGCGACCGGCGCCGGCGGCCGGGTGATCGAGCGCACGCTGGCGCGCTCCTGCCGTTCCGGCCGGTCGTGGTCGTCCCGGTCGAGGTCGAGGCGGGCGGCGGCGCGCTCCAGGCGGCCGCTGCGCTCCTGGCGGGCCCGTGGCAGCGCGGGCGCCTCCTCGACGTCGTCCTCTTCGTCGGCGAACTCGTCGGCGTAGCGGTAACCGGAGTCGCGGTCCCGGTCGCGCTCACGCTCGCGGTAGCCGCCACCGTCGCGGTAGCGGTCGTCGTACTGGTCGTCCTCTTCCACGAGGCCGAGCCACACGCCGGCCTTGCGCAGTGCGCTCATGCCATCACCAGCCCCTGCTCGGCGCCGAACCGCTCGTCCATGCCCCCACCTCCGTCCGCTGTGCGGCCCGCGCCCCCTCGGCGTGCCGCGTCCCCCCTTGCACGGATCCCGCGTTCGGTAAACATGACCGCGGCCCGCTGCGACGCTGCGTCGTCCGGGCGCGTCGGCCGAGGCACGTCGCGCGTAAACAACACGTATGTAGTTTGCTGCCCGCCGCAAGGCTACCGCAGCGTGTTTCGCATCCCGAGCAAAGAAGTGCCGATCCGTACGTGTGTCGCGCCGTGCCGGACCGCCTGCTCGAGGTCGCCGCTCATGCCGGCCGAAATGTCCTTCGCGTCCGGATACTCGGACCGCAGCCGGGCCGCCAGGCCGGCCAGTTCCGCGAAGGCCCGGGCCGGCTCCCACCCGCGCGGCGCCACCGCCATCACACCGCCCAGCCGCAGTCCTTCGGCCGCTTCGACCGCCGCCGCCACCCGCCACAGGTCGCGATCGGGATCGCCGCCGTCGGCCACTGCCCCGCCGCGGGCGGGATCACCGTCGATGCTGACCTGCACCAGTACGTCGAGCGGGCGTTCGCGGAGCCGGGCCGCAGCCGTGGCGAGCGCCCCGGCCAGGCGCGTCGAGTCCACCGATTCCACGACGTCGGCGTAGGTGACCACCGACTTGGCCTTGTTGCGCTGCAGCTGACCGACGAAATGCCAGCGCAGTACGGCCGTCACGGCCGCCGCCTTGGCCGCCGCCTCCTGATCTTTGTTCTCCCCGACGTCGGTGACGCCGAGCCCGGCGAGCAACTCCACGTCGCTCGCCGGGTACGTCTTGGTCACCGCGACCAGGGTCACCGACCCGGGGTCACGGCCGGCCGCCGTGCAGGCACGCTCGATCCGCCGGCGTACCTCGTCCAGCGAGGCCGCCAACTCGTCGCGGCGCGCCTCTGGTGCCAAGCTCTCAGGAGCCGTTCTTCAGAAAGTCCGGCACGTCCACGTCGTCGAAGAGCACCCGGCGCGGCGGCGGGGTGGTCGCGGCGGGCGGTGTCGGCGGCGTCACCGGCACCGGTGAGGACGGCGCGACCGCGGGCGGCGCCGAGGCCTGCTGGACCACCTTGCGGGCGGGCTCAGCCGGCTTGTACGAGGGCGTGCCCCCGTCGAAGCCCGCGGCGATGACCGTGACCCGAACCTCGTCGCCCAGCGCGTCGTCGATGACCGCGCCGAAGATGATGTTGGCGTCCGGGTGGGCCGCGTCCGTGACCAGCTGGGCCGCGTCGTTGATCTCGAACAGGCCGAGGTCGGAGCCGCCGGCGATGGAGAGCAGCACGCCGCGCGCACCGTCCATGCTCTGCTCCAGCAGCGGGCTGGAGATGGCCTTCTCGGCCGCCTCGACGGCGCGGTTGTCGCCGCGCGCGCTGCCGATACCCATGAGCGCGCTGCCCGCGCCGCTCATCACGCTCTTCACGTCGGCGAAGTCGAGGTTGATCAGGCCCGGGGTGGTGATCAGGTCGGTGATGCCCTGCACGCCGGAGAGCAGCACCTGGTCGGCCTGGCGGAACGCGTCCATCATGCTGATGCCGCGGTCGCCCAGGGCGAGCAGCCGGTCGTTCGGGATCACGATGAGGGTGTCGCACTGGTTGCGCAGCTCGTCGATGCCCGCCTCGGCCTGCACCTGGCGGCGCTTGCCCTCGAACGAGAACGGCCGGGTCACCACGCCGATGGTCAGGGCGCCCAGCTTGCGGGCGATGTTGGCGACCACGGGGGCGCCACCGGTGCCCGTGCCGCCGCCCTCGCCGCAGGTCACGAAGACCATGTCGGCGCCCTTGAGGACTTCCTCGATCTCGTCGCGGTGGTCCTCGGCGGCGTTCTTGCCGACGTCCGGCTGCGCGCCGGCGCCGAGGCCACGGGTGAGTTCGCGGCCGACGTCGAGCTTGACGTCGGCGTCGCTCATCAACAGCGCCTGCGCATCGGTGTTGATCGCGATGAATTCGACTCCCTTGAGCCCAACCTCGATCATGCGGTTCACGGCGTTGACGCCGCCGCCGCCGATGCCGACGACCTTGATGACCGCAAGGTAGTTGTGCGGAGGTGTCATCGGGCTCAGCCTTCCCTTCAGGGTTGTGGGTGTCGAGGGCCCCAGCGGTCCGGCCAAGAACCGCCATCGATACCCGCGCCGTACAAGGGAGGGCGAGGAAACCCTCACCCTCTACTAGAGGCTTAGTGTTATGTCAACTACTCGAACCTCTCGGGGCAACGTAAGCGGCGGACAGGCGACAACCAAGGACCGACGCGGCGTGTCGGCGTCCGCTTACGTGGCGAGTATCCGACTCAGCCGTAACCTTGGACGGAATGCGCCGTTCGGCCATCTTTGTCCGGTTAGCGGATGGTCACCACGTCCGGGGCGCTCACATCGATCGTGTCGCCCTTGCGCTCGAGCAGCACGGTCGCCACCTGAGCCTTCCGCTCGCTCTGCGTCTCGTCACCCCAGAAGACCTCGCGGTCCTTGCGCAACCCCAGCCGCACCTGCGCGGGGGCCAGGACGGAGATCGAGACGACCTGCTCGCGCAGCTCCGCGGTCAGCGACGACAGCACGGTGAGCGCCGACCGGGTGTTGATGTCGTCCGGGCCGGGCGCGGTGAGCTGCGCCAGCGGCAGACCGCGCGGGCGCTGCGAGACCGTGCGGTAGGCGACGCCCTCACCGTCGATCAGGGTGAAGTTCCTGCCCGCCGCCACGGCGGCGACGGGCGTGCGCTCCACGACCTCGATCACGACGGTCCCGGGCCAGCTGCGGGACACCACGGCGCGGTCGACCGCGGGCAGGCCCTCCACCCGGCCCCGGATCCGGTCCAGGTCGACGCCGGCCAAGGGCTGCTTCATCCGTACGGCCGCAGCCTCCTCGACCTGCAGCGGCGTGAGCGAATCGGTGCCGACCACCTCGACCTGGCGCACGCCGAGCACCGACGTGCCGTACACGATCCAGGCGACCGCCCCCGCGACCAGCAGCACGCCCGCCGTGACCGCCCAGGGCAGCGCCGCCCGCAGCTTGCGCCGGCGGGCGCGGGCCATGAACCGCCGGACCGAGGTCGGCACGGCATCCGTGTCCGCCCGCACCAGCCGCCAGCTGCGCCCGCCGTCGCTCATGGGGTCTCCCGGTCCGGTCAGGCCTCGGCCAGGGCGGCCAGCAGCTCGTCACCCATCATCGAGATCGGCGGCGCGCCCATGGTGACCACGACGTCGCCGGGCCGGCTGCGCCGCAGCACCTCGGCCGGCACGTCCTCCCACGACGGCACGAAGACCTTGTGCTCCGCCGGCAGGTCGACGGCCGCGGTCAGCGCGACGCCGCCCTCGCCGGGCCCACGCTGCTCGCCGGGCCCGAAGACCTCCATGACGATCACCTCGTCGGCCAGGGCCAGCCCTTCAGCCAGCTCGGCCTGCAGGTCACGGGTGCGATAGACCCGGTACGGCTGGAACACCACCACCAGCCGCCCGTCCCCGGCCACCTCGCGCAGCGTGCGCAGAGCCGCCTTGACCGAGGTCGGGTGGTACGCGTACTCGTCGTAGACGCGCACCCCGGCGACCGTGCCCTTGCGCTCGAACCGCCGCCGCACCCCGGGGAAGGAGCTCAGCGCCTCGGTGATCTTCTGCAGCGGGATGCCCAGCCGCATCGCGGTCAGCACCGCCGCGGCGCCGTTGAGGCCCATGTGCCGGCCGGGCAGCGCCAGCGCGATCTCGCCGAGCGGCTTGCCGTCCAGCGTGGCCTGGTAACGCACGCCCTGCACGGAGGAGACCACGTCGGTGATCCGCAGGTCGGCGCCCTCGGACTCGCCGTACGTGTAGACCGTGCGACCCGCGGCCCGCAGCGCGCCGATCAGCTCCTGCACGCCCTCGTCGTCGGCGCAGGTGACCACGAAGCCGTCCGGGTCGGTCAGCTCGGCGAACTCCAGGAAGCCCGCCTTGAGCCCGGCCAGGTCACCCCAGTTGTTGAGGTGGTCGCCCTCGATGTTGGTGATGATGGCGACGTGCGGCCGGTAGATCAGGAACGACTTGTCGCTCTCGTCGGCCTCGGCCACGAAGTAGCTGCCGGAACCGTGGTGGCCGTTGGAGCCGGCCGCGGAGATCTCACCGCCGATGACGAACGACGGGTCCTCGCCGGCGTGCTGCAGGATCACCGTCATGATCGACGTGGTGGTGGTCTTGCCGTGGGTGCCGGCCACCGCGATCGTGCGGCGCCCGGTCATCGCGGCGGCCAGCGCCTCGGACCGGTGCAGCACCCGCAGCCCACGCCGGCGGGCCTCGACGATCTCGACGTGATCCTGCGGGATCGCCGTCGAGTAGACGACCGTGTCGACGCCGTCGAGGTTGGACGCCTCGTGCGCCATGTGCACCGTGCCGCCGAGCGCGCGCAGCGCGGCCAGGGCCGGCCACTCCCGCAGCTCGCTGCCGGAGACCGGGACACCCCGGGTCAGCAGCAGCCGGGCCAGGCCGCCCATGCCCACGCCACCGATGCCGATGAGGTGGACGGTGCCCAGCTGCTCGGCGGTCAGCTCGCCGGCCGGCGTCAGTTCCGCCGTGTTCACAGGACCACTCCCCTGGTTGTCGAAGGACTCATCGGCGGGCCACTGCCTCGCACACGAAGTCGAGCAGGGCCTCGTCGCCGTCGCGGCGGCCGTAGCCGCCCGCCGCGGCACCCATTGTGGCGAGCCGCCGCGGATCGCGGGCGAGCGGGATGACCGTACGCTCGATCCACTCCGGAGTCAGCTCGGCGTTGTCCACCAGCAGACCGCCGCCGGCCTCGACCACGGGCAGCGCGTTGCGCTTCTGCTCCTGGTTGCTGAACGGGTACGGCACGTAGATCGCCGGCATGCCGATCGCGGTGGTCTCGGCCACGGTGATCGCCCCGCCCCGGCACAGCATCAGGTCGGCGGCGGCGTAGCCCAGGTTCATGTCGGACAGGTACGGCACCACGACGTACGGCACCGGCAGGTCGCTGGGGATCTCGAACGGGTCGTTGCGCCCGCCCTGCACGTGCAGCACCTGGATGCCCGCGTGGGCCAGCTTCTTGGCCGCCCCGGCCACCGCCAGGTTGATCGTGCGGGCCCCGGACGAGCCACCGGAGACGAACAGCACCGGCAGGTCCGGGCGCAGCCCGAAGTGGGCCAGGGCCTGCGGGCGCAGCGCTTGCCGGTCCATCCGGGTGATGGACGTGCGCAGCGGCACGCCGACGACCCGGGCGTCGCGCAGCGACTCGGCCTGCTGCGGCTGGGTCGGGAACCCCACCGCGATGTTCTTGGTGAACTTCATGCCCATCCGGTTGGCCACCCCCGGCGGCACGTTCACCTCGTGGATGACGATGGGCAGCTCGCGCCGCCAGGCCGCCAGGTACGCCGGCACCGACACGTAACCGCCGAAGCCGACCACCACGTCCGCCTGCACCTCGTCGAGGATCTGGCCGGCCGCGTGGGCCGACTTGTACATCCGGTCCGGGGTGCGCAGCAGATTCAGGTTGAGCGCGCGGGGCAGCTGGAACGCCGGGATGACCCGCAGGTCGTAGCCGGCCGGCGGGATCAGCTCGTTCTCCATGCCCTTCGGGCTGCCCAGCGTCGTGATCCGCACCTCGGGGAAGTGGCGGCGCAGGGCGTCGGCGAAGGCGAGCAGCGGGTAGATGTGACCGCCGGTGCCTCCCCCGGCGAGCACGACAGACCGCAGCAGACCCATCACGGTCTCCAGTTCTCCCCCGCCGGATCTGGTGCCCGGATGCCCGATCACCGGGCGGGCGGGCGCGGCTTGGCCGGCCGCCGCGGCGGGGGGAGCGGCGGCAGCGGGGCCCAGAGTAGCCGTACCCATCGGGCGGGCGGACGGGCGTGCAGGGCCCGCGCGGCGTCCGGCTCGGCGCGGGCGAAGGAGGCGAGGATGCCGATCGCGGCCAGCGTCACGACCAGGGCGCTGCCACCGGTGGAGATGAACGGCAGCGGCAGCCCGGTGATCGGCAGCAGGCCCACCACCCCGCCGATGTTGATCACGGCCTGGGCCACCAGCCAGGTGGTGATGCCGGTGGCGGCCAGCCGGCGGAACGGGTCGTCGACCCGGCGCGCGATCCGGAAGCCGGTGTACGCCAGCACCGCGAACAGCGCCAGGATGACGGCACAGCCGACCACCCCGAGCTCCTCGGCCACGACGGCGTAGATGAAGTCGTTGTCGGCCGCGGGCAGCCAGTTCCACTTCAGGGCGCCCTTGCCCAGCCCGACCCCGAACCAGCCGCCCTCGTAGATCGCCGAGCGGCCCTGCACCATCTGGTAGCAGAAGTCCGACTGGCAGTCCTCGAGCGGCTTGAACAGCACGGTGATCCGGGCCAGCCGGTAGTTCTCCTCGCCGACCGCGCCGGAGCCCGCACCGCGCGACGCCGCGGCGATCAGCAGGCCGACGCCGGACAGGCCGAGCACTCCGAGGGCGGCGAAGACCCGCATCCGGACCCCGGCGGCCCACAGCAGCCCGATCACCAGCGAGAGCAGCACCAGCATGGTGCCCAGGTCGTTGTAGCCGACCAGGACGAACAGCAGGCCGACCAGCGGGAACAGCGGCATCGCGAGCTCACGCCAGTGGCCCAGCGCGGCACCCTTGCGGGCGATGATGTCGGCACCCCAGAGGACCACGCCGAGCTTGGCGATCTCGGACGGCTGGATGCCGATCGGGCCGATGTAGAGCCACAGCAGCTTGGCCTTCAGCGGGCCCAGGGCGACGATGCCGGTCTGCGGATCCGCATCGATCATGCCGACCGAGCGCATCGCCATCAGCAGGTCCAGCAGGACCAGCAGGACGATGGCCGCGCCGAGCACGTACTTGCCGAGGAAGCGCAGCGTGCTGGCGGGCAGCCGCTGGCAGACCCAGAAGCCGATCAGGCCCAGCACGGCGAAGATCAGCTGGTTGCGGATGGCGGAGAACGCGCTGCCGTCCTCGGCGTACGCCTTGACGCTGGTCGCCGAGAAGACCATGGTCAGGCCGATCAGCAACAGCAGACCGGAGCTGGCCAGCAGCAGGTAGTACGACGACAGCGGCCGGGCCAGCAGGCCGTGCACCGCGGGCAGCAGCTGCTGGCTGAGCGACCGGGGCCGGGCGGCGGGCGCGGCGGGCTGCACGGTCGCCGCCGGCGACACGGTGACCGCGGGCCGGGTGTCTACCTTGTCCTCGCCCATGGTGACCATCATGGTGGCGCGACACGCCAGCCCCGGGATGCGAAGCTGGCGTGTCGCGAGAGATCTATCCCATCACCGCGAGGAAGTCGCTGTAGAACAGGCCCAGACCGATGGCCACGCAGATCCCGGCCACGATCCAGAACCGGACCACGATGTTGACCTCGCTCCAGCCGGCCAGCTCGAAGTGGTGCTGCAGTGGTGACATCCGGAAGACCCGCTTGCCGGTGGTCTTGAACGAGATGATCTGGATGACCACGGACATCGTGATGATGACGAACAGGCCGCCGATGATGATCGACAGCAGGGTCGTCCGGGTCGCCATCGCGAGCCCGCCGATCAGGCCGCCCAGGCCCAGCGCGCCGGTGTCGCCCATGAAGATCCGGGCCGGCGACGTGTTCCACCACAGGAAGCCGACACAGGCGCCGGCCGCCGCGGCCGCGATCAACGCGACCTCCAACGGGTCCCGGACCTCGTAGCAGTAGTTCGCCGGGTTGGCCACGTACGTGTCGTCACCGCACCAGTGCCGGTACTGCCAGAACCCGATCAGCCCGTACGCCCCCAGCACCAGAATGGAGGCGCCGGTGGCCAGCCCGTCCAGGCCGTCGGTGAGGTTGACACCGTTGGACATCGACATGATGACGAAGACGAAGACCAGCACGGAGCCGACCTTGCCGACGTCGAGGAAGCTGATGTCGCGGATGAACGAGATGTGCTCGCTGGCCACGGTCTGGCCGTTGGTGCTGGGTACGTACAGCGCCGCGACGCCCAGTCCGCCGCCGACCAGCAGCTGGCCGAGCAGTTTGCCCTTGGCGCTGAGCCCGGCGGAGTTGCGCCGGCGGACCTTGATGAAGTCGTCGAGGAAGCCGACGGCGCCGCAGAAGACGAACAGCCCGAGCAGCACCAGCGCCGTCATCGTCGGCTGGACCTGGGCGATCTGCTCCGACGGCAACGTGGTCAGGGCGATGTGCCCGGCCACGTACGCCAGCACGGTGGCGAAGATGAACGCCACCCCGCCCATCGTCGGGGTGCCCTTCTTGCCCTGGTGGCTGGCCGGGCCGACGGCCCGGATCGGCTGGCCGGCCTTCAGCGCGGTGAACACGCGGATGGCCAGCGGAGTGCCGAAGAGCGAGATGATGAACGCGACCGCGGCCGCGACGATGACTGCCCTCACGGGCTTACCTCCTGCGTGGCCGGATCCGCGCGCAGCGCGTCGGCCACCTCCCACGTCCGGTACCGCGATCCCTTGACCAGCACGACGTCGCCCGGCCGCAGGTCGCCCCGCAGCACCGCGACGGCCGCCGCCTGGTCGGCCGCGAGCACCGCCTCGCCCTTCCAGGCGGGCACCGTTGCCGCGCCGTCGAGGATCGGGGCGGCATTGTCCGCGACCGCTATCACTCTGTCGACTCCCAGCTCGGCGGCGAGCCGGCCGACCTCCTCGTGTCCCGAAGTCTCGAACTGACCGAGCTCGGCCATGTAACCGAGCACAGCTGTGGTGCGCCGGCCCGCCCCGAGCGCGGCGAGAGCCCGCAGCGCCGCGGCGGTCGACGACGGGTTGGCGTTGTACGAGTCGTCGATGACTGTCACGCCACCCGGGGTGTCGAAGACGTCCATCCGGCGGCCCGAGACGACACCGACCTCACCCAGCGCGGCGGCCACGGCGGTTGGCGCCATCCCGGCCTCCAGCGCCACGGCCGCGGCGGCGAGCGTGTTGCCGACCTGGTGGCGGCCGGTCACAGCCAGCCGCACCGGCGCCGACCCGGCGGGGGTGATCAACGTGTACGCCGCCCGCCCGCGCTCGTCCAGCGTCACGTCGACCGCCCGTACGGTGGCCGTCTCGGACTCACCCACGAACACCACCCGGGCGGCGGTGCGCGACGCCATCGCAGCGACCAGCGGGTCGTCGGCGTTGAGCACCGCGACACCGTCCTCGCCGAGCGCCTCGACAAGCTCGCCCTTGGCCTGCGCGGTGCCCTCGACGGAACCGAACTCGCCGATGTGAGCGGCGCCGACATTGAGCACCACGCCGATCCGGGGCCGGGTCATGTCGGTCAGGTAGCGGATGTGCCCGATCCCCCGGGCGCCCATCTCCAGCACCAGGAACCGGGTCGCCGGGTCCGCTTTGAGCACCGTGTACGGGAAGCCGAGCTCGTTGTTGAGCGAACCGGCGGGCGCCACGGTCGGGCCGAGCCGGGCCAGCAACTGCCCGATGTAGTCCTTGGTCGTGGTCTTGCCCGACGAGCCGGTGAGCCCGACGATCGTCAGCTCCGGCAGCCGCCGTACGGCCACCGTGGCCAGCGCGGCCAGCGCCCGCAGCGGGTCGTCGACGACGATCCCGGGCTGTCCGGTGTCACGGGTGCCGAGCACGCCCACGGCACCGGCGGCCACGGCCGCGGCGGCGAAGTCGTGACCGTCCACCCGTTCACCGGCGAAGGCGACGAAGAGACCGCCCGGCTGCAACGCCCGGGTGTCGTACTCGACCGCCGCGGTGACGGTGGCGGCCGGGTCGGCGTTGACGAGGTGGCCGGTGGTGATCTCGGCGATCTCGTCCAGGGTCATCCGGATCAAGCGGCACCGCCCGCGCGTACGGCCAGCGCCGCGGCCAGCTCGATCCGGTCGTCGAACGGCAGCACCTCGCCGTTCACCTCCTGGCCTCGTTCGTGTCCCTTGCCCAGGACGGCCACCACGTCGCCGGGACCGGCCAGGCGTACCGCCTCGTCGATCGCGGCCCGGCGGCCGGCCACTTCGATGATCTTCGCCGCCGCGCCGGCCTGCTCGGCGCCCTGGCGGACCGCGGCACGGACCCCGGCCGGGTCCTCGGTGCGCGGGTTGTCGTCGGTGATGACGACCAGGTCGGCGCCGCGGGCCGCGGCCGCCCCCATCAGCGGACGTTTACCGCGGTCCCGGTCGCCGCCGGCGCCGATCACGCAGACCAGGTGCCCGCCGCGGGCCGTCGCGAGTTCGCGCAACGCGGCCAGCGCGGCCACGATCGCGTCGGGTTTGTGGGCGTAGTCGACCACGCCGAACACGTCGCCGGGCGAGTCGACCCGTTCCAGCCGGCCCGGCACGCCCGGGCAGGCGGCGATGCCGTCGGCCGCGACCTGCGCGTCGATGCCGGCCGCGACCAGGCAGGAGAGCGCCAGCAGCGCGTTGGCCACGTTGTGCCGGCCGGGCAGTGCGACACCCGCGCGCACTGCCCCGGCCGGGCCGCGCGCGGTGAAGCGCTGGCCGAACGCGTCGCCGGCGATGTCGCTCGCCGACCAGGTGGCCGCGGCGTCCCCGGCGGCGGAGTACGTGATGGTGGCCGGCTTGCGCAGCGGCAGCAGGGCCGGCTCGTCGGCGTTGAGCACCTCGAAGCGGCACCGGCCGTCGAACAGCTTCGCCTTCGCCGCGAAGTAGTCGTCGGCGTCGGCGTGGAAGTCCAGGTGGTCCAGGCCGAAGTTGGTGTAACCGCCGACGGCGAAGCGGACCCCGCCGACCCGGCCCATGGCCAGCGCGTGGCTGGACACCTCCATGACCACGGCGGTGACCCCGCGCTCCAGGGCGGCGGCGAGGATCGCGTGCAGGTCGGTGGCCTCCGGGGTGGTACGCACGCTCTGCACGACCAGGTCGCCGAGGCGGGTCTCGACGGTGCCGATCAGCCCCGTGGTCAGCCCGGCGGCCCGCAGCCCCGACTCGACCAGGTACGCCGTCGAGGTCTTGCCGGCGGTGCCGGTCAGCCCGATCACGGTGAGCCGCTCGGTCGGGTCGCCGTAGATCCGCGACGCGGCGGCACCGAGGACCCCTCGCGGGTCGGTCACGACGAGCACCGGCAGCCCGGCGGCGACCGCGGCGTCGCGGCCGGCCGGGTCGGTGAGCACGGCGACCGCACCGGCCTCCGCGGCGACCCCGGCGAACTCGGCGCCGTGCCGGCGGGCACCCGGCAACGCGGCGTAGAGGTCACCCGGCTGCACCTCGCCGCTGGCGTGCGTGACGCCGCTGACCTCGGCGTCGGGACCGACCAGCTCGGCGCTGATCAGCGCCGCGAGGTCGGCCAGCCGAGAGGGCCGGACTGTCTGGGGACGGGGAATGCCGGACACGGCGTCAGACCCTACCCCGTGGCCGGCATCCCGCTGCCAACGCCATCGGTGCGCCTATCCCTTCAGTTTGAAGGTCGGCTCCGGGTTACCCGACGGCGGCACCCGGTAGTGGCGCAGCGCGGAGGACATCATCTTGCTGAACGCCGGAGCGGCCACGTCGCCGCCGGTGCCGTCGGGCACGTCGGCGAAGACCCCGATGACGAACTGCGGGTCCTCGGCCGGCGCCATGCCGATGAACGAGCCGGCGTTGTGCTTGGTGTACTGGCCCTCGACCAGCATCTTGCCGGTGCCGGTCTTGCCCGCGACCCGGTAGCCGTCGACCTTGGCCCGGCCACCCGTGCCGCCCTCGGCGTCGACCACCGACTCCATCATCTCGCGCAGCTGCCGGGCCGTGCCGGCGCTGAGCACCCGATGCGTCTCCGGTGCCGGGGCCGGCACGACCGAGCCGTTCCTGCCGGAGATGGTCGCCTTGATCAGGTGCGGCTGGATGTAGGTGCCGTCGTTGGCGATGGCGCCGTACCCGGCCGTCATCTGGATCAGCGTGGCGTCGACGCTCATGCCGATCGGCACCGAGCCGGACGCCGAACCGCTCCACTCGTCGGGGGCCAGCAGCTTGCCGGTCGCCTCGCCCGGCATGCCCTCGTTGGTGGCCCGGCCGAGCCCGAAGCGCTGCTGGTACTCGTACAGCTTGGCCTTGCCGAGCTTGTCGGCGATGCGGATCGTGCCGACGTTCGACGAGTACGCCAGCACGCCCGGGATGGTGAGCCGGGTGCCGGACGGCTGACGGTGGGTGTCCACGAAGTCGTAGCCGCCGCGCTTGAGACCCGGGCCCACCGTGATGAGCGAGTCCCGGGTGATGACGCCCTCCTCCAGGGCCGCGCCGATGGTGAACGCCTTGTGCGTCGAGCCCGGGTCGGCGATGACGCTGGTCGCCACGTCCTCCCGGTCGCGGGGCTTGAAGTCGCCGGGCTTGGCCGCGTTGTAGGCCGGGTAGCTCGCCTGGGCCAGCACCTCGCCGGTCTTGGCGTTCAGCACCACGGCGGCGGCCACGGTCGCGTTGCTCTTCTCACCCTGCTGGCTCAGCACCCGCTGCACCTCGAACTGCAGGTCGCGGTTGATGGTCAGCTGGATCGACGAGCCGGGCGAGGCGTCGTCCTGGCGGTGGTAGCCGCCCGGGATCTCCTTGGCCAGGTCACCGCGGCCGATCTCGAACACCCGCTTGCCGTCGCTGCCGCGCAGCAGCTCGTCGTAGCGGGCCTCGAGGCCCTCGAGCCCGGTGTGGTCGTCGCCGGTGAAGCCGATCAGGTTGGCCGCGAGGTCGGCGCCCGGGATGTCGCGGCGCTCGTCACGGTCGGAGCTGATGCCGGGGATCTTCATCGCGGCGATCTCGTCGGCCACCGCGATGTCGACCCCGCGGGCCAGATACTCGAAGCGGGACGGGCCGCCGCCGGGCCGCTTCTTCTTCGCCATGAGCGAGATCAGCTTGGACGGCGGAATGCCCAGCTTCGGGGACAGCTTGGCGGCCGCGGCGACCGGATCCTTGATCATCTCCGGGTCGGCGTAGATGTACCGCGCCTCGACACTGTGCGCCAGCACCGCACCGGAGCTGTCCAGGATGCTGCCGCGCGGCGCCGGGAGCACGACCTCGGTGAGGCGCTTCTGGCGCTGCTCGAGCAGGCTCTCCGCGGCCGCGGTGGAACCGCCGACCTGCAACACGACCAGCCGTACGCCGATCGCCACGAACAGGGTGAGCGCGAGCACGGTGCCCAGCCGCAGCCGGCGGGTGCCGTTGGCGAGCCGCGGCGGCTCGGCGGGGATCAGCGGTGCGGGCCGGCGGGTGCCGGGCCGGGCCGGCGCCGAGGACCGGGCCGGACGCCCGGCCGGCCCACGCCGGGGTCCGGGTGGGACGGCGACCTTGCGCTCGCGGCCGGTCCGGGCATTGGCTTCGGTACGGGCACCAGCAGCGCCCCGCCGCGGGTTGGCGGTCGAGCGCGCCCGGGTGGCACCGGCAGTGGCCCGGCCGCCCCGGCGTGGCGCCTCGTCCCACTCGTCCTCGTCGTAGCCGTCCCGGGCGGCCCGGCTCTGGGCGGCACGGCTCTGAGTGCCGCGGCCCTGGGCAGCACGGCTCTCGGCAGCACGGCTCTGGGTGCCGCGGCCCTGGGCAGCACTGCTCTGGGCAGCACGGGTCTGGGTGCTCCGGCTCTGGGTGGCACGACCGTCGGCGGCGCGAGGCTTGCCGGGCCGCGCGTCGGCGGCACGGTCCTCAGTGGCACGTCCCCGCGGCGTTTCCTGGCGCTGGTCCGGCAGCTCGCGGTCACGCGTCCGACGGTCCCGAGTCCCACGGTCCCGCGCTCCACGGCCGTCCGTGTCGCGGCCTTCCGTCTCGCGGTCCTGCTGGGCACGGGCCCGCGTCTCGCGGCCCGGCTTCTCCCGGCCGCGCTCTTCCCGGGCCGGGTGCGACGGCGGCTCCTGGTCGTCCTCGGCCTCGCGGCGCCGGTCCCGGGTCGGCCGGCCGCCGTCCAGGACCTGCAACGCGGGCCGGAACGGATCGGTGTTGCGACCCGTACGCGGCGACCGGGTGCGCTGGTCTCCCTCGCGCACGGTCCGGCCACGCGGTGTGTAGGCCCGCGCGTCGCCGATGCCGCCGAAACCGCGGGCCCGGTCGTCCTCACGCCCGGAGCCGTCGGCCGGCGGCAGGTCAGCAGAAGCGCCGCGCCGGGGCTCCTGGCCCCGGCGCGGTGTCCCGTCGGCGCGGGGCGGCATGCGTTACCGCCCGGTCGCCGAGGTGGCGGTTTCCTGCGCGGTCACGGCCACCTCACCGCTGCCCGGCTTCGGCACCCCGAAGACCTTGCCGTCGGGCAGCCGGATGTACGCCGGGTTGTCGGCCTTGACCAGGCCCAGCCGGCGGGCGGCGGCGTCCAGGCTGCCCGGGCTGTTGTTGGCGGCGATCTCGTTCTCCAGCTCCTGCTGCTGGGAGTCCAGCTTGGCCTGCTGCTTCTGCAGCGTGTCGATCCGGAACGAGTTCTCCGCCGTCTTGGTGTTGATCAGCAGGATGCCGAGCACCCCGGCCACGACGACCGCCACCACGAGCGCGATGAACGGCGCGCGCGGCGCGTTGATCGGCGCGGGCGGCGCCACCCGCAGGCGCGGGGTCGTGATCGGGTCACGCTGATGCTCGGTGTTGAGCTTGAGGGCGGTGGCGCCCTGGACGGCGCTGTTCTGGACAGCGCTGTCCCGGTTGGTACCGGCCGTCGGGTTGCGGCGTGCCCCCCGGACGCCTCCGCCCGTGGTCGTACCGGTCGTCTTGCCGGCCGGCGTGCGCCGGCCCTTGCCAACCTGCTCCGTGGTCCGGCCCCCCGACCGCGGCGCAGTGGTCATGCGCTCGCTCAATGCCCCTCCCCCTCCTGGCGTTCCCCCGGGCGTAACCGCCCTTGTCCCCCGTGCGTTGTAGACAGTCGGGACCGTTCGCGGGCGGTCCCTGCCGTCTGGCCGTGCTGGTCGATCCGTTCCACCGCGCGCAGCTTCACCGAAGCCGCCCGCGGGTTCTCCGCCACTTCCGCCGCGCTGGGCAGCTCCGACCCGCGGGTCAGGAGCCGCACCGAAGGGCCCGTTCCGGGCAGTTCGACCGGCAGGTCGATCGGCCCGGTGCTGCGCGCCCTCGCGGCGAAGGCGCGCTTGACGATCCGGTCCTCCAACGATTGATACGACATCACCACAAGGCGCCCCTTCGGGGCCAAGCTGTCCAATGCCGCGGGAACCGCCGCCTCGACCGCGGCGAGTTCCGCATTTACCTCAATACGTAGCGCCTGAAACGTTCTTTTCGCGGGATTTCCACCCGTTCGCCGCGCGGCGGCCGGGATGGCGTCCCGGACCAGGTCCGCGAGGCGGGACGACGAGACGATCCGGCCCTTCGCCCGCTCCTTGACGATCGCCGAGACGACCCGGGTGGCGAACTTCTCCTCGCCGTACACCCGCAGGATGCGGACGAGCTCGCCGGGCTCGTAGCCGTTGACGACCTCCTCCGCGGTGATCCCGCGCGACTGGTCCATCCGCATGTCCAGCGGCGCGTCCCGGGCGTAGGCGAACCCACGGTCCGGCTCGTCCAGCTGGAGCGACGAGACACCGAGGTCGAACAGGCCACTGTGGAAGTGCTGGTAGCCGAGGTCGGCCAGCACCGCCGGCAGCTCGTCGTAGACCGCGTGCACGAAGTGGGTCCGGTCCGCGAACCGCGCCAGCCGCTGCCGGGAGTGCGCAAGCGCCTCGGTGTCCCGGTCGAGTCCGATGAGGACCACGTCCGGGTGCCGCTCCAGCACGGCCTCGGCGTGCCCGCCCAGGCCCAGGGTGAAGTCGACGTGCACCGCACCCGGCAGCGCGAGCGCGGGGGCGAGCAACTCGAGGCAGCGCTCGAGCAGCACCGGCACGTGTGTGCCGCGAAGCTCGCCCATCCTGACCCCCATTGCCTGCTCTTTCCGCGCTCACCCGGTCCGACCCGCACCGATCCCCGGTGCCGGCACAGCCCGGTCGTCTGTCCGTACCGCCAGATCCCCATCCGCTCGTGCCCGTTGCCATCGGGCGCGCCCGACCGGACACACGCCTGGCACCGGGGAAGAGGCGCCAGGAGCGGGAGCGGCTGGAGATCTCGCAGTACGGCGGCAGCGACGTCCGGGCCGTTTCTCTGGCCCACAGGTGCCACGCCTCACAATCCGCCGGGCAGCACCCCCTCCTCGATGTCGGCGAAGTCGTCCTCGCTCGCCGAGAGGTACTGCTCCCAGGACTGCTTGTCCCAGATCTCCACCCGTGTGCTCGCGCCGATCACCACGAGTTCGCGGTTCAGCGCCGCATACTCCCGAAGATGCGCCGGGATGGTGACCCGGCCCTGCTTGTCGGGGATCTCGTCGTGCGCACTGGCGAAGAACACCCGGCTGTAGGCCCGGGCGGCCTTGTGGGTGACCGGCTGTTCGCGCAGCTGGTCGGCGATCCGCTGGAACTCCGGCATCGGGAAGACGTACAGGCAACGCTCCTGCCCCTTGGTGATCACGACACCTCCCGCCAACTCGTCGCGGAACTTCGCCGGAAGGATCAGTCGGCCCTTGTCGTCCAGGCGCGGGGTGTGCGTGCCGAGGAACATCGGCCCAACCCCCCTGCCCCGGGCGCCGCCGCAGAGCCAGCTCTGTGCGGATCACCTGTCGTCTGGGCCGGCAAATTCCCTCGGATTCAGCTCCTCCTCAGGCCCTGCCACTGCGCTCCACTCTACTCCACTTCCCTCCACTCGCAACCAGAATGACGGCTTCCGCGAACCCGATTCGCGGATGTATCCGCACGTCAGAGCCGGTGGGGTGGAAGTGGAGGGCCGGGCGGGCCGCACCATGGTCCACTTTCCGACATGCCGCCCACCCGGGCACGAAAGTCCCCCGATTTCGGGCGTTGGGGAAGGCGCGGTTGCCCTTCGGCACCCCATCGGGGAGGAAAGTGGAGGAGAAAGTGGAGCGGACATGACAGTGGGGCGCGACCCCGTACCGGGTCGCGCCCCACTGAACTGTCGTACTGCTCTTACTGGTGCTGTCGGTGACCGTACCGCTGAGCGGAACTCAGACGAGGCGGCGCACGACGTAGTTCTTGCCGTAGACCTTCTGCTTCTTGACCTTGTCACCCGTGTGCGGTGCGGCCCACATGTAGCCGCCGCCGGCGTAGATGCCGACGTGGGTGCCGTAGGAGCCGGAGCGGAAGACCAGCAGGTCGCCGGCCTTCTTGCTGCCCTTGCCGACGGCCTTGCCGTACCGCTGCTGCGAGTTGGCCTTGTGCGGCAGCTTCTTGCCGGCGGCCTTCTTGTAGACGTACATGGTGTAGCCGGAGCAGTCGAACCGGTTCGGACCGGAAGCACCGAACTTGTACGGCGCACCCTTGTGCTTGGCCGCCTCGGCCAGCACCTTGGCCGCCTTGTTCTGGGTCTTCACGGTGATCTTGGTCTGGCTGCTGCGCGTCGAGGTGTAGCCCTTACCGCCGGAGAAGACGGTGCGGTAGTACAGCGACGAGCCGGGCTTGGTCAGGATCGAGACCGCGCCCTTGGAGTCGGTCGACCGGGTGACCCAGGTCTTCCACGACTTGCCGCCCCGGATCTGCAGCTTGACCTTGACGCTCTTGACGCCCTTGCCGGTCTTCGGGTTGATGAGCTTCGCGGTCACCCGGACCGTCTGACCCTTCTTCACCGACCTCCTGTTGTAGGAGTTCGTGAGCTTGGGCTTGACGGCTGCCGACGCGGCCGCAGTGACGGGCGCCGGAGCGGCGGAGGCCGCCGGGGTGCCGATCAGCTGGCTGGCCGCGAGGCTGAGACCCAGGGACAGAGCGATGGGACCGGTGCCAACGGTACGACGGCGCCGGTGCGAGGTGCTTTCGTGCACGGTAGAGAGATCCCTCCGGCACGCCTGCGAGGTTAGCTGTCGGGTTCGGGCGGGAAGGTTGCCCGGCCACCGATGGTGGCTTCACCCCAAGGTCCTCCGTGGTACGCCGCGACTGGCGCGTACCCCGTGGGACCGAATCTGGGTCCCCCGTCCCTGCCCCCGTATGCCTGTGTTGTCGTTCGCGTACGTGTGGTCGCGCCGCTCGGACCGGGGCAGGGCTCGGCGTGGTCCGTTGCGGTGCGAGCGGCGAGCGGGCGCTCACCGGCTCGTCCTTGCTACCCGATTTCCGGGTGACGTGCAGGACTCCCCTTGGCTACGGAGAGTATTTGGCACGCGAACCCCTGTCCGGTTTGTAACCACGCCGTGACAAATGCCAGTGCACCAGGTGATTGGCTGATCACTTTACGTCGAAGGTTACGGGTGAAACACAACACACAAAAAGCCCGACGGGGCCGATCATGGGCCGGATCCAGGTCGGGAGAATGTGACCGTAAACGCCCCCACCGGCGCAAACTCGGCGACAGGCGGCGTAGTGGAGATCATCCGTTCGGCCGAGGGGGCCACCCAGCGGTGGATGTCCACAGGACGCACCCAGGGCCACTCGACGTAGTGTCCGTTTCCGGTACCCTCGTCGCCGTGACGGACGGGAAGATGCCCCTACGGGCCAAGGTCGCGACCTCCGTGTCGCGAACCGCTGCGGCGCTCTCACGGGCGGCCGGCCGCGGCGACGGCTCGGTGATCGGCGGGTGGATCGGTCTCAAGATCGATCCCGACCTGCTGAAGAACCTCGCCGCCGGCCGCGCGATCGCGCTGGTCTCGGGCACCAACGGCAAGACGACCACGACCCGGTTCACCGCGGCCGCCCTCGGCGTGCTGGGCCCGGTCGCCACCAACTCCTTCGGCGCCAACATGCCCACCGGGCACACCTCGGCCCTGGCCAAGGCCGGTGCCACCCCGTTCGCGGTGCTCGAGGTCGACGAGCACTACCTGGCCCGGGTCATCGACGAGACCACCCCGCGGGTGGTCGCGCTGCTCAACCTCTCGCGCGACCAGCTCGACCGGGCCAAGGAAGTCGCCATGATGGCCCAGATGTGGCGGACCGCCCTGGCCGCCCACCCCGACGTGCACGTGGTCGCCAACGCCGACGACCCGATGGTGGTCTGGGCGGCGGTCAACACCGCGCACGTCGTCTGGTTCAGCGCCGGCCAGCGCTGGCACGACGACTCGTTCGTCTGCCCGGAGTGCGGCTCCCCGATCGAACGGGCGAACGGCGACTGGCGCTGCACCGGGTGCCCGCTGCGCCGCCCGCAGGCCCAGTGGACCGTCGAGGACGACGGCGTCATCGACCCCCGCGGCGACTGGCACCTGGTCAAGCTCCAGCTGCCCGGGCACGTCAACCTGGGCAACGCCGCCACCGCGCTGGCCGTGGCCGCCGAGTTCGGCGTCCGCCCGATAGAGGCCGTCCCCCGGCTGGCCGGCGTCGCCTCGGTGGCGGGCCGCTACGCCCAGGTGGAACGCGACGGCCGCAACATCCGGCTGCTGCTGGCCAAGAACCCGGCCAGCTGGCTCGAGGCGTTCGACATGGCCGAGGTGGCCCCCACCCTGCTGTCGATCAACGCCCGCGACCCCGACGGCTTCGACACGTCCTGGCTCTACGACGTCGACTTCTCCCCGCTGCGCGGCCGGCAGGTGCTGATCACCGGCGACCGGGCCTACGACCTGGCGGTCCGGCTGGAAGTGAACGATGTCGCCTTCCGGCACGTGCATACCTTCGACGAGGCGGTGCAGGCCAGCCCGCCCGGTCGCCTAGAGGTGATCGCCAACTACACGGCGTTCCAGGACATCCGAGCGGAGTTGGACCGTGTCAACTGAGAGCACCCTACGGATCGTCTGGATCTATCCGGACCTGCTCTCGACGTACGGCGATCGGGGGAATCTGCTGATCCTGGGCCGTCGTGCGGCGCTGCGGGGCATCCCGGTGGAGACGTACGAGGTCCGCTCGGACCAGGCCATGCCCACCACCGCCGACATCTATCTGATCGGCGGCGGCGAGGACGGCCCGCAGGCGCTGGCCGCCCAGCGGCTGATCGCCGATGGCGGCCTGCACCGGGCCGTCCACCAGGGCGCGGCCGTGCTCGCCGTGTGCGCCGGCTACCAGCTGTTCGGCAGCTCGTTCTTCGCCAAGGGCGCCAAGTGCGCCGGCCTGGACCTGCTCGACCTGAGCTCGGACCGGGGCGAGACACGCGCGGTGGGCGAGGTTCGCGGCGACATCGATCCCCGGCTAGGGTTGCCCCCGTTGACCGGATTCGAGAACCACGGCGGCCGGACCCACCTGGGTCCCGGAGTGGCCCCACTGGCCCGGGTGACCGCCGGCATCGGCAACGACGGCCAGACCGAGGGCGCCTGGCACGGCAAGATCCTCGGCACCTACGCGCACGGCCCGGCGCTGGCCCGCAACCCAGCGATAGCCGATCTGCTACTGCGCTGGGCGATCGGCGCGGATAGTCTTCAACCGCTCGACGACACCTGGGCCGACCGGCTCAGAGGCGAGCGGCTCGCCGCGGCAGGCGCCGCCTGAGCACTGCAGGCGCCGATCACCAGACCTGGACCGACGAGACCTTAGGGGTACGCCTGCATGACTGACACCCTGATCGCCCCGCGGGGCATCGCCACCCCCGCCACGGACCCTCAGGTCAGCACGCAGCACCCGACGACCCCGCTCGGCTGGCGGCGCCGGCTCACCCGCGTCGGCATCCTCGCCGCCGTCATCACCGCACTCGGCGTGGCGGCCGCGGTCCTGCCGTTGCAGGCCATCGCGGACTCGGTCGTGGGCCTCGGCCCGGCGGCCGCCGTGGCGATCGCGGTGGTGGGCGGCCTGCTCCTGTCGGTGCTCGTCCCCCGTACCGCGATCACCCTGGCCTGCGGCGCCCTGCTCGGCCCGGCCACCGGCGCGGCCACCGCGCTGGCCGCGGCCATCATCGCCGCGGTGGCGACCTACTACGCGGGCCGCTGGGCCGGCCGGGGCGCCCTGGGCGCGCGGGCGGGCGGCAAACTGGACCGCCTGGACGGCTGGCTGAACCGCCGCGGCCTGTCGGCGGTGCTGCTGGTCCGCTTCCTGCCGCTGGCCCCGTTCGGCCTGATCGGCTACGCGTACGGCACGACGTCGGTGTGCCGCAAGCGCTACCTGCTCGGCACGACGCTGGCCTCGGTGCCGTCCGCGGTCTCGTACGCGGTGATCGGCGCGGCGGTGACGTCGCCGGGCTCGATGAACCCGCTGACGCTGGCACCGGCGGCGATCGGGATCGGCCTGACGACGACGATCGTGCTGCGGTGGCGGCTGGCCGCCCGCCGCGACGCCGCAGCTGCGGTCGCTGCTGTCTGAGCCGACGCACCTGGAGAGACGACGCACGGCCCGCCGCACCCGCGGTGGGCCGTTCTCCATTCCCGGCACCCCGCGGCGGCCTTCGGCCCGGATCAGGCCCCGCAGCTCACACCAGCGGCCCGTCGCACCCTCGCCAGGCCAGTCACCCGTCCCCACACCCCGCCGCGGCGACACCACGCAGTCCTCCACGGCCTGATCGGGCCCAGCAGCCCAAGACCAACTATCACTCCCAGCACCCCGACCCCGTGACACCTGCACGCAGGCCTCCGCCGACGCGATCAGCCCAGCGGCTCGATCGGCAGCGGCCGGCAAGGCCGAGGCGGTGACTCCGACAGCCGACTGGTCACCGCTCGCGCAACGGCCGACAAGGCCGAAGCGGTAACTCCGACAGCCGACTGCCCACCACTCGCGCACCGGCCGACAAGGCCAAGGCGGTAACTCCGACAGCCGACTGCCCACCACTCGCGCACCGGCCGGCAAGGCCGAAGCGGTGACTCCGACAGCCGACTGGCCACCACTCGCGCAGCGGCCGCCCGGCAGCGCAGCGGCCCCGCCGCGCATACCCATGTCTCGGTCAGCGTCCGAGACCTTGGTAATTTCTGGCCCCCATAGGGGCCACCAGCGACCAAAATCTCGAATACCCCGAGTAGCAGCGCAGATCTGGGGAAGCGGCCAACGGGCTTGCGAGCCACCTGGTCAGTGAAGAGGCATTGTGGCCCGTCGGAGCCGCTCAGGTGACCAGCGTGAGGGCGATGGCAGCCGTGTGCCGAATCGGGCGGGAGGCGAACAGAGAAGCGAAAAGCCCGCCCCCAACCAGGTCAGCTCAAGGCGGCGAGGTCGGTGAAGAAGTGCGGGTACGTCTTGGCCACGCAACCCGGATCGGCGATCTCGATCCCCGCCGACCGCAGCCCCAGCAGCGACAGGCTCATCGCCATCCGGTGGTCCTCGTACGTGGCGAAGCGCGTCGGCCGCGGCACCCCCGGACGGATCGTGAAGCCGTCCTCGTCCTCCACCGCGTCGATCCCGGCCCGGCGCAGCTCGGTCACCACGGCCGCCACCCGATCGGTCTCCTTGCCGCGGATGAAGCCGATTCCCCGGACCCGGGTCGGCGAGTCGGCGTAGACCGCCACCGCCGCCAGCGTCTGGGCCGTATCCGAAATGTCGGACATGTCGACGTCCACGCCGCGGAGTGTGCCCGTGGCGCTCACCGTGAGCGAGTCCGCCGAGCGGGTCACGGTGGCACCCATCCGTTCCAGCACGTCGGCGAAACCGACATCACCCTGCAGGCTGCCGGTCCCGAGCCCGCGGACGGTCACCCGGCCGCCGGCGACCGCCGCCGCGCCCAGGAAGTACGAGGCCGCGCTGGCGTCAGGCTCGACCGCATAGTCGGTGGGCCGGTAGGTGCCCGGCGCCACGGTCAGGCCGTCGACGCGTACGCCGAAGGCTGTCATCACCGCCCGGGTCATCTCCACGTACGGCACCGACACCAGCGGGGAGGTCAGCTCCACCGTGAGGCCGTCGGTCATCAGGGGGCCGGCCATCAGCAGGCCGGACAGGAACTGGCTCGAGATGTGGCCACTGACCTGCACCGGGCCGCCACGCAGCGGGCCGCGCACGGTCGCGGGCAGGAACCCCGTCGTGGAGACCTCCGCGCCGAGGTCGCGCAGGGCGTCCAAAACCGGGCCGAACGGGCGCGCGCGCAGCTGCGGGGTGCCGTCGACCACGGTACGGCCGGGACGCAGCGCCGCCGCCGGCAGGATGAACCGGGACGTGGTGCCGGACTGCCGGGCGTCGACGGCGGCGTCGGCTGTTCCGGTACGCGGGTCGACGCCGGTCACCCGGATCACAGCCGCCTCGGGATCGGCGTCGACGGTGGCCCCCAGGGCGGCCACCGCGTCGAGCATCGCCCGGGTGTCGTCGGCGAACAGGGCCCCGGTCAGCGTCGACGTGCCCGGGGCCAGGGCGGCGCAGAGCAGCGCCCGGTTGGTGATGCTCTTCGACCCCGGTGGGCGCACGGTCGCGTCCAGGGGTGAACTCAGCGGGGCAACAGTCAGGACGTCCGGGAGATCAGGCACGTACCAGATTGTTCCGGTACGGCGTGCCCGACCTCCCGACGGCCCCGACGCTGTCCTGCATGTGGAACGACGGTCAGACGACGACGCTGACCAGCCGGCCGGCGACCACGATCACCTTGCGGGGCTCCCGGCCGGCCAGCGCCTCGGCCACGGACTCCAGCGCTGCCGTGCGTACCGTCTCCTCGCTCGCGTCCGGCGCGACCTCGACCCGGCCGCGGACCTTGCCGTTGACCTGCACCGGGTAGGTGACCGACTCGGCCACCAGCTGGGCCGGGTCGGGCACCGGGAAGTCGGCGTAGGCCAGCGTGTCGTCGTGGCCCAGCTTGCGCCACAGCTCCTCGGCCAGGTGCGGCGCGAACGGCGAGGTCATCAGCACCAGCGGCTCGATCGCCTCGCGGGACGTCGTGCCCAGCGGGGTCAGCGTGTTGGTCAGCTGGATCAGCTTGGCGATGGCCGTGTTGAACCGCAGCTCGTCCATGTCCTCGCGGACACCGTCGATGGTCTGGTGCAGCGCCCGCCGGGTCCTGGCGTCCAGCGGCTCGTCGGTGACCCGGACGGCGCCGGTCTCCTCG
The DNA here is from genome assembly GCF_040649415.1 of Actinoplanes sp. NPDC048967. Classification (NCBI taxonomy): domain Bacteria; kingdom Bacillati; phylum Actinomycetota; class Actinomycetes; order Micromonosporales; family Micromonosporaceae; genus Actinoplanes; species Actinoplanes sp. NPDC048967. The sequence continues at coordinate 515,129 of NZ_JBEZFL010000003.1, forward strand.
TCGACCACCAGACGCCACACTCGCTGCAGGAAGCGCTGCGAACCGACCACCGCCCTGGTGTCCCAGGGGCGGGACACGTCCAGCGGGCCCATCGCCATCTCGTACACCCGGAACGTGTCGGCGCCGTACTGCTCGCTCATGTCGTCCGGGGTGACGACGTTCTTCAGCGACTTGCCCATCTTGCCGTACTCGCGGTCGACCTCCTGCTCGCCGAAGTACCACTTGCCGTCGCGCTCGACGACCTCCTCGGCGGGCACGATGACGCCGCGCGCGTCGCGGAACGCGTACGCCTGGATGTAGCCCTGGTTGAACAGCTTGCGGAACGGCTCGAAGGACGAGATGTGGCCCAGGTCGTACAGCACCTTGTGCCAGAAGCGGGCGTACAGCAGGTGCAGGACCGCATGCTCGACGCCGCCGACGTACAGGTCGACGCCGCCGCAGTCCGCGGAGTCCTTCGGGCCCATCCAGTAGGCCTCGTTCTCCTGCTCGACCAGCACCTTGTCGTTGTGCGGGTCCAGGTAGCGCAGCTCGTACCAGCACGATCCGGCCCACTGCGGCATCGTGTTGGTCTCACGCGTGTAGGTCTTGGGGCCGTCGCCCAGGTCCAGCTCGACGGTCACCCAGTCCTTCTTGCGCGACAGCGGCGTCTCCGGCTCGCTGTGCTCGTCGTCCGGGTCGAAGGTGCGCGGCGAGAAGTCGTCGGTGTCCGGCAGCACCACCGGCAGCATCGACTCGGGCAGCGCGACGGGCAGGCCGGTCTCGTCGTAGACGATCGGGAACGGCTCGCCCCAGTAGCGCTGCCGGCTGAACAGCCAGTCGCGCAGCCGGAACGTGGTCGCGCCCCGGCCGTGGCCGTGCTCCTCCAGCCAGGCGATCATCGCGGCCTTGGCGTCGGCCACGCCCATCCCGTTCAGCCAGTCGCTGTTGATTGCCGGGGCGTCGCCGGTGAAAGCCCCCGCGAAGCCGTCGGGCGCCTGCACCGTACGGATGATCGGCAGGTCGAAGACCTCCGCGAACGCCCAGTCGCGCTCGTCCTGGCCGGGCACCGCCATGATCGCGCCGGTGCCGTAGCCGGCCAGCACGTAGTCGGCGATGAACACCGGGACGCGCGCGCCGTTGACCGGGTTGGTCGCGTACGCGCCGGTGAAGACGCCCGTCTTGACCTTGGCGTCGGCGGTCCGCTCCTCCTCGGTCTTGGCCGCGGCCTCGGCCCGGTACGCCGCGACGGCCTCCCCCGGGCTCGCGTGCCCACCCGTCCAGACCGCCTTGGTGCCCTCGGGCCAGGCCGCCGGCACGACGGAGTCGACCAGGGAGTGCTCGGGCGCCAGCACCATGTACGTGGCGCCGAACAGCGTGTCGGGCCGGGTGGTGAAGACGCTGATCACGTCGTCGCCGCCGACCGGGAAGTCCACGTGCGCACCCCGGGAACGGCCGATCCAGTTGCGCTGCATCAGCTTGACCGGCTCGGGCCAGTCCAGCGTGTCCAGGTCGTCGACCAGCCGGTCGCCGTACTGGGTGATGCGCATCATCCACTGCTTCAGGCTGCGCTTGAAGACCGGGAAGTTGCCGCGCTCGCTGCGCCCGTCCGGGGTGACCTCCTCGTTGGCCAGCACGGTGCCCAACCCCGGGCACCAGTTGACCGGCGCCTCGCTGACGTACGCCAGGCGGTGGTCGTTGATCACCTGCCGGCGCTCGACGTCGGACAGCTCCGCCCACGCCCGCCCGTCGGGCGTCTCGCGCTCGCCGGCCTCGAACTGCGAGATCAGGATCTCGATCGGCTTGGCCTTGGCGTCGGACGGGTCGAACCACGAGTTGAAGACCTGCAGGAAGATCCACTGCGTCCAGCGGTAGTACTCGGGGTCGGTGGTGGAGAAGCTGCGCCGCTCGTCGTAGGCCAGGCCCAGCCGGCGCAGCTGACCGCGGTAGCGCTCGACGTTGGCCTCGGTGGTGATCCGCGGGTGGGTGCCGGTCTGCACCGCGTACTGCTCGGCGGGCAGGCCGAAGGCGTCGAAGCCCATCGGGTGCAGCACGTTGTAACCCGCCATCCGCTTGTAGCGGGTGTAGCAGTCCGTGCCGATGTAGCCCAGCGGGTGCCCGACGTGCAGGCCGGCGCCGGACGGGTAGGGGAACATGTCCTGCACGTGCAGCTTGGGCGCCCCGGCCCGCGGGTGCGTGGGATCGGCCAGCTCACCGGTGGGGTTCGGCGCGTGGAACGTGCCGTGGCCGGACCAGAATTCCTGCCAGCGGGGCTCGATCTCCGCGGCCAGGGCCGCTGTGTAGCGGTACGGCGGGACGTCCGTGTTGGTCTCGGACTCGCTCATCGTCACCATCTCGTTCTTTTCGAAAAGTCAGTCGACAAGGATCACCTACTTCAGGGCACAAAAAAGCCCCTCTCGCAGGAGGGGGCGCCGCGCCGAACTCTGTTATGAGGTCAGCACGGCTGGCTAAGAAGCAGGAAGGACCGAGCCATGACTGCATGATACCGGGCGTCCGGTTCTCGCGGCACCCGGTATCAACCGGGCTGATTCGTAACCCATCCGATATGCGTGTCCAGTTGACCACAAGCCGTCACTGCCGCTAGCGCGCGCTCGGCAGGTTGCTGTGACCGGGCTAACCTGTGGGGAACGGGCGGCGAGCGCCGGAGGCCCACGGACCGCCGGCCGCCCGCGAACCTTCGGTTCCTTTTCTACGTGAGCACGTAGGAAGGGGCTTGAACGACATGGAGGAGGCCCGTGACAACGCCAACCTGGGACCAGCCCGGCGGTCCCCTGCCGAGTGATGAGTTCCTCGCCGCAAGCGGGGCCATCATGGCCAACATCGAGCAGGTCATCGAGGGCAAGAGCGCGACGGTCCGGCTGGCTCTGGCCGTGCTGCTCGCCGAGGGCCACTTGCTGATCGAGGACGTGCCGGGCGTCGGCAAGACCAAGCTCGCCAAGGCGCTCGCCCGCTCGATCGACTGTTCGGTCCGGCGCATCCAGTTCACGCCCGACCTGCTGCCCAGCGACGTGACCGGGGTGAGCGTCTACAACCAGGAGACGCGCGACTTCGAGTTCAAGCCGGGCGCGGTGTTCGCCAACCTGGTGGTCGGCGACGAGATCAACCGGGCCTCACCCAAGACCCAGTCCGCCCTGCTCGAGTGCATGGAGGAGCGGCAGGTCACGGTCGACGGCACCACGTACGAGCTGCAGGCGCCGTTCATGGTCATCGCGACCCAGAACCCGATCGAGATGGAGGGCACCTACCCCCTCCCCGAGGCGCAGCGCGACCGCTTCACCGCCCGCATCGCGATGGGCTACCCGGACCCGCGCGCCGAGATGGCGATGCTCAACGGTCACGGCGCCCACGACCCGCTGAACGACCTGCGGTCCGTCGCCGACGCCGCCCTGGTCCGCCGGCTGATCGCCACGGCGCGCGACGTACACGCGGCCGACGCCGTCCAGCAGTACGCGATCGCGCTCGTCACGGCCACCCGGGAGGCACCGGAGATCCGCCTCGGCGCCTCACCGCGGTCCACCCTGCAGCTCATCCGTACGGCCAAGGCCGTCGCCGCCCTCGAGGGTCGCGACTACGTCCTGCCCGACGACCTGCAGACCCTGGCCGTGCCGGTGCTGGCCCACCGCATCATCCCGACCGCGGACGCCCAGCTCAACCGGCGTACGACCGACGCCATCGTGGCCGAGATCGTGCACCGGCTGCCGCTGCCGCACGACCGCAACCGCTCGCCGTACGACACGCGCGCGGTCGGCGACACCCGCGGGCAGTACGAGTCGCGGGGGCGCTGACATGCGCGAGGCCATGCGGGGACTGACCACCCGCGGCCGTTCCTTCCTGGCCGCCGGCTCGGCCGCCGCCATCTCGGCGTTCATCCTCGGTGAGAAGGACCTGCTGCGGGTGGCGATCCTGCTGGCCATGCTGCCGCTGCTGGCCGCGGCGTACGTCGGGCGCAGCCGCTACAAGCTGGCGTGCACCCGCTCGCTGGAGCCCGGCCGCGCCCCGGTCGGCTCCAGCGCGCGCGTCATCCTGCGCCTGCAGAACATGTCCCGGCTGCCCACCGGCACGCTGCTGCTGGAGGACCGGCTGCCGTACGCCCTGGGCAGCCGGCCCCGCGTGGTGCTGGAACGGCTCGGCGCGCACCAGGCCAGCTCGGTGGCGTACACGGTCCGCGCCGACGTGCGCGGCCGGTATCCGGTCGGCCCGCTGGTGATCCGGCTGACCGACCCGTTCGGGCTGTGCGAGCTGACCCGCTCGTTCCCCAGCGTCGACCGGCTCACGGTCATCCCGCAGGTCGTCCCCCTGCCCGCCGTGCGGCTCGCCGGCGAATACGCGGGCACCGGCGACAGCCGCGCCCGGTCGGTGGCCGTGCACGGCGAGGACGACGCGGCCACCCGGGAGTACCGGCGCGGCGACGACCTGCGCCGGGTGCACTGGCGTTCCACCGCCCGCACCGGTGAGCTCATGGTGCGCCGCGAGGAGCAGCCGTGGGAGAGCCGAGCCACAGTCGTTCTGGACACCCGGCAGGCCGCGCACCGTGGCGAGGGCCCGACGGCGAGCTTCGAATGGGCCGTCTCGGCCGCCGCCAGCATCGCGATGCACCTGCGCCAGGCCGGCTACAAGCTGCGCCTCGTGACCGGGGAAGGGACCGACGTCGACGCCACCGAGATCGGTGGTGAGGGCGCGATCCTGGACACCCTGGCCGACGTCAAGCTGGCCCGCGCCGGTGACATCTCGGTGCTGGTGGACCAGGTCCGGCGGCGTTCCGACGGCGGCCTGGTGATCGGCCTGTTCGGCACGCTGAGCGTGGCCGAGGCCGAGGTGCTCACCGGGCTGCGGGGCAACGGCGCCACCTGCATCGGGTTCGCGATCGACAGTTCCACCTGGGTGAACATGCCACCCGGGGAACGCACCGAGGCCGACCGGGCGCACGGCGCCACGGCTCTGGCCCTGGTCCGCAGCGGCTGGCGTTCGGTGCCCGTCGCGCACGGCGACTCGCTCGCCGCGCTCTGGCCGGCGGCCGGACGCGGTTCGCAAGGTTTCGCCTACCGGGCGGCGATGGCCGAGACGGTCGGGCGATGAAGGGAGTTCTACGGTGACCGGGCGACGACGACTGGGACTCGTGGCGGCGGCCGCGACCCTGCTGGCGGCGGCGCCGCTGTCGGCGATCTTCGACACCTGGACCTGGCTGCTGGAGTGCATCCTCGCGGTCGGCCTGGTGGCCGGCGCGGCGGTGCTGACCCGTACGCTGCGTTTCCCGTCCTGGGCGCAGGCGCTGGGCATGGTCGTGGTGCTGCTGCTGACCCTGACCTGGATGTTCCCCAGCGGCGACGAACTGCTCTCGCTGATCCCCTCCCCGGCGACGTTCGAGCACTTCGGCGCGCTGTTCACCGACGCCGGCAACGACACCCGCTCGTACGGTGTGCCGGTCCCCGACCGCGAGGGCCTGCTCTTCGTCGCCGTCTTCGGCATCGGGGCGGTCGCGATCGCGGTCGACCTGCTCACCGTCGTGGCCCGCAAGCCGGCCCTGGCCGGCCTGCCGATGCTGGCCATCTACTCGGTCCCGGTCGCCGTGTACGTCGACAGCGTCCCGGTGCTGCCGTTCATCGTCGGCGCGACCGGCTTCCTCTGGCTGCTGGTCGCCGACAACGTGGACCGGGTGCGCCGCTTCGGCCGCCGCTTCACCGGCGACGGCCGCGACGTCGACGTGTGGGAGCCGTCGCCGCTGGCCGCGGCCGGACGCCGGCTCGCCGTGATCGGCGTCGCCACGGCCGTGCTGCTGCCGGTGATCGTCCCGGGCCTCAACACCGGCCTGCTCAACTCGCTCACCCAGGCCGGCAGCGGTAACGGTACGGGCGGCTCGGGCAAGGGTGGCACCGGCCGGATCAACCTGTTCGCCTCGCTCAGCGGCCAGCTCAACCAGACCCAGGTCACCAACTACGTCCGGGTCACGACCAACGAACCGGACCCGTTCTACCTGCGGTTCGGCGTCGCCGACGTGCTCTCCTCGGACGGCTTCAGCAACCGCACGCCGAACGGCCAGCCGCTGTCCCGCGGCCTCTACGACCCGCGTGAGAGCGGCACCACGGCCGGCGCGCAGTACCGCCAGTACCACGCCGAGGTGGAGATCACGAAGGACTTCGGCCAGACCCTGGCCCCGGTCTACGCCACCACGATCGACACCGACGGCCTCGACGGCGCCTGGTCGTACGACCCGAACACCCAGGTGGTCTACTCCAACCGCACGACCACCAAGGAGAAGAAGTACTCGTTCGACTACGTGCGGGCCAAGTACACGCCCGCCGAGCTGCGCAGCGCCGAGGCCCTGCCCCGCGACAACCCGCTGCGGACCCAGTTCACCACGGTCCCGCAGGACGCGAAGGTCGAGAAGCTGGTCGACGACCTGACCAAGGGCGAGCGCACCGAGTACGACAAGGTCGCGGCGATCTACCGCTACTTCTCCCGGGACAACGGCTTCACGTACAGCCTGCAGACCGCGGACCCGGAGGCGGGCGCGTCGGTGATCACGGCGTTCCTGGAGGGCAAGGCGGGCTACTGCCAGCAGTACGCGGCGGCGATGGCCTGGATGGTCCGCGAGGCGGGCATCCCGGCCCGGGTGGCGTTCGGCTTCACCCGCGGCAGCACCCGCGACGGCGACGCGTACGTGCTGACGAACCGCAACGCCCACGCCTGGACCGAGGTCTACCTGGACGGCTTCGGCTGGGTCCCGTTCGACGCGACCCCGGCGGCCGCGGTCGTGGGCTCGACCCGCTCCGACTGGGCCCCGGACACCGACGCGGTGGAGACGGCGTCCCCGACGTCGACGGCCACGGTGGCCCCGGGCACCGACACCTCGGCCGGACCGGGAGCGGCGGAGCGCCCGGACCGCGACGTCGATGCCGGCGCCCAGGGCCTGAACGACCCGGGAAACCAGTCGGGCCCCTCGACCACGGCCCTGCTGACGGCGGGAATCATCGCCCTGGTCCTGGTTCTGCTGGCGGTGCCGGCCCTGCGCCGGGTCCTGGTCCGCCGACGCCGCCACGCGGCCACAGCCCCGAAGACAACGGTGGCGGCGGCGACGGGCCCGGCCCCACCGGGCACCCGGGAAGTCGTGGTGACCACCGAGGTGGTCCGCGCCCGCGAGGACGCCCACGCCGCCTGGGACGAACTGGTCGACACGATGATCGACTACCGCGTACCGGTGGACCCGACGGAAACGCCGAGGCACACCGCCCGGCGCCTGGTCCGCGAGGCCGATCTGACCGACACGCCGGCGGAGTCGGCGACGCTGCTGGGCCGGGCCGAGGAACGAGCCCGGTACGCCCGGCAGCCGTTGCAGGGCGGCGAGCTGACGGTGGCGCTGAACCAGGTCCGGAAGGGCCTGGCCAAGACGGCGACGAAGCGGACGCGGTTCGCGGCGGTCGTGCTGCCGCCGTCGGTGCTGCTGCGGTGGCGGCTGGGCATGGGAGACACGTCGGCCCGGTGGGTCGGCAGCTTCAGCCGGGGCCGTGACCTGCTGGTCCGCTTCAGCCCCCGCCGACTGCTGGCGAACCGGGCCCGCTGACCGGCAGCCACCCGCGCCTCTGGAGCCGCCCTGCCGACCTGTGGTCCGGTAGGGCGGCTCCGTATTCCCGCCAAGGGCTCTTCGCGGGCGTGCTCGTGCTCCTCGGAAGCGGCCCGTGCGGGAAGCGGCAGTCACCGACCACCGCTGACGGCACCCCACCGAGGACCCGATCACGCCGCGAGAATTCTCGGAGACGGTGTCGGATCCGGAGCAGGTCGTTCGTGGAGCAGGTGAGAGGCGGCCGGCGGAGGTCGCCGGGACCAGGGAGTGATGGGATGACGCGGTACTTGATCTCGTTCGACGACGGCGCGATGGACCACATCTCCGGCGGGGAGTTGCCGGAAGTGGGTAAGGAAACGCACGCCGTGGTTCAGGAGGCCGTGGACGCCGGGGTGTGGGTCTTCGGCGCCGGGCTGGAGCGACAGCGGGCGAGCGTCGTGGACACCGACGGAATCGTCACCGACGGTCCCTACCCGGAGATCAAAGAGGTCATCGGCGGGTTCGTGGTCGTCGACGTGGCCTCGCGGGAGGAGGCGCTGGCGTGGGCCACCAAGTTCGCCGTCTCCTGCCGCTGCGCCCAGGAGGTCCGGGAGCTGCTGCCCGACCCCGAGCTGGACGAGATGGTCCGCCGGACCGAGCAGCGATCGTGACGACCGGCGGCGCCTGATCGGGCGTCGGCGCGGATCGGGGGTCGGGCTGGGGTCAGGCCCGGTCCCCGGAGTCGGCCATGGTCAGCCGCAGCTCTCGGCTTGAGGTCGACCCTGTCGCGGCGAGCCTGCATCCTGCAGTTACGGCCCTGCCCGGGCGTAGCAATGAGCGGCGTCCCTCTGCAGGACGCCGCTGCGATATTTCCTGCTCATCGTGGGTGATGAGCGTGCGGATACGGCGATGGCGGCCGGATGGCCGCCATTCGTCGCCGCTGGTTGTCCGGGCTAGCGGTGGCCCTCGGGACGCTGACGCCAGCGGTCCTCGAGCCGGTCGATGAAGCCCGCTTTCCGGGTCGAGCGGGTGCGGCGGGTCGCGGTGCCACCGACGGCGTGCAGGTCAGGGGCCTGACCCTTCCGCCGGCTCTGCATCCCGAACGCGGCCGCGGCCAGCATGACCACGAATCCCGCCACGCCGAGCAGCGTGTTGCTGCTCACCGTGCCGTAGACAACCAACGCCAGACCAGCGACGATCACGAACGCGGCGACGACGAGTCGGCGCCGGGCGTGGAAACGTGGGTCGCTGGCCCGCACAGCCGAGGCGAATTTGGGGTCCTCGGCAAGCGACTGCTCGATCTGGTCGAACAGCCGCTGCTCGTGCTCCGAGAGCGGCACGGCATTCCTCCCCGGGCGCATGTCCGGCCCCCCGGCGGTGGTGCAGGCGGGCCGATGGTGCGAGACAGCCGACCGGCTGCCTTACCGCAAGTCTACGAGGGCGTCGGCGGGTCGGAAAGCGGGACGACCGTCGAGTGCGGGTGATTTTCGGTTCGGCGATGATCGGTTTGTCCCAAAAGACTGGCCGGTCCGACGATGGAGCGGCCGAAACGGGCCGCCAGCGCGTCCGTAGCGGCCTCCGCCTCGCGCCAGCCGCGCTCCGGCTCCCCCAGCGTGAGCTGCCGTGATGTGGTCGCGGCGGCGCTGAGGCCCTCGACCCGGACGCCGACGAGACGGATCGGCTCGGCGACCCGCAGCGCCTCGAAGAGCGTCCAGGAAGTCGCAAAAATCTCCCGGGCCACATCGGTGCCCGTCGGCATCGTGCGGGACCGGTTGACCGTCCGGAAGTCCGCCACCCGGATCTTGATCGTGACGGTCCGCCCCACGTGCCCGGCGGCGCGCAGCCGCGCGCCGACCTTGTCGGCCAGGGCCAGCAGGCTGCGCCGGATCGTCACCGGGTCGGTGACGTCGGTGTCGTACGTCATCTCGGCGCCGATCGACTTGTCCACGTGCTCGGCCACCACCCGGCGGCTGTCGCGCCCCCAGGCCAGCTCGTGCAGGTGCGCGGCGGACGCCTCCCCGAGTGCGGAACGCAGCATGCCCAGCGGCGCGGCAGCCAGGTCACCGACCGTCATCAGGCCGAGCCGGTGCAGCGTCTCGGCGGCCTTCTCCCCCACGCCCCACAGCGCGTCGACGGGCAGCGGGTGCAGGAAGTCGAGCACCTGGCCGGCCGGGACGACGGTCACGCCGTCGGGCTTGGCCCGGGTGGAGCCCAGCTTGGCCACGAACTTGCTCGGCGCGACCCCGACCGAGCAGGTCAGCCGCTGCTCCTCGGCGATCCGGGCGCGGATGTCCCGGGCGATGACCGCCGGCCGGCCGAGCAGCCGCTGGGCGCCGGCCACGTCGAGGAACGCCTCGTCCAGGGAGAGCGGCTCGACCAGCGGCGTGACGTCCCGGAAGATCCGCATGACGGCGGTGGAGGCGGCCGAATACTCGGAGAAGTCGGTTGTCAGGAAGACCGCGTGGGGGCACAGGGCGCGGGCGCGCATGGCCGGCATCGCGCTGCGCACGCCGTAGCGACGGGCCTCGTAGCTGGCCGAGCTGACCACGCCGCGCGGGCCGAGCCCACCCACGATGACCGCCTTGCCGCGCAGCTCAGGACGGCGACGGACCTCGACGGCGGCGAAGAAGGCGTCCATGTCGACGTGCAGGATGGTGCAGCCCGCGTCGTCGGCCTCCGGCCCGAACCGCGGATCACGCCCCCGGCCGATGGCCTGACTTCGTCCCACGAGGGAACGCTATCCGTGGGGTACGACAAAACGCGGCCACCCCGGCTCGGACAGGGCCGGACGGCCGACGCGCGGCCACCGGCAGGGATGACCCATTGTGCGCTCAGCGGCCGATGAGCAGCGGGATCCGCATCTCGGCCCCGGTCACCGACCCGTGGTAGCCGACCAGCTGCCCCACCGCCGGCGGCTCCCACCCGCTCGCGACGATCACCGTTCGCCCCTGGCAGATCACCACCACCTCGCCGATCCGCTCGAGGTGGGCCGCCGGGACCGGGCCGAACCATCCTTCCGCGACCGCCTCCTCGCGGGTCAGCACCCACGCCGCGTCGCCCAGCACCCCGCGCCACGCCGCGATCACGTCGTCGCGTGCCCCGTTCTCGGCGTACAGGTAGCGGACCCGGGGCTCGCCCGCCACCGCGACGATTCCTGCCGCCAGCACCGGGTCCCGGCCCAGGTCGATGCGGCCCTCGGCCGGCACGTTGAGCTGTCCGTGGTCGGCTGTGACCAGCAGCGCGGCGTTCGGGGGCAGCCCCTCGACCAGGCGGGTGACCAGCCGGCCGACCTCGGCCGCGGCTTCCTGCCAGGGCGGTGAGCCGACCCCGGCCGCGTGTCCGTGGTGGTCGAGGTCGGGGTGGTAGCCGTAGACCAGGCCGGGCCGGGACAGCGCCTCCAGCATGCGAGCGGAGAGGGTGTGCGGGTCGGCGGCGCCCACGAAGGCGGCTCCGCGGTTCGCCGCCACGGTCAGGCCGGTGCCCTCGAACTCGGGCCGGGTCACCTGGGTGACGCGCAGGCCGGCGGCCGTCGCGGTCTCGAAGCGGGTCGGCTCCGGCTGCCACTTGGCCGGGTCCGGGTCGTCGCCCCACCTGATGTGGTTGAGGATGCCGCCGTCGGGCCTGCGCAGCGTGAAGCCGAGGATGCCGTGCGCGCCCGGCCGGGCTCCGGTGCCCAGAGTGACCAGGCTGACCGGGGTCGTGGAGGGAAAACCCGAGGTCAGGGCCCGGACGGGCAGCTCACCCAGGATCGGGGCGTGGGCCGCGGCGACCGGCATCTGGTACGCGCCCAGCCCGTCGACCAGCAGCACGGCGATCCGGTCCACGCCGTCCAGCTCGGCGCCCAGCCCCAGCACATCCGTGGCGCCGGGCACGCCGAGCACCGCGCAGACACTGGGCATCAGGTCGGCCAGGCTGGCGCTCCCGTACGCGGGCCGGACCGGGGTGAAGGCGTCCGGGGGCAGCTGATCGGTCATGGGCGCCGCGCGAAGAGGTGCAGCTGGGAGGCGATGTCGCGGAACGGCGGGCGGGCGGCGAGGGCCAGTTCCAGCTCCAGCATCGCCTGCGGGTCCGCCTCGACCACGGCGGCCGGGACGAGGTCGGCGAGTACGCGTACCCCGTGGATCTCCTCGACCGTGAGGCCCGCCGCGCTCAGCAGCGCCGACGCGGTCTCCGCGTCGTAGCGCCGGCGCAGGGTGTCGCGGGTGCCGGCGCGACCCTCGTCGTCGCCGGACAGCGCGGCCGCCGCGGCGATGTGGCCGTTGACCGCGCGGCCCAGCACGGCTGCCGCCCGGCCCGCGACCAGCAGGCTGACCGCACCGCCGGGGCGCAGTGCGGCGCTGATCGCGGCGACCACCCCGGCCGGGTCGTCGACGACCTCCAGCACGGAGTGGCACAGGATCAGGTCGGCGCTGCCCGGCGCGACCAGCCCGGCGAGCGCGTCGCCGTCGCCCTGCACCGCGCGGACCCGGTCGGCCACGCCCGCGTCGGCGGCCCGCCGGGTCAGGGCGGCCAGCGCGTCGGGGCTGGCGTCCACGACGGTCACGGTGTGCCCGGCCTCGGCCAGCGGTACGGCGAAACCGCCCGTCCCGCCGCCGACGTCCAGCACGGTCAGCTCCCGCCCGGCGCTGCGCTCGAGCTCGCGGCGCAGTACGGCCCAGACGGCAGCGGTACGCACGGTGACGGGCGGGCGGGGGGTTCGCGTCGATGCGGTGTCCACCTGGGCAGCGTATCGGCCGGGCGGGCAGCCGGAGTGCGGAGCCGCTTCGCTGGAGGACGACGACCGGTCTTTCCATGATCGTTGCCCGCGGCGGTGACCTGGTTGGAACGTGGTTCCAGTCAATGCCGTACCGGGAAGGGACACCACCGATGAACATTGCCGAGAAGCTGGCCCGTCAGGTGCTCGAGGTCTTCGACACCGGGGACGTCGCCGCCGCGGGACACCTGGTGGCCGAGGACTTCGTCGATCACGGCGCGCCACCGTGGGCGCCGCAGGGCCGCGCGGGCTACCTCCAGATCCTCACGTTCCTCACCACCGCGCTGAAGATCCGCTACGAGGTGCACGACATGGTCGCCGACGGGGACAAGGTGGCGGTCCGGGCCACCGCGCACGGCGTCCACGACGTCGATACGCTCGGCTTCGCACCCACCGGCAAGCCGTACGCGATGCCGACCATGCACCTCTACCGCGCCCGGAACGGCCTGCTCGCCGAGCACTGGGGCGTCCGCGACGAGCTGAGCGTGCTGTGGCAGGTCGGCGCGTTGCGGCCACCGGCGCCGATCCCCCTGAGCGAGGCATGAGAAGCACAGCCAGAGCGGAACAGGTCCGGGCCACCCGGCAGAAGGTGCTGGTGGCGGCCCGTGACCTGTTCCTGCGCCGGGGCTACTCCGGCGCGACCATCGAGGCGATCGCCAAGCGGGCCGCGGTCAGCCCGCAGACCGTCTACAACGTGGTCGGCGGCAAGGCGGCGCTGCTCAAGGCCGTGTACGACGTGACGCTGGCCGGCGACGACGAGCCCGTACCGATGATCGAGCGGCCGATCGCGCGGGCCATGCTCGCCGCCACCGACCCGCGGGAGTGCCTGCGGTTGTACGCCCGGATGGGCCGGGAGCTGGCCGAGCGGGCCGGGCCGCTGATCGCGGTGGTGTTCGTGCAGGGTGCGGGACGCGACCCGGACGTCCGCGCGTTCGTCGACCGGATCGAGGGTGAGCGGGCGATCGGCACCGCCGGGGTGGCCCGGCACGTCGCCCGGCGCTTCGGGCTGCGCGACGGGCTGACCGAGTCCGAGGCCGGCGACGTGCTGTGGGCTCTGACCGCGCCGGAAGTGCTGGACCGCTTCACCCGCCGGCGCGGCTGGAGCCTGGATCGCTACGAGCGCTGGCTGGCCGAGACCATGGCCGAGTCGCTGCTCAGAAGGCCGTGAGCACCCCGGTCGTGCGGTGCATGTCGCAGCGGTTGCCGAACTTGTGCGACCAGTTCACCGGGCGGCCCCGCCAGGTGCCCTTGACCTGGGCGGTGACCGGCGCGTACTCCATCGTGCACATCATCGGCGCCGGGGTGAGCCGGCTCGGGTCGCCGCCGACGGCGGCCAGCGACCGGCAGGCCTTGACCTTCTTGGGGTGGGCCCCGCCGGCCGGGTCGCACCGCAACTTCACCGCGGCCGCGTAGCCGGCCTCAGCCAGATAACTCACCGTAAGGTCGGTCTTCTTCGCCGCAGCCGCGGAGGCCGGTGGGGCGACGGCGGCCGGGGCCGCGAGCAGCAGGACTGCGGCGGCGATGGTGCTGATCATGATGCTCTCCCGATGCCACGTTTCCGGTGCGCATCCGGTCTACCCCACAAAAGGTGCAGGACGCGTAGAACGGAAATATAGTGTCCGTTCACCGGAAGTCGCGGGACGCCGGGCTGATCGGTGGGGTGACCGCCTCCAGCCGGTCCGCCACCAGGTTGAGCACCCCCTCGGACTTCTCCAGCCGCCCCCGCACGATCAGCGCCGCACTGCCGCGCGCCACCCGCTTGTACCGCTGCCACAGCCCCGGCGAACACGTCACGTTCAGCATCCCGGTCTCGTCCTCGAGGTTGATGAACGTGACCCCGCCCGCCGTCGCCGGCCGCTGCCGGTGGGTGACGATGCCGCCGACCCGGATCCGGGTGCCGGCCTCGACCCGGCCCAGCCGCGCGATCGGCACCGCCTCCGCGCGGTCCAGCTCGGCCCGGATGAACTGGGCGGGATGCGCGTCCGGGGACAGGCCGGTGGCCCAGACGTCCGCGACGAGCTTGTCCACATCGGCCATGCCGGGCAGCGTCGGCGCGGTCGTGCCGGTGACCGTACCCGGCAGGCGGTCCGGTTTGTCCGAGGCGGCGGCGCCCGCCGCCCACAGCGCCTCGCGCCGCGAGAGGCCGAAGCCCGCGAAGGCGTCGGCGGTCGCGAGGGCCTCCAGGTGGGCGGTCGAGCATCCGGTCCGGCGTGCGAGATCCGCGAGATCCCGGTACGGCCCGTGCGCGCGGCGCTCCTGCTCGATGACCTTGGCGAGGTCGTCGCCGAGGGTACGGACGCTGCTCAGCCCCATCCGCACAGCCGGGCCACCCAGTCCCCAGGCGTGCGGCGGCTCGCCGGGCGCGCTGCCCCAGCGGGTCTGCGCGGTCGACTCCAGCACCGCGGCGGCGTCGCTGAGGTTGATGTCCGGGCGGCGCACCTCGACGCCGTGCCGGCGGGCGTCGTCGACCAGCGACTGCGGCGAGTAGAAGCCCATCGGCTGGGCGTTGAGCAGCGCCGCGCAGAACGCCGCCGGGTGGTAGCGCTTGAGCCAGGAACTGGCGTAGACCAGGTACGCGAAGCTCATCGCGTGGCTCTCCGGGAAGCCGTAGTTGGCGAACGCGGACAGCTTCAGGAACAGCTCGTCGGCCAGCTCCCCGGTGATGCCCCGCTCGGCCATCCCCTCGTACAGGCGGCTCCTGATCCGTTCCATCTTCTCCGCCGACCGCTTGGAGCCCATCGCCCGGCGCAGCTGATCGGCCTCGGCCGGGTCGAAGCCCGCGACGTCGATGGCCAGCTGCATCAGCTGCTCCTGGAACAGCGGCACACCCAGGGTCTTCTCCAGCGCGTTGCGCATCAGCGGATGCGGGTAGGTGACCTGCTCCAGGCCGTTCTTGCGCCGGATGAACGGGTGCACCGAGCCGCCCTGGATCGGGCCGGGCCGGATCAGCGCGACCTCGACGACCAGGTCGTAGAACTCGCGGGGCTTGAGCCGGGGCAGCGTCGCCATCTGCGCGCGGCTCTCCACCTGGAAGACCCCGACGGAATCGGCCCGGCACAACATGTCGTAGACCTCGGGGTCGTCCAGCCGCATGGTGCCGATGTCCAGATCGGAGGAGATCATGTCGTACGCGTAGTGCAGCGCCGACAGCATGCCCAGCCCCAGCAGGTCGAACTTGACCAGCTCGATCGCCGCGCAGTCGTCCTTGTCCCACTGCAGCACCGTGCGCCCGGGCATCCGCCCCCACTCCACCGGGCACACCTCGATGATCGGCCGGTCGCAGATGACCATGCCGCCGGAGTGGATGCCCAGGTGCCGGGGGAAGTTCTGCACCTGGTTGGCGAACGACACGACCTGCTCGGGGATCTCCTCCACGTCGACCGAGGCGACACTGCCCCACCGGTCGATCTGCTTGCTCCACGCGTCCTGCTGCCCGGGCGAGAAGCCGAAAGCCTTGGCCATGTCCCGGACGGCGGACCGCGGACGATACGAGATCACGTTGGCTACCTGCGCGGTGTGCTCCCGGCCGTACCGGCGGTAGACGTACTGGATGACCTCCTCGCGGCGGTCGGACTCGATGTCGACATCGATGTCCGGCGGCCCGTCCCGCTCCGGCGCCAGGAACCGCTCGAAGAGCAGGTCGTACGCGACGGCGTCCACGTTGGTGATGCGCAGCGCGTAACAGACCGCGGAGTTGGCGGCCGAGCCCCGCCCCTGGCAGTAGATGTCCGCGTCCCGGCAGAACTTCACGATGTCGTAGACCACCAGGAAGTACCCGGGGAAGTTCAGCTCCGCGATCATCTTCAGCTCGTGCTCGATCTGCGCGTACGCCTTCGGATGGGCCTGCGGTGGCCCGTACCGTTCCCGCGCGCCGCGCATGGTCAGTTCCCGCAGCCAGCTCATCTCGGTGTGCCCGGGCGGAATGTCGAAATCGGGGAGCTTCGGCGCGACCAGGTTCAGATCGAAGGCCAGATCATCACCGAACATCGCGGCGTTCTCCACCGCCCCCGGGTACGCCGCGAACCGCCGCCGCATCTCGGCCCCGCTGCGCAGGTGGGCGGTGCCGGCAGCGGGCAGCCAGCCGTCCATGTCGTCGAGGCTGCGCCGCGCCCGTACGGCGGCCAGCGCGGTGGCCAGCCGGCGCCGCGCCGGAGTCGCATAGTGCACGTTGTTGGTCGCGACCACTTCCAGCCGGCGACTGCGGGCCAGCTCGTACAGGGCGTCGTTGCGGTCGTCGTCGTAGGGGTCGCCGTGCGCGGTCAGCTCCACCACGACATTGCTGTGGCCGAACAGCCGGACGAGCCGGTCCAGCTCGTACGCGGCCGCCGGCAGCCCGCCACCGGCCAGCGCCCGGGGCACACTGCCCTTGCGGCACCCGGTCAGCACGAGCACATGGTCACGCAGCACCGCGGCGACGTCCTCCAGCTCCCCGTACGCCGGTTTGCCCTTCTCCTCGCCGTCGAGCTGCCCGCGGGAGATGGTGCGGGCCAGCCGGGCGTACCCCTCGGGGCCGTGCGCGAGGGCCAGCAGATGCCGGCCCTCGGGGTCGGCCTCACCGTTCTGCGGCTTGGCGAGATCCAGCGACAGCTCGGCGCCGAAAATCGTGGGCAACCCCAGCTCACGGGCGGCCTGAGAGAAACGCACGACCCCGTAGAACCCGTCGTGGTCGGTGACGGCCAGTCCGGTGAGCCCCAGGCGGGCGGCCTCCTCGGCGAGCTCCTCCGGGTGGCTGGCGCCGTCCAGGAAACTGAAGTTGGTGTGACAGTGCAGTTCGGCGTACCGGTCGGGGCTGGGTGTCCGGACCAGGGCCGGCGCCTGATAGGGCTGCCGCTTGCGGCTCCAGGCGGGGGAATCCCCGCCGTCGCCGTCGACGGCGAGCGGATCGACGACATGCAGATGCTTGCCGGTGAGGGTGCCCTCCAGCTTGGACCACGGCATCCGCGGATTGTGGAAACTCATCGGCCGGGCTCAGTCATAGATGGCCTCGATCGCCCAGTGCCCGGCGGCGAGGGAGAGCAGCAGGGCCCGGCCGTCGTCGAGGGAGACCTGGAAGCGGGCGCGGCGACGGGCCTCGGCGGGGGCCCACCAGCGCTCGTCGACCGGCCACGGGCCGGCCCAGCCGGCGATGACGACGGGGGCGGCTGGGCCGATGAGCAGGAAGGTGGGGTCGCCGGTGAGCTCGAGGCGGGCACTGACACCGACGGGACGCCGATCGGCGTCGAGCACGACGGCGGGCAGGGCCTGTGGGAGCACCAGGGCGGGCGCGGGGCGGGGCAGGCGACCGGGCCAGGGCGGCATCGGTACGGGCGGTTTGACGCCTTTACGTCCTCGCTTCTGTCCTTCCTTGCGTGCCACCGCTTCCGGCTGAGACCCGGCTGCACTGCTCCCCCACTCCTCGTCTTTTTCGACCGCGAGCACCTCGGGAGGCGGGCTGGGGAGGGCGACCAGCGCCGGCGGATCGACCAGGGAGACCACCGCCGGTCCGAGCGCCGGCAGCGGAACGGCCGCCTCACCGGTGGGCCGGGCCGGGGTGCGCTCGTCACCCCACGGGACCAGACGCACCTGGTCGTCGGCGGAACGCCCCCCGCCGAGCACGGCCGTCAGCACCGCTTCCGGCCCCAGCAGACCTTGGATGCGGCTCAGGGCGCGGTGGGCCCGTTCGCGTTCGGCGCCGGTGTCGCCCCAGAGGCCGGGTTGCAGGCCGAGGTGGACGAGGACACCGTCGGGGACGAGCCGCAGCCGGACCAGTCCGGCGGTGGGCCGGTTCGGTGCGCCACGCCGGGCGCCGGTGAGCCAGCCGTCGAGCTGCCACCGTACGCGTTCGGCGATGGCCGCGGCCGTGAGCAGGCCCTCGTGCCGCCAGACCCGGTGCAGTTCCTGGCCGTCGGCGGTGACCGCCTCGATGCCGAGCCGGGTGCAGGCCAGCCCGTGCGCGGCGAGCCGCTCGTGCAACCGCTCGGCCAGCACGCGCCCGGCGAACGCGGCGACGTCGACCCGTTCGAGCGGCTCGTCGTAGGTGTCGCTGACGTCCAGGTCGGGTGGCGGCTGCCGTACCGCCAGCGGCCGGTGGTCGAAGCCACCGGCGAGCCGGTGCGCGAGCGCCCCGTCGAACCCGAACCGGGTGAGCACGTCGGAAGCGGGCAGGGCGGCGAAATCGCCGAGGGTCTTGACCCCCAACCGGCGGAGCAGGTCGGCCAGGTCGGGCCGCTCCAGCGCCTCGACGGGCACGGCGGCGAGAAACTCCCGGGTACGCCCGGAGCCGACAATCGTCCCGGACCGCGCGGCCAGCCCGGCGGCGAACACCCCGTCGGCGATGCCCACCTGACTCTCGACGGCACAGGCCTGAGCGACCTGCTCGACGATCCGCTCGGCGGCGAGCTCCTCACCCCCGAAGTACCGGGCCGGCCCCCGCGCGGCCAGCGCACAAGCCCCGGCCCGGATCACCTCGACCCCGACGGCAACCTCCTCGACGGCGGCGACCACCGGCTCGAAAGCCCGGGCATCCCGCCCCGGATCATGATCGACGACCACGAGCTGAGGACACCGGCTCTGCGCCTCCCGCCGCCGCAACCCCCGCCGCACCCCGTCCGCACGGGCGGCTTCGGAACAGGCAAGAACTCTGTTCCCATGGAGAACGGCCACGGCTCCGGAAGCTGGGATCCCCTCGACGATCTCGGCGGCGATGACGGGCCAGTCGGGACACCAGAGGACGAGGGTGCGGACTCCGGCGGTGGTGGGGCTCACGCGTACCCCCCGGCCGCTTCCGGCGGTGTGGACGCCGGCGATTCCGCTGCGGCGGCGCTGGCGGGTGGCCCCGGCCACACTGGCGGTCGCGGCATGGGCGGCTTGCCGGTGCTGTGCGGTGCGGCCCGGTCACGGCCGGGCGGCTGCGGGAGGATCGAGGTGACGGACGCCAGGCTTGTCGCGCCCGCAACGCCAGGAGCCGGCGATGGCTGCTGGACATCGCGTCCGGCTTCGACCGGCTGGTCGGCGGCCGAAAGGACAGCGGCGGGCCGGGACCGGGTGCCGGGCATGGGGTCGTGCGGGGGTACGACGGCGAGTCCCGGCATCCACATGGTGATCTCTTTGGGGCGGGCCGCCGTACCCCGGCCCCGGGCCACGACGGTGACCTTGCGCCGACGCAGCCGGCCGTGCCCCGCGCCGAGGCCCTCCCACCGGCCCTGGGTGACCTGCAGCGTCACATCCGCGCCGTCCCACCGCCCATAGGGCACAAGCACACACCCCCGCTGCCGGGCCCGGGCGACGAGCCGGCTGGTGATCGAAGCCGAAACCTGCCCCGGTACGGCGACAACAACAACATCCACCCCATCGATGAGCGCGGCGACGACGGTGGGCCACTCGGGGCCGGGATCAGGCACAAGCGCAAGCCGATCCAGGGCGATCCCACTCTCCGCGGCAGCCAGCGCGCCGAGCGTGGGTACGCCGACGACGGCACACCAGGAACCGGCGTTGGAGGCGGCGGCGAGCAGGGCCAGGAGTAGAGAGGTGCTTCCTCCTCCGGGCTGCACCGCACCGCCGCCCCGAATGGTGGCGCCGGGGAGGGGCGGTGCGCTCCGCAGCGAGGAGGAACGATCGGCCGTGAATCCCATCCTGGCCGGCGCGTTCGCGGATCCGTCACCGCTTGCGGGTCCGCTTCGACCCGGACCGTTCGCCGATCCGCCACCAACACCGTCGATCGCGGACTCTCTGCCGCCCGGCCCAGCGCCAGGTCCGCTGCCGGCACCGTCGAGCCCGGTTCGCCCAGCCATGAATTCGCCGCCGGCTCCGGCAGCCGCAAAGTCTCCACCGCCCGGCCGATTTGTTGATCCGCTGCCGACGGCGTCGACCTCGGGCGCTCTGCCGCCGGGCCAGGTCGTGACTTCTTCTTGCCGGTCGGATGCGGATCTTGGCGGCCCGCGGCGGGCGGCGCGGGCGGAGGCTTCGCGCTCGTGGGGGCCGGCCGGTGGCGGCGATGGGGTGGGGAGGGCGCCTTGATGGACGGAAGGGCCGGGGGTGATGCCGATCGCGATGGTGGTTCCGCGGCGCAGGCCCCGGCTCGGCAGGAGACTGCTGAGTTCGGGGAGGACCGGCAGCACCCGGTGCGTCCCGAAATCGCCGGTGTCGCTGGCCGGCCGTACCAGATCAGCAAGGGCCGCAGCACCGTTGATCATGCGCCCGGCCATTGTCCGCCCCGTGTGTACACGTGCATTGAAGTTGATCTTTATCGTCACGACTCCGTCGAAGCGACGCCGCGAACGAGGTATGCCACCGGTGACCCGGAGGGCCCGCACCCACCGCCAGCAGCACCCAGCGGTGCGGCAGAGCCCGTGTCGAACAGCCGCCGCCAGCCGGATCCGCGTAGCCCGAGCCGCAGCCGTTACGGAGGCTCACCGGTCTCTGCGCCACCCGGCGGGTGATCGTCGATGGACTGCTGGATGCCATCGAGGCGGTCTGCGACCGGCCGTACCTGGCGAGCAGGCCCGCTCACCCTGAGCGCCGTCGCCACGCGGAACTCCGTTCCGGAGCCGACTGCGATGGCTTCCGGCCGAGGTGGTTGACCACAGCCCGAAGCACCCGACGACCGGGGACAGAGGCGGGAGGGCAGCCGCCGGGCCGCCGCCTAGGCGGCTTCGAGGGTTGGCTGGTAGGCCACGCCGAGGGTGGATTCGACCAGGGAGACGAAGTGCTCCGCCGCGCGCAGCAGGTCGTCCGCCTCGCGGGGGCTGACCACGCGGGGGATGCCGGCTTCGGCTGCGGCCCGCTTGGTCGCGCCCAGGGCGAAGTAGCTGGCCCAGTCGCTGAACTCGGGTGCCACCAGGACCAGGAGGGACCAGGCGCTCGTCACCCGGCTGCGCTTCGTCGGCGCGGCCGGCCTGGCGCGGGCAGCGAGGACCGCTGCGGCTGCGCGCAGTGCCGCGAGGTGGGCTGCGGCGTAGCGCAGGCCGTCCGGGCGGGTGCCGGCCGCTTCCGCCAGGCCTTGGCGGGCTATGGCGAGCAGCTGGGCCGGGGTGCGGTTCGGCAGCAGGTTGGCCGGGACGGTGGGCGCCGTCTGGGCCGCCGCCGTGGGCGCGTGTGCCAGAGGACCGGAGCTCGCCGTCTGACCCGGGATCGGGCCCGGGAAGGCGCTCGGCGGTCTGAGAGTGGGCACCGGGTGGGCCTGGTTGCTCACCATGGTCGTCTCCTCGCGTGTGTCGCATCCGACGTGCTGGTCGAACCGATCCGCTGCAAGAGGAAGAACACAGCGGTTGTGGCAGCCGGCCGGGTGTGAAGCTTCCCCACACCACACCCGGCCGGACTTGCCGGCGGGTCCGTCGCCCGCCGCTCGGGGGTCGAGAACAGCGGACGACGGTCCTGCCTTTGTGCCGGTCCGGACCCGCGAATGCCCGGACCTCGCATGCGGCACTTCGCGGGCGCCGCATCCGGGAGCCCCGCCGCGAACGCGGCTCCCGAGTAGTCAGGCCGGGTGTCCTCCTGGCACAGGAGTTCGAACCAATCGAACACTCGTTCTAACTAAGAATGAGAGTACACCCCGGGTACGACAAAAATGCAACACACGCGAGGGCTCCGGCGGGGTGGTCGGTGGCGGTGGAGATCACCTTGGGCGGGGTGGCCCGTGAAGGTAAGGACTTGCTGGTCAGGACGGGTATGCGGGCCACTCGGAAATTACTGTCCAGGACCGGCGAATCGGTCAGCCGGCAGCTGGCAGCTGGCGGCCGCGCCGGACCCGGCATGAGCCGCACGAGCTGGGCGTGCGGCCGCAGGGCTAGGCCGGCTGAGGCCGAGCCGGGCGAGTAAGCGGGCCGGGCAGGTAAGCGGATCGGCAAGGCCGGGAACGGGCGAGAAGCCCGAACCGACCGACCCCAGCCGTAGTCGGCAAGCTCAATGACACCGCCCAGGATGCTGACCGCGCCGGGCGCTACCGTCGTCGACGGCCGCAGGCCGAGTGACCACCCGGCCCGGCGCTTCCCACCGCGCCCGGACAAGAGTCAGAAGGCAGCAACCCATGACCGTCATCGACAAGATCGCCTGGATCCGCATCGAGAACGGCGCGATCCTCAGCTCCCGGTCCCGCGGCAAGGACGTCTACTACCTTCCCGGCGGGAAGCGGGAGCCCGGCGAGAGCGACATCGACACCCTCGTCCGCGAGATCCGGGAGGAGCTCAGCGTGACCATCACCCCCGGCAGCGCCGAGCATGTCGGGACCTTTGCCGCCCCCGCCCACGGGCATTCCGCCGGGACGGTTGTCCGGATGACCTGTTACACCGCCGACTACCAGGGCGTGCTGCGGCCGGACAGTGAGATCGAGGAGATCGTCTGGCTCACCCATGCCGATCGTCCTCGTGTCTCCCCGGTCGATCAGATCATCTTTGATCACCTGTACGGGACAGCGCGCCTGCGCTGACCTGTGGGGTCAGCCGCCCACGTGGATGCCGGGGCGGCGGGCCGGGTCCGGTTCGCTCTTGCGGATGATCTCGCGGACCACCGGCGCCGTGTCGCCCCGGCCCAGCAGCAGGTAGCGGAACAGGTGCACCAGTGGGCTGCCTTCCGCCCATTCGAAGTAGCAGTGCGGCCGTACCCCGGTCGCGTCGCGCAGGGCGAGCAGGACCGCGGCGATCGCGTTCGGTGCGGCCGGGCTCTGCACCCGCAGGATGCGGTACGGGCCCACCTGTTCGCCGTGCACGCGCAGGACCTCGCTGAACTCCGACGGGTCGATCACCTTGATCTCCAGGAACAGGATGTCGGCCGCCCCCGGGACCGGGTTCATGCCGCGTTGTTCGCGTTCCTTGGCCGCGTACTCCTGCTCGTCGCCGGCCTGCCGGCGGTTGGCGACCAGGTTGAGCTCGCCGTCGTGCTCGACCGACTCCGCGATGAAGCGGCGGGCCGGCTCGTCGAACTCGATGCGGTCCGCCCGCAGCTCGGTGGTGCGGGTGACGCGGGAGATCAGCGAGACCACGATGATCGCGGCCACGAAGACCGCCGAGATCGCGATGCCGTCCGGTTTCTCCACGATGTTCTCGGCCAGGGCGTACAGCAGGATCAGCGTCAGGATCGTGAAGCCGATCGCCGCTTGGCGCCGGCGGCGGCGGACCGCCGAGATCGCCACGGCCACCGCGCCCGAGACCATCATGGCCAGGATGCCGGTGGCGTACGCGCCCGCCTGCGCGTTCACGTCCGCTTGGAAGACGATGGTGATGCCGATGCTGATCGCCGTGTAGACCAGCACGACCGGCCGGATGGCGCGGGCCCATTCCGGGGCCATGCCGTAGCCGGGCAGGTAGCGCGGCACGATGTTGATCAGGCCGGCCATCGCCGACGCGCCCGCGAACCACAGGATCAGGATGCTGCTGATGTCGTACGCGGTGCCGAGGAGCTCGCCCAGCTTCTCGTGGGCCAGGTAGGCCAGCGCCCGCCCGTTGGCCTGCCCGCCCGCCTCGAACTCGGCCGGTGGGATCAGCACGGTGGTCACGAAGCTCGTCGCGATCAGGTAGACGCTCATGATCAGCGCCGCGGTGGTGAGCAGTTTGCGGGTGTTGCGGACCCGGGACCTCATCCGTTCCGCGGGCGACCCGCCGGACGCCGCGATCAGCGGCATCATGCTGACCCCGGTCTCGAAGCCGGACAGGCCCAGCACCAGCGCCGGGAACGCCAGCACGGACGGGCCGAGCAGGTCGAAGAAGCTGGTGCCGTGGGCGCCGAGCGCGTCCACCCAGGCCGACAGCGCGCCCGCGGTGGTGAACACGTCGGCCAGGCCGACCACGGTGATCACCGCGTTCAGGCCGAGGAAGACCACCACCAGCGGGATGGCGACCTTGACGGCCTCGGAGAAGCCGAGCAGGAAGACGAAGCCGAGGATGAGCAGCAGCACGATGGTGATCGGCACCGCGTGGCCGTGCAGGAAGCCCGGCAGGTACGGGTTCTCCGACATGTGCACGGTGGCGTCGGCGGCCGACAGGGTGATCGTGACGATCCACGAGGTGACCACGAAGCCGAGCAGGACCAGCACGAACAGTTTGCCGCGCCAGAACGGCAGCAGATTTTCCAGCATCGCGACCGAGCCCTGGCCGTGCGGGCTCTCCTGGGCCACCCGCCGGTACATCGGGAGCATGCCGAGCAGGGTCAGCGCCACGATCAGCAGGGTGGCCAGCGGGGACAGCGCCCCGGCGGCCAGCGCCGCGATGGCCGGCAGGTACGACAGGGTGGAGAAGTAGTCCACGCCGGTCAGCGCCATGACCTTCCACCAGGGCTGCGGGTGCGAGCCCTCGGCGGCCTCCGGTCCGACCGGCTGCACCCGGTGTGCGAGCAGCCAGCGGGTGACAGTGTGTGCCGGCGGCGGCGCCTGGACGGGACTGTCCACGGATGCCGGCACGACGATCTCGGTGCTCATCGATCTCTTTTCGCCGGATCGGCACCTAACCGATCACGATGCCAGGATGCACGATGGGTGGTACCCCGCCGACATGAGGAGCGACACATGCCACGCACGTTCGTGATCACCGGAGCCAGTTCGGGCGTGGGCCTGGCCGCCGCCCGGCAGCTCGCCGCGCGGGGTGAGCAGGTGGTCGTGGTCGGCCGTGATCCGGGCCGGCTGGGCGCCGCGATGGCCGCCGTACGAGCTGCCGCCACCGGGCCCGAGCCGGCCGAGTTCCGCGCCGACTTCAACTCCCTCGACGAGGTGCGGGGGCTGGCCGCCGAGCTGCTGGCCGCGTACCCGAAGATCGACGTCCTGGCCAACAACGCCGGCGGCATGGTGGCGTCCTATGTCCGCACCGCGGACGGCTTCGAGGCCACCATCCAGGGCAACCATCTGGCGCCGTTCCTGCTCACCCACCTGCTGCGCGGGGCGCTCGACGGTGGCCGGGTGGTCAACACGGCGTCGCGGGCGCACCAGCGCGCCCGGCTGGACCCGGAGGATTTCACCGGCTCGGCCGACAAGTACAGCTCGTGGCGCGCCTACGGGGCCAGCAAGGCCGCGAACATCCTGTTCGCCGCCGAGGCGGCCCGGCGCTGGCCGGAGATCACCTCGGTGTCGTTCCATCCGGGTGTGGTGCGCAGCAACTTCGGCGTCGGCGCGGCGACGAAGTTCTTCTACCGGTTCGCGCCGTTCCTGACCACGCCCGAGCAGGCCGGCGACCTGCTGACCTGGCTGAGCACGGCCGAGGTCGCCGACGGGGCCTACTACGTGGGGCACAAGGTGACCCGGCCGGACACCGTGGCCGCCGACCCCGCGGTGGCCGCCCGGCTGTGGGAGGCCAGCGCCGCGGCGGTGGGTGTGCGCGCCGCCGGATAACGGATATCCGGGCCTTCGTCGGCCTTCTCACTAACCCCTGCCCAGCGGGCGGAACCATTTGTACGTTGACGTCCGTGCGCCCCCGCGTCTCCCCCACCCCGCGCTGGTGGGCGCCCACCGCGCGGGCCGCGGCCGGGTTGAGCCTGGTGGTCGTCACCGTCCTGTGGGCCCGCGGCGGCATCGCGGACCTGACCGCCGGGGGCCGGCCGGCGGCGGGCGCGGCGGGCCGGCTGGCTGCCCTGTGGTCGGCCGACCTGCTGCTCCTGCAAGTGTTGTTGATGGCCCGGATCCCGCTGGTGGAACGGGCTTTCGGCCAGGACACCCTGACCCGCTGGCATCGCCGCACCGGCTTCGCCTCGTTCCAGCTGCTGCTCGCGCACGTCGTGCTGGCCACCGGGAGCCGGGCGCCGGTCCGCCGCTTCGCCGCGTTCGTCGCCGGCGATCCCGGGATGCTGCTGGCGGTGGCCGCGCTGGCCGCCCTGGTCCTGGTGGTCGTCACCTCGGTGCGCGCGGCCCGGCGCCGCTTGCGCTACGAGTCGTGGCATCTCCTCCACCTGTACGCGTACCTGGGTGTCGCCCTGGCGTTGCCGCACGAGCTGACGGCGGGCCGGGACTTCACCGCGAGCCCGGCCGCGCGCGCGTACTGGTGTGCGCTCTACGCGGCCGCCGCCGGCAGCGTCCTGATCTTCCGGCTCGGCACGCCGTTGTGGCGCACGGCCCGGCACCGCCTGCGCGTCGACCACGTGGTCCCCGAGGCCCACGGCCTGGTCTCGGTCTACCTGCACGGTCGCCGGCTCGACCGCCTGCCGGTGCGCGCCGGGCAGTTCTTCGTGTGGCGCTTCCTGGACGGCCGCGGCTGGTCCCGGGGCAACCCGTTCTCGCTGTCCGGGCCACCCCGCGGCGACCAGCTGCGGATCACCGTCAAAGGTCTCGGCGACGGCAGCGCCCGGGTGGCCACGCTCGCGCCGGGGACGCGGGTGCTGATCGAGGGACCGTACGGGCGGCTCACCGCCGAGTCGTACCGCGGCGGGCCGGTGACGATGCTGGCCTGCGGGGTCGGCATCACGCCGCTGCTCGCGCTGCTCTGGGACCTGCCGTACGGCCACGGGCAGGCGACTCTGGTCTACCGCGCCCGGCACGCCGCCGAGGTGGCGTTCCTGGACGAGCTCGAATGGCTGGCCCAGCGCCGCGGCGTCCGGCTGGTCCCGCTGATCGGGCCGCGCGCCCACCCGACGTCGTGGCTGCCGGCGGAGTACGCGGACTACACGGACGCCGAGGCGTTGCGGGAGATCGCCCCCGACCTGGCCGACCACGACTTGTACCTGTGCGGCCCGGACCGGTGGACGGACGCGGTGCGCGCGGCGGCCCGGGCGGTCGGGGTGCCCGCCGCCCACCTGCACCGGGAACGATTCAGCTGGTGAACAATGAGCGGATGGAGAGCCATCCCAACGTGCTGGCCGTGCAGGCCGCCCTGGAGAACGCCGATGCCCGGACCACCGACGGCAGTGCGCCGCGCATGGTGGTTTTCGACGAGGGTGTGCACACCGCCGCCGCCGCGGCCGCCGCTCTCGGGGTCGAGGTCGGGCAGATCGCCAACTCGCTGATCTTCGACGCCGACGGGGAGCCGCTGCTGGTGCTCACCTCGGGCGCGCACCGGGTCGACACCGGGAAGGTCGCCGCGGCGCTGGGGGTGGCCAAGCTCGGGCGGGCCACTCCCGAGTTCGTCCGGGCGCACACCGGGCAGGCGATCGGCGGGGTCGCTCCGCTGGGACACCCGAAACCGGTGCGCACGCTGGTCGACACCGCGCTCGCGCAGTATCCGGAGATCTGGGCGGCGGGCGGCGTACCGCAGGTGGTCTTCCCGATCACCTACGCCGAGCTGCTGCGGGTCACCGGCGGCACCGCCACCGAGGTGGCCTGAGCGACACCGGCCCGCAGCAGGAGGCCGGCCGCCGTCAGGGAGACCGTGGCGGTGGCGAGCAGGACGACGGCCAGCGGCGTGGCGTCGGTGATCCCGGCCAGGCCCGCCAGCGGGGAGACCAGGCCCGCCACGGCGAAGGTGGCGAACCCGTAGACCGAGGTCGCGGTGCCGGACCGGGCGCCCTGGCCGTGCAGGGCCAGGCCCGCCGCTCCGGCGAAGCAGCCGCCGCAGCCGGCCACGAACAGCCACAGGCAGGGCAGCAGCCCGGCGAGTCCGGCGTGCGCCCATTGCAGCGGCACGATCGCGGCCGCGGCCGCCAGGGTCACCGCCGTGCAGCCGGCCAGCACCCGGCCCGGCCCGGCCCGGCGGGTGAGCATCGAGCTGAGCTGGACGCCCGCCACCAGGCCGAGGGAGTTGAGCAGGAAGACAACGGCGTAGGTACGGGCGCTGAGGCCGTACACCTCCCGCAGGAGGGTCGGTGACGCGGCGACGTACGCGTAGACCCCGGCGAAGGTCATACTGCCGCTGACCGTGGCCAGCCGGAAGCCGTGGTCGGCACCGACCGCCCGCAGCCGGGCCCGGAGGGGCACCGGTTCGGGCGGGGGTTTCGCGGTCTCCGGCACGATCAGCAACGCCGCGACGAGCAGCGTGGCCGAGCCCGCGGCGAGCAGGCCGAAGATGCCCCGCCAGCCGGCCACATCCAGCAGCTCGGCGCCGGCCACCGGGGCGAGCAGGGGCGCGACGGTCTCCACGAGGGTGACCCGGGACAGCAGCACGACCAGGGTGCGCCCGTCGGCCACATCCCGGATGATCGCCAGCACGAGCACCGCGCTGCCCGCCGCGCCCACGCCCTGGACGAACCGGCAGGTCGCCAGCACCTCGACCGAGGGGGCGAGGGCGCAGCCGATCGTCGCCAGCAGGTGCAGCACAGTGGACAGCAGCAGCGGTTTGCGCCGCCCGACCCGGTCGCTCCACGCGCCCACCACCGCCTGCCCCAGCGCCAGGCCGAGGGTCATGCCCGCCAGCGTGAGCTGCACCGCCCCGGCGGAGGTGTCCAGATCCTGACGCAGAGCCGGGAACGCCGGCAGATACAGGTCGATCGAGAGCGGGCCGAGGGCCGCCAGCAACCCCAGCACCAACACGGGCAGCGCCGTCATCCCGCCTCCTTCACACCACCGTAGGCGTTTGGATGGTGTGATGCTCGCCAACGGTGGTCACACCTGTCAAGGCGTTACGCTGGTGTGAATCACGAGGAGGTGGCCGGTGCCCGCAGCGGGAGCCGTCCGGTTGGTGCGCGACTTCGTCAACACCTACGAGCCGCAGGTCGGGGCCGAAGAGCTGACCACGCCCGAGCAGCTGGGGGAATGGCTCGCCCAGCGGCAGCTGCTGGCCGCCGGCACGCGGCTGCGCCCCGCGGACCTGGCCACCGCGGTGACCGTCCGGGAGGGGCTGCGGGCGGTCCTGCGCACCCACGCCGGCCATCCCGCCGATCCGGCCGCGCTGGCCGCGCTCAATCAGGCCCTGGCGCCCGTACGCCCGGCCTTCACCGCCGACGGATACCGCCTGCTCGCCGCCGGCGGACCGGCGTTCGACCGGGCGCTGGCCGCTCTGATCGACGCGGTCCGGCAGGCCGCCGAGGACGGTACGTGGACCCGCCTCAAGGTCTGCGAGCGCGACACCTGCCGCTGGGCCTTCTACGACGATTCCCGCAACCGGGTACGCCGCTGGTGCTCGATGGCCGGCTGCGGCAACCACGTCAAGATGCGCCGCGCGTACACCGCCCGGACCCGGCGGCGCCGGGGCGAGCAGGCCGACACGCCGCCGGCGACGTAGCGTGGCTCCCATGATTGACGTCCCGCCACTGGTCACCCTGCACGTGTGGCGGGTTCCGGGCCGGGCCCTGGGCAGTGCGTTGCTGCGCATGGCGCTCGATCGGCGGCGGCTGCGCGCGCTGCCCGGCGTACGGTTCGGCAAGCTGCTCGGCACCGGGACCGGCACCGGCTTCGGACCCGGCGACGCCGATCTGACCCGGTACGCCGCCGTGGTCGCCTGGGACGATCCGGCCGGCGGACAGCTCGGACCGGTCGGCGCCGCCTGGGACGCGCTGGCCGCGGGGTCCGCCCGGGTCGAGCTGACCCCGCTGACCAGCCGCGGGCAGTGGTCCGGGCAGACCCCGTTCGGCGCGCCCTCCGGCGGGCGGACCGACGCCCCGGTGCTGGCGCTGACCCGGGCCCGGCTGCGCCCGGTACGCGCGCTCACGTTCTGGCGGGCCGTGCCTCCGGTGGCGCGTGAGCTCGCCGCGGCGCCCGGCCTGCTGGCCCGGTTCGGCATCGGGGAGGCGCCGCTCGGCTGGCAGGGCACGGTCAGTGTCTGGCGCACCGAGGCGGATCTGACCGGGTTCGCGTACCGTCAGCCGGAGCATCGCGCCGTGGTGCGGCGCACCCCGGCCGCCCGGTGGTACGCCGAGGAGCTGTTCGCCCGGTTCGCGGTGCGCGGCATCAGTGGCGACAAAGCCGTCCTGGGCTGGCAAGATGTTGCCCGGCGAGAAGGAGAGCGATGAGGCTCGTTCCCTGGCAGCCGGACGACATGCTCCGGCGGCTGGACGACGTGGTCAGCGTGTACGGCGAGGCGATGGGCTACCGCGCCGAGCTGCTGCAGACCCGGCGCGGGTACATCGGTGCCCACGTGCGCCGGGCCGGTTTCCGTGCCGTCGCCACCCTCACCACCGACGGCCACCTCGCGGGCTTCGGCTACGGCTACTCGTCCGGGCCCGGCCAGTGGTGGCACGACCAGGTCCGCGCCGCGCTGGACGAGCCCGGGCGCCGGCACTGGCTCGGTGACTGCTTCGAGGTGGTCGAGCTGCACGTCAAACCCAGCGCGCAGGGCCACGGCATCGGCGCCCGGCAGCTGCGCGCGTTGCTGTCGATGGCCGACGGCTCGACCGTGCTGCTGTCCACCCCCGAGGCCGACGAGCAGAAGTCGCGGGCCTGGCGGCTGTACCGGCGCTTCGGCTTCTCCGACGTGCTGCGCGACTTCATCTTCCCCGGTGACGAGCGGGCGTTCGCGATCCTCGGGCGGGAGCTGCCGCTGGCCGGCCGCCCGGCGACCGAGGACGTGCCCGGGATCGTCGGCATCTGACAGTGAGTCGCGTAGTCCCCTGGGTGCTGCTCGGCGCCCTGATCCTGACCCAGATCTGCTATCCGCTGACCGGCGGCGGCCTGCGCGCCGGCCTCACCGTGCTGACCGTCGTGCTGGGCTATCTGCTGTCGGTCTCGCACGCGCTGCTGACCCGGGGCGTCCGGGCGGCCGCCGCGCTCATCGCGACCGCCACCCTGGGCGGCTTCGCCGTGGAGGCGATCGGGGTGGCGACCGGGTTCCCGTTCGGCACCTACGACTACTCCGGCCAGCTCGGGCCCAAGCTGCTCGGCGTACCGCTGATCATCCCGTTGGCCTGGACCTGGATGGCCTGGCCGGCCTGGCTGGCCGCGCTGCGGCTGGCCCGCTCCAGGCCGGCGCGGATCGCGCTGGCCGCGGCCGGGCTCGCGGCCTGGGACCTGTTCCTCGACCCGCAGATGGTCGCCGAGGGTTACTGGACCTGGGATTCCCCCACGCCCGCGCTACCCGGCGTGCCCGGCATCCCGATCGGCAACTATCTGGGCTGGCTGGGCTTCGCGGTGCTGCTGATGGCCGGGCTGGCCGCCGCCGCGGGGCGGCGCGCCGCGGTGGTCCTGCCGGGCGACACACCGATGCTCGCGCTCTGGTGGTGGACGTACGCTTCCTCCGTGCTCGCCCACGCCGTCTTCCTCGGCCTGCCGGCCTCGGCGCTGTGGGGCGGCGTGCTCATGGGCGCGATCGTGCTGCCGCTGGCCGTGCGGCGGATCCGTCAGCCGGTGCCGGCATGAGGTGGCTGGCGCTGCTCCCGCTGGTCGCGCTGACCACCCACACGATCGTCAACGCGGCGCGGCTGCGCCGCCCGCGCACCGGGGCGACGACCACCGAACGGGTCGCCGTGCTGCTGCCGCTGCGCGACGAGGCGGACCGCGTGACGCCGTGCCTGCAGGCGCTGCTGGGCCAGTCCGGCGTGCCGCACCTGGAGATCCTCGTGCTCGACGACGGCTCGACCGACGGCACGGCCGAGGTGGTGCGGGCGGTCGCCGGCGACAAGGTACGGCTGCTGACCGGCGCGCCCCTGCCGGCCGGCTGGCTCGGCAAACCGCACGCGTGCGCGCAACTCGCATCCGCGGCCGGCGACGTGGACGTACTGGTTCTTGTGGACGCCGACGTGGTGCTGGCCCCGGGGGCGATCGCCGGCGGGGTCGAGCTGCTGCGCTCGGCCGGGGTGCAGCTGCTGTCGCCGTACCCCCGGATCGTCGGGGCCGGGCGGCTCGTGCAGCCGCTGCTGCAGTGGTCGTGGCTGACCTTCCTGCCTTTGCGGGCGATGGAACGCTCGCCGCGGCCGTCGCTGGCGGCGGCCGGCGGCCAGTGGCTCGTGCTGGACCGGGCGGGCTACGAGCGGGCCGGCGGGCACGCGGCGGTGCGGGACGACGTGCTGGAGGACATCGGGCTGGCCCGGGCGGTCAAACGCGCCGGCGGCCGGATCGCCCTCGCCGACGGCTCGGCGCTGGCGGATTGCCTGATGTACACCTCGTGGCGGGAGCTGCGCGACGGCTACAGCAAGTCGATGTGGGCGTCCTTCGGGTCGCCGGCCGGGGCTGCCGCGGTGGTCGGGCTGCTGGTGCTGCTCTACGCCGTGCCGCCGGTGGCCGCCGTGGTCTTCCTGGCCGCCGGGGCTGTGGAGCCGGCCGGGTGGGCGCTGGCGGCGTACCTGCTCGGGGTGGTGGGCCGAGTGGTCGCGGCCCGGGCGACCGGCGGCCGGGCCTGGCCCGACGCCTTGGCCCAGCCGGTTTCGATCCTGCTCTTCGCCGCTCTGGTGGTGCGCTCGTTCGCGCTGCGGCGGCGCGGAGCGCTCTCCTGGCGGGGGCGGCCGGTATGAGCGACATCGTGGTCATCGGTGCTGGAGTGGGAGGCCTGGCCGCCGCCGCGCGGCTGGCCGCCGCCGGGCACCGGGTGACCGTGCACGAGCGGGCGGCCGAGGTCGGCGGCAAACTCGGCCGGTACGAGCGTGACGGCTTCCGCTTCGACACCGGCCCCAGCCTGCTCACCCTGCCGCAGGTCTTCGCCGACCTGGGCCTGGAGCTGTCCCCGGTGGCGCTGGACCCGGTGGTGCGCCACCACTTTCCCGACGGCTCGGTGCTCGACTCCTCGTCCGACCCGCAGGTGTTCCGGGAACGCATCGAGGCCGCTTTCGGGGCTGCCGCCGGCGCGGACTGGGCGCGGTTCTGGGTGCGCGCCGAGCGGATCTGGCGCGCCTCCTGGCGGTCGGTGCTGCAGCGCGAGGTCACCCCGGCGTCGCTGGCCGCGCTGTCCTGGCGGGTCGGTGACCTGGCGGCCATCGCGCCCGGGCGCTCACTGCGGTCGCTGGGCCGGCACTATCTGCGGGACCCGCGGCTGCGCATGATGCTGGACCGCTATGCGACCTACACCGGCGCCGATCCGCGCCGGGCCCCCGCGGCGCTGGCCGCGATCCCGTACGCGGAGCTGGCCTTCGGCGGCTGGTATCTCGCCGGCGGGCTCGGGGTGCTGGCCACGGCGCTGCTCGACCGCTGCCGCTCGCTGGGGGTGCGGGTCGTGACGTCCTCACCGGTCGAGCGGATCTGCTCGACCGCGGGGCGGGCCACCGGCGTACGGCTGGGCTCGGGCGAGGTGGTCCCGGCCGACGTGGTGGTGGCCAATGTGGACGCGCTGTCGGTGTACCGCGATCTGCTGCCGGCGCCGTCCCGACTCGGCGGCCTGGCCGCTCGCAGCCTGGCGGGCTTCGTCCTGCTGCTCGGCGTCCGCGGGCAGACACCCGAGCTGGCGCACCACACCGTGTTCTTCCCCAGCGACTACGACGCCGAGTTCGACGCCGTCTTCGGCTCCCCCGGCACCGGCGAGCGGGCCCGGCCGCCCTCGGATCCGACCGTCTTCGTGACCCGGGCGGCGGATCCCGCGGTGGGCCCGCCCGGCACCGAGGCCTGGTTCGTGCTGGTCAACGCGCCCCGGCACGGCACATCGTTCGGGGCGGTCGACTGGCGGCGGCCCGGCCTGGCCGACGCCTACGGGCGGCACATCCTGGACGTGCTGGCCGCGCGCGGGCTGGACGTGCGGGACCGGCTGCTGTTCACCGAGACCCGCACCCCGGCGGATCTGGCGGAGGCCGCGGCCGCACCGGGCGGCGCGATCTACGGTACGGCGGGCGGGCTGACCCGCCCGGCGAACCGTGGCCCGCTGGCCGGGCTGTTCCTGGTCGGCGGCTCCACCCATCCGGGCGGCGGACTGCCCATGGTGACCCTCTCGGCGAAGATCGTCGCGGACGAGATCGGACCGGCATGACAGCCGCCTTCAGTGCCTTCGTCGCGGAGCGGGCGATCCCGCTCGGCACGACCGATCCGGCGGCGCCGCTGGACGACCTGGAACCCCTGGTGGAGATCCTGCGGGACGCGCGCGTGGTCGCCATCGGCGAGAGCGCCCATCACGTCCGCGAGTACTACCTGTGGCGGCACCGGCTGCTGCGGTTCCTGGCCGAGCGGTGCGGCTTCACGGTCTTCGCGATGGAGTCCGGCTTCAGCGAGGGCCTGGCCGTGGCCGACTGGGTCCGGGGCGGGCCGGGTGACCTCGACGAGCTGGCCGAGCACGGGATCACGTACCGGATGGGCCGGTGCCCGGAGATGCGTGACCTGCTGCGCTGGATGCGGTCGTCGCCGCTGCCGCTGCGGTTCAGCGGAGTGGACGTGCCCGGCTCGACCGCCTCTCCCCTGCCGGCCCTGGACAGCCTGCGGCGTTACCTGGGCAAGGTGGACGCGGACGCGCTGCCCCTGGTCGACCGGATCGCCGAGTACGCCCGGGCCTACGCCGGGGAGCACACGCTGCTCGCGTACCGGGCCTATGCGGCGATCGACGGCGTGGACCGGGACCGGGCCACCGCGCTGCTGGCCGACCTGACCACCCGCTTCGACGCGCTGGCCGTGGACTACACGGCGGCCGCCGGTGCGGGGGCGTACCGGACAGCCCGGCACGAGCTGCGGCTGGCGTGCCTGCTGGACCAGGGGCTGCGCAGCTTCACGGCGGACTTCAGCCACCCGAAGGTGGCCGCCCGCGACCGTGGCATGGCCGAGACCGTCTTCCACCTGCTCGACCCGGACGCGAAGATCGTGCTGGCCGCGCACAACACGCACATTCAGCGCACCCCGGTGCGCACTCCCACGTTCGCGTTGTCCGCCATGGGTCACCATCTGGCGGACCGCCTCGGCGGGCAGTACGTGGCGATGGCGGTGACCGCGCAGGCGGGCCGGACCTCCGCGCGCCGGGCCGACCCGGACGCACCGGGCGGCGTCGCCGTGACCAGCGAGAATCTGCCGCCGGCCCCCGCGGACAGTGTGGAGGCCGCGTTCCTGCCGTCGGCCGGGCCGGCCCTGGTGGATCTGCGGGCGGCGCGGGAGCGGATGAGCGGGCCGGAGAAGATCCGCCTGTCGGAGACCTTCCTGGACACGCCGGTGCTGGACGCCTACGACCTCGTGGTGAGCCTGCCGGAGATCAGCACCACGTCACGGTAGGCCGCGGACGGCGGTCTCGCCCGCCTCGGTGGGCCGCGAAGCGATGCGGCTGCTGGGCGACCGGGCCGCAGGACTGTCCCGGGACCCGGCCCGCAACACTCCCCTGGAGACGATCGCGCACGTCGGGGCCGTGCTCTACAGCCCTCGGGCGGCCACGCCGGAGCTCCTCACCCGGGCCGCCGAGCGCGGCGCCGAGCGGGTCGTCGTGCTGTCGGCGGCCACGGTGGCGCACCCGGTCGGCGACCCCGATTCATCGCCGAGTTCACTGCGGCGGAGCAGGCGGCGCGGCACTCGGGTCTGGAGTGGACGATCCTGCGGTGCACCGACTTCGCCGCCAACGCGCTGGCCTGGGCGCCGCAACCCCGGCGGGGCGGGGTGGTGCGCGGGGCTCACGCGGCGGCGGTGACCTCGACGGTGGACGAGCGGGACGTCGCCGCGGTGGCCGTACGGGCGCTGCTGGAGCCGGAGCACGCCGGGCGGACGTACCTGCTCACCGGGCCGCAACCACTCACCCAGGCGGCCAAGGTCGACGCGATCGGCCGGGCCACCGGCCGGGAGCTGAGCTTCGCCGAGATCACGCCGGAGCAGGTGCGCCAGGGCATGCTCGCCGCCGGCCTGCCGGCCGAGATCCCCGACCGCCTGCTGGGCTCACTGGCCGGCTGTGCGCGCGCCCCGGGTCCGTTTTCGACGACGGTGGCCGAGGTGCTCGGTCGTCCGGGGCGGACGTTCGCCGAGTGGGCCACCGACCACGCCGAGCGGTTCCGCTGACGCGGGTCTGCCGTCATTCCCGGGCCTCTTCCATGCGCTGACCGTGGAGCACGCGAAGGGCGTCGAGGGCGACCGCGGTCAGCACGCTGCGGCCGACACCGGCGCGGCCGAGCAGCTCCATTCCACGAGTGACGGCGACAAAGTAGACCGCCAGCGATTGCACGTTCGCGTCCGCCGGGAGATCCCCGTTCTCCCGCGCGTGCTCGAGGCATTGAGCGTAGACCCCGGCGAGCTGTTCGATGCCGGCCTTGGTGGCCGTCGAGAGGGGATCCTCTTCACCAGTTGATTCGACCAGCGCACGCGTGGTGAGCGAGACGCGCCGATCGCTGCTGCTGAACTCGATCGCCATCCGGAGCAGGTGTCCCCGGATTCGTTCCAGCGGCGACGCGTCGTCGTGCCCGAGCGCTTCCGAGACGGCGCGCGCCGCCTCTTCCCGATCCTCGGAGAGCGCCCGGAAGAACAATTCCCGCTTTCCGCCGAACGCGTTGTACAGGCTCTGTTTCCCCAGACCGGTCGCCCGCACCAGGTCATCCAGCGTCGCGGCGGCCAGGCCGTGCACGGCGAACACCTCACTGGCGCTGCTGACGACATCACTCTCGAGGAACTTGCGGGGGCGCGGCATGTGAGCCAGCTTACGTTATTGACCGGACAGTCAAAAACCTTGTTAGCCTGGCGGGACGCACCTCAGAACCAGGTCTCAAGGAGCAGAAATGGAAAGCAACGAAGAAGTCGTCCGCGCGGCATACCGGCTGGCGGAAGGGAACGTCCTCGACGGGCCGGGCTTTCGCGCCCTGTTCACCGAGGACGGCACGTTCAACGACGTGCCGAATTCATTGACCTTCCGCGGGGACCAGATTCCTCACGCGCTGACGGGCTTCGCGAGCGTCTTTCCCGACGTCCACCGTGAACTGCTCCACGTGCACGCGCTCGGTGCCGTTGTCGCCGTCGAACTGCGCATTCAGGGAACGCATCTCGGCGCATTCCCGACCCCGGCCGGCGAGATCCGTCCGACCGGTAATCGTATCGACGTGCCGACGGCGGACCTCTGGTATCTCCGGGACGGAAAAATCGAGAGCTTCAACTGCTACAACGCGGCCAATGTGCTGCTCGCTCAGCTCGGGGCCGGCCCCGACTTCAAGGCGGCCATCGAGGCCGCCGAGACAGCCACCACAGCGGCGTAGCTCTCCGTCCGCTAGAGCGGCTGCACGCCGAAGGGCAGCTCGCCCGTCGCGATGTGGTCCAGCAGCGTGGCACGCAGCGCCTCCGCCGCGTGCGGGAGCACCGCCCGGCGCCGGTGCGCGAGCGCGATCGTGCGGCGCATCCCCGGCGGCGCCAGCGGCGTCGCGCGCAGCAGCGGCCGGTTGACCAGCACCATGCTCGGGACCAGCGCCACCCCGAGGCCGGCC
Source organism: Actinoplanes sp. NPDC048967 (assembly GCF_040649415.1). Lineage (NCBI taxonomy): Bacteria > Bacillati > Actinomycetota > Actinomycetes > Micromonosporales > Micromonosporaceae > Actinoplanes > Actinoplanes sp. NPDC048967. The sequence continues at coordinate 552,451 of NZ_JBEZFL010000003.1, forward strand.
TCCACGAAGGCCAGCACCGCGTCCATCTCGCCGCCCTCGACCGCGAAGCGCGGGATGAAACCCGCACCTCGGCACGCCTCCAGGGTGACGTCGCGCAGATCGTAGCCCGGCCGGAACATCACCAGCGGGGTGTCACGCAGCTCGGTGAGGGCGAGCTGCCGGTTGGCCGTCGGTGGTGGTCCGGCGGCGACCGAGGCGACGACCAGGCTCTCGCGCAGCACCGGGGCGGCGTGCAGGGCCGGGTCGACGCCCTGCTCCGGGTGGACGATCAGCGCCAGGTCCAGGTCCCGGGCCAGCAGGTCGGTGATCAGGTCCTGTGAGCTGCCCTCGTTGACGTGCAGCTCGATGTCCGGGTGCTCGGTGCGGAACCGGCGCAGCACGGTCGGGACCAGCGACGAGCACAGGCTGGGGGTGGCGCCGACCCGGACCCGGCCGCGGCGGAGCCCGACGATCTCCTGCACCGCGTCACGGGCGGCGTCCGCGTCGGCGACCATCCGCCGGGCCAGCGGCAGCAGGGTCTCGCCGGCCGCGGTGAGCGCGACCGCGCCCCGGACGCGTTCGAAGAGCGGCGCGCCGAGCGTCTGTTCGAGGGTGTGAATCTGCTTACTTAAAGTTGGCTGAGAAACGTCCAGCGAGTCAGCCGCTTGGGTGAAATGCCGGGTTTCTGCCACTGCTACGAAGTATCGGAGCTGTTGAAGCTGCACCTTGATAGCTTACGTCTATGACGACCCCGCCGATCATGCATTAGACGAATCGCCCGCGGGTTCTTAGCGTTCACGGTGTGGCGGTAGACATCAGCACTCCAACTCCCCGGGCGACGGCCGAGCCGGCCCGCAAGACGCTGGCCGACAAGCCGGCGCTCAAGCCACGCCGGGGCGCGCGCTCCTCGCTGGCGTTGAAGATCCTCATGGCGGTCACCGGGCTGCTCCTCGTGGGCTTCCTGTACGCCCACATGATCGGCAACCTGAAGATCTTCTTCGGCGCCGAGACCTTCGACCACTACGCGCACTGGCTGCGGACCATCGGCACGCCCCTGCTGCCCCAGGACTGGTACCTGTGGATCCAGCGTGCGGTGCTGACCTTCGCGGTCGTCGCGCACATCGTCGCGGCCACCGTCCTGGCCCGCCGCGCCCGCAAGGCCCGGCCCGTGCGCTACGTGCACCGCCCCAAGGTCCAGGGCAGCTACGCGGCCCGGACGATGCGCTGGGGTGGCGTGATCATCCTGCTGTTCGTGATCTACCACATCCTCGACCTGACCACCGGCACGCTCAACCCGAACGGCAAGCCGGGTCAGCCGTACGCGAACGTCGCCGCCGACTTCGCGCCCGACCGCTGGTACGTGACGCTGTTCTACACGCTGTCCATCGTGGCCGTGGGCTTCCACCTGCGGCACGGCCTGTTCAGCGCGGTCCGCACGCTGGGCCAGCGCACCGCCCGCGGGGAACGCATCGCCCGCGGCGCCGCGCTGCTGCTCTCCGTCGTCCTGGTGGTCGGCTACCTGTCGGTGCCGTTCGCCGTGCTCACCGGATTGGTGGACTGACCATGAATTTCTGGACCGAGGGCGAGGACATCGCCGACCAGGCCGCTCCGGACGGGCCGATCGAGACCCGCTGGGAACGCCGCAGGTTCTCCGCCAAGCTGGTCAACCCGGCCAACCGCCGCAAGCTGTCCGTCATCGTGGTGGGCACCGGCCTGGCCGGTGGCTCGGCCGCGGCGACGCTGGCCGAGGCGGGCTACAAGGTGCGCTCGTACTGCTACCAGGACAGCCCGCGGCGCGCGCACTCGATCGCCGCGCAGGGTGGCATCAACGCGGCCAAGAACTACCGCAACGACGGCGACTCGATCTACCGGCTGTTCTACGACACGGTCAAGGGCGGCGACTTCCGCGCCCGCGAGTCCAACGTGTACCGGCTGGCCGAGGTCAGCGTGAACATCATCGACCAGTGCGTGGCCCAGGGCGTGCCGTTCGCCCGCGAGTACGGCGGCCTGCTCGACAACCGGTCCTTCGGCGGCACCCAGGTGTCGCGCACCTTCTACGCGCGGGGGCAGACGGGTCAGCAGCTGCTGCTGGGCGCGTACCAGGCGATGGAGCGGCAGATCGGGCTGGGCAACATCGAGATGCACGCCCGCCACGAGATGCTCGAGCTGGTCGTGGTCGACGGCAAGGCCCGCGGCGTCGTGGTCCGTGACCTGGTCACCGGCGAGATCACCACCGACCTGGCCGACGCGGTCGTGCTGGCCTCCGGCGGCTACGGCAACGTCTTCTTCCTGTCCACCAACGCCAAGGGCTGCAACGTCACCGCCTCGTGGCGGGCCCACCGCAAGGGCGCGCTGTTCGCCAACCCCTGCTACACGCAGATCCACCCGACGTGCATCCCCGAGTCCGGCTCGCACCAGTCGAAGCTGACGCTGATGTCGGAGTCGCTGCGCAACGACGGCCGGGTGTGGGTGCCGAAGCGGGGCGACGACAAGCGCGCCCCGGGTGACATCCCGGAGGAGGACCGCGACTACTACCTGGAGCGCATCTACCCGTCCTTCGGCAACCTGGTCCCCCGGGACATCGCGTCCCGCGCGGCGAAGAACGTCTGCGACGAGGGCCGCGGCGTCGGCCCCGGCGGTCTCGGCGTCTACCTCGACTTCGCGGACGCGATCGAGCGGCTGGGCCAGCCGGCCGTCGAGGCCAAGTACGGCAACCTCTTCGAGATGTACCAGCGCATCACCGGCGAGGACCCGTACCAGGTGCCGATGCGGATCTACCCGGCCGTGCACTACACGATGGGCGGGCTGTGGGTCGACTACGACCTGCAGTCGACCATCCCGGGCCTGTTCGTGATCGGTGAGGCCAACTTCTCCGACCACGGCGCCAACCGGCTCGGCGCCTCCGCGCTGATGCAGGGCCTGGCCGACGGCTACTTCGTGCTGCCGAACACGCTGAACAACTACCTGGCGGCCGGCCCGTTCGACCAGATCGACGAGTCGCACCCGGAGGTCGTCGCCGCCCGCGGCCAGGTCGAGGACCGCCTGGCCCGGCTGCTGGCCGTCGACGGCGACCGCACCGTCGACTCCTTCCACCGCGAGCTCGGCCACATCATGTGGGAGTACTGCGGCATGGAACGCACCGAGGAGGGCCTGACCAAGGCCATCGGCCTCATCCGCGGCCTGCGCGAGGAGTTCTGGCAGCGGGTCAAGGTGCCCGGCACCGGCGAGCAGCTCAACCAGAACCTGGAGAAGGCCGGCCGGGTCGCCGACTTCTTCGAGCTGGGCGAGCTGATGTGCATCGACGCGCTGCACCGCGCCGAGTCGGCCGGCGGTCACTTCCGCGCCGAGAGCCAGACCCCCGACGGCGAGGCGCTGCGCCACGACGACGAGTACAGCTACGTCGCGGCCTGGGAGTTCGGCGAGACGCCCGTGCTGCACAAGGAACAGCTCGAATTCGAATACGTTCACCCGAGCACCCGGAGCTACAAGTAATGGACATCCAGGTACGCGTGTGGCGCCAGCAGGGGCCGGCCGACAAGGGCCGCATGGTCACCTACGACGTCAAGGACATCTCCCCCGACGCCAGCTTCCTGGAGATGCTCGACGTCCTCAACGAGAAGCTCATCCTCGACGGTGACGACCCGGTGGCGTTCGACCACGACTGCCGCGAGGGCATCTGCGGCATGTGCGGCATGATGATCAACGGGGTGGCGCACGGTCCCGAGCGGGCCACCACCACCTGCCAGCTGCACATGCGGCACTTCAAGGACGGCGACACGATCGACGTCGAGCCGTGGCGCGCGGCCGCCTTCCCGGTGATCAAGGACCTGGTGGTCAACCGCAGCGCGTTCGACGAGATCATCCAGGCCGGCGGCTACATCACCGCGCCGACCGGCACCGCCCCGGACGCGCACGCCACCCCGGTGCCCAAGCCGGACGCGGACGCGGCCTTCGAGGCGGCCACCTGCATCGGCTGCGGTGCCTGCGTGGCAGCCTGCCCGAACGGCTCGTCGATGCTGTTCACCGCGGCCAAGGTGTCGCACCTGGGCCTGCTCCCCCAGGGCCAGCCGGAACGCGACAGCCGGGTCGTCGACATGCTGCAGGCCCAGGACGACGCGGGCTTCGGCGGCTGCACCAACATGGGCGAGTGCACGACCGTCTGTCCGAAGGGGATCCCGCTGACCCTGATCGGCCGCCTCAACAACGATTACCGCAAGGCCATCGGCAAGAAGTAGCGCGTAGCCGGGCACGGTCGGCGACCGTGCCCGGCCCCGGGTCAGCGCGCGGCGATGACCATCTCCGGGAAGCGCGGCGACGCCCGGTCCAGCAGCGGCTGCGGCCGGTGGCGCAGGTGCTGGTCGAAGAACGCCCGGTTGTACCGGCGGGTGAGCTCCAGCGAGCGGGTGCCCGTGGTGGTCGCACCCAGGTCGATGCCGAGCTGGTCGGCCAGCAGCGTCAGGTCGGTGAAGGACCCGTGCACGGTGCCGGCCATGACGATCCAGCGCCGCCAGCCCGTCAACCGCTTCCAGTCGTCGTCCCACGAGACGTCCCGGCCGCCCGGCGAGTGCTCGGCCTGCGTGCCGAGGAACAGGAACGGCCGGGACAATCCGCCGGACGGGACGATGCCGCGCGTCGTACCGTCCATGTCGATCCCCGCGTCGATGCGGCAGTCCCCGGCCATCGCCGCGATCGCGCTCGCCCCGCCGGCCGAGTGACCCGACATGGCGATCCGCGAGGCGTCGATCAGCGAGCTGCCGCGCCAGGCCGGCCTGGGCCCGGTCAGCCGGTCGAGCACGAACGAGACGTCGGCGGCCCGGCCCGCGTACAGCTTGCGGAAGAACGCGTCGTCCTCGGTGAGCTCGCACGCGGCGCAGGTGGCGATGCGGCCGCCGGGGAAGGTGACCGCGTACGTCTCGTGGGTGTGGTCGATCCCGGCCACGACGTAGCCGTGACTGGCCAGGTCCTCGGCCAGCCCGGTCAGCGTCCCGCGGGGCTGGGTGTAGCCGGGTGAGAGCACCACCAGGGGCAGGCTGCGGGCCCGGCCGGCGGGCCGCGCATCCAGGTAGGCGTAGGTGCGGACCCGGCTCAGCGTGTCCGCCGGCAGGTCGGTGATCCGTTTACCGGCCAGGTACAGCTCGGACTCCCGCGGCGACATGTACCGGGCGTGGCGCCCGCCCGGCGCGGCCGCCGGATACCAGACGGTGACCATGAGCTCGCGCGCGGCCGAACCGGGCACCCAGGGGTCGGGCCGGGACGTGTCGGTCAGGTGGATCGCGGTCGTGCCGACCGGCTGGTGGCCGGTCGGCCGGACCAACCGCGGGACGTCCGCGGCTTGCGCGGGCGCCGGAACCAGCAGTCCGGCGGTGATCACGAGGGCGGCGCAGGCCAGCTTCATATCGGGCCCCTTTCCATGAGGAATCATTCGGTGCGGAGTGCGGTGACCGTGCGGGTGCCGGCGGCCCAGCCGGCCGGGAGGAGCGCGCCGCCGACCGCGATGACCAGCCCGCCGAGACCGAACAGCAGCAGCTCGGTGGGGCCGTAGACGTCCACGATGGCGGCGGGCAGGGTGAAGCCGGCGCTCCCGCCCATGGCGCTGAGCACCGCACGTTGCACCGCGACCCCGACCGCCGCGCCGATCACGCCGCCGAGGACGCCGGTGACCAGCACCGACGAGATGACCATCGTGGTCGTCTGCCGCGGCGTCATCCCGAGGGCCTTGTGCACACCGAGGTCGTGCACGCGCTCGCGGGTCTCCAGCACGACGACGTTCAGCACGCCCAGGCCGGCCACGATCACCAGCAGGAGGCTGAGCAGAGCGGTCAGCGTGTCGATGATCAGCACGAGTTCGTCGGTCCCGTGTTCGACGGGCAGCGCCGTCGCGCCGAGCGACCGCAGCGCCGTGTCCAGACCGGAGGCGTACACCGCGGCGTCGGTCCCGGGCCGCACGGAGACGAGGAAGTTCTCCGGGGCCAGGTCGGGCTCGGCGGCCCGCAGGGTCGCGAGGTCGGTGAGGATCTGCAGGCCCCGGTCGTCGGTGTTGAAGGCCTCGCCGACGATCCGGACGGTGACGTCGGTGCCGTGGTCGGTGAGCACCACGGTGTCACCGACCTTCTTGCCGGCGGCGGTCAGGAACGGGGTGGAGACCACGATCTGACCCGGCCCGCTCAGCCAGCTCCCGGAGACCATCCGGTAGTAGCGGGCGCCGTCGGTGCCGGTCAGGGCGACGGTGGAGAGCGGATCGGTGATCCCGGCGACGGTCACCTCGGTCCGGGCCTGACCCAGGTAGCCGCCGGTCCCGGCCTGGGCGGTGATCGCCGCGACGATCCCGGCGGGGTCGCGGAGAGCCCTCGGCCCGTCCGGCCCCGGCTGAGGGCCCGGCCCGCCGGCACCCGGCCCGGACGCCTCCATCCGGGCGTCGATGTGCACGTCGGCGAGGTCCTCGGCCTCCTGGATCAGGCTCAGGGAGGTGGCGAGGCCGACGGCGAAGGTCACGGCGGCCGTGCCGAAGGCGATCGCGGCGACGATGCCGGCCGAGCGCAGCGGGCGGGCGAACGGATGGGCCAGGCCCAGGCTCAGCGGCCGGGGCACCGGGATCCGGCCGGTCCACCGGGCCGCCCACTGACCTCGCCCGGGTCGGGGCGTGCGCCCGACGGCTATCGCGTCGACGCTGCGCAACCGGCCGGCCCGCGCCGCGGCGGCCCAGGCGGTCAGCGTCACCACGGCGAGCGCGCCCCCGGCCACAACCGCGTCGACCCACGGCGTCACCCCGTTGTCGGACGTGCCGTACAGCCGGTTGGTCTGGGCCAGAACCGGCACAGTCAACAGGTTCCCGGCGACGACACCGAGCACGGTGCCGGCCGCGGCGGGGATCAGCGCCTGACCGACATACGCCCGGACGACCTGGGCCGGGGTGAAACCCAGCGCCTTGAGGATGCCGATCCGGCGGGTGCCGGTGCTGACCGCCCCGGCGATCACGTTGCCGATGATGAGCACCGCCATCACCACGCCCAGCACCCCGAACGCGATCAGGAACGGCACCAGCAGCGCGGCCTGGCCGACGGCGTTCTGCCGGGTGGCCAGCCAGGACACGGCTCCGGTGAGCGCGCCGGCCGGCACCGTGGCGGCGATCGCGGTACGGGCCGCGTCGACCTGTGCCGTGGTGTCCGCGGCGGTGAGGCGGTAGAGCATCTGGTAGCCGGCCGGGCCACGGTCCCCGGTCAACGTGGTGAGCTGCTCCGGGGTCACCCAGGCGTCGGCGGTCCGGCTGACCGAGCGGGCGATGCCGACCACGGTGACGTCGGAGTTGCCGGGCGGGTCGGCGACCGTCCACACCGTACCGATCTTGATCGGGGGTCCGCGGAAGCGGCTGTCCTCGGCCAGCACCAGCTCGCCGGGCGCGGTGGCCCACCGGCCGGCGGTCAGGGTGACCTGGTCCACCGGGCCGCCGGCGGCGGACCGGCCGACGACCGTCATCGGCGGCCGCGGACGGCCGCCCGGCCCCAGCACGCTGATCTGGGTGACGGGGAACGGCCCGGCCACGGCGTCGATCCCGGCGGCCCCCGCGGACGCCGTCACCTGCGCCGTCGTCACCTTCGCCGGGTCGAACCGGGCGGTCAGGTGCGCGCCCTGCTGCTGGCCGAAGGCCCGGTCGAACGGTGCCCGGGAGGCGACCAGCAGAGAGCCGCCGAGCACGGCTGAGGTCACCGCGATCAGCACGACCATGGTGATCACCACGGTCTGGACCCGGTGCCGGCCCGCGCCGGCGCGGACCACCCGTCCCAGCGTGCTCATCGGACGGTCGCGGTCGTGTCCGCGGCCACCCGGCCGTCGCGGAGCTGCACCGTACGGGTCGCGCAGTTCCCGGCCAGCGCCAGGTCGTGCGTGACCAGCACGATCGTCTGACCGTCGGCGTGCAGCTCGGTGAGCAGCCGCTGGACCTCCTCGCCGGCGGCGGTGTCCAGCGCCCCGGTCGGCTCGTCGGCCAGCAGCAGCGCCGGCCGGTTCATCAGCGCGCGGGCCACGGCGACCCGCTGCCGTTCCCCGCCGGAGAGCCGTCCCGGGTACGCGGCCGCGTGCCGGTCGACGCCGAGCACGGTCAGCAGCTCGGTGGCCCGGCGCTGGGCGGCGGTGCGGGTCATGCCGGCGAGCTGGGCCGGCAGCATCACGTTGTCGGCGACGGTCAGGTCGTCGAGCAGGTTGAAGAACTGGAACACCAGGCCGATCCGGGCCCGCCGGTACCGGGCCGACGCCGCTTCGCCCAGTCTGTCCACGGCGACGCCGTCCACAGTGACCGTGCCGGTACTCGGACGGTCCAGCCCGGCGATGAGGTTGAGCAGCGTGGACTTGCCGCTGCCGGACGGGCCGAGGATGGCCACGGACTCCCCGGGCCGCACGGTCAGGGACAGCTCCCGCAACGCCGGGGGCCCGTCGTCGTAGCGTCGGGTCACGTCCCGCAGTTCGATCAACGGCGCACTCATGATGGTCTCCTCAGGTCGTCGGCGGCGTTGACGCTAGGTGCGGGCCCGGACCGGACACATCGACAGCGGGAGGCATCTTCGGTACCGCATCGGGATGAGCCCGGCGCGGCGTCATCCCTGAGATGTAGGCGGGCGAGGTAGCGCGCACCCGTCCCGAGACGGATACCGCGGGGCCGTCACGGCGACGAGAATGAGCCGGTGACCGAACGTGCGCTGCTGAGCCGGCTGCGGGCCGGAGCGCGGGCGCTGATCCGGCCGGCCGGACCGCTGCCGTCACTGTCGCGGCGGGGCCAGGTCTTCGATGTCGTACTGGCGCTGGCCCTGGGCATCGCCGCGATCCAGGCCGGTGACGAGGGCATCCAGGACCGGGTCGGGCTGGTCAACTGCCCGGTCCCGTACCCCGGTCCCGGTCCGGTGCCGCGGTGCCAGCCGGTGTGGCCGCCGTTCCTGCCGGTCGACGACGGCCAGTCCGCCGGTCGGACGACCCTGCTGCTCCTGCTGGTGGTGCTGCCGCTGGTGTTCCGGCGCCGATATCCGCTGGGCGTGCTGTGGGTCGTGCTGGCGCTGGCCTCGGCGGTCAGTGACAATCCGGCGGCGTTGCGGCTGTCGTTCTTCGCGTGCGTCATCGCGGGGTACACCGCCGCGGTGTTCAGCCCGTACCGGTTGCCCGCGCTGGCGAGCCTGCCGGTGGCGGCGGTGCTGCACAACACCCTGCAGTCGGACGCCAGCTCGGTGTCGGACAGTGCGGTGCCGTACCTGATCCTGCTGCCCATCGCCGTCGCCGCCGACGGCCTGCGCCGGTGGAAACACCGCGCCGACGAGGGCCAGGCGCGGATGGCGGTGATGGCCCACGAGCAGGCCGAGGCGGTGCGCCGGGCCACCGAGCACGAACGGGCGCGGATCGCCCGGGAGCTGCACGACGTGGTGACGCACAACGTCAGCGTGATGGTGATCCAGGCCGGCGGCGCCCGCAAGATCATGGACTCGGCGCCCGAGCAGGCGAAGGAGGCGCTGCTGGCGGTCGAGGCCAGCGGCCGGTCGGCGATGACCGAGCTGCGCCACGTGATGGGCCTGCTCACCATGCGGGGCGAGGGCCCCGAGCCGGCGAGCGACGCGGACCTGGCGCCGCAGCCGGGCCTCGACGGGCTCGACGGGCTGGTGCAGCGGATGCGCGACACCGGCGTGCCGATCGAGCTCACCCGCCGCGGGCAGCGGATGCCGCTGCCGTCCGGGGTCGAGCTCACGGTGTACCGGCTGGTGCAGGAGGCGCTGACGAACATCGTCAAGCACGCGGCCGGCGCCTCGGTGCGGGTGACGCTGGCCTACGGCGACGACGACGTGCAGGTCGAGGTGGCCGACACCGGTGGCCGGTCCGGCGCCGCGGCCGCCACCGGGGCCGGGCGGGGGCTGATCGGCCTGCGCGAACGGCTCGCCGTCTACGGTGGGGTCCTGCAGGCGGGACCGCGGCTCAGCGGCGGATACCGCGTCCACGCCCGGATTCCGGTGGAGGTGTCGTGACCACGGCGCTGCGGGTGGTGGTCGCCGACGACCAGGCGCTGGTCCGCGCCGGCTTCCGGATGATCCTCACGGCGGACGGCATCGAGGTGGTCGCCGAGGCGACGAACGGGGCCGAGGCGGTCGACGCGGTCCGCCGGCACCGGCCCGACGTGGTGCTGATGGACATCCGGATGCCCGAGATGGACGGGCTGGCGGCCACCCGGCAGATCCTCTCCGGCACCGGTGCGGCGCCGCGGGTCATCATGCTGACGACGTTCGACCTCGACCACTACGTGTACGCGGCGCTGACCGCCGGCGCCAGCGGCTTCCTGCTCAAGGACGTCACCCCCGAGCACCTGGTGAACGCCGTGCGGCTGGTCCGCGACGGCGACGCGATGCTCGCGCCGACGATCACCCGGCGGCTGGTCGAACGCTTCGCCCAGCGCGACGCCGACGTGCCGGTCGTGCACCGCGACCTGAGCGTCCTGACCCCGCGCGAGCTGGAAGTGCTCGGCCTGCTCGCACGGGGGCTGAGCAATTCCGAGCTGGCCGGCCGGCTGCACCTGTCGGAGGCGACGGTGAAGACCCACGTCGCCCGGATCCTGGCCAAGCTCGGGCTGCGGGACCGGGTCCAGGCCGTCGTTGTCGCGTACCGCACGGGTCTGGTCAATCCGTGACCCGGGAGCAGGTGATCGCCGAGGTCGCGGGCCGGATTCCGGCGGCCGGCGGCGCCGTGCGGGTCGCGGTGGACGGCGTCGACGGGGTCGGGAAGACCACGTTCGCCCGGGAGCTCGCCGCCGCGCTGCGCGCGCGGGGGCGGCCGGTCGTGCACGTGTCCGCCGACGGCTTCCATCAGGTACGGGCCGTCCGGCATCGGCGGGGCCGCACCTCACCCGAGGGTTTCTGGCTGGACTCGTATGACTACGCGGCGCTGGTCTCCGCCGTACTGGCGCCGTTCGGGCCGGGTGGGGACCGGCGGTATCGCAGCGCCGTGCACGACGTCGCCACCGACGAGGTGCTCGATCTGCCATGGGTGCAGGCGCCGGCCGGGGCCGTGCTCGTGGTGGACGGCTTGTTCCTGCACCGCGACGAACTGGTCGCCCACTGGGACTTCTCGATCTTCCTGACCGCGCCGTTCGCCGTCACCGCGCAGCGGATGGCCCGGCGCGACGGCACCCATCCGGACCCGGACCATCCGAGCATGGCCCGGTACGTGCGGGGCCAGCGCCTCTACTTCGCCGCGTGCCGGCCGTGGGAACGCGCCGATCTGGTGATCGACAACAGCGACGCCGGCCGGCCGGTGCCGGTCGTGGAACAGAGGTAGAGGTTGCTGGGAACCGTACTGGCGGCGGTCGGTGTCTTCGCCGGCACCAACGTCGACGACATCATCGTGCTGACCGTGCTCTTTCTCGCGGCCCGCGCGGCGGGCCGGCCGCGGCCCTGGCAGATCTGGGCCGGGCAGTACGCCGGCATCACCGTGCTCGTGGCGGTCTCCGCGCTGGCCGCCCTGGGCCTGGCTCTGGTCCCGGACGAGTGGGTCGGGCTGCTGGGCCTGGTCCCGATCGCGCTCGGTGTCCGCGGGCTGATCGGCGCGGCCCGCGGCGGCGACGACGATTCCCCGGTGGCGGCCGGCAACGCGCTCGCGGTGGCCGGCGTGACCATCGCGAACGGCGCGGACAACATCGCGGTCTACACGCCGATGTTCCGAACGCTGGGAGCCGGCGGCAGTGCCGTGGTGGTGCTGGTCTTCGTGGTGCTGATCGCGGTGTGGTGCGCGGCGGCGTCCTGGCTCGGCTCGCACCGCCGGATCATCGAACTGGTCCGCCGGCACGGGCACTGGCTGGTGCCGCTGGTCTTCATCACCATCGGCCTGGTGATCCTCATCGAGTCGGGGGTGCTGAGCCGCCTGTTCTGAGCGCGGCGGGCTCGACCCCGCCGGCCGCCGGACCACCGGGTCGCGGAGCCGCCAGGACGGGGCCGGGGCGCGGCGCCGGACCCGCCCACCGGGCCCGGCGCCGCCGGCGGATCAGGCTGTGCCCGGCCGCGCGGTGCGGGCGGTCAGGCCGCCGGCACGGGCTCGCGCGCCTCGGGCTCGGCCCCTTCCGCCACCGGGGTGGCAGTGTTGTGTTTCAGCGCCAGGTAGAAGCAGAGGATCGCCGGGACCGCGATCAGCAGGACCGGCAGGGCGCTGCCGGTGAGGTAGATCGACACGGCCGTCAGCAGCACTCCGAAGATCATCTCCGCGCGGTTGGCCACCAGCGCCTGGCGCAGGGTGATCCGCTGGTCCTCCTTGGGGGTCACCACGAACACCGACTTGCCGAACGCCGAGGTCACCGAGGCCCGGAAGCTGATGAACAGCATCGAACCGTAGAGCAGGACCGTGTGCAGCAGATACCAGGCCAGGCGCAGCTTCGGCAGGGCGCGGAAGTGGAAGATCACGTCGTTGAGCATCGGCGCCAGCAGGAACAGCGCCGTCGGGGCGAGCATCCACAGCGGGTATTCGATGCGGTAGCCGAGCACCGGCAGCACCACCACGTGGATCGCCACGTAGATCGAGAACACCGCGGTCAGCGGCAGGTTGTAGGTGAACAGCACGATGTCGAGCTTCTCGAACCAGCTCATCCGCGAGCGCAGGATCACCGCGGTGTAGCGCTTGATGAACTCCATGTTGCCCTGGGTCCACTTCGAGTGACGCTTCTTGAAGGCCAGGTAGTCGACCGGATACTCCTCCTCGCACACCACGTCGGGCGCGAAGACGGTGTAGTAGCCGGCGTCCCGCGCGGCGATCGAGAAGCACAGGTCCTCGGCCACCACGTGCGGGAAGCCACCGGCCGCGGTGTAGCACTCGCGGCTGACCATCGCGCCGTGCCCGAGCAGCGACAGGAAGCCGTGCCGGTCCTTGACCGTCTGGTACGCGATCCAGTGCGAGTCCACGCCGATCGAGAACATCCGCATGAACGCGTTGCGGCTACGGGTGGCGATGTGGTTGGCCTGCACGATGCCCGCGTTCGGGTACGCCGCGAAGTAGTCCAGGCTGCGCGTGATGTAGCCGGGCGGGATGATCTCGTCGCTGTCCAGGATGACGAAGTAGTCGTACTCCGCCGTACCCAGGTAGTTGTTGAGATTGCCGGCCTTGAAGCCGGCCCGGTCCGCCCGCCGCACCACCCGCACCCCGTGCTCGGCGCCGAAGGCGTCGACCTGGGCCAGGTATTCCGGCTTCGACGAGTCGTCCAGGATGACCACCTCGACGTTGCCGTAGTCCTGGCGCATGCTGCGCAGCAGGCTGTCGGCGGAGAAGTCGTTGCAGGTGCAGTAGACGAGCACGACCCGCGGCTGGGCCGCCGACGCCCGGTGCGGCACCGGCCGCGACCGCCGGGCCGAGACCAGGTGGTAATACAGCGTGTAGACGACGTCCTTGGTGCCGTTGAGCCAGAAGTACGCGATGAAGACGGTGCTCGCCACGACCAGCGTGACGATCGGCCAGCCGGCCCGGCCGGCCGCGTCGAGCTGGTCGAGGGAGGTCTCCAGCAGCGCCGCGAGCAGCACCGACCAGCCGCCCAGGATGATCAGGTAGAGCCGGGGAGACTTGGTCATCAGGAGCCGTCCCGTCGCCGCTTGAGCCGGTCGCCGATCGCCAGGACCGCGCCGATGCCGACGACCAGCGCGCCGCCGACCGTCACCGCCGTCAGGCTCGCGGTCTGCCCCAGAATGGTGATCCCGCTGCCGGTGAGCGCCAATGACGCCGAGTTGTCGTACATGATTGTTCCTCCCTGGAAGTGACTGCCGGGCTCCACCTTGGACGGGCGATATTAATGGCGGGTAAAACGGTTCGTTCGCCCGCGTTTCACGCCGGGGGCGGGGCCGCATTGTTTCCCCCGGATGAACTCTGTCAATATGTGACGGCTCGGCCGCCGGGGCAGGTCAGCGGGGTATTGTGGGAGCCACGGAAACGCTGTGTCCATACCGGAGAAATGGCGGCATGACATTTAAGCTGGCCCATGTGTTGACCCTCACACTGGCGGTGCTGCCGCTCACGGCGTGCGGGTCGGACGGCGACCGGCCGGCGCGCGCCTGCCCGGCCGGCACCCCGATCGGCAGCTCGGCCGCGCTGACGCCGTATCCCGGCCCGGCCGGCTGGATCCAGGGCGCCACCTGGTCACCGACCGCCGACGTGCGCGGTGATCTGCGGCGGATGCGCGACGGGCACGCCATCGACACGGTGAACGTCTACGGCCTGGAGACGTGGAGCAGGTCCCGCCTCGACGAGTTCTTCACCGCGCTGGCCTCGTTGCGGATGCGGGCGGTCGTCCGGCTCGAGGCGTACGACCCGGCGACGTTCGCGTTCCGTCCCGAGGATGCGGCCGAGGTGCTCGACAGGCACCGTGAACTGCTCACTTACGTACGCGACAAGCCGGTGGCCTACCTGGCGCTGAACATGCCGGTGGACGATCCGCGGGTGCAGGCCCGGCTCGGCGGGGTCAACTCGGAGCTGTCCGCGCGCCGCCAGGTCGCGTACGCGAAGGAGCTGGTCGCCCTGGTCCGGCCGTACGCCGGCCCGGTGCCGGTCTTCGTCGGCCTGTTCTACGGCTGGGACGGCTCGTACCGCATTCCGTCCTATCGCGACAGCGGCGCCGACGGCTACGTACTGACCAGCTACAGCTATCCGGGCGGCCGGGTGCCGCCGGCCGGCAGCAGCGCGGAGGAGCTGATCGACGCGCCGCGGTTGCGGTCGGCGGCGGACCGGGCAGTGGCCGCCCAGCCGGGGGCGCCGATCGTCGTCGAATACGGTTTCCAGACTCTGGCCGCGCACGACGCGATGCCGGATCAGACCGCGGGATTGGTGGCCGACGTCACGGCTAAACGCGCGGCACTGCACGCGACCACGCATTTCTATTGCTCGCGATACCCGGCTGTCATCGGCACGACGTATTTCGGCTACAACGTTTTCAAGGAGGAGGGAGATCCGCCGCGAACTCTCGACTACGGGCTGACGAAGCCACCGCCGGAAACACCACGGCCGACCCCGGGCGATCGCTGACCGTCGGAGCGGGCCGGAGTTCGATGGCAATACACGATGACCTTGCGGCGGCTGACGGGCCGGCGAGGTGACGGGGCGGTGGGGGTCGGCTGCTGTCGCCGGCGGCGCTGTCCGCCGAGCCGGTCGGCCCGTCGTCGGCCGGTGAGGGCGAGGAACCGCGGGAGGCAAAGGCCGGTTACCTGCCCATGGACTCAGTTGCCTCGGCCGGCTGCCCGAGCCGCGAACGGCGGGCGACGGCCGCCGCCGCGACCAGGCAGAAGGCGGCGCCGGCCAGCAGGACCGGACGGGCTCCCAGGTGGACCGCGGCCGCGCCCAGCGGGGTGGCCACGGCGATCGGGCCGAACATCAGCGTGTTCGCCGTCGCCGCGACCCGGCCCAGCAGCTCGGGCGGGGTGTGGGTCTGCACGGCCGTGACCGCGGCGACCAGTGTCCAGGGCAGACCGATGCCACCGATCACCCCGCCGACCAGCAGCGCGGGCCACCACGGCAGGCAGCGGGCCGCGAGGCTCGCCGCGAACAGCGCCGTCCCGGCCACGCCGACGACCGTCACGCCCGCGCGGGTGATCAGCCGGCCGACGATCAGGCCACCCACGACGGAACCGGCGCCCTGCGCGCTGAGCAGCAGACCGAGAAAGGTCGCGGGCAGGCCCAGGCCGACCGTCACGACCTCGTACTGGGCGGCGGCGGCGAAACCCGACATGGCGATCGAGACGGCGGCCAGCGTGACAGTCACCCGCAGCAGGGGGTGCCCGGCCAGTACGGCCAGACCGGCGCGCAGTCCGGACGGGACCTTCGTGCTGGTCGCCGGGGTGGCGGTCAAGCGCAGTGCGGCGTAGAGGACCGCCACGACCACCGGCAGCGCCGCGCTGAGGATCGCGACGGCCGCGCCGCCGTGCCAGGCGTAGAGGCCCGCGCCGGCCAGCGGGGCGACGAGCTTCATGCCTTCCTGGGCGCTGGACCGCCAGCCGTTGACCTCGCCGAGGGCGCCGGCCGGGAGCGCCACCGGCAGCAGGGCCGATTCGCCCGCGTCGAGCAGGACGTAGCTGATCCCGTACGTGAGAGAGACGGCGTACAGCAGCCAGCTGCCGGCCGGGGTGCGCACCGTCAGCAGGCTCGACAGGGACGCGGCCAGGACGAGATTGGTGGCGATCAGCAACGGGCGGCGGGGCATCCGGTCGAGCAGGCCGCCCAGCCACGGCCCGGCCAGCACCGGGGCGTAGACGCAGAGGCCGGTCAGTGCCGCCCGGCTCGATGAACCGGTCAGCTCCAGCATCCAGATGCCCGCCACCAGCGACATCGCGGTGCTGCCGAAGCCGGACAGCAGCGAGATCGCCACGAAGAGCACGACGTTGCGACGCATGCCCCCCATCCTCGACAGGTGAGTCCTTCCGACTCAATGCCTGTCGTGGACGTCAACGGTCCGTTGACAACGCTCGGTGCAGAGCCACCGCGGCGAGCCGGACGTGGCCGGGCAGGGGCGCCGCGGCGAGGTCCTCGTCGGCCTGGGCGGCGAGCGCGTAGAGGCCTCCCGGGGGTGCGTCCAGCGCCGTCCGCACGGTCGCCCGGACCAGGGCGGCGCGCGGGAACCGGGTGGTCCAGCGGCGGTCGGTGGCGATGCCGCGGTGCAGGTCGTCGACCGCCGCGCGCAGGGTGACGATGCTGTGGGCGTACCGGAGGTCCTGCTCGTGCCGCCGCGACCGCGCGGCCGCGACCAGCCGTTGCCAGCGCTGCTCGGCCGCCTGACGGCTGGTCAGGCCCAGCGCCGCGGCGATCTCGCCCCAGGTGGCGCCGGCCTGACGGGCCCGGTCGATCAGCTCGCGCTCACGGTCGTCCAGGGCGGCCCGGGCCGCCCCGATCTCGGCGAGGTGGCCCAGCTCAGCCTTCACCGCGCGTCACCATGACGTCGATGCCGTCGAGGACGCGGGTCAGCCCGAAGGTGAAGGACCGCTCGAGATCACCGTCGCCGGCCGTGAAGACACCGGCCGCCGAGGCCGCCGCCAGGGCCGGCATCCGTTCCGGCGTGACGAAGTGGGCGATGAGCCGGCCGTAATCGGCCTGGTCGCCCGGCTCGGCCCGGAGCAGGACAGCGCCGATCTGGGCCTCACCGCGGACGAAGTGCAGCACCGTCATCAGCACCTCGAATCGCTCGGCCCAGCTCAGCGCCGTGTCGTCCAGGGCGGACAGGCCCCGGTCCACCCAGGCGAGCTGACCCGGGTCCAGCGGCGGCCGCCCGGCGGTGACCTGCAGGATCCACGGGTGGGCGTAGTAGACCCCGCGCAACGCCCGGGCCCAGGTCTCCAGCGCCGCCCGCCAGCCGGAGGCGGGCAGCTCGGGCGGCGACCCGGGGGCGGCGTCGGTCATGAAGGCCAGCAGCTCGTCCTTGTTGGACACGTGCCGGTAGAGCGACATCGGCGCGCTGCCGAGCCGCTCGGCCAGCCGGGCCATGGACAGGGCCGCGATGCCGTCGGCATCGGCGAGCGCGATGCCGGCCGCGACGATCCGGTCGCGGCTCAGCCCCCGGCCACCGGGCCGGTCCGGCTCCCCCCAGAGGACGCGCAGGGTACGCGGGATCTCGGTCGTCACGGTGGCCATCCTACGAGCGCCCCTTCCGGAGCTGGTGCGTATGCCATACGCTACTTGCGTACGCCATACGCAACCGAGGAGACGGTGATGACGGCACGATCGAGATGGTGGCGGCGACCGTGGGTTTTTCCGCTGGGGGCGGTGGTGACGCTGTTCCTGGCTTTTTCGCTGCCGCCGTACCTCAGTCTCGACCCGGACCGCTCCCGCGTCCCCCAGCCGGCGGCCCTCGGCGTCGCGCACTACTGGACGCTGGTGCCGCACGTGCTGTTCGGCAGCATCGCGCTGGCCACGGCGGTCCTGCAGATCTGGCCCTGGCTGCGCGCCCGGCACCCGGTCTGGCACCGCCGGCTCGGCCGGCTCTACGTCTTCGGCGGGGTGCTGCCCGCCGGGGTGACCGCGCTCGTGGTGGGCGGGTTCACGCCGTTCGGACCGGTGACCCGGGCGAGCAACCTGCTGCTCGCGGTGCTGTGGCTCGGCTGCACCCTGACCGGCTGGCGGATGGCCCGGCAGCGCCGCTTCGCCGAGCACCGGCGATGGATGATCCGCAGCTTCGCGCTGACCGCCTCCATCATCACCAACCGGATCTGGGGTGCGATCGCCGCGATCACGCTCGCCCCGCAGCTCGACACCACGTTCCACGGTGACGAGGTGCTGTTCGGCTGGGTGGTGTCCGCAGTAGCCGCGTGGCTCGGGTGGACGCTGCCGCTACTGGCGGCAGAGTGGTGGCTCGAGCGCGACCGGACCCGCAGCCGCCGCGTCCGCAACCGCCGGCTCCCCGCCCGGCCCGCCGCTGTCGTCGACGAGCCCACCGCCGCCGCCCACCGGTGAGGGGCCGCGGCGGAGCACAACAGCCCCGATGAGCAGCGCACCGAGGGCGAATCCGGCCGCGGCCAGGAAGGCGCGGCTGTAACCGTCGCGCAGCGCCGCGATCTCGGCCGCGCCGGCGGCCAGGCTCGCCTCGCTGACCCGGGCCGCCACCACCGCCAGCACCGCCAGGCCCAAAGCGGCCCCGGCCTGCTGGGCCGTGTTGGTCAGGCCGGACACCAGCCCGGTCTCCCCCGGGCCGGCGCCGGCCATCGCCAGCATGATGATCGCCGGGATGACCACGCCGATGCCCAGACCCATGATGATCAGGGCCGGCAGGACGTCGGTCGGGTACCGCGGCTCGACCGGCACCCGGACCAGCAGCAGCAGTCCCGCGGCCAGCACGCCCAGCCCGGTCAGCAGCACCGGTCGGGCCCCCAGCCGGGCGGTCACCCGGGGCGCCACGAACAGCGAGATGAGGCCGATGACGATCGGGGTCGGCAGGAACGCCAGGCCGGTCCCGATCGCGTCCAGGCCCAGCACCCGCTGCAGGAACAGGGCGTTGACGAACTGGAAGCCCATGCCGGTGGCGAAGATCAGCACCACCGCGGCACCGGTGCCCAGCAGCCGGCGACGGCGCAGGACGGGCAGCGGAGCGAGGGGGCGGCGGGCGTACCGCTGGCGGACCAGGAAGGCGGCGACCAGGAGGGCGGCCGTCACGCCGTACCAGAAGACACCGTCCACGATGGCGTAGACGCCCAGCGACAGTCCCGCGGTGATCAGGAGCGCCCCACTGACGTCCATCCCGTCGCCCAGCCCGAGGCCAACCTCGCGGGGCAGTACCCGCAGCGCGCCGGCCAGGACCGCCACCCCGATCGGCACGTTGACCAGGAAGATCCACGGCCAGCCGGCAGCCTCGGTCAGCAGGCCGCCCGCGACGAAGCCGAAGGCGGCCCCGCCGGCCTGGGTGAAGCTGTAGACGCCGATCGCCCGGGCCTGCGGGCCCGGCTCGGGATAGAGCCGCACGATCAGGCTGAAGATCACCGCGGAGGCCAGCGCTCCACCGACGCCCTGCACGAACCGGCCCGCCACCAGCAGCCCGGCCGTGCCGGCCAGACCGCAGAGCAGGCTCGCGGCGGTGAAGACGCCCAGGCCGGCGAGGAAGACCCGGCGGGCCCCGAGCAGGTCGCCGACGCGCCCGGCGAGCAGCAGGAAGCCGGCGAAGCCGATCAGGTAGCCGTTGACCACCCAGGCCACCCCGGCGGGCGAGAAGCCGAGATCCAGCTGGATGGCGGGTACGGCGACGGCCACGATCGTGCTGTCCAGCACGATCATCAGCGACATCGCGCAGAGCACGGCGAGCGCCGGGCCACGACGGGGGTACGCGGAAGCAACCATGGTGCGACCGTAGCAGATAGTCCGCTTGCAGACTATCCAGTTGTCACCTATTCGCTTGGCGGGCTCGCCGTACCGGCCTGGGTCCGGACTCCAGGCCACCCTCGACCAATTGCCGCAGCGCCGCGACGAAAGCCTCGCGGGCCGGCTCCGGCAGCGCCCCCAGCGCTTCGGCGTGCACCTGGTCGACGATCCGCTGACCCTGCTCGGCGGCGGCCCGGCCGGCCTCGGTGACCGCGATGATCCGGGCCCGCCGGTCGGTCGCCGAGGGGCGGCGCTCGGCCAGCCCGAGCCGCTCCAGGTCGTCCACGGTGCTGACCATGGTCGTCTTGTCCAGATCGGCCAGGGCCGCGAGCTGGATCTGGGTGCGCTCCTCCTCGAGGGCGTGCACCAGGACGCATTGCATGCGCGGCGTGAGATCGACAGCGGCCAGCGCGGCGGCGAGCCGGTTGGACAGGGCGTGACCAGCCATGTTGAGCAGGCCGGTGACATCGCGCTCGGTGCGCTCGGGGGCTGCGGACGACATGACCGAAGCGTAACGCGCGATCATCCCGTACCGGATGATTGCTTTTCCGGACGACTTCCCGGCTCAGCGTGTCGTCTTCTTCTCGCCGGGCACCGGTCGAGAAGACCCCCCACGCAGCGGAGTCCCCCGCCTGCGGTGCGTTGTTAGCGTCATGGCCCGAGCCGGACGGCGCGGGGCAAACAGGACCAACAGCGCGTAGGAGCAGCCATGTATGCGGTCATCGATGTGGAGACCACCGGGCTGCGCGCGAGCTGGCACGACCGGGTCATCGAGATCGCCGTCGTCCACCTCGACGAGCAGGGCCGCGTGCAGGACGAGTGGTGCAGCCTGCTCAACCCGGACCGTGATCTGGGTCCGCAACACATCCACGGCATCTCCGCCGCCGAGGCCGGCCGGGCCCCGGGCTTCGCCCAGCTCGCCGACGTGATCGCCGGCCGGCTGCGGGGACGCACGCTGGTCGCCCACAACCTGGCCTTCGACGCACTGTTCCTGGCCGCCGAGTTCCGCCGCCTCGGCCACACCGTGCCGATCGACCCCCGGTACGGCCTGTGCACGATGCAACTCGCCCCGCACTTCCTGCCCAGCGCCGGCCGCAGCCTGCACGACTGCCGCCGCGCCGCGGGCATGTCCGCCCACCAGGCCCACTCCGCGCTGCACGACGCCCACGCCGCGGCCGACCTGCTCGCCCACTACCTGACGATCACCGGCGCCCCGCCGCCGTGGGCACCGACCCTCGCCGGCGCCCGGTCGCTGCCGTGGCCCGCGCTGCCGGTGACGACGGCCGCCGCAGTGCCGCGCCGCTCCCCCGGCGTACGGGATCCGCACTTCCTCACCCGCCTCACCGACCGCCTGCCCCGCCAGCAGGAGCCCCGGGCGGACGCCTACCTGGACCTGCTCGACCAGGCGCTGCTCGACCGGCACATCTCCCACACCGAGGCGGACGGCCTGATCGCTGTGGCCGAGTCCCTCGGGCTCGGGCAGGCCGACGTCCGGTGCCTGCACAAGCGGTACCTGACCGGGCTCGCGACCGTCGCGCTGGCCGACGGCGTGCTGACCCCGGCCGAGCGGCACGACCTGGCCGGGGTGGCCGCCCTCGTCGGGCTGCCGCCGACCGCCGTGGACAAGGCCCTGGCCGACGCCGCGCGGACCACGGCGGGTGCGGACCGGCAGTTCTGGCAGCTGCGGCGCGGTGACCTGGTGGTCTTCACCGGGACGATGGAACCCGCCCGCGAACAGTGGCAGGCCGAGGCGGAAGCAGCCGGCCTGGTGGTCGGCGACGCCGTGAACAAGCGGACCCAGCTGCTGGTCGCGGCCGACCCCGACTCGATGTCCGGCAAGGCCAAGAAGGCCCGCCAGTACGGCATCCCGGTCGTGCACCCGGCGGCCTACCGGGCGATGGTGGAAACGCTGCTGCTACCGGCCTGATGGACGACCGACGGACCCCCGTGTGAACCCGCCGGCCGTCGTCATCAGTGCGCGGTCAGTGCCGCCCAGCCGGGTGCCGTGGGCACCCAGCGCAACGGCATCCGCGCCTCCGCCGGCGTGCGGTCGCCCTTGCGCTGGTTGCAGCGCCCGCAGGCCGCGACGGTGTTGAGCCAGGTGTTGCCGCCGCCCCGCGAGCGCGGCCGGACATGGTCGACGGTGGACGCGGCGCCGCCGCAGTACGCGCAGCGCCGGCCGTCGCGGGTCAGCACACCGCCGCGGGACCAGCCCGGGCCGCGGCCGTGCCGCCAGCGCGTCACCACGTAGCTGACCAGGCGGACGACGGTCGGGATCGGGAAGACACCCATCCGGGCGTCCGGCCGCGCCTCCTCGACCACCGCCACCTCCCGGCACAGCATGCGGATGGCGTGCCGGACGCTGACCCGGTGCAGTGGCCCGAAGTCGGCGTTGAGCACGAGGACCACACTCATCGCGGGTCACCTCCCCCATGTTCTCGGCCACGAAAAAGCCGTCCGTCCCCACGGGCACAGGGACGAACGGCGGCCGGTCGGCGCGGGCGCGCTCAACCGGGGCCGTCAGCCCTGCTCTCGTGCCGGAAGGCAGTCACGTGTATCTCCCTTTGGCCCCGGTGATCCGGGACACGTCGCTGCTGAGAAAGGTAGGGGCCGGCGCCATCGTGGACAACCGAATAAAGATCCGTCAGGCGGACAGTTCGCGGCGTACCGCGACGACGAGCTGGACCAGCCCGATCGCGCCCAGGGCCAGCCACCCGATCGCCGCGACCAGCACGACCGTCGTCTCCCAGCCGGGATGGACCAGGCCGGCGACCCCACCGACGAGCAGCCCGCTGATGGCCACCGAGACCCGGGTCGGGCGCTCCCCCAGCGTCACGATGCCCAGGCCGTCCATGCCGCCGGCCGCGGCGCGCGCCCGCACGTACTCGTGCAGCCAGCTCACCGCCGCGCCGGCCGCGGCCAGCCAGCCCGGCACCCCGGCCACCCAGAACGCGGCCAGCCAGGCCAGCTCACCCAGCCGGTCGGCGACCGAGTCGTAGACGAAACCCAGCCGGCTGGTCCGGCCGGTCACCACGGCCACCGCGCCGTCGAGCGCGTCCGCGAAACCCGCCAGCAGCACCAGCAGCGCGCCGAGCAGCAGACCGGAGCGGCCGAGCAGGGCGGCGAACGGCACCGCCAGGCAGAGCAACAGCCCGCAGGCGGTGACGGTGGCCGGGCTGACCCGCAACCGGCCGAGCAGGCTGCCGCCGCGGTAGGCCAGCCGGATCCAGCCGCGCACGACCGGCGCGGCGGACTCGGGGTCGAAGCCGCCGTGCAGCCTGGACCAGGCTGCCGCGTACTCCTGCCAGGTCAAGCCGGGACGTTGGCGGCCAGGTGTTGCCACACCTCACGGGTCGCCGTGGATCGGTTCATGGTGATGAAGTGGATGCCCGGCACGCCCTCGTCGAGCAACCGCTGGCACATCTCGCTGCACAGGTCGATGCCGAGCGCGCGCACCGCGGCATCGTCGTCGGCGACGCGCTCGAAGCGGGCCAGCAGCGCCGGCGGGAACGGGGCCCCGGAGAGCTGCGCGGCGCGGGCGATGGTCGCCATCCGCAGCACGGGCATCACCCCGGGCACGATCGGCGTGTCACAGCCGGC
Organism: Actinoplanes sp. NPDC048967; assembly: GCF_040649415.1. NCBI lineage: Bacteria > Bacillati > Actinomycetota > Actinomycetes > Micromonosporales > Micromonosporaceae > Actinoplanes > Actinoplanes sp. NPDC048967. The sequence continues at coordinate 575,848 of NZ_JBEZFL010000003.1, forward strand.
CGCGGCGACCCGGTCCCGCAGCCGCAGATATTCGTCGGCCTCGAAGAACATCTGCGTGATGGCGAAGTCGGCGCCGGCCCGGCACTTGCTGATGAAGTTGCGGGTGTCGGCCTCGATGTCGGCCGAGCGCGGGTGCTTGTAAGGGAACGCGGCGACGCCGACGCTGAAGTCACCGGCCTCACGCAGCAGCCGCACGAGATCCTCGGCATAGAGCACGCCCTCGGGGTGGCGCACCCACTCGCCCATCGGGTCACCGGGCGGGTCACCCCGGACGGCGAGCACGTTGCGGATGCCGGCGCCGGCGAGCCGCCCGATGACGTTGCGCAGCTCGGCGACGGAGTGGTTGACCGCGGTGAGGTGGGCCATGGGCAGCAGCGTCGTCTCGGTGGCGACGCGCTCGGTCACCGCGACGGTGGTGTCCCGGGTGCTGCCGCCGGCGCCGTACGTGATCGAGACGAAGTCGGGCCGCAGCGTCTCCAGCTCACGGATGGTCTGCCAGAGCAGCTGCTCGCCCTCGCGCGACTTGGGCGGCATGAACTCGAACGAGAAGGTGGGGTCCGGACGACGGATGAGCTCCCCGATCGCCGGAGACGTCGGGAGCCGCGAAGGAAGTCCGAGAGACACACCGCAGACTCTACCGGCTGGCGGACCCGGCCAGACCCGCTAGGTTGGCCCCGTGACGTCCCCGCTAGAACGCGCCGGCCTGCGGCCCCGCGTCGACAAGGCCCTGGCCGCGTTCCTCACCACCCAGCGGTCCCGGCTGCTCGCCATCGACGGGGTGCTGGCCGACCTGGCCGACGCCCTCGACGACTTCGTGCTGCTCGGCGGCAAGCGGCTGCGGCCGGCGTTCGCCTACTGGGGCTACCGCGGGGCCGGCGGGGCCGACTCCGAGCAGATCGTGGCCGCGGTCGCGGCGCTCGAGCTGGTGCAGGCCAGTGCCCTGATCCACGACGACCTGATGGACCGCTCCGACACCCGCCGCGGCGAGCCGTCGATCCACCGCCGGTTCGCGGCCCGGCACGCCGCGGCCGGCTGGCGCGGAGCCGGCGACAGCTTCGGCGACAGCGCGGCGGTGCTGCTCGGCGACATGGCGCTGGTCTGGTCGGACGAGCTGCTGCACACCTCCGGCGTCGAACCGGCCGACCTGGCCCGGGCCCGTCCGGTCTTCGACGAGATGCGCACCGAGGTGACCGCCGGGCAGTACCTGGACGTTCTCACGGTGGTGACCGGCGACACGTCGACGGACCGGGCCAGCAAGGTGGCCCGGTACAAGTCGGCCAAATACACCGTCGAACGGCCGCTGCTGCTCGGTGCGGCGCTGGCCGGCGCGCCGGAGTCACTGATGCGGGCCTACTCGGGCTACGGGCTGCCGCTGGGCGAGGCCTTCCAGCTGCGCGACGACGTACTCGGGGTGTTCGGCGACCCGGCGCAGACCGGCAAGCCGGCCGGCGACGACCTGCGCGAGGGGAAGCGGACGTATCTGGTGGCGGCCGCGCACGCCGCGCTCGGCCGGCCGGAGCGGGCCGAGCTGGAGGCCCGGCTGGGTGATCCGGCGCTGGACGACGCGGGGGTGGAGCGGCTGCGGACGCTCATCCGCGACAGCGGGGCGCTGGCGCGGACCGAGGAGCGGATCACCGCGCTGACGACTGCGGCGCTGGCCGAGCTGGCGGCGGCGGAGGTCGAGGCGGAGGCGCGGGGGGTGCTGCTCGATCTCGCCGACGCGGCCACCCGGCGAGCCGTCTGAGCCCGATCCAGATCAAGATCAAGGTCAGATCGCGGTCGTGCCTGGTTGCATGGTGCTGACCGTCGCTCCCGCCGATTGCCAGGTGCGTGCTGGGTCAGACCCGAGCGGCCGACGGCCGGCGGGCCGGACCGGCGATGAGCAGGACGGCCGCGGTCAGCTGCAAGGCCGCGGTCAGCGCCTGTGTCGGCTGCGGCAACGCGTCGGTCGCCGTGAACAGGTCCAGCGAGAGCATGCTCGCGTCTTCGTGGACGGCGTAGGGCAGAAGGGCGGCCCCGATCGCGGCGTCGATCCAGATCAACCCCGTCAGCGTTAGCAGCAGCGCACCACCGGCGGCTCGCAGGCGTCGCTGGGTGGCCGCCACGACCGCGAGCGCGAGCGCCGTCAGCGCCACCAGCAGCGGTATCAGAGCCATGACTGCTGGTGAAAGGTTTTGTGTCTCCTTGGCGCCGGGCGTTTCCCGGGGGCCGGAGCAGATCACCGCGAGGCGCACGACGGTGTAGCCGACAAGCAGGACTGCCGCCACGATCCCCGTCATGAGCGGTATCCGGCTCGGCCGCCGGCCTTGTCCCGTCGTGGTCAGCAGCACCAGCACGAAGAGAAGAGCGGCCGTCACCGGGATCAGGCTTTCCAGCTGGGTCCGCCGGATCAGGTCGTCGTACTGCTCGGAGCTGAGAAATCGCAGCCCCGAGCCGTCGCCGGCCGGCGGCGGCACGGTCAGCGCGGCCCCGGCCACCAGCACAGCCGCCGCGACACTCGACCCCCACCGTGCCGGGCCGCGGTCAGCCAGCAGGTCGTCGCGGATCGCGTAGGCCCGCAGGTCGTCGCGGATCGCGTAAGCCAGCAGGCAGAGTGTGGCCAGCACCTCGGCCGGGCGGTACAGCGGCCGGGCGGACAGCACCCCGATCACGTGCACCACGCCGAGCCCGGCCGCGGCGGTCAGCAGCCACGGCCCCGGACGCACCGCGGGATGGTGTCACATATCAGCCGAATCGCGCTGTCCCAGGCGGGCCCGGCCCCACCTCAGCAACCGGCTCCCCTCGCCCGCGGCCGGGGTGCGCTGCACCCCGCGGCGACCCAGCCAGACCCAGACCGACAGCGTCAGCAGGACCATCGCGAAGCCGAAGAACAGGTCCTCGACCGGCGCATACGCCAGCCGCCAGCCGATGATCGCCGCCGGGTCGTAGATGACGATCCGGCGGCCGGTCAGGATGCCGTTGGACAGCAACTGGAACGTGATGATGATCGGGTACGTGGCCCAGAACACCACCCGGGTCACCAGCCGGGTCCGCAGCACGGCCAGATCCACGATCAGTGCCCCGGCCACGCCGAGCAGCGCCGCGACGGTGTAGGTCATTCGTCACCGGCCGGGCGGCGCAGCACGGCCCGGACCGCCTCGAAGCCCAGCACCGCGCAGACCGGCACCACGACGAAGAACAGCACCTCGTCCAGCGGCAGGCCGCCCGGGAACAGCACGCCGGTGGTCTGTTCCGGGTCGAAGGTCCAGTGCCCGGCGGCGATCGCGCCCAGGTCCCACAGCACGAAGATCACCACGACCGGCAGCAGCGTGAGCAGCAACCGCCGCCACCGGCGCAGCACGTTGACCTTCAGCACCGGTTCCAGCCAGATCGCGGACGCCAGGCAGCCCGCGAGCACGAGGAGGTACGCCAGGTGTCGCATGTGGGCGGTCAGAAACCGAGCGCCTGGGCACGCCGCTTGACCTCGCGGGCCCGGTCCCCGCCGAGGCCCTTGGCGCCGCAGCCGTCCACGGTTGCGTCCGGCTCGTAGAGCCACCGCAGCGCCTCTTCGTCGTTGTACCCAGCGTCGCGAAGCAACGTGAGGATGCCGGGGAGGTGCTTGAGCACGATGCTGTTGGCCACCAGCTCCGCCGGCACCACGCGGACACCGTCGCGCCGGACGGCGAGCAGAGCACCGTCGCGGATCATCTGGTGCACCTTGCTGATCGACACGCCGAGCTTGTCCGCCACGTCGGGCAGGTTGATCCACTCGGTCGGGCCGGTGGGCTGCGGGGCCCCCGCCTCACCCACGGTTACGGAATCGGTCACCCGACCAGCGTGCCATGCCCGCCCCGCGGCTGACCAAGCGGAGCATGCGGAACCGGGAAGTACCCGGTTCCTCGAGATCGGAGAACAGTCCCGATGACCATGTGGCGCAAAGCCCGCACCGAGGTGGCCGGAGCGTGGCGCTCGGTGCGGTACGACCTGGGCCGGCCCGAGCCGGACGCCGATGGGCCCGCTGCCGACGGGGCAGCGGCCGGCGGCACAGCCGTCCGGCCGGGGGCCGGTCACCCGGACGTGACCTCGACCGGGTTCAGCACCTTCGGCGGTGCCGGGCTGACCGGTGGACTGCGCACCTCGTACGGCGAACAGCTCGTGCCCCGGCCGCGGCGGATCGCGGCGGTCTCGGCCTTCGGCGTCCTCGCGGTCGCGGGGGCCGCGGGCAGCTACTTCGCGGTCGTCAACGGGATCGGTGCGCTGGTCGGCGAGAAGCCGGCCGGGGCGGAGCCGTACCCGCTGGCCGCCGAGGCGCCGCGCGGCTCCGAGGGTGATCTGTCCAACTCGGGACTGGGCCGGGGCACCGCCTACGCACCGGGTGGCCGGCCCCCGGCGGCGGCCACGACGACTGCTGAGCCCGTACCCGGGTCGATCCGGGTGTTGCCCACCACCGCCGGCGGCAGAGCGCCGCTCGCTCCGGCGGCGGTCGCACCGGTGGCGCCGCGGACCACCGCGGCCGGGAAGCCGGAGACGCGGCCGACCGACTGCTGCCTGTCCCCGCCGGTCCCGACGCCCACCGCGCCTGTGCCGACGCCGCACAGCCCCTCGGCGACGCCCTCGCCGTCGTCCTCGCCGGACGACAGCGACTCGCCGGCGCCGAGCGAATCGCCCGTTTCGGCCGAGCCGACCGGGCCGGACGACACCGCGGTGACGGACCAGGACGAGCGCCGGGGACGCCACGCGCGACGGCACTGATCCGATTTGTCACGATAAACGACTCGCGGGGCCTCGGCCGCGCGGGTCGTTTTCTCCACTTTGCCCTGGTCAGGACTGCGCGCTGTACCCGTTCGGTCTCAGCTGTGAGATCCTGGGCTGCCGCACCCGGAAGGACACATACACTTCACGCCGATGGACACGACTGTCGCCGACACGTTGATCGGCACGACGATTGACGGGCGCTACCGGATCACCGGTCGCGTGGCCCGGGGTGGCATGGCGACTGTGTACACCGCTGTGGACGACCGGCTCGAACGCACGGTGGCCCTGAAGATCATTCACCCGTCGCAGGCGACGAACGTGCACTTCGTCGACCGCTTCACCGACGAGGCGAAGACGATCGCGCGGCTCACCCACCCCAACGTCGTCGCCGTGTACGACCAGGGCCGCCACCAGGGCCTGCCCTACCTGGTCATGGAGTACGTCCAGGGCCGCACCCTGCGCGACCTGCTGATCCAGCGCCGCCGGCTCAACCCGGTCGAGGCGCTGGCCATCTGTGAGCAGATGCTCGCCGCCATCGCCGCCGCGCACCGCGCCGGCCTGGTGCACCGCGACGTCAAGCCGGAGAACGTGCTGGTCGCCGAGGCGCCCAGCGGCGGCATCGCCAACCTGGTCGACAGCGTGGTCAAGGTGGCCGACTTCGGCCTGGCCCGCGCGGTCGAGGCCAGCAGCGCCGACGAGTCCGGCCAGCTCATGGCCACGGTCGCCTACGTGGCGCCCGAGCTGGTCACCGACGGGCACGCCGACGCGCGCACGGATGTCTACTCGGCCGGCATCGTGCTCTTCGAGATGCTCACCGGCCGGGTCCCGTACGACGGCGACGAGCCGGTCGAGGTCGCCTGGCAGCACGTCGACAACGACGTCCCGGCGCCGTCCAGCATCGTCAAGGGCCTGCCGACCGTGCTCGACGACCTGGTCGCCCGGGCCACCCGCCGCGATCCGGGCGCCCGCCCCACCGACGCCGGCGCGCTGCTGGCCGAGGTGCAGGTGGTCCGCGACGACCTGGGCGCCGCGAACGTCGAGACCGCACTGCTGCGCCAGGTCCCGGCCCGTCCGCCGGCCGCCGACGCCACCGCGCTCGTGCCCGCGATCACCACGACCTTCCCGGCCACCGGCGGCGACCGCCCCGGCTGGGCCCGCCTGCCGGAGCAGGGCCGCGCCCGGGGCGGCCAGCGCCGGGCCGGGGCACCGCCCCCGCGCGCCGCGGGCGGCCTGCTCAGCCGTTTCAACGGCGACCGGCGGCAGATCCTGATCATGGCGGCGGTGGCGCTGATGGTGCTGGTCGTCGTCGGCAGCACCTGGTGGGTCACCCTGGGCCGGTACACGGACACCCCGCAGCTGGTGAACATGAGCCGCGCGCAGGCCGAGCAGGCCGCCGCCCAGGAGGGCTTCGAGCTGCGCATCGGCGACGGCGCGTTCAGCGAGAACGTCCCTAAGGACGTGGTGCTCACCCAGGACCCGCCGCCCACCGAGCGCATCCTCAAGGGTGGCGTCGTCTCGCTGACCCTCTCGCTGGGCCCGGAGCGCTATCCGGTGCCTGACGTGGTCGGCAAGGAGCTGGCCGTGGCCCGCGGCGAGATCGAGGGCACCAAGCTCAAGGTCAAGGAAGGCAAGGGCAAGTACAGCGACACCATCCCGCAGGGCGTCGTCATCTCCACCGACCCGAAGGCCGACGCGCAGCTCAAGCCGGGCTCGACGGTGACCGTGGTGGTCAGCAAGGGCCGGGCGCCGATCACCGTGCCGGACCTGACGGGCAAGAACATCAACGACGCCCGCGGCGAGGCCCAGCGCCTCGGCCTGACCGTGGTGGAGCAGTACAAGGACGGCGACCAGCCCGCCGACCAGGTCATCGAGCAGTCCCCCAAGCCCGGCACCGGTGCGGAGAAGGACGACGAGATCAAGCTCGTGGTCAGCAAGGGCCCGCCGCAGGTCGGCGTCCCGGACGTGAACAACCAGCCGTGCCAGCAGGCGAAGGGCGTCCTGGAGTCGCAGGGCCTGCGCGCCCGCCTCGACTTCAACCCCAACGGCGTGGTCCGGATCCAGAACCCGCCGGCCGGCACGCCGGTGCCACCGCAGACCGAGGTGGTGCTGACGTGCGCGTGAGCAGGCCGGTCGGCTCGCACACGAGGACGTCGGGGGGCCTGGCCAAGGCGGCGCTGCCGTACGCGGACGCGGCCGGGTCCGAGGCGGTGCAGGTCTACGTCTCGAACTCCCGCGGCTGGGCGCTGCCACCCGGTGACCCGAAGCAGGACACGCTGTTCCGCGACGGCTGCGGCGAGCGGGGGCTGCCGGTCTACATCCACGCGTCGCTGCTGGTCAACCTGGGCTCACCCACCGAGCAGACGGTGCAGCGGTCGGTGGAGACCCTGGAGCACGCCTTGCGCCGCGGTGCCGCGATAGGGGCCACGGCGATCGTCTACCACGCGGGCAGCTCGGTCGACCCGGCCCATGACGACAAGGCGCTGCACCAGCTGCGCGAGGCGTTGCTGCCGCTGCTGGACGTCGCGGCGGCCCGGGCCCTGCCGAAGGTGCTGGTGGAGCCCAGCGCGGGTGGCGGGCGCAGCCTGGCGTCGAAGGTGCAGGATCTGGGGCCGTACCTGGCGGCGGTGGAGCACCACCCGTGGCTGGGCGTCTGCTTCGACACCTGCCACGCCTGGGCGGCCGGGCACGACCTGGCCCGGCCGGGCGGCATGACCGAGACGCTGGACGCCTTGGTCGCGACGGTCGGCCCGGACCGCCTGCAGCTGATCCACGCCAACGACTCGAAGGACGAGTGCGGCTCGACCCGCGACCGGCACGAGCGCATCGGCGAGGGCCGGATCGGCACGGCGGCCTTCGCCGAGCTGCTGGCCCACCCGGCGACCGCGGGCCTGCCGGTGATCGTGGAGACCCCGACCGAGCAACACGAGGGCCACGCGGCGGACATCGCCCTGCTCAAGGGGCTGCGTCCCGAGCTGTGAAACCCACGATCACGACCGATCTGGTACGCGCCCTGATCGCCGAGCAGTTCCCGCAGTGGAGCGACCTGCCCGTCACCCCCGTGCCCCGGCAGGGCTGGGACAACCGCACGTTCCGGCTCGGTGACCAGCTGTCCGTGCGGCTGCCCAGCGCCGAGGGTTACGTGCCGGCGGTGGAGAAGGAGAACCGCTGGCTGCCCGAGCTGGCCGGGCATCTTCCGCTGCCGGTGCCCTCTCCGGTGGCGGTCGGGCGCCCGGGGGCCGGTTACCCGTACCCGTGGTCGGTCCGGCAATGGCTGACGGGCGACACCCTCGAGGACGCCGCGGAGGTCGACCGCCTCCGGCTGGCCCGCGACCTGGGCGAGTTCCTCACCGTCCTGCGGCAGGCTCCGGTGGCCGGGCCGCCCGGCGGCCGGCATTCGTTCTTCCGGGGCTGCCACCCCAGCGCCTATGCCGACGGGGTCGAGCAGGCCCTGAAGGATCTCGGCGACGCCGTGGACGTGCCGGCCTGCCGGGCCGTGTGGGCCGAGGCGCTGGACTCGGCCTGGGAGTCGGCGCCGGTCTGGTTCCACGGTGACATCGCGGTCGGCAACCTGCTGGTCCGCGACGGGCGGCTGGCCGCCGTCATCGACTTCGGCACCTGCGGCGTCGGCGACCCGGCGTGCGACCTGGTGATCGCCTGGAACACGCTGGCCGGGGCCGAGCGCGCCGCCTTCCGCGACGCGGTCGGCCTCGACCGGCAGACCTGGCAACGGGCCCGCGGATGGGCGCTGTGGAAGGCGCTGATCATGCTGGCCGAACCGGGCGCCGCCCCGGCCTGGCGCCAGGTCGTGGATCAGGTGCTGGCCGACCCCGGCACCGCGTAGCCGGAATCAGCCGGGCGTGATGTCGTAGTCGAAGGTGTAGCGGTGCTCGGCGGAGCTGTTGTCGATCTCGAACGTGCCGGTCAGCCCGGCCAGCTCGTCGGTGCCGGAGTCCGGCACCACCCGCACGATCAACGTCCCGGCCCCGCGGTCCATCAGCCCGTAGTGCTGGAGCACGAAGCTGCCGCGGCGACCGTGCAGCGTGCCGGTGATGCGATCGATCGCGACGTAGCCCGCCGAGCCGTCGATCGGGGTGCCGACCGACAGCATCTCCGCCCGGCCCGTGCCGCTCAGATCGCCCTCGATGGTCTTGCGCACCTCCGTCCGGCCGATCGTGTCGTCGTCGATGGGCAACGGCTCGAAGGCGGTGGTGAAAGTGCCGGTGGCGCGCCGGGTCATCGGAACTCCTCAGCAGTGCGGGACAGCGTCGGCCTCTGATGTAACCAGAGGCCGTACCCCGACGCGGGCGGCGCTCGGCTATCGTCACAAGTAATCAAGCGTTGACTTAGCACGAGGAGCCCAGTGACCCAGCTGGCCCTGCTTGTCACGGACGTCCAGAACGCGGTCGTCGCCCGTTACCCCGACCCCGCCTACCTGCCGCGCCTGCGCGAGGCGATCGGCCGGGCCCGGGCCGCCGGCATCCCGGTGATCTACCCGGCCGTCGGCTTCCGGCCGGGAGTGCCCGAGATCAATCCCCGCAACAAGATGTTCGGCGGCCTCGCCCGACCTGCTCCTGCGCGCCGGCGGCTACGACCGTCTGATCCTGACCGGCATCGCCACCAGCGGAGTCGTGCTCTCCACCCTGCGCCAGGCGGCCGACCTCGACTACACGCTCACGGTCCTGGCCGACGCCTGCCTGGACGCCGACCCCGAAGTGCGCCGGGTCCTCACCGAGAAGGTCTTCCCCCAGCAGGCCGACGTGGTCACGGTGGCCGCTCGGGCCCCACCCCGCTGAGCGGCCGCACGCCTTCAGGAAAGCAGCTCCCGCAGCACCGTGACCGCCGCGTCGATGTCGTCGTCGGTCACGTCCAGGTGGGTCACCAGGCGGGCCGTACGCGGCAGCATCGCCGCCATCAGCACTCCCCGCTCGGCCGCCGCCGCCACCAGCGACGGCGCGTCCAGGGCCGACTTCGTCAGGTCCAGCAGCACCAGGTTGGTCCGCACCTCCGCCGCCCGCACCACCCCCAGCGGCTCGAGGGCCTCGGCCAGCCGCCGGGCGCGCGCGTGGTCGTCGGCCAGCCGGGTCAGGTGGTGGTCCAGCGCGTGCTGTCCGGCCGCCGCCAGGATGCCGACCTGGCGCATGCCGCCGCCCAGCCGCTTGCGCAGCACCCGGGCCCGCGCGATGTGGGCCGCACTGCCCACGACCAGCGAGCCGACCGGCGCGCCCAGGCCCTTGGACAGGCAGACCGACAGGGTGTCGAAGAGCTCCCCGTACGCCGCCAGCGGCACGCCGTCCGCGACGTGCGCGTGCCAGATCCGGGCGCCGTCGCAGTGCAGGGCCACGCCCGCCGCGTCGGCCACCGTACGCAGGCGGCGCAGGATCTCCAGCGGGACCACTGTGCCGCCGCCGAGGTTGTGGGTCTGCTCGACGGCGATGGCCCGGGTCGCCACCGACGGGTAACCGTCCGGGCGGATCATCGCCTCGATCTGCTCCGGATCCAGGGCCGCGCTCACCGAAGGCCACGTACGGGTGGAGATGCCCCCGAGCGCGGCCGCCGCCCCCTGCTCGTACGTGACCACGTGCGCGTCGGCGCCGGCCAGCAGCTCGCCGCCGCGCGGGACGACGAGTTGCAGGGCGATCTGGTTGGCCATCGTGCCGGACGGGGCGAACAGGGCCGCCTCGTGCCCGAACAGCTCGGCCACCTGCCGTTCCAGCGCGATGACCGTCGGGTCGTCGCCGAAGACGTCGTCGCCCACCGCCGCCGTCGCCATGGCCTCGCGCATCGCCGCGGTCGGCCGGGTGACCGTGTCGGACCGCAGGTCAGCCACGCAGCATCTCCGCCACCAGGAAGGCCAGCTCGAGGCTCTGCTGGGTGTTGAGCCGCGGGTCGCAGGCGGTCTCGTAGCGGCCCGGCAGGTCGAGGTCCTCGATGCCCTGCGCGCCGCCCAGGCACTCGGTGACGTCCTCGCCGGTCAGCTCGATGTGGATGCCGCCCGGATGGGTGCCCAGGCCGCGGTGCACCTCGAAGTAGCCGAGGACCTCGTCGACGACCCGGTCGAAGTGCCGGGTCTTGTAGCCGTTGGAGGACTCGTGGGTGTTGCCGTGCATCGGGTCGCACTGCCACACCACCTTGGCCCCGGTGGCGCTGACCTTCTCCACGATGGCCGGCAGCGCGTCGCGGACCTTGCCGTTGCCCATCCGGCTGATCAGCGTCAGCCGGCCCGGAATGTTGTCCGGGTTGAGCTTTTCGCACAGCTCGATGGCGGTCTCCGGGCTGGTGCCGGGGCCGAGCTTGACGCCGATCGGGTTGGCGATGCGGCTGATGAAGTCGATGTGCGCGTGGTCCAGCTGCCGGGTGCGCTCGCCGATCCACAGGAAGTGCCCGGACAGGCCGTACGCCTTGCCGTCGGAGACCCGGGTCAGCGCGCGGTCGTACTCCAGGGCCAGCGCCTCGTGCGAGCAGTACAGGCTGACCGTGCGCAGCGCCTCGTCCTCGGTCATGCCGCAGGCGCGGATGAAGTCCAGGGTGCGGTCGATCTCGCGGGCGATCGCCTCGTAGCGCTCGCCGGCCGGCGAGGCCCGGACGAAGTCCTTGTTCCAGTCGTGCAGGCCGGCCAGGTCGGCCAGGCCGCCCGCCAGGTACGCCCGCAGCATGTTCATCGCCGCGGCGGAGTTCGCGTACGCCCGGATCATGCGTTGCGGGTCGGCCACCCGGGCCGCCTCGTTGGCGTCCAGCGAGTTGATCAGGTCGCCGCGGTACGCCGGCAGCCCCAGCGAGTCCGTCGCCGAGGACCGGGGCTTGGTGTACTGCCCCGCGACCCGGGCCACCTTGACCACCGGCATCGACGCGCCGTACGTCAGCACGACCGCCATCTGCAGCAGCGTGCGGGCGTTGGCCAGCAGGTGGCTCTCGGTGTTGTCGGCGAAGGTCTCGGCGCAGTCGCCGCCCTGCAGCAGGAAGGCGCGGCCCTCGCAGACCTCGGCGAGGCGGTGCCGGAGCTGGTCGACCTCGTAGGGCGCGACGATCGACGGGACGGTGTCGAGAACCCGGCAGACCGAGGCGACCTCGTCCATGTCGGCCCACGGCGGCATCTGCAGGCGCGGGAGCTCCCGCCACTTGTCCAGGCCGAGGGCGGAGTCCTCGGCGGAGTCGGTGGACGGGCGGGACGTCTGCAGGGCGGTGGTCCCGACCCCGGGATGACTGAGCTGGTGCCACTCTCGGCGCATGTCAGAAGCCTAATCCGAGCAACGAAGCGGGGCGCCGGGAGGATCCCCGACGCCCCACTTGGTAAGACGAGCTAGTTGAGGCCGTTCTTGATGGCCGTGATGAGCTCACCGTTGGCGGTGTCGCCGGAGAACTCCCAGAAGAACGCACCGCCCAGACCCTGCTGCTTCGCGTAGGTCATCTTGCCGGCGATGGTGCTCGGGGTGTCGTAGCTCCACCAGTTGCTGCCGCACTTGGCGTACGCGGTGCCGCCGACCGTGCCGGAGACCGGGCAGCTGTTCTTGAGGACCTTGTAGTCCTCGATGCCGGCCTCGTAGGTGCCCGGGGCCGCACCGGTGGCCGTACCGCCGGGGGCGGTCTGGCTGACGCCGGTCCAGCCGCGGCCGTAGAAGCCGATGCCGAGCAGCATCTTGCTGGACGGCACACCCTTGCTCTTCAGCTTCTGGATCGCCGCGTCGGACCAGAAGCCCTGCTGCGGGATGCCGGAGTACGAGGTCAGCGGCGAGTGCGGGGCGGTCGGGCCCTGCGGGGCGAACGCGCCGAAGTAGTCGTAGGTCATCGGGAAGACGTAGTTGAGCTTCGAGATGCCCGCCGCGTAGTCGGCCGCGTCCAGCTTGCCGCCGTTCGAGCCGTCGGCCGAGATCGCCGAGGTGACCAGGAAGTTCTGCCCGAACTTGGTGCGCAGGGCGGAGACGACCTTGTTGTACGAGTCCGGGCCGCTGGCGTCACAGGTGAGGCCGCAGGCGTTCGGGTACTCCCAGTCGACGTCGATGCCGTCGAAGACGTCCGACCAGCGGGAGTCCTTGACCAGGTTGTAGCAGGAGTTGGCGAACGCGGTCGGGTTCGCGGCGGCCTGGGTGAAGCCACCGGACCAGGTCCAGCCGCCGAACGACCAGATCACCTTGATGTTCGGGTACGCCTTCTTGAGCTTGCGCAGCTGGTTGAACGAGCCGCGCAGCGCGCCGGTGTCCCAGGTGTCGGCGACGCCGTCCACACTGTCGGCCGCCGTGTAGGCCTTGTCGTAGTCGGCGTACGCGTCACCGATCGAGCACTGGCCGCCGGTGGTGTTGCCGAAGGCGTACAGGATGTGGGTCAGCTTGGCCGCCGAGCCGCTCGTCACGAGGTTCTTGACGTGGTAGTTGCGGCCGTAGACGCCCCACTCGGCGAAGTAGCCCACGACGGCCTTACCGGCCGGGCCGTTGGTCGGCGGGGTCGTCGGCGGCGTGGTGGGCGGAGTCGTCGGGGGTGTCGTGGGGGGCGTGGTCGGCGGGGTGGTGGGGGGCGTGGTCGGTCCACCGCTGCAGGCGCCCTTGTCGGCCCAGACGCCCCACTCGCCGCTGGCGGTCGGGACCTCGTTGGTGGTCCACCACTTCGCGGTGTAGTTCTTCGACTGGTACGAGACGGAGTTGTCCTTGACGTAGACCGCCGAGGCGCTCCAGGCGGGGGCACAGGCGGTGGCGGCCGAGGCCTGGACCACGGGGACCGCAGCGGTCGCGACCGCCACGATGGCCCCGGCCCATAGGGCGCGGCGGAGGGATTTCTTCACTGCGTCTCCTCAAGAACAGTTAGGAAACTTTCCAAAGGGAAGTTGAAGAGACGGTAGTCACATCTATGAACATGAGTCAAGAAGGTCGTCGCTGATTAAGCGCGTCCTTAACTTTTCTTCCGGACGCCGCCACGGCGTGCACTCGCTCGCGCACAGCGCGTAGTCTGCCGTCATGACCATCTTTGCCGTCGACATCCACACACTCTCGGGCGGACCGGCCGATATGGATCGCTACCGCGATCATGTCGTCCTGGTGGTCAATGTGGCCTCCCGCTGCGGCCTCACCCCGCAGTACGCCGGACTCCAGGCGCTCGCCGACACCTACGCGGACCGCGGGCTGGTCGTCCTCGGTGTCCCGTGCAACCAGTTCGCCGGCCAGGAGCCCGGCACGGCCGCGGAGATCGAAGATTTCTGCCAGGTGAACTACGGCGTGACGTTCCCGCTCACCGAGAAGGTGGACGTGAACGGGCCCGGACGCCACCCGCTCTACCGCGAGCTGGTCGGCGACGGCCCCGACATCCAGTGGAACTTCGAGAAGTTCCTGGTCGGCCCGGACGGCGCGGTGGCCGCCCGGTTCGGCCCGCAGACCGACCCCCAGGACGGCGAGCTGATCGCCGCCATCGAGAAGCTGCTTCCCCGCTGAGCTGCCGATGAGCATCCATGTGATCGGCGTCGACGCGTACGCGCTGGGCTGGGTGGGGGTCGAGCTGCGCGACGGCGCGTTCGGCCGGGCGATGCTGGCGTCCACCCTGTACGAGATCGTCGCGGGCAGCTCCGGTGCGGCCGTGATCGGCGTCGACATCCCGCTGGGCATGCTCCCCGACCGCTGGCGCGCCGCGGACACCCTCGCCGCCGACCAGCTCGGCCCGCGCCGCAGCAGCATCTTCCGGGTGCCGCCGCGCGCGGTCTGGCAGGAGGGCGACTTCGCCGCCGCCAACCGGCTCTGCCGTGAGCTCACCGGCGCCGGGCTCAGCCGCCAGTCCTGGGCGTTGCGGCCGAAACTGCTCGAAGCCAACGCGATCTGGGAACGGCACCCGGGGCTGCTCTTCGAGGCCCACCCCGAGGTGTCGTTCCGGCAGATGGCGGGCGAGCCCCTGGCGTACGCGAAGAAGACCTGGACCGGTCAGGCCCGCCGCCGGCAGTTGCTGGCCAAGCACGGCATCGTGCTGCCCGACCAGCTCGGCCCGGCCGGGCAGGCCCCGCCCGACGACATCCTGGACGCCGCCGCGGTGGCCTGGAGCGCCCACCGGATGGCGACCGGGGCGGCGCAGAGCCACCCCAGCCCGCCGGAGGAGAACAACGGCGCCCGCATCGCCATCTGGTACTGACCGGGCCTCAGGCCGACTGGGCGGCGATCTCCCGCGCCCGGTCCCGCGCGGCCTCCAGGGCGGCCAGCAGCGCCGCCCGGACACCGTGCTTCTCCAGCTCGCGAATCGCCGAGATGGTCGTGCCGGCCGGGGAGGTCACCGCCTCGCGCAGCTTCACCGGGTGCTCGCCGGAGTCGCGCAGCATCACCGCCGAGCCGATCGCGGTCTGCACGATCAGCTCGTGCGCGACCTGGCGCGGCAGCCCGAGCAGGATCCCGGCGTCGATCATGGCTTCGACCAGCAGGTAGAAGTACGCCGGGCCGGAGCCGGACAGCGCGGTCACGGCGTCCTGCTGGGACTCGGGCACCCGCATCGTCCGGCCCAGCGGCTGGAAGATCTCCTCGGTCAGCGCGAGGTGCTCGTCCGTCGCGTACGGGCCCGCGGAGATCACCGTCATCGCCTGGTCGACCAGCGCCGGGGTGTTGGTCATGACCCGCACCACCGGGATGCCACCGGGCAGCCGCTCGGTGAAGAAGCTCGTCGGCAGGCCCGCGCACAGCGACACCACCAGCTTGCCCGGCGGGATCTTCATGCCGAACTCGTCCAGCAGCTTGCCCGCGTCCTGCGGCTTGACCGCCACCAGCAGCACGTCGGCCTGGGTGACGGCGGTGAGGTTCAGGGTCGGCCGGATGCCGTACCGCTCGGCCAGCTCGGCGGCCCGTTCCGGGCGCCGGGTCGTGGCGATGATCTGGTTGGCCGGCCAGCCGGCCCGCAGCAGACCGGAGAGCACCAGCTCGCCGAGCTTGCCGGCACCGATCACCGCGATCATGTGATTGCCCATCGGACCCCTTCGGGACAGGAAAAAGGGGGCGACCGGCGGTCGCCCCCTTTTTGTGAAAGAACGCCGGCTCAGCTGCCGAAGAAGACCTCGGCCTCGTCGTACCGCGAGATCGGGACGGTCTTGAGCTCACCGGTGCCGTCGGCGAGCGGGACGCGGACGATGTCGGTGCCACGCAACGCCATCATCTTACCGAAATCACCCTCGTGGACGGCGTCGATCGCCTGGAGACCGAAGCGGGTCGCCAGCACCCGGTCGAACGCGGTGGGCGTGCCGCCGCGCTGGATGTGACCGAGGACGACCGTACGGGCCTCCTTGCCGGTCTTCTCCTCCAGCTGCTGGGCCAGCCACTGGCCGATGCCGCCGAGCCGGACGTGACCGAACGCGTCCTTCTCCTGGCTCTGCAGGCTCATCTGGCCCTCGAGCGGCTGCGCGCCCTCGGCGACCACGACGATCGGGGCGTACTCGACCTGGAAGCGCTTGGTCACGTACGTGGCCACCTGCTCCACGTCGAAGTTGCGCTCCGGCAGCAGGATGACGTTGGCCCCGCCGGCCAGGCCGGCGTGCAGCGCGATCCAGCCGGCGTGCCGGCCCATGACCTCGACCACCAGGGTGCGGTGGTGCGACTCGGCGGTGGTGTGCAGCCGGTCGATGGCCTCCATCGCGATGTTGACCGCGGTGTCGAAGCCGAAGGTGTAGTCCGTGGCGTTGAGGTCGTTGTCGATCGTCTTCGGCACGCCGACGACGTTCACGCCCAGGTCGTTGAGCTTGGTCGCGACGCCGAGGGTGTCCTCGCCGCCGATCGCGACGAGCGCGTCGACGCCCTGCTCGGCCAGGTTGGCCTTGATCCGCTCCACGCCGCCGTCGATCTTGAACGGGTTGGTGCGGGAAGAGCCCAGGATGGTCCCGCCGCGCGGCAGGATACCCCGGACCTCGGCGATGCCGAGGGGCTTCGTCAGGCCCTCCAGGGGGCCCTTCCACCCGTCGCGGAATCCGACGAACTCGTGTCCGTAAGTGGCGACGCCCTTACGGACCACCGCCCGGATCACCGCGTTCAGACCGGGGCAGTCTCCGCCGCCGGTGAGCACGCCGATACGCATGATTGCTCGTCCTCCCTGAGATCAGGTCGCGAGATGCCCGCCTCCGGAGGAGAAAGCTGTCGTCCGGCTGCACTGCCGGGGTCATGGGGCGGGCCGCAAGCGCACTGTAGTCGCCGCTCGCAGCCCGGACCAAGGCGCCCCGCTACAACTGCACGGTTTCGTTCTCCCCCGCGTCCGGGGTTTTCCCGGTGACCGCGGCCTTGGCGTAGCCCAGCAGCGTGACGACGCGTGAGCTGTGCGCCGATTCCCAGTACTCCGCCGTGTCGGCGTGCACCTTGACCAGCGTCAGGTTCGGCGTCTCCAGGCCGTCCGGGAACCACGCCTTGAGCATCGGGTTCCACAGCTCCTCGGCCTTGGCCCGGTCGGTGAGCTGCTCGGCGGCGCCGGCGATGGACACCCAGGCGTGCTGCTTGTCGTCGCTGAACGAGACGTTGACCTGCGGGTGGGTGCGTACCTGCTGGACCAGGTCGGAGTCGGAGTAGGTGAAGAACCAGAGGTCGCCGTCGAACTCGACGTCCTGCACGGCCATCGGCCGGCTGACGTGCCGTCCGTCGGCGGTCATGGTGGTGAGCATGCCGATCCGGGCGTCCTTGACCAGCCCCTTGAGCGTTTCCCGCTTCTCCTGCTCGGTCTTCTCGGCCATCACAAATCCCCTCACCGTTGTCGGATACGCAGGGAAAGGTGCCCAGAGCGCGGGACCCGAAACGAACGGGGACTAACCCCCCATCGCCCGCCAGCGGGCCAGGTTGTGCTTGGCGTCCACCAGGGCGTCGTGCCGGCCCGTGGCGGTCGGCAGGGGCGGCCGGCCGAGGTCGTCCCACTTCTGGCGCAGGTCCTTGGTGAAGCGCGGGATCTCCCGGGGCAGCGCCGGCATCGCCCCCCAGAGCTGGGCCAGGGCCACGTGGTCGTACGCCGCGTACCAGGCCCACAGCTCGATCTGCTCGTCGCGGCCCTGGACCGGCTCGCGCATGAACGCGTACAGGTCGTCGCGGATGCGCTCGCGGGACCGCCACGCCGGGTCGGCCGGGGACGGCAGCTTGTCGAGCACGTTGCGGCGCACCCAGGGCACCGCCCGGGAGTCGTCGAACTCGGTCGAGACCGCGTAGAACTCGCGGCCGAACTCGTCCACCATGCCGATCGAGACCAGGTCGACAGTGCGCCCGTCCTCGATGAATTCGCAGTCGTAGAAATACCTGTAGGCCATCGCGGACATCCTTGCCTACGCCGCGCCGGTGGTCTCCGCCAGGGCCTGCCTCGCCCGGCCCAGTGCCTCCCGGGCGTTGCCGTCGTCGCCGCGTACGAGTCGCTGCGCCGACCAGTCGGCCTGCACCGCCCAGCGGAAGCGCAGCAGGACCGGCAGCGCCGCGTGCAGTTCGTCCTCGTCGACCGGGCCGGCCGCCAGGTAGCCGTCGAGCAGCTCGGCCGAGGTGTCGGTGCCGCCCGCGTAGACCACGGCCGCCGCCACGTCGTAGAGCAGCGGGCCGGTGCCGCTGGCGCCGCAGTCGAGCAGGCCCGCACGGCCGGTCGCCGGGTCGATCAGGAAGATCTCCGGGGCCGGGTCGCCGTGCAGCACCCCGTACGTGAGCCGGTCGGTGACCGTCAGCCGGGTCATGGCGGTGACCGCCTCGGTGACCGCCGGGCGCAGCCACGGCTCGATCGCCAGGTGCGCCGCCTCCGGGTCGAGCAGGTTCCAGCGGCGCAGCCCCGGATGGTGGAAGCCCTGCAGCCGGCTGTGCACCGCGCCCAGGCGGTCGCCCCAGAACTGCTGGTCGACCGGGTCGCGGCCGTCGAGCGTACGGCCCGGGGCCCGGCGCAGCACGGCCAGCGCACCGGCCGGGGTCTCCGCGGTGAGGCCGCCGGCCAGGGTCCGGACCGGCTCCCCCGCCTCGATGCCGGTGCCCCGCAGGTGTTCGGCGGCGGCCAGCCCGGCCTCGACCGGCTGGCGCGCGGCGGGGTCGGCCAGGCGGGCCACGAAGCGTTCGCCGCCCGCGGTCACGTCCCAGCCGTGCGAGAGCAGACCCCCGGGCAGCGCCGTGATCTCGGCGGGTACGAGGTGCCACTGGTCGCGCAAAGTCGATCGAAGAAGGTCGTCATCCGGCACGGCGGCGATTATCCCGGTACAGACCGTAATGACGACGGACACCGTGGGCGATAGTCACGCCGGGCGATTAGAGGGTGTACAGATAGCTACGCAAGCGGGATGATCGTATGCGTCTGCTGGATGTATCAAATGGCGTCGACGTGGCTCTTCATGCTAAGAGTGATCGTTCGCGTCGTGGGGCCGGCGCCGGACAACTGTGTCCACGGGGGTCCCGATCGGGGAGGGACTGACCGTGGATCATCGACTGGCAGAGCAAGGAGACGCGCTCACAGGCGTGGAGATGTTCGCCGGGCTGGAGCCGGACGTCCGCCAGCGGGTGATCGCAGCCGCGGTGCCACGCACGTACCGCAAAGGTCAGATCCTCTTCGTCGAGCACGACCCCGGCGACTCCCTGATCATCCTGCGCCGCGGCGCGATCGCCGTCTTCCGCACGGCGCCGACCGGCGAACGAGCGGTCCTGACCGTGGTCCGCCCACCCGACGTCCTCGGCGAGGTCTCGTTGCTGGACGCGCTGACCCGCTCGGCGTCAGCCGAGGCGATCGAGGACAGCCAGGCCCTGGCCCTGTCCCGCGTGGCCTTCATCGACCTGGTCCACTCCAACCCCCGCATCCTGGACGCGGTGATGCGCTCGGTGGGCGCGCTGATCCGCCGCCTCACCGAACAGAACGCCGACCACGTCTTCCTCGACCTGCCCGGCCGGGTGGCCAAGACCCTGGTCCGGCTGGCCGGCGAGAGCCAGGCCCCGATGATCACGATCGAGCTCAACCAGAGCCAGCTGGCGGAGATGGCGGGCGGCTCCCGGCAGAGCGTCAACCAGGCGATCGGCTCGTTCGCCAGCCGCGGGTGGCTCCGCACCGAAGGACGCCGCATCGTGGTCACGGATGTCTCGGCCCTTCGCCGCCGGGCCGGCATGGCGGACCGGTAAAGAGCTTCTTCCTTTACGCGTCCCGGCGTTGCCCAACCGCAGACCCGGGGCTGGAGTTCGGCAGCTTCTGGGCCGGGTGGCCGGTCCAGGCCGAGGGATCGGCCGCCGGACTGACCGCCGCCCACGCCATCGGCCCGGCTGAGGCGTCATCCGCCGGACCGAACGCCGCCCACGCCATCGGCCCAGCCGAGGGATCGGGTCCCGGCGGGCGAGGGTCTGTCGCGCGGATCATGTCCGTCGAGGACGGCGCGTGGCCGGTCGAGCGTTTCGGCCGGGCCGAGGTTGGCGCGGCCGGCGCAGCGGGCCGAGATCCATGTCCGGCCAGTCCAGGCGGAACAGCGCCGCATACCTGATCGTGCGGCGGGTTCGCCGATGATCGGCCGCCCGTGCCGTCGGTTCAGCCCGGCGGCTGATCCCTCGGCCTGGACCGGCCACCGGGCCGAGTGCTGCGCCACTCCGGCCCCGGTGTTGCGGTTGGGTGACGCCGGGACGCGTACCGGAAACGGTCAGGTTTTTTCGACGGCCGCCGACGTCGGGCGACTCGGAGAAGGGGCGACGATTGCCGTCTTCAGGGATGCGGCGTAGACGTCCACGTAGGGGCGGCCGGTCAGGGTCATCAGCTCGTACATGATCTCGTCGGTCACCGCCCGTTCGACGAAGCGGTCGCCCAGGGAGTTCGCGTAGCGCGAGAAGTCCAGCGGGGCGCCGAAGCGGATGCGGACTCGCTTGATCTTGGGGATGAGTTTGCCGGTCGGCTGGATCTCGTCGGTGTTGAGCAGCGCGACCGGCACGACCGGGGCACCACTTTCCAGGGCGAGGCGGGCCACTCCGGTCTTGCCGCGGTAGAGCCGGCCGTCCGGCGACCGGGTGCCCTCGGGGTAGATGCCCGCGATGTTTCCGCCGCGCAGCACCCGCAGCTGGGTGTCCAGAGCCGCCCGGGCCGCCTTGCCGCCCGAACGGTCCACCGGGATCGTCCCCGTGCTGACGAAGAACTGTCGCATGAGCCAGCCTTTGATCCCCTTACCGGTGAAGTACTCCGCTTTGGCGACGAACGTCACCCTCCGTTTCACCAGCAGGGGTGTGAAGATCGAGTCGGAGAAGGAGAGGTGATTGCAGGCCAGGATCACCGGTCCGCTCCGCGGTACGTGGTGCAACCCCTCCACATCGGGGCGGAAGAGGCATTTCAGGACGGGTCCCAGCACGACGTACTTGAGCAGCCAGTAGAACACCGGTGTCCTTTCCCGCGCGCCACGGTCTGTGGCCACCGAAAGCGTACGAAGCGGGAGCGGCACGCCACAACGCACTCCCGGAACCGGCATGTCACGTGTCACCATTCAAGGCACGGTCGGCCGGGCGCAGCTGAACGGGTACCGAATCCGCCGGACGGGGCGGGCACAGCGCGCGACGGCGCGAAGCGAGGAGTGAGCAGGGTGTCAGCGGGTGGCGCCCGCCGCGGGCGGCGGGACAACGGGCTCGACGCGGCCGACTACGCGGCCGCGGGCGACGTGGATCCCCGCGTCGGTGAACACCTCCTGGACGTGCTGGCCGCCGGTGGTATCGCGGCCTATCTGCAGCCGTCCGCCGACCTCAATCCGATCCTGCGCGCCACGACGTTCCCGGCCCGGCCCACCGACCGGCTCTACGTCGACCGCACCCACCTGGCCACGGCCCGGGAGCATCTGCACAAGCTGACCGGCGGGGTGGGACCGACCCCGGTCACCCCGAAGTCCGAGACGCGCACCGACCAGAGCACCGTCGATGCCGAATGGGCCAAGATCGTTGCCGGTTTCCACACCCCGATCGATCCGACGGCCCCGCCGTGGCCGGCGTCGGAGGGAGTGGATCCGACCCGCGCGCCCGAGCTGCCGCCGGCCGACCCGCCGGAGCAGCCGCGCCGGCCGGGCGGCACCCTGCCGTCGGCCGCCGACTTCTCGGGCGTCTCGCTCAACCGCCGCCGTACGGATGAGCCGTCCCTGCTCGACGGGCTGGACACGTTCGGCACCGGCACGGATGACGACGACACCGACGAGGACGACGAGCGCTACACCCCGCCGCCTCCGCCGCCGCTGCCGCACATCTCGAAGTACGCGGTCGCCGGCGTGCTCGGCGTGGTGCTCGGTTTCCTGCTGTTCCTGTTCCCGTGGCTGCTGCCGATCGAGCGCAACTTCGTCACCCTGATCGGCTTCACCGCGATCGTCGGCGGCGCGGTCACGCTGGTCTGGCGGCTGCGCTCGGGCGACGACGACGATGACTTCGACGACGGCGCCGTGGTCTGAAGCCGGCCCGGAGAAGGACATAGATCACTGCCGTTGTTCCTCTCGGTAGCCATCGCGTAACCTTTCGTGGATGCGCCAGAGCTCGCTCGTGGTCGTCGCCAACCGCCTTCCGCTGGACGACAGTGCCGCCCCGGACGGTGCCTGCGAATGGCGGCGCAGCCCCGGCGGCCTCGCCAGCGCCCTGCACGCGATCCTGGAGCAGACCCCGGCGACCTGGGTCGGCTGGAACGGGGGCATCAACAGCGCCCCGGCCCTGCCGGACATCGGCTCCCTGCGGATCCGCCCGGTGGCACTGTCCGAGGAGGAGCTTCGCGGCTACTACGAGGGCTTCGCCAACTCGACCCTCTGGCCGCTCTACCACGACGCCGTCGAGCAGCCCGTCTTCGACCGGCGCTGGTGGGAGACGTACCGGGACGTGAACCGGCGCTTCGCCGAGGCGGCCGCCGAAGTGGCCGAGCCCGGCGCCGCGATCTGGATCCAGGACTACCACCTGCAACTGGTCCCGCAGCTGCTGCGCGAGCTGCGCCCGGACGTGCTCATCGGCTTCTTCCTGCACGTGCCGTTCCCGCCGCCCGAGCTGTTCATGCAGCTCCCCCGCCGGGTCGAGCTGCTGCGCGGGATGCTCGGCGCGGATCTGGTCGGCTTCCAGCGCCCGCAGGCCGCGCACAACGTCGCCCAGCTGGCCACCAAGCTGCTCGGCGCGCAGTCCACCGACGACCGGATCAACCTGGACGGACGGGTGGTGCACACCGGCGCGTTCCCGGTCTCGATCGACGTCAGCGAGATGCAGGCGCTGGCCGCCCGCCCCGACATCGTCGAGCACGCCGAGCAGCTGCGCACCGACCTGGGCCGGCCGCGGCGGGTGCTGCTCAGCGTGGACCGGCTGGACTACACCAAGGGCATCGAGCACCGGCTGACGGCGTACAGCGAGCTGCTGCGGGACGGCCGGGTCAAGGTGCACGACACCGTCCTGGTGCAGGTGGCCGTGCCGAGCCGGGAACGCGTCGACAGCTACCGGGTGCTGCGGGACCGGATCGAGGGCGAGGTGGGCCGGATCAACGGCGAGTACGGCCGCGTCGGCGAGCCCGCCATCCACTACCTGAACCAGCCGTTCGACCGGGCCGACCTGGCCGCGCTCTACCTGACCGCCGACGTCATGGTGGTGACCCCGCTGCGTGACGGCATGAACCTGGTCGCCAAGGAGTACGTGGCCGCCCGCGCCGCCGGCACCGGGGCGCTGGTGCTCAGCGAGTTCGCCGGGGCCGCGGCCGAGTTCGAGGACGCCTTCCTGGTCAACCCGCACGACGTGGACGGGCTCAAGGCGACGCTGCTGGACGCGCTCGACGCCGACCCGGCTGACCTGCGACGGCGGATGCGGGCGATGCGCGACCACCTGACCCGGCACGACATCCTGGCCTGGGCGCGCGCCTACCTCACCGCCCTGGACCATTCCGGGCGCCTGGCGGCCGGCCTGCGCCGCTGAGGCCGTTGCCCCGGCTCCATTGCCGTTCACGAACATGTTCGCTACGATCGTGTTCATGAGCCCGCGCCGCGTCCCTGTCAGCCGCCGTGACCGTCCGGCCAAGGCCCCCCTGAGCCGGGAGGTCCTGGTGGCGACCGGGCTGCGGGTGATGCGGGAGGAGGGCCTGGAACGGCTCACCATGCGCCGGCTGGCGAGCGAGCTGGAGACCGGCCCGGCCTCGCTGTACGTCTACGTCCGTAACACCGCCGAGCTGCACGGCGCGCTGCTGGACGAATTGCTGGCCGACCTCGACTTCTCCGGCGAGCTGATCGACCTGCTGTACGAGTACACCGTCCTGCTCTTCGGGTATCCCAGCCTGGCGCGTTCCGTGCTGACGCTGCGCCCGAGCGGACCGCACTACCTCCGCCTGATCGACACGATCCTCGGGCTCCTGCTCGCCGAAGGCGTGCCCGTCCGCCAGGCCGCCTGGGGTGTCGACCTGCTGCTCCAGCACGCCACCGCGGTCGCCGCGGAGCAGGGCAGCCGGGACGAGGCCACCGAGGCCGCCGGCGAGGAGGAGGAGCTCGCGGCTGTCGTCCGCGAGGCGGACGCCGACAGCTACCCGCACATCCACCGCACCCGCGGCGAGCTGCTCTCCGGCACCGGCGAGCAGCGCACCCGATGGGCTTTCGCCGCCCTGGTCAAGGGGCTGAGCAGCACCCCGCCCGGCTGATCGAGCCGTACCCCTTCCGAACATGTTCGTCACGAACACGTATTAACTGGAGGCATCATGCACACGCCCACCGTCACCATCGTCGGAGCCGGCCTGGGCGGGCTGGTCCTGGCCCGCGTCCTGCACGTCCACGGCATCCCGGCCACGATCTACGAGCTCGACCACTCTCCCGCCACCCGCACCCAGGGCGGCATGCTCGACATCCACGAGGACAACGGCCAGGTCGCCCTGCGCACGGCCGGGCTGATCGAGGAGTTCCGCACCATCATCCACCCCGGCGGCGAGGCCACCCGGGTCCTGGACCGGCACAACACCGTGCTGCACGAGGACGCCGACGAGGGTGACGGCACCCGCCCGGAGGTCGACCGCGGGGACCTGCGACGGATGCTGCTGGAGTCGCTGCCGGCCGGCACCATCCGCTGGGGCCGCAAGCTCACCGCCGCCCGGGCGCTCGGCGACGGCCGGCACGAGCTGAGCTTCGCCGACGGCACCACGGTGGTCAGCGACGTCCTGGTCGGGGCGGACGGCGCCTGGTCACGGATCCGGCCGCTGCTGTCCGACGCCCGGCCGGCGTACGCGGGAGTGTCGTTCGTCGAGATCGACCTGCTCGACGCCGACGCCCGGCACCCCGGACCGGCCGCGGTGGTCGGCGCCGGCATGCTGTTCGCGCTCGGCGCGGGCAAGGGCTTCCTGGCCCACCGGGAGACCGACGGCAGCCTGCACGTCTACGCCGCGGTCAGCACACCGCAGGAGTGGATCGCCGGCGTCGACTTCACCGACCCCGCGCGGGCCAAGGCGGTCCTGCTGGAGCAGTTCGCCGACTGGTCACCCGAACTGCGGGCGCTGATCACTGAGGCCGACGGCGCCCTGCACCCGCGGGCCATCCACGCCCTGCCGATCGAGCACCGCTGGGAGCGCGTGCCCGGCGTGACGCTGCTGGGCGACGCCGCGCACCTCATGTCCCCGTTCGCCGGGGAGGGGGCCAACCTGGCCATGCTCGACGGCGCCACACTCGGCACGGCCATCGCCGCGCACCCCGGCGACATCGAGGCCGCGCTTTCCGCGTACGAGAAGGAGCTCTTCCCCCGCAGCGCGCAGGCCGCCCGGGAGGCCGCCGACAACCTGGCGCTCTGCTTCGACGACAACGCGCCGCAGAGCCTCGTCGACCGGTTCGCCGCCTATGCCGGCGCGCGGTGAGACGGTCAGCCGGCGAGCTCCTTGGTGAGCCAGTCCAGGATCGCGTCGATCGGTTCCGGCCAGTTGGTGTCGAGCATCAGGTCGTGGGCCATGCCGGGGAACAGCAGCGGGGCCGCGCCGAAACGGGCCGCCGTCCGGTCGAGCGCCTTGCGCGGCACCACCCGGTCGTCCGGGCTGCCCACCACCAGCGTCGGCGGGTCACCGACCGGCGCCGCCGGCGAGGTCGCGAACAGCACCTGCCGATAGATCGCGGCCGGCGTGCGCTCGAGCTTCGCCCGGTAGGCGTCGGCCTCGGCCAGTCCCGCGCTGAACAGCTGCTTGCGGCTCAGCCGGGGCGCCGCCCCGAACAGTGCAGGCAGCGTGCCGAACGGATTGGCGCGCAGCGCGGCGCCCAGCGCCGACCAGCCCTCCGGCACCGGCGAGGCCAGCACCGCGGCCCGGGCCGGATACCGCGCGAGGGCGTGCGCCACCACCAGCGCGCCCGCGCCGTGACCGACCAGCACAGCCTGCCGCGGCAGCCCGGCCGCGACCTGCACCACGTCGTGCACGTACGCCCGCAGCGACCCGTTCGCCCGCGGGCTCACCGAGTGGGCCGCGAAACCCCGCGACGCCGTGTGTCCCAGCCAGTGCTCGGCGAACGCCCACGCGCCATGGCCCAGCCCCGGCACGAACAGCACCGGCGGATTGTCCTCGGCGGTCTCCGGGACGGCGCTGAGCACCTCCCGCCGCACCGGCGGCACCGGCGACGTCCAGTCCGCGAACCGCAACACCTGCGAACTCATGCCGGCTCCAGCTGCTTCAGAAGATCTTCGACGGTACGCAGATAGTTCGTGTGGCTGACCTCGAACCAGTGCCGCGACGACGGCACCACCCGCAGCCGGGTCCACGACCGCAGCGGCCGCGTCGACTCCCGCTGCTGCACCGCGGCCGCCCGTACCGGGTCGGTGGCCCGCAACCGCAGCCAGCGGGCCACGGCCACGCTCTGCCAGTGCGCGAGCGGGAACAGCCCGGCGTCCGGCTGCACCAGCCCGATGACCGCGAGCGTCGGATGCTTGCGGGCGAACGCGTGCAGGTGCAGATCGGGCTTGCCGTCGTCGTCGATGTCCAGCAGCTCCGGGGCCAGGAACTCGAACCGGGGCAGGTAGCCGGTCGCGGTGATGATCAGGTCGGGCTCGACGCGGCGGCCGTCGGACAGCTCCACAGTCGACCCCTCGAGCCGGGTCACGTCCGGCACCGGGGTGATCCGGCCGTGGCCCAGGTAGTAGACGAGCTGGCTGTTGACCACCGGGTGACTCTCGTACGGGCGGTGGTCGGGCGCGGGCAGGCCGTACCGGGTGATGTCGCCGACGGTGAGCCGCAGCGTGCGGTGGTAGATCCACTGGCGCAGCCACAACGGCAGGCGCAGTTGCAGCATCTTGTCGTTGACCTGGTCGGCGGGGCGGCCGAAGACGTACTTGGGGGCGTACCAGTAGCCGCGGCGGGTCGAGTGCCAGACCGTGCTCGCCTGCTGGGCGGCCTCGACGGCGATGTCACAGCCGGTGTTGCCGCCGCCGACCACCAGCACCTTGCGGCCGCGCAACTGCGCCGGGTCCTTGTACGCCGACGCGTGGATCACCTGTCCCCGGTATTTCGAGGCGTCCACCGGCAGCGGCTTCGGCGACCAGTTGTGCCCGTTGGCCACGACCACGGCCGCGTACCGCTGGATCCGCTCGGCGCCGCCGCCGGTGCTGCGCGTGGTGACGTCCCAGCGGCCGTCGCCGACCGGGGTGACCGCGACGACCTCGGTGCCGAACCAGATGCTGTCGCCGAGACCGAAGTGCTGCGCGTAGTGCTCCAGGTAGCTGAGCAGCTTGCTGTGGTGCGGGTAGTCCGGCCAGTCGTCGGGCATCGGGAAGTCGGGGAACTCGGTGAGCGGGCGCGACGAGATCAGATGCGTCGACGCGTACACCGGGCTGCGGTCGTGCCGCCAGTTCCAGGCACCGCCGACGGACGTCTCACGCTCGTAGCAGTCGACGGCGAAGCCCTGCTCACGCAGGTTCTTGATCGCCGCGAGGCCACTGCCGCCGGCGCCGATGACGCAGACGGCGTCGTGCCGGTCGGCGATCTCTGGGGTGTCGGGCACCCGGAGATCCTCGCAGAAGCGAGAGCTACTCGGAAGGCAGGGACAGCTCGGCGAGAACGGGCAGGTGGTCGCTGGCCCGGCGGGCCTGATCGGTCTCCACGACCTCGTACCGCTCGACCGTGATGTCCGGCGAGACGAAGAGCCCGTCGAGGCGCAACCGGGGCAGGGTGGCCGGGAAGGTGAGGGCCGCGGAGGCGGCGCCGGCGGCGTCGGTGAGACCGTCGGCGACCGTGCGCCAGGCGCCCCCGCCCGGGCCCTCGTTGAGGTCGCCGGCGGCGATCAGCGGACCGTCGACCGCCGCCAGTGCCTCCTTCCAGCGGGCCGCCTGATCCGGGCGTTCCCGGGCATCGGTGGCCAGGTGCGATCCGGAGACGGTGAACCGGGCGCCGCGCACGGAGCACCGGGCGAACGCGGCGCCGCGCAGGTGCCGGCCCGGGGTGAGCGGATAACGCAGGCACCACTGCTCGTGCACGCGTACCCGGAGGCTGACGAGCAGCAGGTTGCCCAGCGAGGGCAGCCCGCCGGCCGCCACGACCATGCCGAAGTCGTCGGCCAGGGAGGCGCACTTCTGCCGCCAGCGGAACCGGCGCGGCGCCTCCTGCACGACGACGACATCCGGGGCGAGGTCGCGGACGAGCCCGGTGAGGGCCGCCCGATCGTCGCGCAGGCCGTGCACGTTGTAGCTCAACACCCGCAGCGGGACCCCGGACACGGCGTGCTCCCTCGTCGTTGGTCAGATACGTCGGGCGAGATCGGCGGCGCCGAGCACACCTGCCGTGTTGCCGGTCTCAGCTGCCCTGATCGCGGCGACCGGAAACCTCCCGCGTTGGGCGAGCTGGTCCCGATACGTCCGTTCGGTGGGTCCCATCAGCAGCTCGCCGGCGTCGATCACGCCGCCCCCGACGACCAGCACCTGCGGGTCGAACACCTGGGCCAGGTCGGCCATCGCGACGCCGAGCCAGTAGCCGATCTGCGCGAACGCGTCCCGGGCCACCCCGTCCCCGCCCTGCGCGGCCTCGGTGATCATCCGCCCGCTGATCGCCGCCGGATCACCACCGGCCAGCTCCAGCAGCAACGCCGCCCGCCCCGGCTCCTGCCGCGCGCCGGCCTGGGCGAACCGCACCAGCGCGTTGCCGCTCGCGTACTGCTCCAGGCAGCCGAGCCGGCCACAGCCGCACGGATGCCCGTCGTTCACGGACTGGATGTGCCCGAGCTCCCCGGCGATGCCGTTGGCGCCCCGCCACAACCCGCCGTTGATGACGATGCCGCCACCGATCCCGGTCCCGACGGTGATCATGACCATGGAGTCGTCGGCGTGCTGGGCGGCGCCGTACCGGAACTCGGCCCACGCGGCGACATTCGCGTCGTTCTCCAGCACGGTGGGCAACCCGACGGCCTTGGCCACGTAATCCCGTACCGGCTCGTCCCGCCAGGCCAGATTGGGCGCGAACAGGACAGTGGCTCCGGCGGCGTCGATCCAGGCGGCTGCACCGATGCCGACAGCCTTGGCCTCCGGATGGGCAGCGGCCAGCTCGGCCGCGACGGCCACGATGGTGTCCCGGGTACCGGCAGGATCCTCGGCCGGCGTCTCCCGCCGGGTCTGTGCGAGCACGACGCCGCGGTCGTCCACCACCCCGCCGGCCACCTTCGTGCCGCCGACGTCGATACCGATGGTCAGCGTCACGCTGCCCGTCCCCTCTGTTGTGTCACACCGCGTCGCCGGAACGGGCGTCGTCGCCCGGACCGGCACCACGGCCCTCGGCTGCCTCAGCAGCCGGCGCAGTGCCCGGAACATCATGATCCACGCTGGGCGTACGCGCCACGCCGGTATCACCGGCAGTGTCGCCATTTGCGGCGGTAACCGCCGCCCAGACATCGGTGGCCCCCGTCACGCGTCGAGGGGAGCCGGGACCATTGTCAGGCAGAAGAGGGGGTCGGGCTCCAGTTTGTTGACGCCTTTTTCCGGTACGCGCACCGGCTCGATCAACCGCAGCGGCGGGGTCCTGGACGGGGGCGGGCCGAGTGCTGGCGGAACGGTCGGTGGTGGGTTGCGCGCCCGCAGTGGGAGCGGCCTTCGTGGATGGCCGGCCCGGTGCGGCCGCTCCGGGTCCTCGTGGCGCGCGGGTCGCAGCTGCCCACGGGTCACCCGGCGTCGGCTCGACCTTCCGGTGGAGCTCCTGGTCCGCGCCTTCAGCCTCGGGCGCGGGGTGCGATACGGACCCGCCAGGCGTCACGACCCACGCGCCGGCCTCGGCCGGCTCTTCCGGTGCGGTGGCTCGCGCTGCCGGAGTTTCCGCCGGTTCGGGGCGGGGAGCGCGGGTGGCCGCCGTCCACGGGTCGTCGGTCTCGCGGACCTCGTGGTCCGGTGGGGTGGTGTCGGCCGGCCTGGCCCTGCGGGTCGCCGTCGACCAGGCCTGGTCCGGCGTGGTCGTCGGGCGGGACGGTGGCTTGCGGTGGGTCGACGGGCCGGTCGTGCCGGTCACCGTCGAGAAGGCCCGGAGCAGGCTCGCCACGCCGCTCGCGAAGTCGCCCGCGCCGGTGGCCAGGCGTTCGGCCTGCTCGGGGGTCGGGTTGCGCACTCCGGCGATGGCCCGGCAGATCGGGCACACGCAGCATTCCGCACTGCCCGTGGACCAGCCGCCGAAGCGTGTGGCACCCGCCCACAACTGCCGGCCGGCTGCCTGTCGCGCCTGCGCGCCCAGTGAGTCGAGCGTGTGCTGGTAAGCCTCGCGCCAGTCGAAACCCGGCTGATCGCCGGCTTCCGTAGCACCGCCCCGCGGCCCGCCGCCGCCGCCGCCCGCACCCGGCATTCCGTGGCCGCGCTCGGGCCCGCCCCGCGCACCGGTCCGCGGTGAGCCGGTGGCGTGTCGATCACCGTCGCCGGAACCGGCTTCCCGCCGGCCGGCGGCCGCGTCCGAGCCCGCCTCACGCGAGTCGGCGGCCGCACCCGAGCCCGCTTCACGCGAGTCAGTGGCCGCGCCCGAGCCGGCTTCGCGCGAGTCAGTGGCCGCGCCCGGGCCCGCTTCGCGCGAGTCGGTGGCCGCGCCCGGGCCCGCCTCACGCGAGTCGGTGGCCGCGCCCGCTTCGCGCGGGTCGACGGGGTGTTCGCGGTCGGTGGGCTCGCTCGGCCTGGCCGGTTGGCGGTCCGGCGTGCCGCCCAGGAACTGGTCCACCAGGCCGGAGAGCCTGTCGGTCAACCCGGTCAGCCCGGCCGGTTCGCGCGGGTCGCGGTCCTTCGCCGGCCCACCCAGGCCGGCCTGGGACGCCATGGCGAGAACCGTCGCGACCAGCTTCTCGGCCTCCTGGCGGGCCGTACCTGTGGGCTCTGCCATTGTCCTGCTCCCCCTGCTCGCGACCGCGTGTGCGGCGCGACCGGACGTGCTGCCCGGCTACGCCTTGGCGAGGCTCTCGACGCGGCGTTTGAGTTCCTTCAGCGCCGTGTCCATGATCATCTTCTCGGCCTTGCGGCGGAACATGCCGAGCATGCCGATGGAGAGCTCCACCTCCAGCATGTACGTCACTGTCGTGGTTCCGTCGCCGTTGTCGGCCAGGTCATACGAGCCGTTGAGGGTGCGCTGCATCTTCGAGGGTGCGACCAGGTGCCACTCGATGCGCGACAGATCCTCCGCGTACGCGTAGTCGAGCGTGTAGTCGTCGTTGAGCGGTCCCGCGTCGATGACGAACCGGACCTGGGCGGCGTACCCGTCCTCGTACTCCTCGAGCACCTCGACCTGTTTCATCGCGTCCGCCCACTCGGGGTAGCGCGGAAAGTCGCAGATCACCGCGGCCACCTGAGCGAGGGGCGCATGGACCTGGATCGACTGCGTCGAGGTGTCCGCCATGGCTGGCAGGCTACCCGGTACGAGCCCACATCCGGGCGACCGGGCACCGCCCGTCGCCGACCCCGTTCCGCACCGCGACCCGGTCGCCGGAGCGCCCGGCCCGGCTATCGCGGTCTGCCCCGTGCAATCAGGCCGTTCTCGGCGGGAGCGACGGCCCGGGCCACGCGCGGACCTACGACATGAAGCTCTTGATCTGGCCCTTGACCTTGCGACTCCCGGCCTTGCGGCCACCGATCTCCGCCGGGTCGCGGATGCGTGGTTGTCGGAGGGTGCGGCTACGATCCGTCACGTGCCAGCCTCAGCCAGCGTCCCCGCGCGCGTCCATCCGCTCGCGGTGGCGGCCCGCCTCATCGTGCTCGCCCTGGTCGCGGCGCTCACCCTCATCGCCACCCGGGATCCCGGCCAGCTCCGCTGGATCGCGTTGCTGCTGGTCGCCGCCCTGCCGGCGCTGTTCGCGCCCGATCATCGGATCGCCGCGCCGATCGGGCGCTTCGCCGAGGCCGCGGTCGTCGGCCTGGCCGCCGGATCCGTGGCCGTGGCCGCGAACGGGACCATCGCCGCCGGTTTCGGCGCCGAGGCGATCCTGCCCTACCTCGTCGTCCCGCTGCTCACCGCCGGGTTGCAGCGCCGGGCCACCGAGGGCGCCGCGCTGCTCGGGGTCGCGACCGTCGCGATGGTCGCCGGCGGGCTCGTCGTCGGCCACGGCGACACGGTCATCCTGCAGCCGGGCTATCTCGCCGCGTGCGGGCAATGGCTGGTCCTGGGCGCGATCATCACCTTCGCGGCGGACACCATGCGCCAGCTCATGACCCCGGTGGAGAACAAACCGCAACCGTACGCGGAAGCGACCCGCCTGCTGACCCAGCTGCGCAGCGTCGCCCGGTCGCTGCCGGGCGCCACGCTCGACCCCGGTGGCATCTCCGAGCACCTGCTGGAGGAGCTCCGCCAGGTCGCGCCCGGTCACCGCGCCGCCGTGCTGTCCGCCAGCGGGGGCGGCCGGCTGGTCGTGCTCGCGCAGACCGGCGCCGAGCGCGTCGACTGGGAGGTCACCCTCGACGCCGACTCGGCGATCGCCGACGCCTGGGCCTCGCAGCAGCCGCAGACCGCCTCGCGTTCGCAGGCCCGCTCCCACCAGGGCGGGGACGCCTCGTCGCTGGTCGTGCCGCTGGTCGCCGGGGTGCGCACGATCGGCCTGGTGATCCTCGAAGCGGACGTGCCCAGCGCGTACCCGTCGGCGGTCGTCGCCCGGGTCACCGAGGTGACCGGCCCGGCCGCGCTGCGGCTGGAGGCCGCGCTGCTCTTCGACGACGTGCGGTCGCTGGCGACCAATGAGGAGCGTCAGCGGCTGGCCCGGGAGATCCACGACGGGGTGGCGCAGGAGCTGGTCATGGTCGGCTACGGCATCGACAACGCCCAGGCGACCCTGCCCGAGGGCGCCGACGAGACGGCCGAGGAGCTGCGCACGCTGCGCGGCGAGGTCACCCGGGTGATCACCGAGCTGCGGCTGAGCCTGTTCGAGCTGCGTTCCGAGGTGGATCGCAACGGCGGCCTGGCCGCGGCCATCGCCGAGTACGCCCGGACCCTGGGCACGTCGGCCGGGCTGCGGGTGCACTTCACGTTCGACGAGTCCACCGCGCGGCTGCCCGCCGCCACGGAGGCCGAGCTGCTGCGCATCGCCCAGGAGGCGATCACCAACGCCCGCAAGCACGCCGGCGCCTCCAATCTGTGGGTCACGTGCACGGTCGACCCGCCGTACGCGCAGATCGAGGTCACCGACGACGGCAAGGGATTCGCCGATGATCGTCCGGACGGCCGCTACGGCCTTGCGATCATGGCCGAGAGGGCGGAACGTATCCGGGGCCGACTGGAGATCCGGCCGCGACACCCCAGCGGGACAACCGTTGCGGTAGTGCTCGGAACCTCCGCTCGGCGCGATAGCGTGCGGGATAGCGTTTCCGCACCAGAAGGGGAGTAACCCGAGCATGTCGACCAGTCCGATGCCGACGACCCGCACCAAGGTGCTGCTCGTCGACGATCACGACCTGATCCGTAAGGGGCTGCGGCACGCGTTCGAGCGGGACCGGCAGTTCGAGGTCGTCGGTGAGGC
Source organism: Actinoplanes sp. NPDC048967 (assembly GCF_040649415.1). Lineage (NCBI taxonomy): Bacteria > Bacillati > Actinomycetota > Actinomycetes > Micromonosporales > Micromonosporaceae > Actinoplanes > Actinoplanes sp. NPDC048967. Next base: position 609,362 of record NZ_JBEZFL010000003.1, read on the forward strand.
GGCCACGGCCGCCGAAGCAGTCCGGCAGGCCGGTGCTTTGCAGCCGGACGTGGTCATCATGGACCTGCGGCTGCCCGACGGCAGCGGCCTCGAGGCCACCCGCGCGCTGCGCAAGAACAACGCCAACATGGGCATCGTGGTGCTCACCATGTACGCGGGCGACGACCAGCTCTTCGGCGCTCTCGAGGCCGGGGCCAGCGCATTCGTGCCCAAGACGGCCCCCGCCGACGAGGTCGTGGCCGCCGCGCGGCACGCCGCCTCGGCACCGAGCGCGTTCACCGCGGCCGACCTCGCCGAAGCCATGAAGCGGCGCCTGGCACCATCGGGTCCGCAGCTCTCGCCCCGCGAAGGCCAGGTCCTGCGCCTGCTGGCGGACGGCATGAGCGTGGCCGGCATCGCCAAGCAGCTGTTCGTCAGCGAGTCCACGGCCAAGACCCACATCTCCAAGCTGTACGAGAAGCTGGGCGCGGCCAACCGAGCCCAGGCGCTGATGACGGCGCTGCGGCTGGGCCTGCTGGAGGCTCCGGACGCCCCCAAGTTCTGATCTGCTCACGGCATCCGCCCGTCACCCTCGCTGAGGGTGGCGGGCGGATCTGTCTTTCCGGGCATGGATGCGGCATCTTGGGCGTTTCCGGGCGCTACTTATTTTCAGCCCTGTCGAGCTAGGGCAAGGCCACCCGGGTGGGCGAAATGTCTACTCAATCGCCCGACGCCCTCGGCACCCCAGCCGCTCGATCTCCACCACCTCACGTGAGCGCGCACTGGGCCGTAGGTGCAACCGGCGACGGGCGATGAGCGCGCGAGGCCGATGGCGGCTCGGCAGGCAACGGCCGACAAGCCGTGGCGACGACGCGGCTGAGCGGAGCGTCAGGCGCGGCCGAGCCGAGCGTCAGGCGCGGCGGGCGGTCAGCCGGCGGGCGGCGAGGTAGGCCTCGCATCCGAGGCAGAGGCCGAAAGCCGCATTCAGGAAGGCCGCCAGGAGGCCCAACCCCGCGAAGACCAGGCCGACAGCCGCAGCACCGGACAGGTAGCCGACCGAGGCGACGGCCAGGAAGGCGAAACCGACCAGCTGCGCGAACCGCACCGGCGCGGCGTCCTCCCGCTCGGTCGCCGGCCCGAGCCGGGGCGCGACGAGGAAGCGGTAGAGCAGGGCGTACGGCCCGCGGCGAGGGTCGGCGGCGGTGATCGCGAAGACGGCGGTCTGGGCCAGCGCGAGCCAGCCCCACCCGGTGGCCAGGACGACGACGAGAACGAGGGTGGTCAACGCCGCGGCGAACCGTGGCCCACGCGGGTCAAGCTGCATGCGGTGAGCCTGACACGGCCGGCGGCCGTCGTCCTGGTGAGTCCCATCACCGCCGTGGAGGTGCAGATTCCCAGGTCAGGCGGCTGGCAACAGGTCGCCGAGCACGGCGATGAGCTGGGCCTTTCCCGGTACGCCGGTGGCGCGCTTGGCGACCCGGCCCTCGGCGTCCAGGACCAGCAGCGTGGGGGTACGCCAGATGCCCAGCGCGCGGACCGCGTCCAGGTGGCTCTCGGCGTCCACCTCGACGTGCCGCACCCCGGGGAGCAGGGCGGCGACCTCACCGCTCACCCGCCGGACAGCCCGGCACGGCGCGCAGAACGCGGACGAGAACTGCAGCAGCGTGGCCTGCGCGGGCTGGACCCCCAGCTGCGCCAGCAGGGCAGGATCGAGCCGCTGACCGGCCGCACTCGCATCCCCGCCCGAACCGGCGTCGCGCTCAGCCGAGAGACCGGTCGAGCCGATGACGTTGCCCACCGTCCCGCCTTCCACCGACCGTTCAGCAGCCGGCCCCGGCGCGGCCGAGGCCGATCCCCCACCGGCTGCCCCGACCGAGGCGGGTGAGCCCGCGACGAACCGCCCATCGGTCCGCCGCCGCCACAACCCGGCCACCGTGCCCAGCACGAGCACCGTCGCAACAACCATCAGCCCGGTGGTGTCCACCAGCCAACTCTGGCACGCCCCGCACGCCGCCGCGATGTGACCTACGACGCCGGCTGGTACGCGCTCGCCTGCAACGAGAACAGCTGCGCGTAGATCCCCTCGGCCGCCATCAGCGTCGCGTGGTCGCCCTCTTCGACCACCGCGCCGTGGTCCAGCACGAAGATCCGGTCCGCTTCGCGCACGCTGGCCATCCGGTGGGTGATCAGCACGACGGTACGGCCCGCGGCCAGTTCCCGGAGCCGCTGGTACACGTCGTGCTCGGCCCGGGCGTCGAGGTTCGCGGTCGGTTCGTCGCAGATCAGCAGCGGGGCGTCGCGGTAGAACGCCCGGCTCACCGCCAGCCGCTGCCACTGTCCGCCGGAGAGGTCAGCGCCGTCGGTGAAGTGCCGGGACAGCAGCGTGTCGTACTGGCGGGCGAGTTCCATCACGAATTCGTGGGCGTCGCCGGCCCGGGCCGCGCCGAGCACGCGTTCGGGTTCGACGCTGTGGTCGTACCGTCCGATGGTGATGTTGGCCCGCGCGGAGAGCGGCCATCGGGTCGGTTCCTGCATCACGACCGCGACCTGGCCGCGGACGGTCTCCGGGTCGTAGCGGGTGAGGTCGACGCCGTCCCAGCTGATGCTGCCGCTCTGCGGCTGGAACAGGCCCGCGAGCAGACTGGCCAGGGTCGATTTGCCGGAGCCGTTCTCGCCGACCAGCGCGATGATCTCGCCGCGGCGCAGGGTCATGCTGACGTCGCGGACCGCCGGACGTTCGGCGTCGGGATAGCTGAACGTGACCTGGTCGAGCCGGATCTCCCGGGCCAGCGCCGGTACCGCGGCGCCCGTGCCGGCTTCGGTACGGCTCAGGGACAGGTCGCAGAATCCCTGGAAGTCGGCGAAGTAGAGGCCCTGTTCGAAGACCCGGTTGGCGCTGTGGGCGAGTTCGGTGAGCTTGCCGATCCCCATGCTGATCGCGTACGCGGCAGCGCCACCCACGGCGAGTTCCATCCGGCCGGTCCAGAGCAGCCACAGCAACGTGGCGTAGGTGAGTCCGGTGGCGACGCTGCTCAGCGCGGTGCCGGCCAGGTTGGTGCGGATCTGCCGGGTGGTGATCCGGATCTCCTCGTTGGTGGAGACGGCGAGCAGCCGCCGCACCTCGGCCAGCAGGTACTCCCGCACGGTGAACGCGCGCAGTTCGGGCGCGGGCTCGCGGGCGGCGAGCAGTTCGGCGAGCATCCGCTGGCGCCGCCAGACGGCGATGAGCCGCAGCATCCGCCGGTAGCGCAGCCGGGCGGAGCGCACGGCGGCCCACCCGATCGGCAGCACCGCGAGCACGAGCAGCGGCAGCAGGACCGGGTGCAGCACCGCCAGCACCCCGGCCGCGGCGGCCAGGCCGATCAGGTTGGTGCCGAGCTCGATGGCCCGGTCGACGAGATACTGGGCGGCGTCGATGCCCCGGTCGCGGGCCCGTTCCATGGCGTCGCGCCAGCCCGGGTCGTCGAAGGTGGACAGGTCGACGCGCGTGGTCAGGTCCAGCAGCCGCATCTGGGCGGCCTGCGAGACCTTCGGGGACAGCCGGCCGTTGGCCGCCGCCCCGGCCGACGTCAGCACACTGCGCACGGCCGCGGAGCCGACGAGCAGAAGCAACGAGGGTACGGCGGCCCGCACGCGTTCCGGCGTCGGTCCCTCCCGCAGCAGCCCGTCGAAGACACCGACCACGCTGATGAGCCCGACCGCACTGGCCACTCCCGCGGCGAGCTGGAACGTGAGCACGGCGACGGTGGTCCGCCGGCTCGCCTGCCAGGCCAGCGACCAGGCCGATCGCAGCAGCCGGGGCAACCGCCGCAGCATCCGCAGGAACGTGGTGTTGGCGGCCTCCTCGGTGCTGGTCAGCCAGTACGGCACCGCCAGCTCCGCGTCGTCGGACCACTCGCCGTCCCCACCGGAATCCAGCCCGACGTCCGGCACCCGCCCGGCACCCGGGCCGGCCGCCTCAGGCGACGGAGCAGGAGTCGGAGTCGGTGGGTCCTGCTGCTGGATGGCGTCCTGCATCGACGGCTCCCGTCCCGAGGGCTCTTAGCCGTTCCTACGCCTCTTCAACACAGCGTGTCCATTCATATGCCAGGAGTGAGGACTCATTCACGGTGCCAACAGCTCGGTCAGCTGCGCCGCCTTCGTCTCCCACCGCCATTCCTTCTCGACCCACGCCCGCCCGGCCGCGCCCATCGCCCGCGCCCGCGCCGGATCGGCCAACAGCTCCGCCAGCCGCCCCGCGATCGCCGGCACGTCACTGCCACCTACCACGTAACCCGTCTCGCCCTCCCGGACCGCGTCCGGCGCTCCCCCGGAGTCACCGGCCAGCACGGGCAGACCTGTCGCCGAGGCCTCGAGGTAGACGATGCCGAGACCCTCCACGTCAAGCCCCGCGCCTCTCGTGCGGCACGGCATCGCGAACACGTCACCGGCCGCGTAGTGGGCCGGCAGCTCCTCCCAGCGGACCGAGCCGGTGAACACCACGTCCGGCTCGACACCCTCGGCCCGGGCCAGCGCCTGCAGCTTCTCCCGGTACGGACCGCCGCTCACGATCAGCAGGGCCGCACCCGGGATCCGGCGGCGGATCGTCGGCAGTGCGCGGATCAGCATGTCCTGACCCTTGCGCGGCACCAGCCGGGACACGCAGACGATCACCGGGCGGTCGCCGAGCCCGTGCCGGGCGCGCACCTGCGAGCCGTCCACCCCCGGGTGGTACGCGTCCACGTCCACCCCTGGCGTCAACCGTTCCAGCGCGGTCAGCCCGTGCAGCGCCCGGTCCAGCCGCACCCGCTGGAACTCGGTCAGATAGGTGATCACGTCGTTGCCACGGGCGATGCGGCGCAGCAGCTGGCGGGCCCCGGGCAGGGCGGCCCAGCCGATCTCGTGGCCGTGGGTCAGGGACACCGCCCGCTCGATGCCCGCACGCCGCCGCAGCCCGTCCGCGAGCAGGCCCAGCGGTGCCCCCGCGCCGAACCAGACGCTGTCGCAGCCGTGCGACCGGGCGATCTCGGCGGCCCGCCGGGCGACCGCCGGGGTCGGCAGCAGCACCCCGGTGTCCTCCCGGACGACCTCGAACGGCTGCTCGGCGTCGAACTCCGCCGCGCCCTTCCAGGTGGACGCATAGGCCACCACCGAGCCGGCCGGCTGGCGGACGGCGAGGTTGTGCACGAACTGCTGGATGCCACCGGGACGCGGCGGGAAGTCGTTGGTGACCAGCAGGGTGCGGCCCATCAGCGTTCCCCTCGGGCGTACGCGCGGGCCGCGGCCACCCGCTCCACGGTGGACGGGTGCGAGGCGAACATGACGTGCTCCCAGGTCGGCGGGTCGGGGTCGGAGAGGTTCACGGAGCCGAGCCGGCGTTGCATCGCCTCGAACGTCGCCGCGTCGCCGGTCAGCTCCAGGGCGTGCGCGTCGGCCCGGGCCTCGATGCGCCGCGAGACCAGCGCCTGGGCCGGCCCGCCGATCAGCCCGGCCACGCTCACCAGGGCCAGCAGCAGCGCGATCGTCCGCGGCTCGCCCATCGACTCCGTGCCGGCCAGCCGCAGCAGCCAGCCCAGCGAGCCGAGCAGGTAGAGCGCGATCACCGCGGCGGCCGCGCCCAGCGCGCCGATGATCGTGCCGGTCACCACATCACCGCGCGCGGCGTGACCCAGCTCGTGCGCGGTGACCGAGACCACCTCCGCGGGCGTGGCCTCGGTCAGCATCGTGTCGTAGACGACGATCCGCCGGGTCGGCCCGAAGCCGGACACGTACGCGTTCACGGCCCGGGTGCGGCGGGAGGCGTCGGCGACCAGGACGTCCCGCACCGGCACGCCGTCGCGGGCGGCGAGGCTCATCAGCTCGGTGCGCAGCGGTCCCTGGGCCATCGGGGTGAACTTGTTGAAGATCGGCTCGACGACCACCGGCAGCACGAACGACAGCAGCACCACCAGCGCCGCGGCCCCGGCGGCCCCGAACGCCCACCACCAGCGCGGGGCGAGCCGGGTCACGGTGAAGAAGCCGAGCAGGGCCAGCCCGCCGATGACCGCGCCGACCGCATAGGACTTGGCCAGGTCGACCGCCCACGGGCCCCAGGTCTGGGTGGAGATGCCGTAGCGCACCACGACGGTGTGCCGCCAGGCCGCGAACGGCAGCGTGAGCACCTCGACGACCAGCACGATCACGAGGCCACCGAGGACGGCCTGGGCGATCCAGTGGTCGCCGAACGGACGTCCGACCAGGGACACCAGCCGCGCGCCCAGCGGGGTGAGGCCGAGCACCAGGGCCGCGACGAGGCTGACCACCATGGCGCCGTACGAGCCCGGACGCAGGTCGGAGTGGAAGGCGCGGGCCCGCTCCACCTGGTCGCCGGGCAGGCCGCGCAGGGCTTCGAGCTGGTCGGCCCGGGGCGCCGGCGGCCGGTGCCACGGGACCACTGTCGCCGCGTACACGATCAGCGCCACGACGAGCACACCGAGCGCGCACGCCGCCCAGAGCCGGGGAGTCATCGAGCCATCCTAGAGATGGTGATCACGCCACGTGGCGGCGGCGCGGGTAGAGCGGCACGGAGACCGGCGGGTCCGGCGTCTCCAGCAGCTCCACCTCGAAGCCGGCCAGCTCGAACGTCTCGATCGCCCGCAGCTCACCGGGAGTCAGGTCGGCGATGCCGTCGGGGGTGTCGTACAACGTGCTGACCAGGCATCCGTTGCATTCATCGGTCCGCTCGGCGCAGCGCCCGCAGTCGATGATCATCATTTCCTCCGCATCGTGGGGGGTGCGGCCCGCGCAGGGGGAAGAGGAGCTGTCGCGGACCGACCACCATCGGTGACAGTCACGCTATGGAGGGGGTATGACAAAAATCAGGAGCGGGCGAGCCGGCGCAGCAGTGAGTCGGCTCCCATCGGGTACGCGCCGTGCCGGCGTACCCCGTCGGCCACCTCGCGGTCGGACGAGATCACGACCAGCGGGCGGCCGGCCGGCTCGGCCCGCACGAGCTGGCGGATGAGCTCGTCGGCGGTGTCGCCCTTGTGCGAGAAGAGCACGCGTACGCCGCGCGGGGCGGGCGGCAGGCCGTGCACCCGCTCGGCCCCGTCGAAGACCACGGTGACCTCGTCGCCGGTCTGCGCGGCGATCCCGCCCAGCCCGGTGATCAGGCGTTTGCGCTGCTGCTCGAGCGACATCTCGGCGAAGCCGCGCTTGGTGACGTTGTAACCGTCCACGATCAGGTGCGCCCGCGGCAGCGCCAGGAGCTGGTCCAGGCGGCCCGGGTCGTCGGTGTCCTGGGCCCGCGGGCGCGACCGTTCGAGCGCGCCGGGCCGGTCCGCCGCGGTGTCCGCCACGAAGTCGGCCGGCAGCTTGTCGGTCGGGCCCAGCGCCAGCTCGCGCCGCAACCCGGACGCGGCCTGCCCGATCGTCTCCAGCAGGAGCCAGAGGCGGGTCTCGTCGGCCGCCCGGGCGTCCTTGGCGCTCTGCTTGCCGGAGGCGGCCGCCGCCTCCGCCTCGGCGAGACGGGTCTTCAGCCGCCGTACCTCGGCCTCGTGATCGGCCGTGACCTTGGCCTGCCGGCCCTTCTCGGTGGCCAGCAGGTCGGCGGCCCGCTTCTGGGCCGCCTGCGTCTCGCGCAGCGCGCGCGAGGTGGAGCGGGCCTCCTCGCGCAGCTGCCCGAGCTCCTCGCGGACCCGGGCCAGCTCGTCGCGCAGCTTGTCGGCCTCGACCTTGGCGACCGCCCGGTCGTGCTCGGCGCGGGCGGCCCGCAGCTCGGCGTCGCGGATCTGGCCGGCGATCGCGGCGACGTCGGCCTCGGCGCGGACCGACTCACCGGCCGCCTCGATCAGCCCGCGCCAGCCCTCCGGCCGGGCCAGATAGGCCAGCGCGGCCACCTCGACCGGGTCGGCCGCGGCGGGAGCCGTCCCACCGGCCACGGCGGCGCCCAGGTCACCGGCGTCGGTGACGATGCGGCCGCTGATCCGCTGCCGGAACAGCGGGTCGGAGGCGAGCTGGGCCGCGATGGCCGGGCCGCCGAGCCGGGCCCGGCGGTTGGGGGCGAATTTGGCCACCCGGCGCAACGGCACGGGGGTCTCGTCGGCCGGCAGGCCGGTCAGCGCGGCCGCGGCGAGCACGGTGATCCGCTGGCGGACGGCCTCGGGCAGGGTGGGCTCGGGCCCATGGTCCTCGTCGGTGTCCGGCTCGTCGGTGTGGGGCTCGTCGGTGTGGGGCTCGTCGGTGTCCGGCTCGTCGGCGGGATGGAGGTCGGCGTCACATCCGGCGACCGCCTCGCGCCCCCCGATCGCGCCCAGGTCGCGCTCGACGTCGCCCAGGGCCGCCCCAGGGTCAGCGCCCAAGTCGCCGGCCGGGCCAGCGCCCAAGTCGCCGGCCAGGCCAGCGCTCAAATCGCCGGGCGCGTCAGCGCCCGAATTGGCGGCCGGGTCCAGGTCCATGGAAGGGGCAATGCCCTGTCCAGGGGCCGGAAACGCATCCGCCCGGCCCGCGGCCACGCCGGAGGTATGCCCGGCGCCGTCGTCACCGGCCGAATCCAAGGCACCGTCCGTCGCACGAGCCGCCTCCTCCATGGGGCGGTCGTCGAACGGCGGCGGCGCGGACATTTCTCTATTCTCCCACCGTGGGCAGCGGAAAAGCTTGCGGAAGCAAGTGATGTTTTCCCGCCGCGGGCCGGAGTTTGTCATACCCCCTCTCTAAATTGCCCGTCGTGGCACAACCGGCATACGTGCAGGGCACTCTGGACACCCTCCTGAGCGCCGACGGCTCCGTCGATCCGGCGGCGCTGTCCCTGCGGGACACGACTTTCGTCGTGCTCGACCTGGAGACGACCGGCGGGGCGCCGGACGGTGGCGGCATCACCGAGATCGGCGCGGTCAAGGTGCGCGCCGGCGAGGAGCTGGGGGTGCTCGGCACCCTGGTCAACCCGGGTGAGCGCATCCCGCCGTTCATCACCGTGCTGACCGGCATCACCGAGGCCATGCTGGCCCCGGCGCCGCCGATCGAGGCGGTGCTGCCGAGCCTGCTGGAGTTCCTGCGCGGGGCCGTCCTGGTCGCGCACAACGCGCCGTACGACGTCGGTTTCCTCAAGGCCGCCTGCGCCCGGCACGGCCATCCCTGGCCGCAGCTGCGGGTGCTCGACACCGCCGCGCTGGCCCGCCGGGCGCTGACCAAGGACGAGGTGCCCAACCGCAAGCTCGGCACCCTGGCCCAGTTCTTCCGGGCCGCCGTCCAGCCCACCCACCGGGCCCTGGACGACGCCCGGGCCACGGTCGACGTGCTGCACGGGCTGATCGAGCGGCTGGGCAGCTACAAGGTGCACACGCTGGGCGACGCCATCGAGTTCGCCAAAGCGGTCACCCCGACCCAGCGGCGCCAGCGGCACCTCGCCGACGGCCTGCCGCACGCCCCGGGTGTCTACGTCTTCCGCGCCGCCGACGAGCGGCCGCTCTACGTCGGCACGTCGGTCGACATCGCGACCCGGGTGCGCAGCTACTTCACCGCCAGCGAGAAGCGGGCCCGGATGTCCGAGATGATCGGCGCCGCCGTCCGGGTCGAGGCGGTGGAGTGCGCCCACTCGCTGGAGGCGGAGGTGCGCGAGCTGCGGCTCATCGCGGCCCACGCGCCGCCGTACAACCGCAGGTCGAAGTATCCGGAGCGGGTCGTCTGGCTCAAGCTGACCGCCGAGGCGTACCCCCGCCTGTCGGTGGTCCGGTCGCTGGCCGAGGACGGCGCCGCGTATCTCGGCCCGTTCTCCTCGCGCCGCACGGCCGAGCTGGCCGCGGCGGGTGTCTATGACGCCGTGCCGCTGCGCCAGTGCACCCACAAGCTCTCGGTCAAGACCCGCACGCCCGCCTGCGCGCTGGCTGAGCTGGGGCGGTGCCCGGCGCCCTGCGAGCACGAGATCACCCCGGAGGAGTACGCGCGCAGAGCCGCCCTACCCTTTCGCACGGCCACCTACGGCGACCCCCAGCCCCTGGTGGACGCCCTGCTGGCCCGCATCGAGGTGCTGTCCGACCGGCAGCGCTACGAGGAGGCGGCGGTGATCAGATCCCGGCTCGTGGCGCTGTTGCGCGCCACCGTCCGGATGCAACGCCTCGGCGCGCTCACCGGCATCAGCGAGCTGGTCGCCGCCCGGCGCAACGACGCGTACGGCTGGGAGATCATCGTGGTCCGGCACGGCCGGCTGGCCGCCGCGGCGACCTCACCGCCCCGGCTGCACCCCCGGCCGACCCTGGACATGGCCCGCGCCACCGCGGAGACGGTCCTGACAGGACCGGGTCCCGTCCCGGCCGCCTCGGCGGAGGAGACCGAGCGGATCCTGGCCTGGCTGGAACGGCCCGACACCCGGCTGGTGGAAACTTCTGGCGACTGGGTGTCACCGGCGCGTGGCGCTGCGCGCTTCACTAGGCTTCTCACCAGGGCGGAAGCCGCGGCGTCGAGAAGAGACTCGTCCGTTCGCTCATCGGTAACTGACCGTTCGGATGACGCTCGCTCGCTTAGGCTGTAAGGAACACGGCGCGCGAAGCCGTGAAAATCGGTGGGATCCGTGCGTACCGTTCGGGGTAGATCGAGCGGACGGACGGATTTCGCGATAGATCGGTGAGGGGGTGTCCGAGTGGACGTCGACGCCGGCCACGGCGCCGCCCTTGGACGTGCCCTGTCACCGTCGCCCGCGGAGATCCCCCTGTCGCGCCGGCTGCGGTCGTTCCTCAGCTTCCAGGGCAACGACGACGACCCGGTCACCACGCTCACCCGCACCCACCGTCACATCCACCCCTCCGCTGACGCGGGCGTGCTGCGCCGCAGCTACGCCGTCGCGGAGAACATGCACCGGGGCCAGTTCCGCAAGAGCGGCGATCCGTACATCACGCATCCGCTCGCGGTCGCGCAGATCTGCGCCGAGCTCGGCATGGACACCACCACCCTGGTCGCCGCGCTGCTGCACGACACGGTCGAGGACACCAGTTACACGCTGGAGACGCTGCACGGCGACTTCGGCCCCGAGGTGGCCCACCTGGTCGACGGCGTGACCAAGTTCGACAAGGCGTTCTACGGCAAGGTCGCCGAGGCCGAGACGATCCGCAAGATGATCGTGGCCGCCGGCAAGGACGTCCGGGTGCTGGTCATCAAGCTGGCCGACCGCCTGCACAACATGCGTACCCTCGACGCCCGCTCCCCCGCCTCCCGGGCCCGGATCGCGACCGCGACCCTCGACGTGCTGGTCCCGCTGTGTGACCGCCTCGGCATCCAGGCCCTCAAGCGTGACCTGGACGACGTGGTGCTCTACCACCTCGAGCCGGAGTCGTACGCCCGCATCGAGGAGCACGTGAAGAACCGCCCGGGCTGGGCCGAATACCTCGACGACGTCAAGGCCAAGGCCCAGGTCGCCCTGCGCCGCTCGCGGGTGGACGCCAAGGTGACGCCCCGCCCCCGGCACTTCTACTCGATCTGGAAGGACACGGTCGCCGGCGGCCACGCGGTCCCGCTGGACCTGCCCCGCATCGCGGTGATCGTCGACGGGCCCGAGACCGACTGTTACGCCGCGCTCGGCGCGATCCACGGCCAGTGGCGCCCGGTCGCCGGCCGGTTCAAGGACTTCATCGCCTCCCCGAAGAACAACCTCTACCGCTCGCTGCACACCACGGTGACCGGTCCCGAGGGCCGCCTGGTCGAGGTGCTGATCCGCACGGTGTCGATGCACCGCTGCGCCGAGTACGGCGTCGCCACCGGCTACCGCTACCCCAAGTCGACCGAGGGGGCCGAGGCCGCGGGCGCCGATCAGCTGACCTGGCTCAAGCGGGTGCTGGACTGGCAGCAGGACACCACCGACGCCGGCCAGTTCCTCGCCTCGCTGCGTTGTGACCTCGCCGAGGGCCAGATCCAGGTGTTCGCCCACGGCAACACGTTCGACCTGCCGGCCGGCTCGACCCCCGTCGACCTGGCGTACGAGCTCAGTGCCGACAAGGGCGACGAGACGCTGGCCGCGACGATCAACGGCCGGCTCGCCCCGCTGAGCTCTCCCCTGCGCGACGGCGACGTGGTGGAGATCTTCACCGAGACCGACGGGCCCGTCGAGGTGGAGCGGGGCACAGCGCCGCGCGGGCCCCGCAAGGAATGGCTCGGCTTCGTGAAGTCGACCCAGGCGCAGATGCAGATCAACCGCTACTTCGCCGAGGAGAACAGCCCCGGCATCAGCATCGCCGACAAGGTCCGGCTGGGCCGCGCGACGATCGGGCTGACCCTGCGCAAGCACGACCGGGGGCTGGCCAGCGAGGTTCCGCTGCGCCGGCTGGCCGAGGAGCTCGGTTATCCCGACCTGGAGACCATGCTGGTGGCGGTCACCGAGCGCAACCTCGAGCCCGATCAGGTGGTCGAGCAGCTCATCGCCCTGGTCGACCACCCGGACTGAGCCCATCGCGCCCGGCCGCTAGCCTGGCGGGGTGAACATCCACCGGCGGTTGCGTGGCGTCGCGTACCAGACGTTCTACCGGCTGCCGCATCCCGTGCGCCGCCGCATCGTCCGCCTGATCGTGCCGAAATATCTGGTCGGCGCCGTGACGATCATCCGCGACTCGGAGGCGCCGGAGCCCGGCCGGCTGCTGCTGCTGCGGCAGCCGCCCGGCCGCGGCTGGGGCCTGCCGGCCGGCCTGCTCAAGAAGGCGGAGCCGCCGGCGGTGGGCGCGGCGCGTGAGCTGTCCGAGGAGTCGGGCGTGGTCATCGACCCGGACGACCTGGTCCCGGCCGTGCCCAACGCGATCGTGCACCCCAAGGGCTGGGTCGACACGATCTTCATGGGTTCGGTCCCGGCGTCGACGACCCCGCTGGTGGTCGACGGTGGTGAGGTCCTGGAGGCGGGCTGGTTCCCGCTGGACGACCTGCCCCGGCTGACCCCGAACACGGCGATCGTCCTCGGCGTCTACGGCATGGGCCCGCACGCGGCCCACAGTCCGTCATGACGCCGGCCGTCGCCGCGGTGGTGCTGGCGGCCGGCGAGGGTCAGCGGCTGCGGCCTTTGACGTTGCTGCTGCCCAAGGCGCTGTGCCCGGTCGGCAACGTCGCCCTGCTGGACCGGGCGCTGACCCGGATCGGCGGGCTCGGCCTGAGCGGACCGTCCCAGGTGGCCGTCAACGCCGCGTATCTCGCCGAGCAGGTCGTCACCCACGTCGGCGACCGCGCGCACCTGTCCGTGGAGCTTGACGGCCCGCTGGGCACGTCCGGCGGCCTCGGCCGCCTGCGGGGGTGGCTCGACGGGCGGGGAGCGCTGATCGGCAACGCGGACGCGTATCTGGCGGATCCGCACCGCGAGCCGGGCAAGGACATCGCGGCGCTGCTGGAGGGCTGGACCGGCGAGACCGTACGGATGCTGACCCGCCCCCTGCCCCCGGGCACGACGGGCGGCTTCAGCGGCCACCGGTTCGCCGGTTTCTCGCTGGTGCCGTGGCGCTACCTGCGCGACCTCACCGACGAGCCGTCCGACCTGGTCCGGACGGTGTGGCGCCCGGCCGAGGCGGCGGGCGAGCTGGAGCTGGTCACCTACGACGGCGTCTACATCGACACCGGTACGCCGGCGGACTACCTGAAGGCCAACCTGCACGCGGCCGCCGGCCTGACCGACCCCACGGCCACGCTGACCGGCCGGGCGGCCGAGTCCGTGATCGGTGCCGGCGCCGAGGTCCACGGCAGCGTCAACCGGTGCGTGATCTGGCCGGGGGCGACAGTGCACGAAGGCGAGTCGCTGCGGGACGCCGTCCGCGCCGGCCAAGACCTCACCGTCCCCGCCTGACCGCCGGCCGCGCCGTGGATAGCATGAACCGACCCGTCCCACTCATCCGCCTCATCGCCGAGGAGACGCCAGCGTGAACACCGCGATCGTGCACATCGAGTGCGCCACCGACTCCATCCCGGAGGTCGCCGAGGCGCTCGCCGCGCTGCCCGGCGTGAGCGAGGTCTACTCGGTGGCCGGCAACGTCGACCTGATCGCGATCGTCCGGGTCGCCCGGTTCGACGAGATCGCCGAGGTGATCGCGGGCCGGATCTCCAAGACCCCGGGAGTCCTGAACACGGAGTCGCACATCGCCTTCCGCGCGTACTCCAAGCACGACCTGGAGGACGCCTTCGCGATCGGCCTCCCCGACGCCGACTGAGCACCGCCGGGCATCGCCAGGCGCCGGCCGCCGAGCGCCGGCCAACGGCGCCGCCACCGACCCAGCGCCGGCGAGCGCCGTAGAAATGTCGGTGGCCCTGGATACGCTGCCGCGATGTCTGACACCCCGCTGACCGACGACAGGCATCCCGCCGAGGTCGTGACCGGCATGGTCGACCAGGTCCTGACCCTGGCGGCCACCTGGCCCGCCTGGGACGGCGTCCCCGTTCCGGCCGGCGACCGCCTCTACACCCCGCACAAGGCCATCCGGCGGGTCACCGACCACCTCATCGACCACCTGGCCGAGATCGAGGCCCGCGTGGCCGGAGTGCCCACGATCCCGGACGCCTGGCACGCCTCCGCGACCACCACCGCCGCCGATCTCGCCGCCTTCACCCCGGCCGACCTCGACGAGGCCCGCAGCCGGCTCACCCGGCTGGCACAGGTCTTCGACGTGCGGCTACGGGCCCTGTCCGACGCCCAACTCGATCGGCGTGACGGTGCGGCCTGGTCGCCGCGGCAGATCGCGTTTCATCTGGCGGAGTCGCTCTTCTACGCCGAGTCCGTCGGCCGCCCGCGGGCATGAAAAAGGGGACCCCGTGGGGTCCCCTTTTCCGTGCTCGTCGATCAGCGACCGGAGGTGATCTCCTCGCGCTCCTCGCGGGCGGTCACCGGCGGCATGCCCGGTGACACCGGCGCCTCGGCCGGCTTCTCGACCGGGAAGAAGAAGCCCTTCACCGCGGGCGCCAGGGCGCCGAGACGGTTCATCTTCTTCGGGACGACCCAGCCCGCGTAGTCCAGCGGCAGCGGGTGGCCGTGGTCGTCGACCGGGCCCAGCGGCTGGTGGACCTCGTAGAACCGGCCGTCGGGGGCCCGCTTGATGATGCCGGTCTCCACGCCGTGGGCCAGCACCTCGCGGTCGTGCTGCTGCAGGCCCAGGCAGATCCGCACGGCCAGCCAGTACGCCAGCGGCGGCAGGATCACCAGGCCGATGCGGCCGGCCCAGGTCATCGCGTTCAGGCTGATGTGGAACTTGTCGGCGATGACGTCGTTGCCGCCGGAGATGGTGGCCACGATGAAGAACGTGAACGCCATCGCGCCGACGCCGGTGCGCTCGGGTGCGTCCCGCGGGCGCTGGAGCAGGTGATGGGACTTGTTGTCCTTGTTCCGCCGGGCCTCGATGAACGGGTACATCATCGGGACCGTGAACAGCGCGCCCAGACCGACGACGGCCGGCCAGAACAGCGGCGGGATCACGTAGCCGTTGCCGATCGGGATGTCGATCTGCCAGGCCGGCATGAGGCGGACCAGGCCGTCCATGAACATGACGTACCAGTCGGGCTGGCTCGCCGAGGAGACCTCGGAGGCCCGGTACGGCCCGAACAGCCAGATCGGGTTGATCTGGAACAGGCCGGCCATCAGCGAGATGACGCCGAAGACGGCCATGAAGAAGCCGCCCTGCTTGAGCGCGTACCGCGGGAACATGCGCTCGCCGACGACGTTCGAGTTGGTCCGGCCGGGGCCGGGCCACTGGGTGTGCTTCTGCTTGAAGACCAGGCCCAGGTGCACGCTGATCAGCGCGAGCAGGCCGCCCGGGATGAGCAGCACGTGGGCGATGTAGAAGCGGCCGATGATCAGCTCGCCCGGGAACTCGCCGCCGAAGACCGACGCCGACACCCAGGAGCCGACGACCGGGATCGACAGCATGATCGCCGAGGCGATGCGCAGGCCGGTGCCGGACAGGCCGTCGTCCGGCAGGGAGTAGCCGGTGAAGCCGGCGAGGAAGCCGAGCAGGAACAGCGCGATACCGATGATCCAGTTGGCCTCACGCGGCTTGCGGAACGCGCCGGTGAAGAAGACGCGGGCCATGTGCACGATCATGGAGGCCATGAAGAGCAGGGCCGCCCAGTGGTGCATCTGGCGCATGAACAGACCACCGCGGACCTCGAACGACAGGTCCAGCGACGACGCGTACGCGGTCGACATCTCGGTGCCGCGCAGCGCCGGGTAGGCGCCGTCGTACGCGATCTCCTTCATCGACGGGTCGAAGAAGAGGGTCAGGAAGACACCGCTGAGCAGCAGGACGATGAACGAGAACAGCGCGATCTCGCCCAGCAGGAAGGACCAGTGGTCGGGGAAAACCTTGTTGAGCAGGCCGCGAAGTGGAGTGGCAACCTGCAGGCGCTCGTCGAGACCCTTGGCTGTCTTGCCCGGTACGGCTGCTAGATCGAATTTCCGGCGCTTCATGGCCGCTCCCAGAAGTCTGGCCCTACGGCCTCTCGATAGTCCGACGTTGCCACGAAGAAGCCTTCCTCGTCCACCGTGATGGGCAGCTGAGGCAGGCGGCGGCTCGCGGGACCGAAGATCGGCCTGGCGTTTTCCGTGATCAGGAACTGCGACTGGTGGCACGGGCAGAGGAGCCGGTTGGTCTGCTGCTCGTACAGGCTGGCGGGGCAGCCGGCGTGGGTGCAGATCTTCGAGTATGCGACGTAGTTACCCCACATCGCACCCTTGTTCTTGGCATCGCCGTCGGTCGCGGCGCGAGCCACCGCGGCGTCACCGGCGCGCAGGTGGATGAGCAGGGTGGGCGAGTCGGCGTACTCGTTGGTCGCGCCGTGCGGGATGCCCGGGAAGACCGTGATCTGGCCGCCGACGCTGACGTCCTCGGGCCGGATCGGCGTGCCGTCCTCGCGGGTGAGCCGGACCAGCTTGCCCTGGTTGGGCACCGGGTCGAAGCCGGTGCGGAACATCGGCGGGTCCTGACCGCGGTCCGGCTTGTGCGGGCTGCGGATCAGGCCACCGATCAGCGGGGCCACCGCGGCGAGGGCGATCGGGGTCAGGCCCAGCGCGACCGCACCCTTGAGCAGCGGCCGGCGCTGGATGGCGAGCTCGTCGGCCGTGAACAGCATCGTCTGGCCGGTGATCTGCCGGTCCTCGTCGGTGGACATCGCCTCGTGGCGGTCCTGGATCGAGACCTCGTGCGGCAGCAGCTTCTTGGCCCAGGTCAGGATCGCGAAGCCGATCGCCAGCAGCGCCAGGCCGAGCGAGATACCCAGCACCGGCGTGTAGTAGTCGCTGGTGGTGTGACCCAGCTCGTACTCCCACGGCCAGAAGATGTACGCGATCAGGAAGACCAGGCCGAGCAGGCCGGCGACCAGGAACAGCAGGGCGATCGAGCGCTCGATGCGCTTCTCGGCCCGGGTGTTCGGCCCCGGGAACTGCGACTCGTACGTGACGATCTCGATGTCGTCGCGGCGAGCGCCCTCCCGGACGATCTCGAAGCGCGACAGCCGCGGGTCGCTGAGGTCCAGCGGCTCCTCGCCGGCGCCGTGCGCGCCGTGCGGTTCCTTGACAACGGTCATGACTTCCCCGCAATCCACAGCGCCGCGAAGACCAGGATCGTGATGCCGACGACGAAGATCGCCAGACCCTCGGTGACCGGACCGTACCGGCCCAGGTTGAACAGGCCGCCCGGGTCCTTGTCCTCCTGGAGCTGCATCTTGACGTACGTGATGATCTCGCGCTTCTGGTCCGGGGTCAGCTCGTTGTCGCCGAACACGGGCATGTTCTGCGGGCCGCTGAGCATGGCCGCGTAGATCTCCTCGGTCGTCGCGTCGTGCAGGCTCGGCGCGTACTTACCCGAGGACAGCGCACCACCGCCGCCACCGAAGCCGTGGCAGGAGGTGCAGTTCAGCCGGAACAGCTCGCCACCGGCCGCCAGCGCCTCCGGGTTCTCCTCGAGGCTCATGGTCAGGTCGCCGGTCGGGATCTGCGGGCCGCCACCCAGCTCCTGGATGTACTGCCCCAGCTGCTTGGTCTGCGCCTTGTCGAACTGCGGCGGCTTCTGCGCGGCCTGGGCCTCCTGGCGGGTCATCGGCATGCGGCCGGTGCCCACCTGGAACTCGACCGAGGCCGAACCGACGCCGATGAGGCTCGGCCCGCGACCCTCGACACCCTCGGCGTTGCGGCCGTGGCACGAGATGCAGCTGTTGTCGAAGAGCGCCTTGCCCTCCTGCGCGGACGCGGAGAGCTGCGGGGTGTCCTCGGCGAACGCGCCCGGGGCGAAAGCGGTGTAGACGCCTCCGGCCAGCGCGAGCGCGGCGAGCATGCGCGCCGCCGCGCCGAGGCGCCGCCGCACCCGGCTCGGCGCCGACCGCCGCCGGTTGAACACCCGGAAACGCCGGCCGGCGGGGGTGTCAGAAGTCATGGGCTGTGTCCTCTGGGTTTTGACCTTGAAACTCACGGGCGGGCGGCTACTGCAGCCAATAGATCATGGCGAACAGCGCGATCCACACGACGTCGACGAAGTGCCAGTAGTACGACACCACGATCGCCGAGGTGGCCTGCGCCGGCGTGAACCGGCCCATAGTGGTGCGGATCATGTAGACGATGAAGGCGATCAGACCGCCCGTGACGTGCAGACCGTGGAACCCGGTCGTCAGGTAGAACATCGAGCCGTAGCCGTCGCTGTTGAGCTTGACGCCCTCGCTGACCAGCGTGCGGTACTCGTTCGCCTGGCCGAGCACGAAGATCAGGCCCATGACGAAGGTGATGGTGAACCAGCGTCGCAGCGCGAAGACGTCACCCTTCTCCGCCGCGAAGACACCGAGCTGGCACGTGACCGAGGAGAGCACCAGGATCACCGTGAAGGTGGTGGCGTACGGGATGTTGAGCTCTTTGGTGTGCTCCTCCCACATCTCCGGGGCGGCGGCACGGATCGAGAAGTACATGGCGAACAACGCCGCGAAGAACATGAGTTCACTGGAGAGCCACACGATGGTCCCCACGCTGACCATGTTGGGTCTCGTCAGCGAGTGGATCCGGCTCTTGTCGATGGCTGCCGCTGTCACGGGCTCATTATTGCCCCGCGATCACTCGAACATGTCGCGGGGGGCCTAATCCGTACCTGGTTCGCGCCCCGTGCGCCGGTGACGGTCGGTCGGGGCCTAGCCTCGAAGGGTGCAGCCAGTCGAAATGCCCACGCTCGTGACGGCCTCGGGGGATACTGCGCCCCCGCCGTTCAGCGTCGCCGAGATCTTCACCCAGATCCGGCTGACCAGCCTGCTCGCGCTCTTCCTGGTCATCGCCGGGGCCGTCTACCTCTACGGCGTGCACCGCCTGCGGCAGCGCGGCGATCACTGGCCGCGGGGCCGCACGGTCGCCTTCCTGCTCGGCGGGCTGGGCTCGATCGCCGCGGTCACCGTCACCGGCCTTGAGGCATATGACACAACGCTGCTCAGCGTGCACATGGTGCAACACATGGTGCTGTCCATGATGGGCCCGATCTTCCTGGCCCTCGGCGCGCCGGTGACGCTGGCGCTGCGCACGCTGCCCGCGGCCAACCGCAAGGTGCTGCTGGCGGTGCTGCACAGCGGGGCCGCCCGGGTGCTGACGTTCCCGCTGGTCGCGTTCGGGATCTTCGTCGCCAACCCGTTCGTCCTCTACTTCACCGGGCTCTACCGGGCCACCCTCGAGCACGCCTGGCTGCACGAGTTCATCCACGTGCACTTCATCGTCACGGGCTGCCTGTTCTTCTGGCCGCTGCTCGGCCTGGACCCGCTGCCCAACCGCTGGCCGTACCCGGCCCGGGCGTTGCTCATGGTGCTGTCCGTGCCGTTCCACACGGTGCTCGGGCTGACCATCATGCAGAGCAAGACCCTGCTCGGCGGCGACTGGTACCCGAGCCTGGGTCTGGACTGGTCGAACCCGTGGAACGACCAGGTAGTGGCCGGCGGCATCCTGTGGGCCGGCGGCGAGATCGTCAGCGTCACCATGCTGGGCATCCTGGTGCTGCAGTGGATCAAGCAGTCCGAGCGCGAGGCCAAGCGGATCGACCGGGCCCTGGACCGCGCGGAGGCCGAGGACCAGCGCCGCGCCGGCGCCGGACCGGACGAGCCGGCCGGCGCGGACCCGGCGGGGGCGATCAAGATCACAGAGCCGGCCCCGACGGTACGACCACAGCCGGACGCCCGCTAGCCGGTTCGGTACGATCAGCGGGCACCTACGAGCGTGGGAACCGGGGCACACATGAGCGACGACAACAAGCCGCAGCCGGACAAGTACACCGTCCTGCTGTACAGCGACGACCCAGCGGTCCGGGACCGGATCAGGCTGGCGATCGGCGTCCGCCCCGCCGCCGACCTCTCCGTGGAGTTCGTCGACGCCTCCACCTGGGAGGAGTGCCGGATCCTGCTGGACACGTACGAGATCGACCTGATGGTCCTCGACGGCGAGGCGGCCCCGGCCGGCGGTCTGGGCATCGCCCGCCAGACCAAGGACGAGTACGCCGACCCGCCGCCCATCTGCGTGGTGATCGCCCGTGCCGCCGACCGCTGGCTGGCCGCGTTCGCCCAGGTCGACGCGACGCTGGTGCACCCGCTCGACCCGGTGACCACGGGTCAGACCATCGCCGGCATGCTCCGCGGCCGCCGCGACGGCGTGATCCCGCTGGGCACCATGGGCAAGCTGGGCTGAGACCCCCTCCCGCCACCCCTGACCGGACCGAAGGCAACCCCGGACTCCCCCCGAAGGAGTGCCCCGCATGGGAGCACCGACCTGGCCCAACCTGCTGAGCGCCCTGCTGCGCTCCGAGGAGCTCTCGGCGCAGGACACCGCCTGGGCCATGGGCGAGATCATGGCCGGCAACGCCACCCCGGTGCAGGTCGCCGGCTTCGCGGTGGCGCTGCGGGCCAAGGGTGAGACCCCCGCGGAGCTGGCCGGGCTGGTCGAGGCCATGCTGGCCAACGCCACGGTGGTCGAGCTGCCCGAGGACGTCCGCGCGGACGCCGTCGACGTGGTGGGCACCGGCGGCGACCGGGCCCACACGGTCAACATCTCCACGATGGCCGCGATCATCACGGCCGCGGCCGGGGTCAAGGTCGTCAAGCACGGCAACCGGGCGGCCTCGTCCGCCTGCGGCACCGCCGACCTGCTGGAGTTCTTCGGCATCCCGCTGGACCTGGGCCCGGAGGGGGTCGAGCGCACCGTCGCCGAGGCCGGGATCGGTTTCTGCTTCGCCGCCCGCTACCACCCCGGCATGCGGCACGCCTCGGTGACCCGCCGCGAGCTGGGCCACCCGACGTTCTTCAACGTGCTGGGCCCGCTGACCAACCCGGCCCGGCCGCGAGCGGCGGCGGTCGGCTGCTTCGACCAGCGGATGGCCCCGGTGATGGCCGAGGTCTTCGCCCGCCGTGGCGACTCCGCGCTGGTCATGCGCGGCGAGGACGGCCTGGACGAGTTCACCACGGCGGCGCCGACCCGGATCTGGACGGTCAAGGACGGCACGGTGACCGAGTCCGTGGTGGACGCGGTCGACTTCGGACTGCCCCGCAGCAACCCGGGTGATCTGCGCGGCGGCGACGCGGCGTTCAACGCCGACGCGGCGGTGCGCACGTTCGCCGGCGAGAAGGGCCCGGTCCGCGACGCGGTCCTGCTCAACGCGGCGGCGGCGTTCGCGGCCCACGCGCGGTTCCCCGGCACGTTCGCCGACACGATGCGCGCCGGGATCGCCCGGGCCGCGGAGACGGTGGATTCGGGGGCGGCCACGGCGCTGCTCGGCCGCTGGGTCGAGGCCGCGAAGGCGGCCAAGGCCGCCGAGACCGCGTGACGACGCGGCCGCCGGGACCGCCCGACCTCACGGCCGCGTAGGCGCCCAAGGCCGCCGGGGCCGCCTGCGGTCGCGGAGCGAGCCGGGAGCCGGCCAATATTTTCCTGACACGCCGGGCCGGGTTCCTGACCCGCGTCGCGGCCCGTGACAACGTTCGAAGGACATTCGGGTAATTCCACCTTCCGGCGAAGAGGAGCCACCCGTGCGAGACCGAGAACTGCGCTGCGTCATCTGCAACACCGAGATGCCGTTCGAGACGCCACCCTGCGCCGACGGCCATGCCGAGGAGTGCCCCGAGCTGCTCTGCACGCGCTGTG
The DNA here is from genome assembly GCF_040649415.1 of Actinoplanes sp. NPDC048967. Taxonomy (NCBI): domain Bacteria; kingdom Bacillati; phylum Actinomycetota; class Actinomycetes; order Micromonosporales; family Micromonosporaceae; genus Actinoplanes; species Actinoplanes sp. NPDC048967. The sequence continues at coordinate 631,383 of NZ_JBEZFL010000003.1, forward strand.
GCGCGGCGGAGATCGTCGCCCCGGTCACCTTCCGCGTGCTGTTGTCCGCGGGCGGGTCCCGAGTGGCCCCCCAGCAGCGCCGGGCCGCCTGACCCACACCCACCTGACCCCGCGTCCCGGCGCGGGGCGCACAGGCAAGCAGAAGGCCCGCACCCCCGAGGGGATGCGGGCCTTCTGAACGTTGCTGCCTACCGGTCAGTGCTCGGCGGGGTGCCGGGTGCCCGAGTAGTACTCGAACAGCAGGCCGCACGCCGCGAAGATCACCATGATCATGCCCAGGGCGACCAGCCACCACTGCCAGAACACCAGGCCCAGGCCGGCGACCGAGGCAGCCAGGGCCAGGCCGAACGGCCAGTAGCTGCCCGGGCTGAAGAAGCCGATCTCACCGGCACCCTCGGCGATCTCGCCGTCCTCGCGGTCCTCGGGCCGCAGGTCGATGCGCCGGGCCACGAACCAGAAGAAGCCACCGCACATCGAGCAGAGCAGGCCGGAGAGGATCAGCGCGACGAAGCCGATCCACTCGAGCTGGCCCACCTCGCCGTAGGTGTAGGCACCGTAGACGGCGGCCGCGCCGAACAGGAAGACGGCAACGCCGGCGAAGATCTTGTATTCGGTCTTCAACTCAGGCCCCTACTTCCCCGCCGCGGTGTTGCCGGACTGGTTCCAGGACTGGTTGGTCCGGCGGGTGTCGAATGGCTGCGTGGTGACGGCGAAGCGCTCGTCGCCGGTGAAGCCGATCGCACCCATCGCGTCCTGGGTGGAACCGCCGGCCTCCTTGGCGGCGAGGAACTGGTCGAACTTCTCCGGGGAGACGACCACCAGCTCGAACTGCATGAAGGCGTGGTACGTCCCGCAGAGCTCGGCGCAGCGACCGACGTAGCGGCCCTCACGGTCGAGGGTCACCTCGAAGGTGTTGCGCACGTTGCCCGGGAACACGTCCCGCTTGAACAGCATCTCCGGCACCCAGAACGAGTGGATGACGTCGCGGCTGGTCTCCTCGAAGCGGATCTTCTTGCCCGTGGGCAGGACCAGCAGCGGGATGACGTCGCTCGAGCCGAGGTTGGACGCGACCGTCTTGGCCTCCGCGCCGGGTGCGTCGCGGTAGTTGAACTGCCAGTTCCACTTGAACGCCACGACCTCGACGGTCATGTCCGGCTTGGCCGAGAGCTTGTCCACGTCGGTCTGCACGATCGCCGTGTAGTAGAAGAGCACCGCGACGATCAGCACCGGGGTCACCGTGTACAGAACCTCGAGCGGCATGTTGAACCGGGTCTGCACGGGCAGATTGTCGCCACGCTTGCGGTACCGGATGATGCACCAGAAGATCAGGCCCCAGACGAAGAACCCGACGACCAGTGCCGCGATCGTCGACGCGATCCACAGGTCGTACATCTTGTGGGCCTGCAGACTGATGCCGTGCTCGGGCCAGCCGAACCCGCCGAAGGCGCTTCCGACGCTGTCCACGGAACAGCCCGACAGCAGGGCCAGCAGCATGGCACCACCGACACCGAGCCCGGCGAGCCGTACGACACGCGGCCGTGCGACCGAACTCCTTGAGACCACCTGCTCCTGCCTCCCTAGAGCACCGCCCGGTGCGAAATCCGGACACCGGCGGCAAGGTGTCACCGACGGTCGCACACTACTCGACCTGGCCCTGCCACCCGCTGACCGGGGGTCGGATCTTCGGCGTACCCGCGAAACGACTGATCATGTGGACGATACCGTTCGGAAGGTGGAATTCATGGCCGATCCCGCCGGTGCGCCCGCCTACCTGGACGCGGCCAGCGCCGCTCCCCCGCATCCCGTCGCGCGGCAGGCGCTGCTCGCCGCCCTGGCGGACGGCTGGGCCGATCCGGACCGCCTCTACGCCGCCGGCCGGCGGGCCCAGCAGCTGCGTGAGGCGGCGCAGGGCAGCGTCGCCGACTCCCTGGGGGTACGGCAGGACGAGGTGTCCTTCCAGCCCTCGGGTACGGCCGCGGTGCACGCGGCTGTCCTGGGCGGACTCGCCGGGCGCGCGCGGGCCGGCCGGACGCTGGTCCACTCGGCGATCGAGCACTCGGCGGTGCTGCACGCCGCGGCCCGGGCCGGCGACGCGGAGCCGGTCGGGGTCGACCTGGCCGGCCGGCTCGACCTGGACGCCTGGCGCACGGCGGTCGGCGCTCCCGGAGTGGCCCTCGCGAGCCTGATCAGCGCCAGTCACGAGGTCGGCACCGTGCAGCCGGTGGCCGCCGCCGCCGAGGCCTGCGCGGAGCACGACGTGCCGTTGTTGGTGGACGCCGCGCAGTCGATCGGGCGGGTGCCCGTGCCGCCGGGGTGGTCATTGCTGACGGCCAGCGCGCACAAGTGGGGCGGTCCGCCGGGGGTGGGTGTGCTGGTGGTGCGCAAGGGGGTGCGGTGGCTGTCGCCGTACCCGGGTGATGATCGTCACCGGCCGCGGCCGGTCGGCGCGCTCGATCTGCCGGCCGTCGTCGCGGCCGCGGCCTCGCTGCGGGCCGTGCTGGCCGAGGCGCAGACCGAGGCCGTGCGGCTCACCGCTCTGGTGGACCGGATCCGGGCGACCGTCGCGGCGACCGTGCCGGACGTCGAGGTGGTCGGCGATCCGGTACAGCGGCTGCCGCACCTGGTCACCTTCTCCTGCCTGTACGTCGACGGCGAGGCCCTGCTGCACGCGCTGGACCGGCACGGCTTCGCCGTCTCCTCCGGCTCGTCGTGCACCGCCTCGACGCTGCGGCCCAGTCACGTGCTGGAGGCGATGGGCGTGCTCAGCCACGGCAACGTACGGGTGTCGCTGCACCGCGGGACCACCGAGGACGAGGTGGACCGCTTCCTGGCGGTCCTGCCCGGGGTGGTCGCCGGGCTCCGGGCGGAGGCGGGGATGTGATCGAGGTGGACTCGCGGGGGCGGCGCTGTCCCCTGCCGATCATCGACCTGGCCAAGCGGCTGCCGACGGTGGCCGTCGGCGAGGTGGTGCGGGTGCTGGCGGACGATCCGGCGGCGGCCAACGACATCCCGGCCTGGTGCCGGATGAAGGCCCAGGAGTATCTGGGCAGCCCGGCGCCGGAGGTCTACGAGGTGCGCAGGGTCAGGTAGTCGACGACCGGGCCGACCGGCTCGTCGGCCAGGAACGTGTCGACCACCAGCCGCGGGCCCAGGTACGGCTCGTACTCGGCCTGGCGTTCCAGGACACGTACCCAGTCCGGGATGCCGTCGTGGGCTCGGGCTGCGAAACGGCTCTCGACCCGGCGGCGGTGCTCGGCGTCGTCGCCGCAGACCACCTCGACGACCCGCAACGGGACGCCGAGGCGCTCGGCGAGCTCGACCCAGAGCTGGCGGGCCGCCTTCACCGGGTTCACCGCGTCGATGATCACGTGGTGGCCCATCCGCAGCTGGGCCTCCGCGAGCGCCGCCACCACCCCGTACGCGGCATAGCCGGGACGGGGCTCGGTGACGTCGTAGGCCCGCATGGTGAAGTCGACGGTGTCGACCGCCAGCACGGCAGCCGGCAGCGCCGCCCCCACCCGCTCGGCGAGCGTGCTCTTGCCCACGCCCGGCAGGCCGGCGAAGACGGCTAGCACCATCGCTGTCAGGCGGCGGCCGGCAGGTGCGGCTGGACGTCGGCCGCGGCCTGGTCACCGTAGGAGTCGGCGAGGCGCTTGAGGAAGAAGTCGGCCTTGACGTCGTACTCCTGGGGGCCGACCGTCTCGAGCACGAGCGCGGCGACCAGCGAGCCCACCTGCGCGGCCCGCTCGAGGCTGACGCCCCAGCCCAGGGCGGCGAAGAAGCCGGCCCGGAAGCCGTCGCCGACGCCGGTCGGGTCGTCCGGGATGACGTCGCGGGCCACCGGCACGTGGATCCGCTCCAGGTCGCGGCCGGTGATCTCCACGCCGTCCTTGCCCAGCGTGGTGACCCGGATCTTGACCTGCTCGAGGACCTGCTCGCCGGTGAGGCCGGCCTTGGTCTCCAGCAGCGAGCGCTCGTACTCGTTGGTCAGCAGGTACTCGGCGCCGGTGATCAGCGTCAGCACGTCGCTGCCGTCCATCCGGGCGAGCTGCTGCGACGGGTCGGCGGCGAACGCGAAGCCCCGGGCCCGGCACTCCTGCGAGTGGCGGATCATCGCGGCCGGGTCGTTGGCGCTGACCAGCACCAGGTCGAGGCCGCCGACGCGGGTGGCGACCGGGGCCAGCTCGATGTTGCGGGCCTCGCTCATCGCGCCGGCGTAGAACGAGGCGATCTGGTTCAGGTCGTCGTCGGTGGTGCAGACGAAGCGGGCCGTGTGGGCAACCTCGCTGACGTGCACCGAGTCGCAGTCGACCCCGTGCCGCTCGAGCCAGGACCGGTAGTCGGCGAAGTCGGCGCCGACCGCACCCACCAGGATCGGGCGCAGGCCCAGCTTGCCCATGCCGAAGGCGATGTTCGAAGCCACGCCGCCGCGCCGCACGACCAGGTCGTCGACCAGGAACGAGAGCGAGACCTTGTGCAGCTGGTCGGCGATCAGCTGCTCGGCGAACTTGCCGGGGAAGTGCATCAGGTGGTCGGTGGCGATCGAGCCGGTAACGGCGATCTTCATGTCGGCCCTCGAGGTCGGGTGCGATTACCGGGTGAGCCTACCGGCCGTCGGCCCGGGCGACACCCGGGCGTCATCTGGTGGACATGGTCGAGGGCCGCTCCCCAGCTCGGGAACGGCCCTCGGCCGAGCGGATCAGTGGGCGGATCAGTGGAACGAGTCACCGCAGGCGCAGGAGTTCTGCGCGTTCGGGTTGTCGATGGTGAAGCCCTGGGCGTCGATGCGGTCCGCGAAGTCGATCGTGGCACCCGCCAGGTACGGCGAGCTCATCCGGTCGACGACGACCTCGACACCGTCGAACTCCGCCACGATGTCGCCGTCCAGCGAGCGCTCGTCGAAGAACAGCTGGTAGCGCAGGCCGGAGCAGCCACCGGGCTGCACGGCGATGCGCAGGCGCAGGTCGTCGCGGCCTTCCTGCGCGATGAGACGCTTGACGTTGGCGGCCGCGACGTCGGTCAAAATGACGCCGGTCGGCGCGGCCGTGGTGGCCTCGGTCGACTCGGTGTGCGCTTCAGTGGTCACGTTGCGGTTCTCCTGCCGGTCCGGTGATGTGCCGTACCGGCCAACGCTAACGCTGTCCGGTCGTATTCCCAATCGCTGGGGCCGAGATGTCGAACACCTGGTCATCTGCTCCATTGCCGGGCGAGCCCGGCGGCGACCTCGCGCAGGCCCCGGGCCGGCTCGGCGAGCGCCTGCTCCTCGGAGCCGAAATGCTCGATCAGGGCGTACGTCTCGGTGACCCCGGCACTGGCCGCCTCGCGGTGACCGGTCTCGTTGCGCCCGGCGATGACCACGCAGGGCAGGCCCCGGTCGCGGGCGCCGTTGGCGATGCCGGCGGCGACCTTGCCACGCAGCGACTGGTGGTCGAACGAGCCCTCACCGGTGATCACCAGGTCCGCCGCGTCGAGCTGTTCCTCCAGCTTGATCAGGCCGGTGACCAGCCCGATCCCGGAGACGACGCGGCCGCCGAGGGCGAGCAGGGCGGCACCGATCCCCCCGGCCGCGCCGCCACCGGGCAGCAGGCGGAGGTTCTCCACGCCGAACGCCTGCTCCAGCACGCCGGCGAAGTGGTCCAGCGCCGCGTCCAGCCGCAGCACGTCCTCGCGGGTGGCACCCTTCTGCGGGCCGTAGACGTTGCTGGCGCCGTGCAGACCGACCAGCGGGTTGTCCACGTCGGTGGCCACCACGAGCCGTACCTGGCGCAGCTGGGGCTCGCCGGCCAGGGCGGTCGCGGTGATCAGCGGCGCTCCGCCGTACGGCAGGGCGTAGCCGCTCACGTCGACCGGGCCGGCACCCAGCGCGGCCAGCATCCCGGCGCCGGCGTCGTTGACCGCCGAACCGCCGAGCCCGACGACCACCTCGGCCGCGCCGGCCTCCACCGCGGCGGCGAGCAGCAGGCCCAGCCCGTACGAGGTGGCGGCGTTGACGTCCCGCTCCTGCTGGCCGAGCAGATGCAGGCCGCAGGCCTGGGCGCTCTCCACGTAGGCCGTGTCGCCGACCAGCAGCACCTCGCCGCGGGCCGGGCGTCCCAGCGGGTCGACGGTGTCGACCGGCAGCCGGCGGCCGCCGAGCGCGGTGGCCAGCACCTCGACGAAGCCGGGACCGCCGTCGGACAGCGGACGCAGCACGGTCTCGTCGTCCGGGGCGGTCTCGTGCCAGCCGTCGGCCACCGCGGAGGCGACCTCGGAGGCGGTCAGCGTGCCGGCGAACTTGTCGGGGCAGATCAATACGCGCACGGGGAGAAAGTACAGGCATCACACAGGTTGGGGTGTCACGCTCGGTTGCATGGCCACTCTCATGCAGCGACTGCAGATGTTCCTGCGCAGCCCGCAGGGTCAGAAGATCGTTCAGCAGGGTCAGCGTCAGCTGGCCAAGCCGGAGAACCAGGCGCGGCTCCGCAAGCTCGCGACCAAGCTCCAGGGCCGCCGCCGCTGAGTGCCCTAGGACACTCATCTGCCGGCCGACGGCGCGGCAACCTTGTGGAAACATGGATCTCGTGACGTCGACCTGGACCGAACCTGCGAACACCGCCACGGCGCTGCTGTTGCTCGGCCGTGGCACCGATCCCGCCAGCGAGCGCGGCGTGGACTGTCCCGGCGATCTGCCGGCACCCAGCGACCCCGACCTCGTCGCCCGGGCCACGGCCGCCAAGGCCGCGCTCGGCGACCGGGTGTTCGTGCTGGGCCACCACTACCAGCGTGACGAGGTCATCCAGTTCGCCGACGTCACCGGCGACTCGTTCAAGCTCGCCCGCGAGGCGGCGGCCCGCCCCGGCGCGGAGTTCATCGTCTTCTGCGGCGTGCACTTCATGGCCGAGAGCGCGGACATCCTGACCGGCCCGACCCAGCAGGTGATCCTGCCCGACCTGGCGGCCGGCTGCTCGATGGCCGACATGGCCGTGCTGGGCCAGGTGGAGACCGCCTGGGAGCAGTTCACCGACCTGGGCATCGCCGGCGATGTGGTCCCGGTGACCTACATGAACAGCTCGGCCGACATCAAGGGCTTCGTCGGCCGCAACAACGGCGTGGTCTGCACCTCGTCCAACGCCAAGCGCGCCCTGGACTGGGCCTTCGAGCAGGGTCGGCAGGTCTTCTTCCTCCCTGACCAGCACCTGGGCCGCAACACGGCGGTGCTGGAGATGGGCTTCGACCTCGACGACTGCGTGCTCTACGACCCGCACAAGCCGAACGGCGGCCTCACCCCCGAGCAGCTGCGCGGCGCCAAGATGATCCTCTGGCGCGGGCACTGCTCGGTGCACGGCCGGTTCACCATCGACAGCGTGCGCGAGGTCCGCGAGCGGGTCCCGGGCGTGCGCGTGCTGGTCCACCCCGAGTGCAAGCACGAGGTGGTCCGCGCGGCCGACGAGGTCGGCTCGACCGAATACATCATCCGGGCCCTGGACGCCGCGCCCGCCGGGTCGGCCTGGGCGGTCGGCACCGAGCTCAACCTGGTCCGCCGGATGGCGCTGGCCCACCCGGACAAGCACATCACCTTCCTGGACCGGACGGTCTGCTACTGCTCGACCATGAACCGCATCGATCTGCCGCACCTCGTGTGGGCGCTCGAGGAGCTCGTGGCCGGCCGCGTGCCCAACCGCATCACCGTCGACGAGGACACCGCGAAGTACGCGCGGGTAGCCCTCGATCAGATGCTGGCACTGCCGTAAAACCTCACCCTCGGTAACCGTCGATGAGCCGTACGCACGGTTGCACCTTTTTGTTGCCTTAATCATCAGCAATTCGTGCCGCCTTGGGCGTTGTGATGATTTCTGCTCTGGTCACGCAGGGCTATGCTGCCCGGGCGGCAGCCGCCCGGTCCCCCGTCGGCTGCACCCCTGTTCGCATCCGGGCGCGCTGACGCGCCCGCCTCTGGAGGTTGCGTTGACCGACGACGTCCTGGCCGTACACGGCGGTACGCCGCTGCACGGACAGATCCGGGTCCGTGGCGCCAAGAACCTGGTTTCCAAGGCCATGGTGGCCGCCCTGCTGGGCGAGTCGCCGAGCCGGCTCTTCGACGTGCCGCGCATCCGCGACGTGGAGGTCGTCCGCGGCCTGCTCGGGCTGCACGGCGTCAAGGTCAGTGACGGTGCCGACGACGGCGAGCTCGTCATGGACCCCACCAACGTGGAGAGCGCCAGCAGCGACGAGATCAACGTGCACGCCGGGTCGAGCCGGATCCCGATCCTGTTCTGCGGGCCGCTGCTGCACCGGCTCGGGCACGCGTTCATCCCGGACCTGGGTGGCTGCCACATCGGGCCGCGGCCGATCGACTTCCACATCCAGGCGCTGCGGCAGTTCGGCGCGGTCGTCGACAAGACGCCCGAGGGCATGCACCTGACGGCGCCCAACGGACTGCACGGCACGAAGCTGGAGCTGCCGTACCCGAGCGTGGGGGCCACCGAGCAGGTGCTGCTCACGGCGGTGCGCGCCGAGGGCGTGACCGAGCTGCGCAACGCGGCCATCGAGCCGGAGATCATGGACCTGATCTGCGTGCTGCAGAAGATGGGCGCGATCATCACGGTGCACACCGACCGGGTCATCGAGATCCTCGGCGTGCCCCGCCTGCACGGCTACAACCACAAGCCGATCCCGGACCGGATCGAGGCCGCGAGCTGGGCCGCCGCCGCGCTCGCGACCCGCGGCGAGATCGAGGTGCTGGGCGCGCAGCAGGCCGACATGATGACGTTCCTCAACGTCTTCCGCTCGATCGGCGGCGAGTTCGAGATCACCGACGCCCGGGTCGGGCGCCCCGGCGTGACCGGCGTCGAGGGCGGCATCCGGTTCTGGCACCCGGGCGGCGAGCTCAACGCCGTGGCGCTGGAGACCGACGTGCACCCCGGCTTCATGACCGACTGGCAGCAGCCCCTGGTGGTGGCCCTGACCCAGGCCCGCGGCCTGTCGATCATGCACGAGACGGTCTATGAGCAGCGCCTGGGCTACACCGAAGCGCTGAACACGATGGGCGCGACCATCCAGGTCTACCGCGACTGCCTCGGCGGCACCCCGTGCCGCTTCGGCCGGCGCAACTTCAAGCACTCCGCGGTCATCGCCGGCCCCAGCAAGCTGCACGCGGCCGACCTGGTCATCCCCGACCTGCGGGCGGGCTTCAGCCACCTGATCGCCGCGCTGGCCGCCGAGGGCACCTCCCGGGTGTACGGCGTCGACCTGATCAACCGTGGCTACGAGGACTTCGAGGGCAAGCTGGCCGCCCTGGGCGCGCTGGTCGAACGCATCTGAGCTCGCTTTTCCGGAAACCGCGCCGGCTCTGTGCCGGCGCGGTTTCAGGTTTGTGGGGGCTCTTGGCTACGCTGCGGGGGTGTCCTCGCTGTTTCGCCGAAAGTCCTCCGACCTCGTCTCCGACGCCACCGCCACGGTGACCGACGAAGCCGGGCAGTCGGCCGCGCCCAAGCCCAAGGCCTACACGCCCTCGAAGAAGGAGCTCGGCGTCGCGACGCCGAAGCGCACCAACGCGCAGCGCCGGCACGACACGGCGCAGGCCCCGGCCAACCGGCGCGAGGCCTACAAGCAGATGCGCGAGCGCCAGAAGGTCGAGCGGGCCGAGGCGTCGGCGGGCATGCGCGCCGGCGACGAGCGCTACCTGCTGGCCCGCGACCGCGGCCCGGAACGCGCCCTGGTCCGCAACATCGTCGACGCCAAGCGCACGGCCGGCACCTGGTTCTTCGCCGGCGCGATCATCGTCTTCATCGGCTCGACGGGCGCGATGCCGCCGGTGGTCCAGATCGGGGCGAACCTGCTCTGGGCGATCCTGGCGATCGCGGTGCTGGTGGACAGCGTGCTGATCGCCCGCAAGGTGAAGAAGCTGGTCTCGGAGCGCTTCCCGAACACGACGCAGCGGATCGGGTCGCTCTACCTCTACGGGATCATGCGCGGCCTGACCTTCCGCCGCATGCGCGTCCCGAAGCCGCAGGTGGAGTTGGGCGACAAAGTCTGATCCTGGCGGTCAGAATCAAGATCAAGGACTGGCTGTCGTGCCTGATTGCAGGGTGCTGACCGTCGCTCCCGCCGAATGCCAGGTCCGTGCTTGGTGAACCCCGGACGGGGTTCCTCCGGCCGAACGCCAGGTTCATGGTTGGTGAAACGCGGCCGGGATACTCGGGCCGACGCCCAGGTTCATGCTTGGTGAACCCCGAACGGGATACTCCGGTCGACGCCCAGGTTCGCGCTTGGTGAACCCCGAACGGGATACTCCGGTCGACGCCCAGGTTCGCGCTTGGTGAACCCCGAACGGGATACTCGGGCCGACGCCCAGGTTCGCGCTTGGTGAAGCCCGGACGGGATACTTCGGCCGACGCCCAGGTTCGTGGTTGGTGGAACCCTGGGGCGGGGTCAGTCCGGCCGACGCCGGATTCATGGTTGTCGAGAGCCCGAGCGGGTTATTCGACGCCGGCCAGCCGGAGCAGGGCGGCGGTCGCCGCTGCGGCGAGGACGACCACCACGAAGGGTGCCCGGCGCCAGGCCAGCAGGGCGCCGACCGCCACGCCGGCCGGGCGGGCGATGCCGGCGAAGGCCGTGCCCTCCATGAGGGTGGCCGTGGCCGCCAAGGCGGCCAGCAGGGCGGCCGCGGCCATCGGGAGCAGGCGCTGGAGCTGGTCGGAGAGCTCGAGGCGGTCGCGCAGCAGCACGCCGGCCAGCCGCATCGTGTAGGTGCCCACGGCCAGGGTCAGAATCGCCGCGATCAGCATGACGCCTCCTCGGACTCCGCGCGCCGCTCACCCTCGCGTCCGGCCGCTGCGCTGCGCCCAGCCGCTGCGCTGCGCCCAGCCGGTGCGCTGCGCTCAGCCGCTGCGCTGCGCTCAGCCGCTGCGCTGCGCTCAGCCGCTGCGCTGCGCTCAGCCGGTGCGCTGCGCCCAGCCGGTGCGCTGCGCCCAGCCGCCCCACGCCGCTGGGCACCGGTCTCGGCCTCTTGCTGCACCGCCCCGGGCGGCGGAGCGCCGGTGGTGTCGGGCGGGTGGCTGGGGCAGCGGCGGGGGCGGAACACCGCGGCCAGGCCCAGCAGGGCGCACAGGACCGGGAGGCCCGCCGGCAGGACCGCGGTCAGCGCCACCGCCACCGCCGCGCCCAGCAGGGCCACCAGGCGGGTGTCCCGGTCGCGCAGGGACGGCAGGATCAGGGCGATGAGGCCGGCCGGGAAGGCCGCGTCCAGGCCCAGCGTCGCCGGGTCGCCGGTGGCCCCGCCCAGCCACACGCCCAGGGCCGTGCCCGTGTTCCACGACGTGAACAGCGTGATGCCGATCAGCCAGTACGTGCGGCGACGCCGGACCGGGTCCGGCTCGGCCAGCGTGAACGCGACCACCTCGTCGGTCATCAGGTGGCTGCCGATGAGCCGGTCGCGCCGGCGGGAGCCGACGGTCGCCGAGACCGCCAGGCCGAACGGCAGGTGGCGGGCGTTGAGCAGCAGGCCGGCGAAAACCGCGGCGATCGGGTTGCCGGCGGCGATCAGGCCGACCGCGAGGAACTGGGCGCCGCCCGCGAACACCGCTGTCGACATCAGGAACGGGACCCAGGTCGGCAGCCCGTACGCGATCGCGATGGCCCCGAACGACGCACCCACCGCGATCATCGCCGCCGCGATGGCCGCCGCGTCGCGCAGCAACGCGCGGTCCGGTGTTCGCCATGGCGTACGCATAGTTCAAAATAATGAACGACGCGTCCGGCGTTCGTCAAACCGAACGACTCGATCGACGGAGTGAACATGTCGCACCCCGCTCCCCCGCTCGCCACCATCGCCGCGGCCCTGCGCCGCGAGCGCGAGCGGGTCGGCATCTCGCTGGCCGAGCTGGCCCGGCGCGCCGGACTGGCCAAGTCGACGCTCTCCCAGCTCGAGTCGGGCACCGGCAACCCCAGCGTCGAGACGCTCTGGTCGCTCGGGGTGGCGCTCGGCGTCCCGTTCAGCCGGCTGGTCGAGCCACCCATCCCGCAGATCCGGGTGGTACGGGCCGGTGAGGGACCGCGGCTGCAGTCCGACCATGCCGACTTCTTCGCAACCCTGCTCGCCGCCGGCAGCGCCCACGCGCGGCGTGACATCTATGTCATGGAGCTGGAGCCGGGTGGCTCCCGGCAGGCCGACGCGCACCTGCCCGGCAGCATCGAGCACCTGGTCGTCGCGGCGGGCCGGCTCCGGGTCGGCCCGGAACGGGAGGAGCTCGACCTCGGCCCCGGCGACTACGTGACCTTTCCCGGCGACATCCCGCACAGCTACCAGGCCCTCGAGCCCGGGACCTGGGCGGTGCTGGTGATGGAACACCGTTAGGGGGTGGCGTACAGGCGGGCGACCACGTCCTCGATGTCCGGCTCGACCAGGGACATGTCCCGCAGCGACGACAGCGCCGCCAGCCGGGCCACCACCGGCCCGGCCTCGTCCGAGAGCAGGTCGAACGAGGCGCGGTGGCGGTCCGCCTCGACGGAGATGAGCGTGGCGCCGTCGACCGTGAAGCCGGGCGGCAGCGGTGCGTCGAGGTCCACGACCAGGCGGCGGGACCCGTACCGGTTGTGCAGGGCCTCGATCGTCCCGTCGTGCACCACCCGGCCGTGGTCGATCACCACCAGCCGCCGGCCGAGCCGCTCGATGTCGGCCAGGTCGTGCGTGGTCAGCACCAGGGTGACGTCGCCGGTGGCCCCCAGTTCGGCCAGGAACGAGCGCACCGCCTGCTTGCTCACCACGTCCAGGCCGATCGTCGGCTCGTCGAGGAACAGCACCGCGGGCCCGTGCAGCAGCGCCGCGGTGAGCTCGCCGCGCATGCGCTGACCGAGCGACAGCTGCCGTACCGGGGTGTCCAGGAAGCCGTCGAGATCCAGCAGGCCGACGCAGCGCCGCAGCCGGGCGGCGTGCTCCGGCGCCGGCACCCGGTAGATGTGGCGCAGCAGGCTGAACGACTCGCGCAGCGGCAGATCCCACCACAGCTGCGAACGTTGCCCGAAGACCACCCCGATGCGCAGCGCCAGCCGGGTGCGCTGCGGCACCGGCGTCAGCCCGCACACCGACACGGTTCCGGCCGACGGGGTCAGCACGCCGGTCAGCATCTTCAGCGTCGTGGACTTGCCGGCGCCGTTCGGGCCGATGTAACCGACCATCTCGCCGCGCTCGATCCGCAGGTCGATGCCGTCGACCGCGGCCACCGTGCGTTTCGTGCGGCGCAGGCGGCCGGCGCGGACCCGTACCGTGAAGTCCTTGCGCAGGCCGTCCATCCGGATGACGGTCACGGTCTCCCCCTCATGATCCGGTGCTGCGGTAGTGCCGGATGCCGGACCGCCAGACCAGCGCGGCGATGCCGGCCGCGAGCAGCGCGACCAGCGATGACACGTAACCCGTCCAGCCCGGCAGACCGAGCGGGTCGGTGCGGCCCAGCAGCGCCAGCGCCGGCTGGTAGGCCACAAATCCAAAACCCAGGCCGTACGCGAAGACGGCCCGGAACCAGCCCGCATAGACCGGCACCGGGTACGAGGTGAAGTCCCGCCCGCCGTAGGTGAACGCGTTGCCGAGCTGCCCCGAGTCCACCCACCAGAACGCCAGGCTGGCGCTGAGCACGAAGATCGCGCCGAAGAACACCGCCCCGGCGACCGGCACCAGCAACGCCAGCGCCACCCGGGCCGGCGTCCAGTCGATGTCGTTGAGCCGCAGGGCCACCACCAGCACCACGAGGGCCAGCGCCACCCGCAGGGCCTTGCGCAGCGGCAGATCCATGAAGACGAGCTGGGACAGCGCGCTCAGCGGCCGGAGCAGGACCGTGTCCATCATCCCGGTCCGCACGTACGTGGTGAGCCGGTCGATGTTGCCGACCACGAAATCGGCCAGGTTGAAGGCGCACGAGGACAGGCTGACCATGAGGATGGCCTCGGTGAGCGGGAAACCGGCGATGGTCGGAGTGGCGCGGAAGATCACCAGGACAGCGATGACGTCGAGCGCCGTACCCCCGATGTTGGTGATCATCTCCACCACGAAGGACGCCCGGTAAGCCATCATCGACCGCCACTGCCCACCCAGCAGCGCGGCGTACGCCCGCAGCTCAGCCACCCTGAGCCACCAGCCGGCGCTCGGCGCGGCGCTGCACCAGCGCGCAGAGTGCCAGCAGCACCGCCGCCCAGCAGGCCTGCAGCACGACCAGGGCGACCTGCACCGGGGTGGGATCCCGCTCGACCAGCACGTCCAGCGGCGTCTGCAGGAAGCCGGGGAACGGCGTGGCCACCCACAGCGTCACGGCCAGCCAGTCGGGCAGGAAGCGCAGCGGGAAGTAGAGCCCGGCCAGCACCCCGGCCGCCAGCGTCCACAGCACGAGCGGTCCGCGCGCATCGTGCAGCCAGTACGCGGTCGCGTTGACCAGGAACCGCAGGCCCATGCTGCCGACCACGGCGAGCAGCACGGACACCGCGAACAGCGGCACGGTGAACAGGCGGCCGGGCCGATACAGATCGAAGAAGACCAGGCCGACAACGACCGGCGGCACGAACCGGAAGAGCAACGAGTGCAGGGCCCGGCCCAGGTCCGGGGCCAGATAGCTGAGCACCGGATGAACCGGCCGCAGCAGATCGGCCGTCACGTCACCGCTGCGGATCCGGTCGGCCAGTTCCGTCCACCCCCAGAGCGCGACTACGCTGAGCAACCCCTGTCCCACCCACACGAAAGTGGTCAGCTGCGCGGCGTCATAGCCGGCGGGCCGGCCACCGACCGCACCCGCGGCCACGGCGAGCAGCACGTAACAGCGGAGGAACCCGAAGACGGTGTTGGTGAACGCCCCGGCTATCGTCGCCTGCCGGTAGGTGGCGTACCTCCGGAAACCTGACCATGCGAGAGCACCGGAAGTAACGAGAGTGTCCCGGAACGGCCGGTGCGGAGAGATCTGAGGCACCCTGGCGTCGAGCCGGTCCACGCCGTTAATCTCCTTCCACAACCCCCCGCAGCGGAGCCGGGCGACTGTACCCGGTGCACCGCCCTGCCACGAGCCATTTCCGACAAGGTGGATAATCGTCGTGACGGAGCGTAACCAGCCATCGGCCGCCCAGAGGGCTGCCCGATGAACGGTTGGAGCTCCCACTCCGGCGCGGACCGCTGGGACGACGAACCCGCCTGGGTGTACGAGATCACCTGGGAATGGGAACCCCTGCCCGGCCAGCGCTACCCGGGCGACCCGGGCCGCCGCCGGGCCGTGCACCACCCCGTCTACGACGCCTCCCGAGCAGCGGAAGCGGCCTCGGCCTGGGACGCCGACTTCCGGGCGATCGCCCAGGCCTCCGGCCCACCGGCGCCGTCGTCCGGCGGCCCGTCGACGGCCCGCCCGGTGTCACCGGCGGCCGGCCGCGCGACGGTCGGCCGTCCACCGCAGCCGCCGCCGTCGTGGACCGGGCCGGAGGAGCAGCAGGGGTACGCCGCACCGGCGGGCCGGACACCGTACGTGGCGGGAGCGGCGCCACCGCCGCAGCAGGGACCGTCGTGGAACAGGCCGGTGCCGTTGCCGGAGCGGCTGCCGGAGCAGGAACGGCGATCCGCGGGGCAGGCTCAGGGGGGTGCGTACCCGGCGGGCCGGCCGGCTGCGCAGGACGGGCGACAGGCTCCGGCCCGGCCGGGTTCACCGGACCCTCGCCAGTCCCCGCCCTCCCCAGATTCCCGCCGGGTGGATCCGCGGTTCCAGGACTCGCGGTATCCGGGGGGCCAGCAGGCCGCGGACAACAGGTTCGCGGCGGACGGCCGGTCTTACGACTCGCGGTCGGCCGGTGCGCGAGCCGAGCGTGAACAGCGGCCGGTGGAACCGCGTCGTCCCGCCGCCCCGCAGGACGGTCGGCAAGGCCGCCCGGCGCAACGTTCGGGGCCCGAGGCGCGGCCGAACGGGGATGCTTACGTTCCGTACCGGATCGGTCCGGCCTCGCAGTCGCCGTCGCGGCCCGCCGCCCAGGAACCGGCCGCCCGCCCGGGAGACGACCAGATCTACGGCCAACCGGCGCGGCCCGTGAGTCACGACACGCCGCCTTATCAGGGGCCGGGTGCTACTACGCCGGTGGCGCCCTATCCGGCTCCGCGGCCGGTAGCGCCCGATCCGACCTGGGCTTCGCCGGTTGATCCGCGGCCGGCCACGCCGCTGGGACCTCGCGGTGAGCAGGGTGAATCGCGGTCGGTGACGCCTCGGTCGGCGCCGCCCGCGGGTCGGCGTGCTGCTCACAGTGCGGAGCCGCCTACGGATCCGCGCTTCCCGGCACCGATGCGGGCTGTGCCGCCGCCGGAGGCTCAGCGGTCGGCGCCGCCTGTGGCTCGGCCGGCTGCCTATGCGCCGCCGTCTGCCACGCCGACCTCTGCCGCGCCTGGCGCTTATGCGGGGCCGCCCGTGCATTCCGCGCCGCCCGCTCAGTCCGCGCCGCCCGCTCAGTCCGCGCCATCGGCGATGCCGGGACCGTCCGCGCCCGCGGCCTACGCGACGCCGCCTGGGCATGCCGTGCCGCCGGTGCGGTCGGCGCCGCCCGCGCAGTCCGCGCCGTCGGCGATGCCGGGGCCTTCAGTGCCCGCAGGGTTCGCTACACCGCCCGTGCATCCCGCATCCCCGGCTCCTCCCATACATTCCGCGCCGCCCGTGCGCTCGGCGCCGCCCGTGGACTCGGCGCCACCCGTGCGCTCGGCGCCACCTGCGCAGCCCGTGCCGCCCGCGCGCTCGGCGCCACCTGCGCATTCCGCGCCACCCGTGCACTCGGCGCCACCTGCACCACCCGTGCAGTCCGCGCCGCCCATGCACTCGGCGCCACCTGCACCACCCGTGCAGTCCGCGCCGCCCATGCACTCGGTGCCACCTGCGCCGCCCGCGCAGTTCGCGCCGCCCGCTCAGTCCACGCCGCCCGCTCAGTCCACGCCGCCCGCGCCGCCCGCGCCGCCGGTTCAGGATGGGCGGCCGGTTCAGGATGGGCGGTCTGGGCAGCAAGGCCGGTCGGTGCCGGAAGCTTGGGCGGGTGCCGCCTACGCTGCGCCGCCCGTGGAGGCGACTCCGGCCGCTGGGCAGCAGCCGGCGCCGCCCGCTGTCCGGCCCACGTCCGCCCAGCCCGCGCACTATCGTCCGGCTCCGCCGACCCAGCCTTACCAGCCTCAGCCACGGCACGGCCCGACGCCTTCGCCGGCGCCGGTGTCCACCCCACCGGTCGACGAGCGGCAGGCGCTTCGACCTCCTTATGGCGTTCCCGGTCGGCCTGAGGAGGCACCGCAGCAGTCGGCGCCTGTTGAGTCGACCGGTTCACGGCCGACGGTTCAGCCTGCCGTGGGCGGTTCTGCCGCGGTCGATCCGGAAGTCACCCGGCCGATCCCACCCTTCGTGGCGGCGGCACCGGCGCGGGACGCAGCTGCGGAGACCGCGACCAGCCAAGAGCCGGTGGCGGCTGAGCCCAGCCCGGTTACCGAAGAGGAAGCCGGCGCGGAAGAGCCGCACGGTCTGGGCTGGCTGCTGTCGATGAGCGGCCTCGGCGCGGTCACCCCGGAACCGGAACCTGCCGTCCCGGATCCGACCGACCTCGTCATCCAAGCTCCGGACACCACCGACGACGAGATCAGCGACGCGACGAACGACAGCAACCCGACCGACGCTGCCCTCGCCTCCAGCGCCCCGATCAGCGGTGTCCCGGTGAGCAGCGGTCCGGTCAGCGGTGCTCCCGTCAGCGCCGCGCCGGTCAGTTCGCTGCCGACCAGTGGGGCCGCCGTCAAGCAGGACTGGTTCTCGCCGACCACCGAGACCCGCATGGTCAGGCCGAAGTCCGCGGAGGTCACCCCGGAGGACGAGGCACCAGCGGAGAAGCCCCCGTCCGCCGACACGCCGGCCGGCGACACGGCGGCCGGCGACACGGCGGCCGGCGACACGGCGGCCGGCGACACCGATCGTGATTCCACCGGCTCCGACCGGCCGGAGTTGGCCGCGGTCGAGGCCGACGATCCGCAGCCGGAGCAGCGAGACGTCGCCGAAGGCCCAGCCTCGGCCGGCGACGAACCCAGCGCGGCAGTCCCGGCCGCCGTCGAACCGGCCGAAGCGGAACCGACCGCCGTCGAACCGACCGATGCGGAACCGACCGCCGTCGAACCGACCGATGCGGAACCGACCGCCGTCGAACCGACCGACGCCGAGCCAACGATCGTCGAACCGGCCGACCCGCAGCCGGTCGTCGTGGAACCCGCGGTCTCCGACCCGGTCGACGCGGAGTGGGCCGACATCGAGCCGGCCGACCCGCAGCCGGAAGCCGCGGAGCAGGTCGACTCCCAGCCGGCCGACTCGGAACTGGCCAGCGCAGAGCCAATCAATCCGGAGCCGATCGACGCGGAGCTGGTCGACGAGGAACCCGCAGGCCCAGAAGTCACCGCCGCGGAACCAGCCGACCCCGAACCGATCGACGCCGAACTGATCGACGAGGAACCCACAGACCCAGAAGTCACCAACGCAGAACCAGCCGACCCCGAACCGATCGCCACGGACATCGTCGACGCGGAACTGGTCGAAACAGAGGTCGTCGAGGCGGAACCGCCCGGCGCCCAGCCGATCGTTGCCGAACTGGCCGAGGCCCAGCCGGCGCAGGAAGAGCCGATCGACGCCGAGCCGATCGACGCCGAGGTAGTCGACGCCGAGCCGATCGACGCCGAGCCGATCGACGCCGAGCTGGTCGAGACCGCCCCGAGCGACGCCGACCCGATCCAGACCGACCAGGCGGATACCCCGCCGGTCGACGAAGAAGCGTCGTCCGATCAGGCTGAGCCAGCCGCTGCGGGCCCGCCCGACGCCGAGACAGTGAATGCCGAGCTGGTCGAACCCGAGCCGGCGACCACGGAACCAGCCGAACCGCGGACAGCCGAACCCGGGCACGCACAAGCCGGCCCCCGGCCGAGGCAGCCCGCTCCCCCGCGTACCGGAATGCCCAGCGCGCCGCCCGACCCCGCGCCCGAGCGTCGCCGCGCCGACCCGGAGCAGATTCTGGCCGCGTACCCCTGGAAGGTTGACCCGGTCACCCTGCGGGAGACCGTCGATGACCCGGAGCCGCTCCTGGCCGTGCGGGATCGGCTCACCGACCGGCTGGAGTACGCCGAGCGTGACCCCGTCCGCGCCGGCCTGCTCGGTTTGCGGGCCGTCACGTCCCGGGTGCTCGGTGATCTCGGCTGGGCGCTGGCCGATGCGCGGGAAGCGCTGCGGCATGCCGAGGCGACCGGTGAGCTGCGGCTGGTCGCGCTCGCGCAGGCCCGGCTGGCCCAGGTGCAGCAGTGGCAGGGGGATTTCGCCGAGGCCGACCGGTTGTTCGAGGAGGCCAATTCCGTCGAGCTGCCCGACCGGCTCCGGGCCGAGCTGCACGTGCAGGCGGGCAGGTCCGGTTACGAGCAGGGCCGGTTCCTCGAGGCCTGCAACCATTTCGAGGCCGCACTGGAGCTGCGGCGGGTCGAGGATCCCGAGCTGGTCGCGCGGACCGAGGCCGCGCTCGACGCGGTCATGGACCGGGTCCGGGAGGCCGGGTGGGGGCCGTATCCTCGCTCGCGCGAGGAGATTCTGCAGCGCAGTGAGCCGCCGCATCCGGCTCTGGACTACGACTCCGGGTGGCAGGGGTACGCCGACAGCAACGGCGAGGTCGTCATCCCCGAGCGTTACGCCGAGGCCCAGCCGTTCCACGAGGGTGTGGCCTGGGTACGCCGCCCCGGCACCGCCGCCTGGGAGCTGATCGACGAGACCGGTGCCCTGGTCATCGACCCGTCCAGCGGTTACGTGCAGGTCAGCCGGTTCGCCGACGGGCTGGCCTGGGTCTCGCGGGAGCCGGCCGGCGGCTGGTTCGCCGTCGACTGGCACAACCGGGTCATCGTGCCCGGCGGGTTCGAGGACGTGCGGCCGTTCCGGCACGGGCTGGCCATCGTGCGCCGCGGCGGGTGGGGGGCCGTCGACCAGCACGGGCGGGTCGTTGTCCAGCTCAAGTATCAGCGGTTCGCGACCGAGCTGACCGCCGGCGGGCCCGTCGAGGGTTTCACCGGCGACGGGCTGGCCGTGATCGACGCCGGGGACCGGCTCGGGGTGGTCGACCGGAGCGGGCAGTTGCGGGTGGCTCCGGTGCACGCCCGGCTGCTCATCCACCCGATGGCGTTCATCGTCGGCGACCGGGACGGGCGGTGGGGTGCGCTGGACCGCGACGGTGAGCCGGTGCTCGAGGTGAGCCGGGACCGGCCCGCGGATGTGGTGGACGAGATAGAGCGGCTGCTCTCCGGTACCCGGCCGGTTCTGTAAGGGGCCGGTAGGGTCCCAGGCATGGAGTTCCGTCACCTCGGCCGTTCCGGCCTACTCATCAGCGAGATCGCGTACGGCAACTGGATCACCCACGGCTCCCAGGTCGAGGAGGAGGCCGCCGCCGCGTGCGTGCGGGCCGCCCTCGACGTGGGCATCACCACGTTCGACACCGCCGACGTGTACGCCGGCACCCGCGCGGAGGAGGTGCTGGGCCGCGCGCTCAAGGGTGAGCGCCGCGAGGGCCTGGAGATCTTCACCAAGGTCTACTGGCCGACCGGGCCCGGCCCGAACGACCGCAGCCTGTCCCGCAAGCACATCATGGAGTCGATCAACGGCTCGCTGCGCCGCCTCCAGGTGGACTACGTCGACCTGTACCAGGCGCACCGCTACGACTACACGACGCCGCTCGAGGAGACGATGCAGGCGTTCGCCGACATCGTGCACTCCGGCAAGGCCCTGTACATCGGGGTGTCGGAGTGGACCGCGACGGAGATCCGCGCCGGCTGGGAGCTGGCCCAGGATCTGAAGATCCAGCTCGTGTCGAACCAGCCGCAGTATTCCGCGCTGTGGCGGGTCATCGAGGCCGAGGTGGTGCCCACCTCGATCGAGCTCGGCATCGGCCAGGTGGTCTTCTCACCGATCGCGCAGGGCGTGCTGACCGGCAAGTACGAGCCGGGCAAGCAGCCGCCGGCGGGCTCGCGGGCCACCGACGACAAGTCCGGCGCCGAGTTCATCTCGCGCTGGATGAGCGACGAGGTGCTGACCGCGGTCCAGCAGCTCAAGCCGCTGGCCGAGCAGGCCGGCCTGTCGCTGGCGCAGCTCGCGGTGGCCTGGGTGCTGCAGAACGACAACGTCTCCGCCGCCATCATCGGCGCGTCCCGGCCCGAGCAGGTCCACGACAACGCCAAGGCGTCGGGCGTGAAGCTCGACAGCGACCTGATGAAGGCGATCGACGACGTGCTCTCGCCGGTCACCGAGCGGGACCCGGCCAAGACGGTCAGCCCCGCGAAGCGTCCCTGATCCGCGTCGCCCGGCGTCCCCGTGCGGGGGGCGCCGGGCGAGCCTCAGAGCGACTGCCAGAAACGCATGTAGGCGAGGCCGATCTCGCCCATGCTGTCCGGCACCCCGATGAGCCCGGCGAGCCAGCTCACCAGCGTGAAGAACCAGACGTTGATCTTCGACTGCCAGAGCAGCACAAAAAGCAGAATGAAGCCGTACGGCGCGAAGAGGTTGTACGCGCGCTGGTACGGCGGGCTGAGCCAGGGCTGGACGATGTTGCCGCCGTCCAGGCCGGGCACCGGCAGCAGATTCAGCAGGCTCGCCGTGACCTGCAGGAACGCCAGCGCGGCCAGGGCCACCCAGAAGTCACCGTGGCTGCCGCCGATGGTCCAGCCGCCGGAACCGTCGCTGAGCAGCACGACGTCGTCGCCCGCGCCGAACAGGAACGGCACGGCCAGGATCAGCGCGAACAGCACGTTGGTGGCCGGGCCGGCCGCGCTGATCAGCGACTCCTTGGCCTTGCTGCGGATGTGCGCGTGGTCCACCCACACCGCCCCGCCGGGCAGGCCGATGCCGCCGAGTACCACCGCGACCAGCGGCAGCACGATGGACAGCACCGGGTGGGTGTACTTCAACGGGTTGAGCCGCAGGTAGCCCCGGTCGGCGACGCCCCGGTCACCGGCGAAGTACGCGACGATCGCGTGTGCGTACTCGTGCAGGCAGAGCGAGAGCACCCAGCCGGACACGATCAGCAGGAACACGTCGACCCGGACGTTGCCGTAGCCGGTCCACGCCATCCAGCCGGCCACCACCGTGACCGCCAGGATCCCGACGAAGACCGGGCTGGGAACGAAGGCGCTCTTCGGGGCGCCGCGCGAGACCTGGTGACTCACTCGGCCGGCAACAGACTCATCTTGTAGTCCACCCGGTCGTCCTCGACCAGGGTGACCTGGGTGACCCCGGCGGCCGCCAGCTCACGCCACGCCTGGCCGATCCACGACTCGGCGTCGGCCTGGCTGCTGAACGTCTCGGTCGGGCCGGCCACCGGCTGTCCGTCGACGCCCTCGTACCGCCAACTCCACGGCATCCCGCCGCCTCCCTCAGGTGTCGATCTGTGGTCCTGTTCCCACCCTACGGTGTGCGCGCCGGTACGCCCGGTACGCCCGGGCCCATCGAAGCCGGGTCGCCCCGCATGATCGCGGCGGACGGCCCTAAAGTACGGGGCATGTCTGCTGACGGGTGGAGTTCGGTCCTGGTGCTCGGCGGGATCCGGTCCGGCAAGTCCGCGTTCGCCGAAGCGCTGGTCGCCGGCGCCGCGTCGGTCCGCTATGTCGCCACGGCGGTCGGCGGCGAGGACGACCCCGAGTGGCGCGCCCGGATCGAGACCCACCAGCGCCGCCGCCCGCAGTCCTGGACCACCGAGGAGACCGGCGCCGACCCGTCCCGGCTGGCGGCCCTGCTCACCGAGGCCAAGCCGGACGACACGCTGCTCGTGGACGACCTGGGCGGCTGGGTGGCGGCACTGCTCGACCCGGCCCAGCAGCCCAACGACGACCTGGCGACCGTGACGGCCCTGGCCGAGGCGGTGCGCACGTGCGCCGCCCGGCTGGTGCTGGTCAGTCCCGAGGTGGGGCTGTCGCTGGTGCCGGCCACGCCGGTCGGCCGGGCGTTCGCGGACGCGCTGGGCACCGCGAACCAGGCGCTGGCCGGGGCCTGTGACCGGGTCGCGTTCGTGGTGGCCGGCCGTCCGACCTGGCTCAAGACCGGGCCGGACGCGCCCGCGATCGTCACCGACCTGCAGGCCGAGCACGCGGAGACCCACGCGGCGGCGCTGGGGGTCGACGAGGTCGCCATGCACGACGCGATGACGGCGGCGACACCAGCCGCCGGCACGCCCGTGATCACGACTGGCACCGCCGCCGCGCCCGGCACCCCCTCAGCTGCCGCTGCCGCGCCCGGCACCCCCTCAGCTGCCGCTGCCGCGCCCGGGACGGCTTCCGCCGGTGCTCCCGAAGCCGGCACCGCCCACGCTGCCGCGCCGGGAACGGCCTCCACCGACACGCCCGGAACTGTCGCCGCAGGCGCGCAGGGAACCGCCTCCACCGACACGTCCGGGGCTGTCGCCGCAGGCGCGCCGGGAACCGCCGCCGCGTTCGGCACCGGCACGGAGCCGCTGTCAGCCGAGGAGGCCGTGGCGGCGCACCGGGCCCGCACCGCGAACGCCGGTGAAGGCGCCCTGCACGCCCCGACCATGGTGCTGCCGCTGGTCGCCAGCGGCGCGGTCATCGAGGCGGGCATGGACCTGCCGCTGCCCGACAGCGACGCCGGCCCGGACGCCCGCGACCGGCTCGCCGGCGTCGACCTGCCCGGGGCGGGCATCGGCACGCTGCTCGAAGCGGTCGAGTTCGCCGCGGCCACCCAGAGCACCGCGACCCCGCGCGCCTGGGGCCCGGTCCGGGTCCTGCTGATCGACGGCCGGCACGGCGGCGGCGCGGCGGCCGGCGGCGACGAGCAGGACGCCACCCGCCGGGCCGACGAGGCCGAAGCCGGTGAAGGTGCGCTCGCCCGCCTGGCCGCAACCGCGGAGGCCGACATCGTGGTGGTCCGCACACCCCCGTCGGGTGCCATGGAGGTCGGCCCGGTGATGGACGCCGAGGCGGTCGACGCGGCGCTGCGGCAGGGCTGGGCGCTGGCCGACGCCGCCGGTGAAGCGGGCCGGGAAGCCGTCATCCTGGCCTCCTGCGGGGTCGGCACGGAGGCCGCGGCGACGGCCGTGCTGGCCGCGACCACCGGCGCCGAACCGGTGGCGATCCTGCCGCGGGTGCTGGTGCCCGGCGGCTTCTACGACGACGCTGCCTGGATGGTCCGCTGTGCGGCCGTCCGCGACGCGATGCACCGCATCCGGCAGGAGCCGCGCGGCGCCAAGGACATCCTGGCCCAGCTCGGCGGGGCCGACCTGGCCATCGCGACCGGCGCGCTGCTCGGCGCGGCCGCCCGGCGGATGCCGGTGCTGCTGGACGGGCCGCTGGGCATCGCGGCCGGGCTGGTCGCCCGCGATCTGGCCAGCCAGGCCCGGCACTGGTGCCTGCTGCCCGACGCGGGCACCCACGCGCTGGTCCGGCAGGGCGCCGACGTGCTCGGGCTGACCCCGGTCGTGCAGCTCGGCCTGGACCTCGGCGAGGGCGCGAACGCGCTGGCGGTGCTGCCGCTGCTGCGCTCGACGATCGCGCTGGCGGGCGCACTGCCGGTGCACCCGGCCCTGCTGGCCGGACACGGCGACGCCGGCCTGACCGCGGACGAGGACGGGCCGGACGAGCAGGACTTCACCGAGCCGGAGCCGCACGGCCCCGGCCCGGCCAGTGCCTGACGAGCCCCAGCCCGCCGAGCCGCCACGCGACGAGCCGGCCGTGGGCCGGCTGCCGATGGTCGACGGCCTACGCCTGGCGCTGACCACCCTCACGGTCCTGCCCGTCCGCACCGGCCGCATCGACCGCCGCACCGCCGCCGTGGCGATGAGCGCCGCCCCGCTGATCGGCGCCCTGCTCGGAGCATTCCTCGCCGCCGTATTCGTCCTCCTGGGCCAGAGCCTCCTGGCCGCCACGGTCACCGTGGCCGCGAGCGCGCTGCTCACCCGGGGCCTGCACCTGGACGGCCTGGCCGACACCGCCGACGCCCTCGGGTCCTACCGCCGTGGCGACGCCGCTCTCGCCATCATGAAGAAGTCCGAC
This sequence comes from Actinoplanes sp. NPDC048967, assembly GCF_040649415.1. Taxonomy (NCBI): domain Bacteria; kingdom Bacillati; phylum Actinomycetota; class Actinomycetes; order Micromonosporales; family Micromonosporaceae; genus Actinoplanes; species Actinoplanes sp. NPDC048967. Next base: position 656,398 of record NZ_JBEZFL010000003.1, read on the forward strand.
ATCGGCCCGTTCGGCGTCGCGGCCATCGCGCTGACCCTGCTCATCCAGGCCGCCGCCCTGACCGAGCTGACACCGTGGGCCATCGTCGCGGCTTGGGCGGCCGGCCGTCTCGGTGTCACCCTGGCCTGCCGTCGCGGCGTGCCCTCCGCCCGGCCCGACGGTCTGGGTGCGCTGGTCGCTGCGACCGTACCGGTGCCGGTCGTGATCCTGGCCGCGGCCGTCGTCGCGGCCGGGGCCGTCTGGGCGGTGCCGGACCGTCCGTGGCAGGGTCCGGCCGCCGTCGCCGGCGCGCTGCTGGTGGCGGTCCTGCTGCTGCGCCATGCGGTACGCCGGTTCGGCGGCATCACCGGTGACGTCATCGGCGCGACCGTCGAGCTGACCACCACGCTGACGCTGATCGGCCTAGCCGTGCGCTGAGTCGTACGCCTGGACGACCCTCTTCGGTGCGGTCCGGCGCCACGCCTCCGTCACGACCTGCCGCAACTCGTCCGGATCAGCCGACGCCAGCACCACCGTGACCCAGCCGAAGCGGCCCACGTACGGCGCCGGGGCGTAGACATGCGGGGCCGCGGCGATCAGCTCGGCCTGGTCCTCCCGGGACGCCTTCACCGAGATGGTGCCGCTCTCGCCGCCGCCCGAGGCGAACATCTTGTCGCCGTACCGCAGGGTGTTGTGGCCCCAGTTCTCGACGAAGACCTCGGCGCACCCGGGCAGGGCCAGGACCCATTCGCGCACCTGGTCGTAGGTGACGCTCACCGCACCGAGGGCTGCACGAACGGCGGCTTCACGATCTTCGCCTCGGTCCGGCGGCCCCGGATGTCGATCTGGACCAGGTCGCCCTCGGCCAGCCCGGCCGCCGTGTCGAGCAGGGCCAGCGCGATGCCGATCTTCTTGGTCGGCGAGAACGTGCCGCTGGTGACCTCGCCCACGAGCGCGTCCCCCGCGTACACCTGCATGTGACCCCGCGGGATGCCGCGGCCGGTCAGCTCCAGGCCGCGCAGCAGCCGGCGGGGTCCTGCTGTCTTCTCGGCGAGCAGCGCGTCGCGGCCCCAGAACGCGGGCTTGGACCAGCCGACCGCCCAGCCGGAGCGGGCCTGCACCGGGGTGATCTCCAGGGACAGCTCCTGGCCGTGCAGCGGGTAGCCCATCTCGGTGCGCAGCGTGTCGCGGGCGCCGAGCCCGCACGGGCGCACACCGGCCTCGACCAGCGCGTCCCAGACGGTGACCGCGTCGTCCCACGGCACCACCAGCTCGTAGCCGTGCTCGCCGGTGTAGCCGGTGCGGCAGACGATCAGGTCGACGCCGTCGATCCGGGCCGGGTTGAACGACATGTAGTCGTGGCCGGTCGGCAGGCCCAGCTTGGTGACCGTCTCGGCGGAGTGCGGGCCCTGCACAGCGAGGACCGCGTGGCCGCGGTGCTCATCGGTGACCGTGATGCCCTCCGGTGCGGCGGCGGCGAGCCGGCGGACCACCTCGGCCGTGTTCGCGGCGTTCGGGATCAGGAAGACCTCGTCCGGGCCGATCAGGTACGCGATCAGGTCGTCCACCACGCCACCGGTGGCATCGTCGCAGCACAGGGTGTACTGCGCCTGGCCCGGCGCGATGCGGCCCAGGTCGTTGCTGAGGCACGAGTTGACGAAGTCCGCGGCACCGGGGCCGGTGACCCGGGCCTTGCCCAGGTGCGACACGTCGAACACGCCGACGGCTTCCCGGACTGACGTGTGCTCGCGCAGGACGCCGCCACCGGCGTACTCCAGCGGCATCTCCCAGCCGCCGAAGGCGGCGAACTTGGCTCCGAGCGCGACGTGGCGCTCGTGCAAAGGCGAACGGAGCAGGGCTGCGGCCTCGGTCGACATGAGTGGCAACTTACCGGTGACCTCGCATGTGGTTAGCATCGGCGGGACACCATCACCGATCGGCGCGACCCGCGCCGGGGTGACCACACCGCCGGGGCGGCCCACGAGGGAGCTCCGGCCCCTCATCGTCGCGGAGCGCCCGAGTGACCCACCCCGCCCCCTCTCTCACCCTGGTCGACAGCGACCCCGCCGAACTGGCCGTCGATGCGATCGTCATCGGGCTGCACAGTCAGCCCGACGAGGGTGGCGCGCTGCTGCCGGCGGCCGGCGCGGAGAGCATCGCCGCCGCGTTCGACGGCAAGCTGACCTCGACCCTGGCCCTGCTGGGGGCCACCGGCGCCCCCGGTGAGGTGACCAAGCTGGCCACGCTGGGCACCATCGCCGCGCCGCTGGTGGTCGCCGTCGGCCTGGGTGACGAGCCGTCCGGCTCCGCGCCCGCCACCGAGACGCTGCGCCGGGGCACGGGTGCCGCGGTGCGCGCGCTCGCCGGCAGCGGGACGGTCGCGCTGGCGCTGCCGGTGCCCGACGACACCGACGCGCCCGGGGTGCTGCGGGCGATCCTCGAGGGTGCGCTGCTCGGGTCGTACCGGTTCGCCGGTTACAAGACCAAGCCGCAGCCGACCCGCCGCGACCCGGTCAAGGCCCTGCAGGTCACCGTGCCGGACGCCGCCGACGCGGCGGCCGCGGCCGAGGTGACCCGGGCCGAGGTGGTCGCCAAGGTCGTCCGGCTGACCCGCGACTGGGTCAACACCGCGCCCAACGAGCTGCGCCCGCCGCAGTTCGCCGACGCCGTGGTCGCCGCGGCCGAGGGCACCGGCCTCGAGGTGGAGGTGCTCGACTTCGACGCCCTCAAGGCCGGTGGCTACGGCGGCATCGTCGCCGTCGGCCAGGGTTCCGAGGCGCCGCCGCGCCTGGTCAAGCTCAGCTACACGCCCGCGGGCGTGACCGACCCGAAGCGGGTCGCGCTGGTCGGCAAGGGCATCACCTTCGACACCGGCGGCATCAGCATCAAGCCGACCGCCGGCATGTGGGAGATGAAGTCGGACATGGCCGGCGCCGCCGCGGTCGGCGCGGCCCTGCTGGCCGTCGCCGCGCTCAAGCCGGCCGTCGCGGTCACCGGCTACCTGGCCATGGCCGAGAACATGCCGTCCGGTACGGCGTACCGGCCGGGCGACGTCATCACCATGTTCAGCGGCAAGCGGGTCGAGGTGCTCAACACCGACGCCGAGGGCCGGATGGTGCTGGCCGACGCGATCGCCCGGGCCTGCGCCGACGGCACCGACTACGTCTTCGAGACCTCGACGCTGACCGGCGGTCAGGTGGTCGCGCTGGGCAAGCGGATCGCCGGCGTGATGGGCTCGCCGGAGACCTGCGAGCGGGTCAAGGCAGCCGGGGACGCGGTCGGCGAGCCGGCCTGGCCGATGCCGTTGCCGGACGACGTGCGCAAGGGCATGGAGTCGGAGATCGCCGACATCAGCCAGGTCAACGCGAGCATGGACCGGGCCGGGCACATGCTGCAGGGCGGCGTCTTCCTGCGCGAGTTCGTCGCCGACGGGGTCGAGTGGGCGCACATCGACATCGCCGGGCCGTCGTACCACACGGGCGAGCCGAACGGTTACTGGACCAAGGGCGGCACCGGCGTGCCGGTACGCACGCTGCTGGCGCTCGTCGACGACGTCGCGGCCAACGGCTGAGCTGTCCGGGGCGCCGTCCGGTCCTAAGAGGCCGGGCGGCGCTTCTGGCGCTCGTTGTAATCGCGCATCCGCTGCGGGTAGCCCATCAGCCGGATGTCGTAGATCGGCATCGCCAGCTGGTGGGCGAAGCGCCGGGCGCCCTCCGGGGAGTCGACGCGCCGGCGGGTCCACTCACCGTCGTGCGCGACCAGCAGCAGCGTGGTCTCGGTCACCGTGGTCCGCGGCTCGATGAAACCCTCCACACCCCGCCGGGACCGGACGAACTCCGCGAGGTGCTCGAAATCGGCACGATCGGCTGTCCGGCCCACCCCGCGGGACGGCTCTTTCCGCCGCCGGAACCACGCCACGCCACGCTCCTCACGTTCGACTGCGGTCAGGGTACGTCCTCACCCGGTGTCCTTGGGCACCTGACTACATCGATCGTTGCGGGAAGTGACAAGATGGCCAGGACAGCTGTGACCGTTTCCACCATGTGACCCATGGGGAGACGAACGCGATCTGGGAGTAGACGTGAGCCAGCCTGGCGGAACCTTCGACATCGTGATCCTCGGTGCCGGCAGCGGCGGTTACGCCGCCGCTCTGCGCGCGGCCGAGCTGAACCTGTCGGTGGCACTGATCGACAAGGCCGAGCTGGGCGGCACCTGCCTGCACCGCGGCTGCATCCCGACCAAGGCGCTGCTGCACGCGGCCGAGGTGGCCGACCAGACCCGCGAGAGCGAGCAGTTCGGCGTCAAGGCCGACCTGGTCGGCATCGACATGGCCGGCGTGAACGCCTACAAGGACGGGGTCGTCGGCCGGCTCTACAAGGGCCTGCAGGGCCTGATGAAACAGCCGAACATCACCCTCGTCCAGGGTGCCGGCAAGCTCGTCTCGCAGGACACCGTCGAGGTGGACGGGCAGCGCTACACCGGCCGCAACGTCATCCTGGCGACCGGCTCCTACTCGCGCTCGCTGCCCGGCCTCGAGGTCGACGGCAAGCGGGTGCTGACCAGTGAGCACGCCCTCAAGCTCGACCGCGTGCCGAGTTCCGCGATCGTGCTGGGCGGCGGCGTCATCGGCGTCGAGTTCGCCAGCGTCTGGAAGTCCTTCGGCGCCGACGTGACCATCCTGGAGGCACTGCCCCGGCTGGTCGCCGCCGAGGACGAGGAGATCTCCAAGGCGGTCGAGCGGGCGTTCCGCAAGCGCAAGATCAACTTCAAGGTCGGCAAGCCGTTCGAGAAGGTCGAGCACACCGAGAACGGCGTCAAGGCGTACCTGGCCGGCGGCGAGACGGTCGAGGCCGAGATCCTGCTGGTGGCGGTCGGCCGCGGCCCGACGACCAAGGACCTGGGGTACGAGCAGCAGGGCATCACGCTCGACCGGGGTTTCGTGATCACCAACGAGCGGCTGCACACCGGCGTCGGCAACATCTACGCGGTCGGCGACATCGTGCCCGGCCTGCAGCTCGCGCACCGCGGCTTCCAGCAGGGCATCTTCGTCGCCGAGGAGATCGCCGGCAAGAACCCGGCGGTCATCGACGAGAACGGCATCCCCCGGGTCACCTACTCCGACCCCGAGATCGCCTCGGTCGGCCTGACCGAGACGCGCGCCAAGGAGCAGTACGGCGCTGACCAGGTCTCGACGTACAACTACAACCTCGGCGGCAACGGCAAGAGCCAGATCCTCAAGACGCAGGGCTTCGTGAAGCTGGTCCGGGTCAACGACGGCCCGGTCGTCGGCGTGCACATGGTCGGCGCGCGCATGGGTGAGCTCGTCGGGGAGGCGCAGCTGATCTACAACTGGGAAGCTTTCCCGGAAGAGGTCGCCCAGCTCGTGCACGCCCACCCGACGCAGAACGAGGCGCTCGGCGAGGCATTCCTCGCACTCGCGGGCAAGCCCCTGCACGCACACGCCTGATTCGTTCCCGTACCAAGCGGTTAAGGAGTTCTGAGAGATGCCGGTATCGGTCACCATGCCGCGGCTCGGTGAGAGCGTCACCGAGGGCACCGTCACGCGCTGGCTCAAGCAGGAGGGCGAGCGGGTCGAGGCCGACGAGCCGCTGCTCGAGGTCTCCACCGACAAGGTCGACACCGAGATCCCGTCGCCGGCCGCCGGGGTGCTCTCGCGCATCGTCGTCGGCGAGGACGAGACGGCCGACGTCGGCAGCGAGCTCGCGATCATCGCGGGCGACGGTGAGGACGCGGGCTCGTCCGCCCCGGCCCCGGCCGAGGACGCCCAGCAGGCCGAGCCCGAGGCGGAGCCGGAGCCCGAGCCGGAGCCCGAGCCCGCCGCGCTCGACACCCCCTCGACCGAGAAGCCGGTCGAGGAGGAGGCCCCCGCGCCGCAGACCGCCGCCCCCGCCGGTGGCTCCGAGGGCACGGCCGTCAAGATGCCCGCCCTCGGCGAGAGTGTCACCGAGGGCACGGTCACCCGCTGGCTCAAGCAGGTCGGCGACACCATCGAGGTCGACGAGCCGCTGCTCGAGGTCTCCACCGACAAGGTCGACACGGAGATCCCGTCGCCGGTGGCCGGCACGGTCCTGGAGATCAAGGTCCCCGAGGACGAGACCGCCGACGTCGGCGCCGAGCTGGCCATCATCGGCACCCCGGGCGATGCCCCCGCCGCGGCCCCGGCCCCGTCCGCGCCGGCACCGCAGCAGGCCGAAGCACCCAAGGCGGAGGCTCCCAAGGCGGAGGCTCCCAAGGCCGACACCCCGAAGCCCGCGCCGCAGCAGCAGTCCGCGCCGCTGGTCGAGTCGAAGCCCGCCCCGGAGCCGGCCGGCGAGTCCTACGCCGACCCGTCGCCCGAGGTCGAGGCCGGACAGCCCGCCCCGCCCGCGCCCGCGCAGTCCAGCGCCCCGGCCGCCGAGACGGTCAAGGCCAACGGCGCCGGCGACGCCGGTTACGTGACCCCGCTGGTCCGCAAGCTCGCCGCCGAGAAGGGGGTCGACCTGTCGTCGATCACCGGCACCGGCGTCGGCGGCCGGATCCGCAAGCAGGACGTCATCGAGGCTGCCGACAAGGCGGCTGCCGCGAAGGCCGAGGCCGCCAAGCCCAAGCCCGCGGCCGCACCGGCCGCGGCTCCGGCCGCCGCGAAGCCCGCGCCGAGCCCGCTGCGGGGCCGCACCGAGAAGCTGACCCGCACCCGCGCGACGATCGCCCGCCGCATGGTGGAGTCGCTGCAGATCTCGGCCCAGCTGACCACGGTCGTCGAGGTCGACGTCACCAAGATCGCCAACCTGCGGAACAAGGCCAAGGCCGACTTCCTGGCCAAGAACGGCGCGAAGCTGACCTTCCTGCCGTTCCTGGCGCTGGCCGCGGTCGAGGCGCTGCGCCAGCACCCGGTGGTCAACTCGTCCATCGACCAGGAGGCCGGCACGGTCACCTACCACGACGGCGAGCACCTCGGCATCGCGGTGGACACCCCGAAGGGCCTGATCGTCCCGGTGATCCGCGACGCCGGCGACCTCAACCTGGCCGGCCTGGCCAAGCGGATCGCCGACGTGGCCGAGCGCACCCGCAACAACAAGATCAGCCCGGATGAGATCTCCGGCGGCACCTTCACGCTGACCAACACGGGCAGCCGCGGTGCGCTCTTCGACACGCCGATCATCAACCAGCCGCAGGTCGGCATCCTCGGCACCGGCGCGGTCGTCAAGCGCGCCGTGGTCGTCGACGACCCGAACCTCGGTGAGCTGATCGTGCCGCGCTCGATGATCTACCTGGCGCTCAGCTACGACCACCGGATCGTGGACGGCGCCGACGCCGCCCGCTTCCTGGTGACGATGAAGGAGCGCCTCGAGGCCGGTCAGTTCGAGGGCGACCTGGGCCTCAGCGCCTGACGCGGGACAGCACGTGAAGAAGGGGCGCTTCGGCGCCCCTTCTTTGTTTTGAGCGGGTTCAACTTCGGGAATGATGGAGATATGCGGATTCTCCTGGCCGGCGCGTCCGGTTTCCTCGGCACCCGGCTCGCCGAGCGGCTGCGCGCCGCCGGCCACGACATCACCCGGCTCGTCCGGCACCCCGCCCAGGCCGCCGACGAGGCCACCTGGAAGCCGTCCTCCGGCCAGCTCGACCAGGCCGTGGTCGCGGGCGCCGACGCGGTGATCAACCTGGCCGGCGCCGGCGTCGGCGACAAGCGCTGGAACGCCCGGTACAAGAGCCTGATCCGCAGCAGCCGGGTGGACACGGCCGGCACGATCGCCCACGCGATCAAGAACCTGCCGGCCGCCGACCGTCCCCGCGTGCTGCTCCAGTCGTCCGCCGTCGGCTGGTACGGCGACACCGGCGACCGCCCGGTCACCGAGGAGGCCCCGGCGGGCACCGGTTTCCTGGCCGACGTGTGCCGGGTCTGGGAGGCCGCGGCTCGTCCCGCCGAGGACGCCGGCACCCGGGTGGCCCTGCTGCGCACCGGGCTCCCACTGGATGAGAACGGCGGACTGCTGAAACCTCAGATGTTGCCGTTCCGGATGGGCGCCGGCGCCAAGCTCGGCGGCGGCAAGCAGTGGGTCCCGTGGATCGGTCTGGCCGACTGGCTCGGCGCCGTCGACTTCCTGCTCGAGCGCGACGAGCTGGCCGGCCCGGTCAACCTGGTCGGGCCCGAGCCGGTCACCAACGCCACATTTACCCAGGTCCTCGCCAAGGTGCTGCACCGGCCCGCGGTGCTGCAGGTGCCGGGGATCGCCCTCCAGGTCGCCCTGGGCGAGTTCGCCCACGAGGCGCTGCGCAGTCAGCGGGTGCTGCCGGGGGTGCTGAAGAAGGCCGGCTTCACCTTCACCCAGCCGACCCTGGAGGCGGCGCTGCGGGCGGCAGTGGATCAGGAATCGAGTACGGCGGGCCGGCCGTAGCGCCGAATCTTGCTAACCTGCGCCTGGTGTCCGTCGTCGCCGCAGCCCCGTCCGAGCCCGCCGATCCGCCGGTCGAGTCCCCGACCCGCCGAGGCGGCCGTTCCTGGCGCCCGCATCTGATCGTCGCCGTGGTCGCCCTGGCGCTCGCCGTCTGGGTGACCAACGGGCTGTGGCGGGACCCGGCCGGGCACGTCATCGCGAAGAACGCCGGTGACCAGGCGTTCTTCGAGTGGTTGCTGGGCTACGGCGTCTACCTCCTGGGCCACGGCGCGGACCCGTTCTTCACCGACCTGATGAACACCCCGGTCGGCGTGAACCTGGCCGCCAACACCTCCATCACCGTCTACATCGTGCTGTTCTCGCCGCTGACCATTCTGGCCGGTCCCGAGATCAGCTTCGCGACGATCCTCACCCTGAATCTCGCCGCCGCGGCGTTCACCTGGTACCTGTTCCTGCGCCGCTATCTGGTGCGGCGAGCGGCCGCCGCGGCTCTGGGCGGATTGTTCTGCGGCTTCGCGCCCGGCTTCATCTCGCACGCCAACGGCCACCTCAACTGGACCGCCGGCTGGATCCCGCCGCTGGTGCTGTGGTGGGTGCTCAAGCTGCCCGAGCCGCGCCGCTGGCTGCGCCACGGCCTGATCCTCGGCGTCCTGGTGGCGATCGGCTTCTCCATCGCCGCCGAGGGTTTGTTCTTCACCGCGCTCGCCACCGGGGTGTTCCTGGTGACGCGGTCGCTGATGCCGCACTGCCGGGCCGCGGCCCGCGCCGCGCTGCCGACCGTGCTCGCCGGGCTGGGAGTGACGGCGGTCGTCGCCGGGATCCTGCTGGCGTACCCGCTGTACATGCACTTCGCCGGGCCGCAGACCTTCAAGGGCACCGGTTTCAACCAGGCCCACTACGCCGAGGACATCGGGGCGTACCTGGGCTACCCGACCCGGTCGCTGGCCGGCTGGCTGGGGCTGGGCAGTGACCTGGCGCCGAACCCGACCGAGGAGACGTCGTTCTTCGGCCTGCCGCTGATGGTGCTGGCCGTGGCGTGCCTGGTGACGCTGCGCCGGCACGCGCGCCCGGGCCGGTTCGAGACCCTCATCGGGCTCTACGCGGTGGGTGCCGTCTTCCTGCTGCTGTCCCTGGGGCCACAGCTCAAGTTCTTCGGGGACTCCACCGAGATCAAGCTGCCGTACGCGGCCCTGCTCGACCTGCCGCTCTTCGACTCGGCCCTGCCCGGCCGCTTCGCCCTGGTGGTGGCCTGCGTGATCGGCGTCCTGCTGGCCCTGACCGCCGACCGCCTGCTGACCGAGCCGATGCCCTCGGTACGCGAGCACACGCAGTGGGCGGCCGCCTTCGCCATCGCGCTGGTGCCGCTGTTCCCGATGCCGGTGCTGACCGGCGACCGCGCACCCGAGCCCGCGTTCATCGCCGACGGCCTCTGGAAGCAGTACGTGAGCGACGGCGGGGTGCTGACCGCGCTGCCGTTCGCGACCACCGACACCGCGGACGGGCAGCGCTGGCAGGCGTACACGATGGCCCGCGGCGGCAAGCAGTTCCGGATGCCGGACGGTTACTTCCTCGGCCCCGGCGGCCCGGAGGGCGTCGGGCAGATCGGCGCCAGCCCCCGGCAGACCGACTGGAAGTTCCTGCGCGCCGCCCTGTACGGCGAGATGGTCCCGATCGGCGACTACGACCGCGAGCAGACCCGTAACGACCTGGCCTACTGGAAGGTCGAGGCGGTGTTCCTGGCGCCGCAGGTGACCGGCTCACAGGGCCCGGTGTTCCGGGCCGCGCTGGAGATGACGGCCATCGACCTGTTCGGCGAGCCGGAACGCGTCGGCGGCGTCCTGCTGTGGCGCATCCGGCCGGGCATCGACCCGGTGGCCCGCGGAAACTGACGGACTAGGCTTGACCGCGTGACGACTTCTACGTTGCGGGTGCTGCGTCCCGGGCTGGTCGACTACCGCGAGGCCTGGGAGACCCAGCGCCGGCTGCACGACGCCGTGGTGGCCGGCACCCAGCCGGACACCATCCTGCTGCTCGAGCACCCCAGCGTCTTCACCGCGGGCAAGCGCACCGAGCCGATGGACCGCCCGATGGACGGCACCCCGGTGGTCGACGTCGACCGCGGCGGCAAGATCACCTGGCACGGCCCGGGCCAGCTCGTCGGCTACCCAATCGTCAAGCTGGCCGACCCGATCGACGTGGTGGCCTACGTCCGCCGCGTCGAGCAGCTGCTCATCGACGTGTGCGCCGAGTTCGGCGTCACCACCGACCGGGTCGAGGGCCGCAGCGGCGCCTGGGTCCGCGCCGACGACCGCGGTCCCGACCGCAAGATCGCCGCGATCGGCATCCGGGTGGCCCGCGGGGTCACCCAGCACGGCTTCGCCATCAACGGCGACTGCGACCTGAGCAACTTCGACCGCTTCGTGCCGTGCGGCATCCGCGACGCGGGCGTGACGTCGCTGAGCGCGGAGCTGGGCCGGCCGGTGACGGTCGACGACCTGCTGCCGGTCGTCGAACGCCACCTGCCGGCGCTGCTGTGAGCCTCTACCGCGACCCGCGTGACAAGCGGGTCTTCGTGCCCAAACCGGGCGGCGGGGTGGTGCTGAACTTCAGCCACCCGATCGCCTGGTGGATCGTGATCTGCATGACGATCGTCCCGCTGATCATCGTGACGGGCATGACGATCGCCGTCCTCGTCTGACCTCGCCCCGGCCCTTCCCGGGCCCGGATCGCTCGGCCGGCCTGGTCACGGTGTGACCCGGTGCAGGTCGCGGGGAAAGGCCGTGACCTCGCGGACGTTCGCGGCGCCGGTCAGCCGGGCCACGAAACGTTCCAGGCCGATCGCGAAGCCGCCGTGCGGTGGCATCCCGTACCGGAAAGCGTCGAGGTAGCCCCGGTAGGCCTCCACCGGCTCCCCCCGCGCGGCCAGCGCGGCCTCGTAGTCGGCCCAGCGGTGCAGCCGCTGGCCGCCGGTGACCAGCTCGAGCCCGCGGAACAGCAGGTCGAAGCTGTTCGACCAGACCGGGTCGGACGGCTGCGGATGGGTGTAGAACGGCCGCTTGCGCATCGGATAGCCGGTCACGAAGACGAACTCCGACCCGTGCTCACGCAGCGCCCACTCCCCCAGCGCCCGCTCGTGCGCCGGGGCCAGGTCCGGCTCGTCGGCCGGCGCCCCCGCGATCCGCAATGCCTCCGCGAAGTGCAGCGCCGGGATCTCCGCCGGCACCTTCGGCACGGCGGCCCCGGTCCGCTCGGCCACCGTGGCGGTCATCGTCGCCACCACCTCGGTGAGCACGGCCATCACGTCGCGGTGGTCGGCGATGAAGCCCAGCTCGGCGTCCAGCGACGTGTACTGCGCCAGGTGCCGGGCCGTGTCGTGCGGCTCGGCCCGGAACACCGGCCCGACCTCGTAGACCCGCTCGAACACCCCGACCATCAGCTGCTTGTAGAACTGCGGCGACTGGGCCAGGTAGGCGGGCCGGCCGAAATAGTCGAGCGCGAACACGTTCGCCCCGGATTCCGTCGCCGACGCGACGATCTTGGGTGTGTGGACCTCGACGAAGCGCCGCTGCTCCAGCGCGGCCCGGAAGCCCGCGGTCGCCGCGGCCGCGATCCGCAGGGCGCCGGCCCGGCCCGGGTGCCGCAGCGACAGAGCGGCATGGTCGAGCTGGGTGGGCAGGGTCGCGGTCAGTGCGGGCCGGTGCAGATCAAAAGGCAACGGTACGGACACAGCGTTCAGGATCCGCGGCAGAGCGGGAGCGGTGAGCTCGACTCCCGCCGGCGCGGCCGGGTTGGCGGTGACCGTGCCGGTCAGCTCGATCACGGACTCCTCGCCCAGCGTCTCGATCAGGGCCCGGACCCCGGGCTCGGTGACGACGACCTGGGTGAGCCCGGCGGCGTCCCGGATTATCAGGAACGCCACCGACTTGAGCAGCCGGCGGCGGTGGACCCAGCCGGCGACCGTGACGGTCTCGCCGGTGTGCCGGGCCAGTTCGGTGGAGAGGATGCGTTGCACGGCTTTACCTCCTCGGTGACTGCAACGCGGCCCCAGGGAGGTGTGGGCGAGCGGGATCCTCGCGGTGCCACCACACCTTCACGCCTTGCTCAGGCGCCTCTTGTCGTGCGCGGCTCGGGAGTGTCTTCACGCCCCGGCACCGGGCCACCTTCACAGCTGGTGGTGGCTCTCTCGGCCGGTGGGATCGGGGCGCTACTCGGTTCCGTCGTCACCGTGGACGGGACCTTAACAGCGCCCGGACGACCGGCAAACCGGGTTTCCCCGGCAGGCGTGAGAGCACTCACAGAAACTGCTGTGTGAGCCTCACCGCCCCCGCAACGGTTGATCTTGCTTTCGGCGTAACCTCAGCCTTGTGACTATTGCTCCCGAGGGCCGCCGCATGCTGCGCATCGAGGCGCGCAACGCCGAAACTCCCATCGAGCGCAAGCCGCCGTGGATCAAAGTCAAAGCCAAGATGGGCCCGGAATACACGCACATGCGTGGTCTGGTGCAAAAAGAGGGCCTGCACACGGTCTGCCAGGAGGCCGGCTGCCCCAACATCTACGAATGTTGGGAGGACCGCGAGGCGACCTTCCTCATCGGCGGTGACCAGTGCACCCGCCGCTGCGACTTCTGCCAGATCGACACCGGCAAGCCGGCCGAGTTCGACGCCGACGAGCCGCGCCGGGTGGGCGAGTCCGTCGCCACCATGGGCCTGAAGTACGCGACCGTCACCGGTGTGGCCCGTGACGACCTCCCCGACGGCGGCGCCTGGCTCTACGCGGAGACCGTCCGCCAGATCCACAAGCTCCAGCCCGGCTGCGGCGTCGAGCTGCTGATCCCCGACTTCAACGCGGAGCCCGACCAGCTCGCCGAGGTCTTCGGCGCGGCTCCCGAGGTCCTCGCGCACAACGTCGAGACGGTCCCCCGCATCTTCAAGCGCATCCGCCCCGGCTTCCGCTACGAGCGCTCCCTCGACGTGATCACCCAGGCCCGCGCGGCCGGGCTGGTCACCAAGAGCAACCTGATCCTGGGCATGGGCGAGGAGCGCGCCGAGGTCTCCCAGGCCCTGCGCGACCTGCACGCGGCCGGCTGCGAGCTGATCACCATCACGCAGTATCTGCGGCCCACCCCCCGCCACCACCCGGTGGAGCGCTGGGTGAAGCCGGAGGAGTTCGTCGAGCTGAACGCGGAGGCCGAGGAGATCGGCTTCGCGGGCGTGATGAGCGGCCCCCTGGTCCGCTCGTCGTACCGTGCCGGCCGGCTCTACCAGCAGGCCCTCGCCGCCCGCGGCTGAGCCACCCCGCCGCTCGTGCAGCGGATGCGCAGCCTCGATGCGTCTCTCCTGGTGAGGCGCATCGAGGAGGTCACAGGTGGGGTTCGAGGAGTACGTGAGCGAGCAGGGCCGGTCCCTGCTCCGGCTGGCGTACGTGCTGACCGGTGACGCCCACCGGGCCGAGGACCTGACCCAGACCGCGCTCGCGGACGCGTACCGGCACTGGCGCAAGGTGGCGGCCGCCCGCGAACCCGACGCGTACGTGCGGCGGATGCTGGTCAACGCCCACCTGAGCTGGCACCGGCGGCGTTCCTCGACCGAGCGGCCGACCGACCTGGCCGGCTGGGAGCCACCGAGCGCGGGCGACCCCGCCGACGAGGTGGCGGCCCGCGACCAGCTGCGCCACGTGCTCGCCACCCTCGCTCCCCGCGCCCGGACCGCACTCGTCCTGCGCTACTACGCCGACCTGGACGACGCCGGCATCGCCGAGGCGATGGGGGTGACCGTCAGCGCCGTCCGGGCAACCACCTCCCGGGCCCTGGCGACCCTGCGCGGCAGTGACGTCGCAGCCGCCCTCAAGGAGACGTCATGACCGACCAGCTGGAACGCGAGCTACGGCTGCTGTTCGCCGAGGACGCCGACCGGGCGCCCGAGCCCGTCGCCCTCACCACCGGGGCACGCCGACGGGTCCGGCAGGCCCGCCGCTCCCGGATCGCCTGGGGCGCCGGAGCACTGGTGGCCGCCTCCATGGCGGCCGTCGTCAGCGCGGGCGCCCTGACCGACCCGCCGCCGACCGAACGCACCGCCGCACTCCCGCCGGCCACCTCGGCGGCTCCCCAGCGGACCGGCGCAATCCCCGACGAGGCGAACGGCTCCTGCGCCTTCTCCTATTCACCGCGCGAAGTGGCCCGCCGCGCGTTCACCTTCGACGGCACCGTGACCGCCATCGGACCGGGCCGTTCCGACCGCCCCGACAGCGTCCTCGCCCACGTGGGCGTCACCTTCACCGTGAACGAATGGTTCACCGGCGGCTCCGGCCGGACCGTCACCGTCGACATGTCCCCACCCTTCGGTGGCCGGGTCACAATGGGCTACGGGCCACCGACGTACGGGATCGGCACCCGCCTGCTGGTCAGCGGCGAACACCGTTGGGGCGGCAAGACCATGGCTGACGCCATCGCCTGGGGTTGCCAGTTCACCCGCTACTACGACCCGGCCACCGCGGACAGCTGGCGAGAAGCGACGCGCTGACGGGTCAGCGGTTCCTGAGCCGGCGCAGGGTGGCGCCGGTCGCCTGCTTGAAGAGGTATTCGGCGCGCTCATCGGACAGCGGCAGTGCTATGTCGGCGCGCTCCCGCAGCCGGTCCAGGCCCGGGCCACTCAGCTCCTCCGTCCGGCCCCGATCTCCGGCCGCCGTTCGAGCCCAGCCGCCAAGTCCACGGACCGCGCGAAGGGCGCACAATGGGCGAAATCCTCGGACCGCGCGAAATCCGCGGACAGCGCGGACAGCGCGGACAGCGCGGACAGCGCGGACAGCGCGGACAGCGCGGACAGCGCGGACAGCGCGGACAGCGCGGACAGCGCGGACAACGCGGACAACGCGGACAACGCGGACAGCGCGGAATCGTCGGTTGCGGAATCGGCCAAGGCCGCGGAATGCCTGGCCTCCGCGGCCGGCGCAAGGCCACCCACGGCACCGACCGCATGGCCCGGCGCCTGCCCAGCGCCCGGACCGACACGGGAGCTGTCGCGGAGTGCTCACCTGCTGAAGGAGCGAATCGCCGCCACGTGCCGGTTCCAGGTCCGGGATGCCGCGTCGCCCCAGGCGACCGTGCACGCCTGGCTGACCTGCTCCGCAGTCAGCGACGCCAGCGACAACCCGGCACGCACAGCTCGGCAGAGCCGGCTCAGCGTCTGGCCGTAGGACCGCACCGTCGCCGCGTCCCGATCATCGCGCGCCAGAAACCCGGCCACCGCTTCGCCGACCGCGCGGCCCATCGACTCCGCCGCGGCAAGCCCCCGTGACCGACGCCGGCTCCGCCTCGAAGGCAGCCGCGACGGCGAGCAGCCAGCGCGCCGACAGCCGGTCCGGCGCCCGCGACGTGTCGGGGGCGCCGGCGACCTGCGGGCGATGAACAGCGGCGTCGCGGGCTCCCTGACCCTGGCGGTCGGTGCGACCACCGCGCTGCTGTGGGTCTCCGGCGTCGCGGCTCGGCTGGCCCGGCGCTGAGTCGTCAGTCGTCGAGCAGTCCCAGGCGGTGCGCGACCGCGGCGGCCTCGCCGCGGCTCGCCACCGCCAGCTTCGCGATGATCCGGGAGACGTGCACGCTGGCCGTCTTCGGCGAGATGTAGAGCTGCTTGGCGATGCCGCTGTTGCTGAGCCCCTCGGCCACCAGCCGCAGCACCTCGCGTTCCCGGTCGGTCAGTGTCTCCGTACCCGTGACGGCCGGATGGGCCGCCGAGCGCAGGCCGATCCGGCGGGCCAGGGTGTCCGCGGCCTCCGCCAACGGCCCAGCGCCCAGCGCACCCGCCACCGCGGCCACCTCCTCGACCGCTTCCGCGGCGCCCGGACGGTCGCCGGCCCCGGCCGCGGCAGTGGCCAGCCCCAGCAGCGCCACCGCCAGCGGATAGCGCTGCCCGTCGACCCGCCACGCGGCCACCGCCTCGCGCCACAGCTCCGGCCGGCCGGTCAGCGTGGCGGCGAGCTGTGCCGCGTACGCGCGGTCGCTCGGATACCGCTGCGGCATCGCCCCGGCGAGTTGCCTGATCCGGGCGGCCAGCTGGTCGTCGGCCGACTCACCGGCGGCCGTGGCCGCGACGGCGAGCAGGGGCCAGCCGTAGCGGGGGCGGTCGGCGAGCGTCGGCTCCTCCACCGCCGCCCGGGCCGCGGTGAGCGCCGCCGCCGGGTCGCCGGTGTGCCGGGCGAGCGAGATGCGCAGCTCCAGCAGGGACAGCTTGTTCTCCCGGTGCAGGAACTGGCGCCCGAGGAACGCGATGGCCCGGTGGGCCAGCGGCTCGGCGCCCTCGTGCCCGCGGGCCAGCCGCAGCGCGGTCCGCAGCCGCATCCACGGCAGCGCCAGCGTGCCGGGCGGATCGAGGCGCGCGGCCTCGGCGCACCGGGCGTCGGCCTCGTCCCAGCGGCCCAGGGCCATCAGCGCCTCGGCGTGGTTGGCCAGCAGGAACACCCCGGTGGTGCGGTGCACCCCGACCCGGTCCGCGTACGGCACGCCCTCGGCCGCCGTGGCCGCGGACTCCTCGTAGCGGCCCAGCTCGAACAGGGTGTCGGAGACGTTGACCAGCGCGCGGGCCAGGTTGGGCAGGTCACCGGTCTCGCGGGCGCGTACCGCGGCGGCCTGCATCGCGGGCAGCGCCTCCACGGCCGACAACCGGCCGCCGCACACCTGGCCGTACGTGATGGTCGCGGACACCTGCGCGGACACGTCGCCGACCTCGCGGGCGGCGGCCATGGCCTCTTCGGCGACCCGGCCGGCCTCTTCGTCGTCGACCCCGCCGAGCGCGTACGCGACGTCGGCGATCAACGTGACCCGTTCCTGCGACGGTGGCGCCGCGCGGAGCAGGCGGTACGCCTCCCGGGCCTCCGCCGCGCCGTCGCTGGTGCCCGCGTTGTAGAGCAGCTTGCTGCGGCGCACGAGCAGCCGGGCCGCGCGCAGCGGCTCCGCCTCGACGTCCAGGTCGGCCAGCGCCGCCTTGGTCAGCTTGAGCGCGCGCTGGTGGTCGCCGGCGTCGATGGCCACCAGGCCCGTCTCCTCGAGCAGGTCGAGGTGGCTGGCGCCGAGCAGCTGCGCCGCCTCGGGGACCTGCTCCCACAGCTCCAGAACCCGCTCCAGCAGCCGGGCCTGCTCCGCGTACGCGTACCGCCGGCCGGCCGCCTGCGCCGCGCGCCGAGCCGCGGTCAGGGCCTTGGGGTGGTCGTGGGCCGCGTACCAGTGGTGGGCGATCTCCGCCGGGGCCCGGCCCATCGCGACCAGCTGCGGCTCCGCCTCGACCGCCTCGGCGTAGCGGGCGTGCAGCCGGGCGTGCTCGCCCGGCAGCAGGTCGTCGTGGACGGCCTCGCGCACCAGCGCGTGCCGGAACTCGTAGCCGCCGTCGGCGTCGAAGACGATCAGCTGGGCCGCCACGACGGCCCGCAGCGCCGACTCCAGGTCGGCCTCGTCGATGCCGGCGACCCGGCTGAGCAGCTCGTGACCGAACTCGGTGCCGCCGACCGCGGCCACCCGCAGCACCCGCTGGGCGGCGTCGCTGAGCTGGTCGACCCGGGCCAGCAGCAGGTCGCGCAGGCTGTGCGGGATGTCGCAGCAGGTCGGGTCGGCGGACGCGGCGAACTGCTCGATGAAGAACGGGTTGCCCTGGGCGCGCTCGTGGACGGCGTCGACCGTGCGCGGCTCCGGCTCGGCGCCGAGCAGGTGGGCCAGCATCTCGGCGGTGCCGTCGCGGTCGAGGCGGTCCAGGTCGGCGCGTTGCACGCCGCGGACCCGGTCCAGCTCGGCCAGGAACGGCCGCAGCGGATGGCCGCGGTGCAGTTCATCAGTACGGTACGTGGCCAGCAGCAGGACGTGCGGCAGCCGGGCCGAGCGGATCAGGAAGCCGATCAGGTCCCGGGTCGAGCGGTCCGCCCAGTGCAGGTCCTCGATGACCAGCACCAGCGGCTGCCGTTCGGCGAGCCGGTCGAACAGGGCTGCGACCAGCTCGAACAGGTAGCCACGGCGGGCCTCGCCGACGGCGTCCGGTGGCGGCGGGCCCAGCTCGGGCAGCAGCCGCGCGAAGTCCTGCTCGCGCCCGTCGAGCACCTCGGGGCCGTCGGTGTGCACCAGCCGGCGCAGCGCGGCCGCGAACGGCGCGAAGGGCAGGCCCTCCTCGCCGAGCTCCAGGCACTGACCGGTGAGCACCCGGGCGCCCTCCGCGGTGGCCACCCGGCAGAACTCCTCCACCAGGCGGGTCTTGCCGACGCCCGCCTCGCCGCCGACCAGCACGGTCGACGGCTCGGCGTTGCGGGTGCGCTTCAGAGCGTCGCGCAGCACGGCGAGATCGGCCTCCCGGCCGACCAGGAACTCACTGCTGGCTTGCGCCGTCACGCCGTCGAGCATGTCATGCCACGGACCCGGCGCGCCTGCCCCGAATAGCACAGTCATGGCTACGCGGACGCCCGCCCGTGCGGCGGCCGGCGGGTGGGCCAATGCCACCGGGAGCGCCGGTGCCGGCCCGCGGCGACCTCGTGGGCGAGGTGGTCGGCGGCGGCGGCGCGGCGCCACTCCCGGGACTGCTGACGGTGGAGGTCGAGCTGGAATTCGGGGTCACTGAGCGGGAACATCACAACTCCTCGCGATCGGTCGTCCTTGCTGTCCTCGACTCTTCGCGGGAAGGTGCCGCCCCCGCATGGGGAAGGTCCCTCATATTCGTGGCCCGGGTGCCTCAGCTGAGGGTCCTGGGCGACTAAGGCACCAGGTCGGCCACTACACTTTCGGGTTATGGCAAAACCCCAGGAGAAGGTGTCGTTCGTCGAGCGCCTGAAGCAGATCGGCCAGGTGTTCGCGTTCACGGCGCGGCAGGACAAGTGGTTCGTCCCGCTGATCGTCGCGGCGGTGCTGATCCCGCTGGCCGTGACCGTGCTGCTCGTCCTCCTGGGCCTGGGCTGGATCTGGATCCCGATCGGCGTCATGGTCACCCTGCTGGCCGCCCTGATCGTCCTCAACCTGCGGTCGAACACGGCGATGATGAACGCCGCCGAGGGCCAGCCCGGCGCGGCCGCCTCGATCATGGAGAACATGCGCGGCGACTGGCGGGTCCGCCCGGCGGCCAGCTCCACCACCCAGTTCGACATGGTGCACATCGTGATCGGCCGCCCCGGCGTGATCCTGCTGGGCGAGGGCCAGCCGCAGCGCGTCCGCAACCTGATGGGCCAGGAGAAGCGCCGCCTGTCCAAGGTCATCGGCAGCGCCCCGATGTACGACTACATGATCGGCCCCAACGAGGGCGAGCTGTCGATCCGCAAGCTGCGCACGACGGTGATGAAGCTGCCCCGCAACCTGACCGGCAAGGACGTCAACGCCCTGGACAAGCGGCTGGGCGCGCTGATGGCCCGCCCGCAGATGCCCAAGGGCGCGATCCCGAAGAACATGCGCCCGGGCGGCAAGGGCATGCGCCAGCCGCGCCCCCGCTGACCCTGCGCACCGCATCGGATCCGCTGCCGGCCCGCCCGCAGCGGATCCTGGTGGCGGGCACCTCCGGCGCGGGCAAGACCACGCTGGCGGCCCGGATCGCCGCCACGCTGAAGATCCCGCACACGGAGATCGACAGTCTGTTCCACGGCCCGGACTGGACGCCCCGGCCGACGTTCGAGGCGGACGTGCACCGGGTCATCGCCGAGCCGGCCTGGGTCGTCGAATGGCAGTACAGCTCGGTGCGCGCCCATCTGGCGGAGCGCGCCGACCTGCTGGTGTGGCTCGATCTGCCCCGGGCTGTGGTGATGCGCCAGATCATCCGCCGCACGGTGATCCGCCGCCTGAGCCGCGAACAGCTCTGGAACGGCAACGTCGAGGCGCCGCTGTGGACGATCCTGACGACGAAGGACCACATCGTGCGCTGGGCCTGGCAGACCCACGGCAAGTCGAAGGCCCAGGTGCTGGCCCTGATGCGCGAACGGCCGGGCCTCGACGTGGTCCGCCTGCGCAGCCGGGACGAGACCGAACGGTGGCTGCGGGGACCGTTGCGCCAGGTCCTACGCTGACGTGTGGTGCTCGCGCTCAACGCCATCGACGAGCGGCAGGCGGTGATCGAGACCGGCGAACGCGAGGAACTGGGCGAGTACCTCGACGCCGTCCTGACCGAGGCGGGTGTCGACGTCACGGCGCTGACGGCCGGGCGAAGCCCGCACCGGTCCGAGCTGACCGACGCCTGGCGCGACTGGTGAGCCGATACTTCTGGTAGCGGCTGCTCCGGTTGAGCGATCCGCCCGGGCGATGCCACGCTGATAGTCCGGTACGGCCGCCATGCACCGCTGGTCATCGCCCGCAGCGTCAGCTCCTAGCAGTACCGGGGTTGACTGTTCGCCGGGTCGGCCGCGACGACGTCGAGCCGCGGGTCGGCAACGAGAGCGTCGACGGCCACCCGCTCGGCACCGATCCCGGCCCAGTGCGGGTCGACGTCACTCGTGAAGCACCAGCCCCGATCAGCCGGCCAGACAAACGCGGGCGGCGCGATGGGCTGTCCGCCGCCGAAGGCCGTCTCCCAGTGATCGATGTTTCGCAGCCGCCCCCGGAACAGGGCGTAGCGCCGATGGGGCAGGTCGACCAGCGATCCTTCGCGCGCCTCCGATGGGAGCGGGATGTCGGAGTAGCCCTCCCAGACGCAGAAGTAGCACTCGTCGGGAGTGGCCGTGAACGGCGCGAGCCGGCGCAACGCCCGGCGTGCCTGCGTGAGGTCCGACGGATGATCGTCAGGGACATCGACGTCGGCCTCCTGCTGACCGGGCCGCGCCGGGTCGGGAATGTAGCGAAGGCGGGCGTACGCCTCGAAGCCCGCCGGCCCGAACGTGATCAGTTGCCGGTCCGGCGCCCCGGACCGGACGAGCCAGCCCGCCGGAGTCACGTCCGGACAGAAACTGAACCTCATCGTCGTGCCGCCCTTCAGAGTGTCGAGCCGTGGAAGTGCCGGATCGGGTCGTTCAGCGGGCCGGGGACACCCGATAGATGAAGATCGAGTGGCCGACCTGGTCGATCCGGACGCCGCGGGCGATCAGCTCGCGGATCTCGGGCTTCGGATTGCTGAGCTGGGTCACCGAGATCGCGAGCAGGCCGCTGACCTCGGACGGCGGCACCTTCAACGGATCCCCGGCGTCGATCCCGTAGTAGCCGGCCATCGCCCGGTTGCGGTGCACCAGCCACACCCGTTCGCCCGGATACCGCTCCTGGAGGCGCCGGGCGAGCCGGTACAGGTCCTGATACCAGTCCACGTTGGACGACCCCAGGCGCAGGTAGGTCTTGGCAGGACCGCCGAAGGCCTCGTTCGAGTACGGCAGGTAGTAGGGGAAGGCGCGTACCGAACTGACGGCGACGAAGGCCACCAGCAGGACCGCGACCGCCTGCACCCACCGCCACCGGACGGCGGTGACAGCAGCGGCCGCCACGGCCAGCAGCACCGGTACGAAGATCGCGTAGCGCACGCCCCAGTCCCGGCTGCCCTGCATGGCCGCGACCAGCAGCACCACCGTCGGCAGTAGAACGTAGAGCGCCGCCGGCCGCAATCGGCGCACCGTCAGCATCGTCACGATGCCGGTCAGCCACAGAGCCAGCATGCCCAGTGGCGTCTTGATCAGCAGCGCGGCCGGCAGGTAGTACCAGCGGTGCCCTGAATACGTGTCGCCCAGCAGGAAGCCGCCCCACGTCTGGTCCTCGAGCCCGAGCTGGATGCGCAGGCCGTCGGCGTAGGCGGGCGGGAACGGCAGCCAGTCGACGAGATGACCGACCGTCCCGTGGATCACCGGCACACCGGGCGGCGCCGTCCAGTGCAGCCGCGGATCAACGATCAGGTACGTGAGCCACACCGTTGCGACCGCCACGACGCCGACACCGATCATGGCGGCTACCGCGGTCAGCAGCCGGGGCACGCGCCGCACGCCCGGCTGGGCGTGCCACGCGGACACGGCGGCCAGCAGCAACAGGACCGGCACCACGACGAGCGTGTTCATCTTCGTGGCCGAAGCCGCGCCGAGGGCCAGCCCGGCCGGGGCCAGATACGCCCACGGATGGCGCCTCATCCGCCAGACCAGCCAGGCGGCGGCCAGCACGAAACCGGCCGCGGGCAGGTCGACCCCGGCCAGCGAACCGTACGTGATCACGTCCGGCGAGAACGCGTACAACGCGAGCGCCAGCAGACCACCGCCCGGTCCGGTGATGTCGCGGGCGAACGCGAAAACCATCAGCCCGAACAGCAGCGTCAGCACGATCGTCGGCAGCCGGGCGTACCAGAGAATGCGCTGAGCCCCGTTGCCGTGCTCGTAGAGCACGTCCGTCCCGGCCTGATATTGATTCTTGTCCGGGCCCGCATCGATGCGCGCATCGGCGAAAGCGAGGCCGGCGGCCATCACCAGCTTGGCCAGCGGCGGATGTTCGGGGTTGTAACGCAGCTCGTGATGCCGCAGGTAGACCACCGCCGCGGCGATGTACACACCCTCGTCCGCGGTCTGCGACTGCTGCCGCGCCGCGGTGACCATCACCAAGGCCAGCTGCGCCAGCAGCGCGACAATCCCCAGGGCGACAAGCACTTTCCGGTACGGGTGACGGCGCGGCGGCGGCTGCGACTGCGGCGGCGAGATCCCGCTCGCCGTGCCCCGCTCCCTTGTGCGCTGCCGCGGAATGCGCCACGCCGTCTGCTTCATCTGGGAAAGTCCCACCCGATGACCAGTAGTATTTTCATCGCTTCCGGTAAAGGATGCCGATGGACACCGACAGGCGTAAGCCCCGTGATGTCGGCGGGCTCCGTAAACAGACAGGGTAGTCGCATGGATCCAGTGGCAGAGCCGATGATCACCGTCAAACGACACGGCATCACCAGCCGTTTCGACACGTCACCGTGGCCGCAGGATGCCCCGCCCACCCTCTACAAGCCTTTCTTCACCAACCAGTTCTACGAGCAGAAGTTCCTGGACTACATCCGCACCCTGAACAAGCGCGGGGTGTACGTGGACGCCGGCTCCTGCCTGGGCACCCACACGGTCTGGTTCGGGATGTACTGCCCGTCGACACACGTGCACGCCTTCGACCCCCGCGAGCGCTGCGCCGGCTGGACCCAGATGAACGTCGACGCGAACGACCTCACCAGCAAGGTGACGGTGCACCACGTCGGCCTGGGCAGCGAGCCCGGACAGGCCAAGTCGTTCCTGGACGGGGTCTGGGAGCACTTCGACGTCGTACCGCTGGACAAGGTCGTCCGCGGCAAGGTCGTCGTCCTGAAGATCGACGTGGAGGGCATGGAGGAGCAGGTGCTGAAGGGCGCCCGCCGCATCCTCCGCGGCCACCACCCGATCGTCTTCGCGGAGGCCTTCGGCGAGCCGGAACGCGCCACGATCGAGGCGGCGCTGAAGCCGTACGGCTACCGCCCGACCGGCCGGGTCTTCAACGCCACGCCGACGTATGAGTTCGTCTACGAGCGGTCCCGGCCGAAGGAGCTGCTGTACAGCTTGGGTCGCAAGCTTCCCAAGCCACTGCGCAAGCGCCTGGTCAAGCTGCGGGACAAGCTGCGCGGCTAGACGGGTACGCGGCTTTCGGCGGACCCGGTCAACGGCGCACCTGGTAGCGCAGGTGCAGCACCCGGTCGCCCTGGATCACCACGTCCGGGTCCGCCAGCAGCTGCTGCGCGTCGACCGACCCGAAGAAGCGCTTGCCGGATCCGAAGACGACGGGCACGACGTCCATCCGCACCTCGTCGACCAGGCCCGCGGCCAGCGCCTGGCCACCGACGTCACCGGCGGCGACCTCGACCAGACGGTCCCCCGCGAGCTCCCGCGCCTTGGCCACCGCGGCCTCGACACCGTCGACGAAGTGAAACGGCGCCGCGGGGTCCCAGCCCTCGGGCGGCGGCCGGTGCGTCACGACAACCACGTGGTCGATCCCACTCGGCGGCTTACCGTCCCAGCCGTCCGTCATGTCGAAAACGTGACGACCGGCGATCGTCACCCCGATCTGGTCCCAGTACGCCCGGGTGTAGTCGTAGGAGGACTGCGACACCTTCACGTAGCCGCTCTCGTCCAACGGGACGTCACCGCTGGTCAACCAGTCGAACAGCGGTCCCGGTTGGTCATTCTCGTCGGCGATGAAGCCGTCCACCGACACCGAGCTGTACATGACCACCTTGCCCACAGGGCTCTCCTCTGCTTGGGGATGCCCCCAAATTAGCGGGTCATGGGCAGTCGTTCTTGTAAGAAATCAATCGGCCGGCAGCGGCCAGCTGTCCAGCACGTGCCCGGGATGCTCGCGCATGAACCGCCGCCGAACCTCGAGATATCGGGTCGGCGTGAGCCCGGTGAACGCCCGGAATTCGTGACCGAAGTGAGCCTGATCGAAATAGCCGGCGCTACTGGCAAGGTCGGCCCAGTCGACCGGTTCGGCGGGGTTGATCGAGAACACGGTGGCGGCGAATCGGTGGCTGCGGGCCAACCGTTTCGGCGTGACGCCGACGAGCTCCTTGAACCGCTGGGCCAGGTGGGTGCTGCTGACCCCGGCTTCCACTCCCAGATCGCCGACCGCGACCGCTCCGCGCGCCGCCGCGATGACGCCGATCGTGTGGCGGACCAGCCCGAGCCCGGCGATCTCGTCCAGCCGGCGCATCAGCTCCCGCTCGAGCAGCGTCAGCATCTCGTGCGGTCCGTTCGCCGCAGCCAGCCGGTCGCGCAGCTCGGCCACGGCGGGCCGGCCCCAGACCTGCTCCAACGTCACCGGCCGATCGCACAGCTCGGCCGCGGGCATGGCCAGGAACGGCGCCGGCCCCCACGTCTTGAAGTGCACCCCGACAGACCGGGTCCGGGTCGGGTAGCCGAACTCCAGCGCCCGGGTGGGCATGGTGACCACACAGCCATCGGCGTAGTCGGCCGCCTCGAGATCGGCCCCGGCCCGAATCCGAAACGGCGCGCCGAGGTTGACGACGAGAAACGCCGCCGGACTCGCAGGAAGGATCAGCCGGGCGTACGGCGGCGAGCCCTCCAGGTAGTAGAGGTCGTCGATCAGCCCATCCAGCGGTGGGCGCGGCGCTCGGGACACGTACTCCACGCCCACAGCATGGCATCGCATGCCGCTATGGACCGGCTTCATTCGCCGCTGGCCCCTCCCGCGACACCTCAACCGTCGTGGCTCTTGCCCAATCGCAGTGCACGACGTCGCAGCGGTTGTGACCTGCGCTGATCACCTACAATTGTGGCGACGACATCCCGCACCCGGTCAATCGGATACCCGCCCTCGACCCAGGCCAACGCCAGCCCCGGCTAATACTCCGTTGGCCAATGCAGTGCGAATTCCAGCAGGTCATCCCGCAGCGGCGCCGGGAACCCGTCCGGGACCCGGTCAGCCACCTCAGTTCCCAACCTGCTCGCAGGTGCGTTCCAGCAATGGCAACAACATCATCAAACCGCGGCCGGCGGCCGGCCCGCGCGCCCGCTCGCCGTCGATCACCTGCCAGGACTTGTCCGGCCCGACCGCCAGGACCAGGCCGTAATCACCGATCGTCGTCACCAGCCGCCACACGTCCCCCGTCATGGCCTCATGATCGAAGGTCGGCCAACTCGGCAACAGAAGGCGGTCGTCCGTCACCTGATGTGCGTCGAGTTGGACCCGGCCCACCCTAGGGTTCAGCCATGGCGAAAGCGCTGACTCCTCGCACCATCAGGCTCGGCGTCGCGGGGGCGCTGGTCGGTGCCCTTTCGTGCGGATGCGCCGGTCTGCTTTCTGCGCTCCCCGGTTGCTCGGACCGTAATGAGCGGTTTGCCGCCACGCTCGCGGACCTCCCGATCTTGAGGACACACCCCGATGGCGCGACGTCAGCAGACAGCGAATCGGGCTGCGATATCGACGGCGGGTTCGCCTTCGCGGGCCAGCAATACCGGACTGAGATGAACCGGGAAAGCATCATGTCCTTCTACCGAGCCGCCGCTACCACCGACGGATGGCGGGCAGATGACAATCCGACTCCGGCCCCCTCAACGGGCCCTGGGGTCTCCGCGATCGGCGGCTGCTTCCTCAAGAAGATCGACGGCTCCACGGCAAGGCTCATCATCTGGTTCCCAAGCAACCGAGATGTTCCTGATGCTGCTGACTTCGGAAGGCCTGGGGGCGCGTACGGCATCGACGTGTCCGGCAGATACGACGACGACGGCGAGTGCTGATCGGCGTACGCGAACTGCGGCCATGCCGGCTGCGAGCCGGAAATGACCGCCTCATCTTTAGCGCTGCTACCAATCAGGCGGGTAGTTCGTGTCCGGTGTGGCGTCCCGTCGCGCCAGCTTCGCTCAGTTGGGCCGTCAGTGTGCGTTTGGGCTGTTGGGGTTCGGCATCCCAGAGCGGCTCGACCTTCGAAAGGCTAGCGCCAGCTGGCACCCCTCCACCCACCGCGCCGTCGACGTCACGCCAGCCCGGCCCCGGTAGCTGAACCGCCCTGTTCCCGTTCACGCCGGACCTGATCCAGCACAGCGGTGTCAGACTCCAGATCCGGATGACCGACCTGCCGGTCAAGCTCGACTACTTGCTCCAACTCTATAACAGCCCGATCGACCTCCCCGTCCTGCTCGTAGATCATCGCCATGTTGAAGCGGGTGACCGTCTCCCCCACCCGATCGCCGACCTCCTGCCGGATGGGGAGAGCGTGCTCGAAGTGGAAGAGGGCTTGCTGGTGGTCACCTAGCTCGTAGTAGACCAGGCCGATGTTGTTGAGGGTGGTGGCTTCCCCCGCCCGGTCACCGACCTCGCGCCGGATGGGCAGAGCCTGCTCGAAGTAGGCGACGGCTTGCTGCAGGTCACCCAGCCCGTGGTAGACGCCGCCGATGTTGTTCAGGCTGGTGGCTTCCCCCGCCCGGTCACCGACCTCGCGCCGGATGGGCAGAGCCTGCTCGAAGTAGGCGACGGCTTGCTGCAGGTCACCCAGCCCGTGGT